>JANNZY010000001.1:0-47980 GCA_031410915.1 Actinomycetes bacterium
ACCGCCGGCAACCGTGGCCTGATAAGAGCCTGCCCTCACCCGAGTGGCCCATCACTGGCCTGCCCGAAACACCGGCAACAACCACTTGACAAACATAGGAGCCTCGATCGGTCCCGCCACGGAAATACGCGAACCGAGCAGAACGTGCGCTCCGAAGTGCGAGGCGGCACGTCGCGATCAAACGGAGCCGCGGTTATTCCGGTGATCGTGTCGGGTTATTCCGGTGATCCGGGGTGACACGCTTCGCGCGGTCTTCGTTGAGCGAAACTGTGGTGATGGTGTCCCGCGCTCACGGCAGCGACGACGGCAGAGCAACCAGAGCACTACAGCGTGCAGCCCCACCAGCCGAGGCACTCGCGTGGGTTGTCAAGGTCGCAGGCGCGAGATCAGTCGATGGCGCAGAACGGATGCCCGGTGGTTCGTCTCTGGCGATGCACCGCGTCAAGGTCACCAGCGAGAACGGACATACTGCGCGACTCGTTCTGCGTCGCTACGTCCGCCCCGAACAAGTCGCCGAAGACCCCGACGTCGCCGTCCACGAAGCGGCCGTGTTGGAACTCGTCGAACGGATCGCGACACCGACACCTCGACTGATCGGCGTCGACCCGACCGGCGACCAGGCTGGCACACCGGCAGTGTTGATGACGGAACTCGACGGTCGACCGGATTGGTCGGCGGGCATGCGGTGGATACGTCAACTCGTCGAGGTCCTCGACGGCGTCCACAACATCGACGCCAACACGGCGAGCAGGGTGCGACCGTTCGCGGTGTATCAGCAGGAGTCGTACGCGTTGCCGAAATGGGTGACGAAGCCCACCGTGTGGGAACGAGCAATCCAGATCTTTCACGGCCCGCTCCTCGACGACGACCGCACGTTCATTCACCGCGACTTCTATCCGGGGAACGTGTTGTGGCATCGAAAGACGGTGACCGGTCTGGTCGACTGGGAGTCCGCCAGCGTCGGCCCGCGATCAATCGACGTCGCGCACTGTCGATACAACCTGCTGTACGACAGGTCGGACGCAACCGAAGTGTTCACACGCGAATGGGAACGCCACACCGGCCGAGCCTTCAACCGGTGGGCAGACATCGCCGTGATCATCGGCCTCCTCGACTCACAACGCCGGCACTCGCCACCACAGCGCGAACGCCTCGACATCGAGATGATGCTGCAACGAGCCGTCCACGAGATCGACGGCGCATAACGTGCGCGAATCACGCCCGCCGAGGGTCCGGATCACCCGTATAACAGCGCACATATCCGGCGTTCCGGCGCGTGGCGCAACTCAGCGTCACCCATGGCGTCGGCCGGCGATTCGGTGTTTCGACATCTCCGCAGCACGGCAGCCTTCGCGGCTGGCTGTGGTCAGGCGAGCAGGTCGATGACCGGGGCCATGGTTCGTTCGGTCTGGTCGGACTGGGGGCGGTTGGCGAAGACGGTGACGGAACTCACGCCGAGGCGCTCGTGCAGATCTTGCAAGCGCTCGGCGATCGACGCTGCCGAGCCGATGAGGACGAAGGGTGACGACCTCACCGCTTCGACGCTCAGCTTGAACCGGGCGGACATCCGCTCGGCCTCGACCTCGGCCCGGTCGGTGACGATCACGGATTGCACGAGCACGTCGATCGGCAGCGGCCAACGATTGCCGGCCGCGGCGCGAGCGACTGTGATCCGCTCTGCGAGACCGACCTCGGTGAAGTGGGTGATGTCGACGCCCGACCCGTCGTGGTTCGGCGCGAAGCGGTGAAGCCGATCGTGTCGGCCAGCCGACCCGCTGTTCGCAGGACCTTGGTGCCGTTGCCGCCGATCATCAACCGCACGGAGGCCGCGCCCGGCTCGCGGATCTCGTGGTCGCGCACCGTGTAGTGCACTCCCTCGAACGTGACCGGTCCCCCGGCGAGCAGTCGCTGGATCACCGCAGCCGACTCGGCCATGCGCGCCACTCGCCGGCCGGCGGGATCGAAGGTGATACCGGCTTGGTCGTACTCGGACTTCATGTGACCGGCACCGAGCCCGAGCGTCATCCGCCCGCCGCTGAGGTCGGCGATCGCGGCAACCTCGTGCGCGACCACGACGGGGTGGCGCAGGTCGTTGTTCAGCACGTAGGTGCCGACCCGCAGTGTGGACGTGACCGCGGCAGCGGCAGCCAACGACGCGAACGCCGTCGCCCCGCCGGGCGTGAGGTGGTCGGCCACCAGCAGGTGCTCGTAGCCGATCGACTCGCAGTCACTGGCGAGCTGCAGCCAGCCGCCGCCGGCGTTCTGCGTACGGCCGAAGCCGGCGGAGAGATTGACGCGGATCGTCACGAACGCCAGCCTACGAAGCGATTCGTGCTTGAATCGGGGGGATGAAGGCAGCAATTCTCGTCGAGAGCTTGACCGGCAACACGTGGAAGGCGGGCGAGCTCGTCGGCAGTTTCCTGCAGCAGGAGGGCTGGTCGATCACCGGCCTGTCGCGGGTGCGCCAACCCGACCACGCCAGCATCCAGCAGGCCGACGTCGTGCTTGTCGGCACGTGGGTGCACGGCCTGTTCGTCGTGGGCCAGGGACCGTGGGCGCTGGGCTCGATCGAGAAACTTCCGGCGATGCGTGGCAAGAAGGCCGCGGCGTTCTGCACGTTCGCGCTGAACCCGGCCAAAACGCTGGACAAAATGACCGCCGCGCTCGGCCGCCTGGGTGCCGACGTGCTCGGTGGCGTCGCGATGAACCGCCGCCACCTGGAGAAGAACACCGAGGAGTTCGCCGCCCGGCTCCTCGACGTCGCGGCCTCCCGGGTCTGATCATTTCCGCGTGCGACGCGTGGCCTGCGACCTGACCGACGAAGCGGTCAGTCGCTGGTTGTCGCCGTCGTCCCTGCCGTGTCGTCGGGGGCGAGGTCGAGTTCGAGGGTGCCGTCGGCGAAGACGCGGGGCAGGACGCCACGTGGTGGCAGGGCGAGGTCTTCGACGTCGATCTCTCGTCCGTCGCAGTCGGTGAACGTGCGCGTCGTACGAATCTGGGTGACCTTGCACTCGACGTCACGGTCGGCCGGGTAGGCCATGTAGATCCGCCAGTCGTGCTGCGGATCGTCGCCGGTGTGGTCGAGCACGATGGTGCGCCGGCCGTTGGAGCGCAACAGATCGGGCAGGATCAGTGGCCCGTCTTCCGCGATGATCGAGGCATAGGTCTTCGCGCTGCCGACCCGGAAGGTTGTCGGCGCGAGCGTTTCCGAGCCCTCGTTGCCGGAGATGTACGCAGCAACGCCCCATAGGAACAGACCGAGGATGCCGAAGAACGCGATGCCCGCGGCGACCGGCACGACCGCTCGCGCGAGTGGGGATCGCAGTTCCGGCCGGCGCATCGCCGCCAAGTGTGCCGGGCGGGCGTACGTTTTCGGACGGAGCCGGTTTCGACTCGCGGGGTGCTTGCGCCTAGGGTTCGATACTCGTGAAGCGGCCTTACCGTGTCGTCGTGGCCAAGCCCGGGCTCGATGGGCACGATCGCGGCGCGAAGACCATCACGCGAGCCTTGCGCGATCACGGTTTCGAAGTCATCTACACCGGTTTGCACCAGACGCCGGAACAGATCGCCGAGACCGCGCTGCAAGAGGACGTGGACGCCGTGGGCCTGTCGTTGCTCAGCGGCGCGCACCTCACGCTGTTCCCGCGGGTGATGGAAGAACTGCGTTCGCGCGACCTCGGCGACATCTTGGTGTTCGGCGGCGGCGTGATCCCCGACGCAGATGCACGCACGCTCGGCGAGCAGGGCGTCGCCCAGATCTTCGGCCCGGGTAGCTCGCTGAAGGCGATCGCGACGTGGCTGGAACAAGCACTCGACACGAGAGAGGACTGATCCCTTGGATCTTTTCGAATATCAGGGCAAGCAGTACTTCGCCCGCTACGACATCCCGGTCAGCGCCGGTGGGGTGGCGGACACCGTCGACGAAGCGGTCACGCAGGCCGACGCTGCCGGCTATCCGGTCGTGGTCAAGGCGCAAGTCCAGGTCGGTGGTCGCGGCAAGGCGGGCGGCATCAAGCTGGCCAACAGCGCGGACGAGGTGCGCGAGCATGCCGGCAACATCCTCGGCATGGACATCAAGGGTCATGTCGTCAAGCGCGTGTGGGTCGAGAACGCGAGCGACATCGCCGAGGAGTACTACGCCAGCTTCACGCTCGACCGGGCCGCGAAGAAGCACCTCTTGATGCTCTCCAAAGAGGGCGGCGTCGAGATCGAGACCGTCGCCGAGACCAACCCCGACGCAATCCTGCTGCGTCACATCGATCCGGTCGATGGCATCGACCTGGCCTGGGCCCGCCAAGCTGCGATCGACAACGACTTCCCCGCCCAATCCGTCGACGGCGTCGCCGAGATCCTGGTCAAGCTCTACCGCTGCTACACCGAGGGCGACTGCGACCTAGCCGAGATCAACCCGTTGATCCTCAAGCCGACCGGCGAGATCCACGCCCTCGACGCCAAGGTCAGCCTCGACAACAACGCTGCGTTCCGTCATCCCGAGTGGGACGAGTACCGCGCTACCGAAGAGCTCGACGAGCGCGAGAAGCTGGCTCGCGAGAAGGACCTGCAATACATCGGACTCGACGGCACGGTCGGCATCATCGCCAACGGTGCCGGGCTGGCGATGAGCACCCTCGACGTTGTCAACCAGGTCGGTGGCACCGCGGCCAACTTCCTCGACATCGGTGGCGGTGCCAACGCCGACGTGATGGCCGCAGCGCTCGAGGTCATCAACTACGACCAGAACGTGAAGAGCATCTTCGTCAACATCTTCGGTGGCATCACCCGCGGCGAAGAGGTGGCCAAGGGCATCGTCGAAGCACTGAACCGGGTGCAGCTGCGAGCACCGATCGTGATCCGTCTCGACGGCACGAACGCCGAGGAGGGCCGCCAGATCCTGGCTAGCGCGGGCATCCCGGAGAGCGTGTTGCAGAGCAAGCCAACCATGTTGGAAGCCGCTCGTGCAGCGGTGTCGATCGCAGGGAACGGGAACTGATCATGTCCATCTTCGTCGACCAGAACACCAAGGTGATCGTGCAGGGCCTGACCGGTGGCCAGGGCAAGTACCACGGTCTCCGCAACCGCGCCTACGGCACGCACGTCGTCGGTGGCGTCACGCCGGGCAAGGGCGGCCTCGATGTCGAGGGCATCCCCGTCTTCAACAGCGTCGCCGAAGCCGTCTCGGCCACCGGTGCCGACGCGTCCTTCATCGCCGTGCCGCCCAAGGCCGCGTCGGCCGCGATCTTGGAAGCCGCCGCTGCCGGCGTGCGCTTCATCGTGTGCATCACGGAGGGCATCCCGGCCCAAGACGAGGCGCGGGTCTTCAACACACTCGTTCGCGACTTCCCGAACACGCGCCTGCTCGGCCCGAACTGCCCGGGCATCATCAGCCCCGGGAAGTGCAACATCGGCATCACTGCCGGCGAGATCGCTGCCCTGCCGAGCGAATCGGGACCCAACGTCGGCATCGTGTCGCGTTCGGGCACGCTGACCTACCAGGCGCTGTACGAGTTGAAGCAGCGCGGCATCGGCGTGTCGACATGCGTCGGCATCGGGGGCGACCCGGTGCCCGGCACGAGCTTCGTCGACTGCCTGGCCGAGTTCCAGAACGACCCGGAAACGCACGCGATCATCATGATCGGTGAGATCGGTGGTTCGGCCGAGGAAGAGGCTGCGGAGTTCATCCGGGCCAACGTCACCAAGCCGATGAGCGCCTACATCGCGGGCGTCACCGCGCCGGCGGGCAAGAAGATGGGCCACGCCGGTGCCATCGTCAGCGGCGGCAAGGGCACCGCCCAGGGCAAGATGGACGCGCTCGCCGCCGCCGGTGTCGAGGTCGGCCTCAACCCGACCGAAGCCGGCGACCTGATGGCCGAGATCATCGCCACGCTCTAGGTCGGCGGCACGCGGTTCCGCCGCAGCTTGGCAACCTTGTTGCTCGGTGGGTGCCACCTTCGAGTAGTTGTTGACATTTTACTTTGAATGATCGTACCTTTCCCAGCGGGATCGGTGTCCATCACTCAGAGGGGAATGAAACCCATGTTGAAGAAACTCGCGGCAGTACTTGCCCCTCTCTCGTCACTCGTCGTGTTGCCGACGGCTGGTCCAGCCGACGCGTCAGCCACCGGTTGCACGTCCGCACCAGGTGGACTCGGCGCCTACCATTGCGGGAGCGCCTATGGCATCGGGCGGCTCGTCCTGGAAGGTCGCAGCTCCGATTTCCCGGGAGTGACACCGACCAACGTGTGCTACCCGTACGCCCGGTTCAAGTACAAGCTGGCCGGTACCTCGTGGTACACGAACACCTACCAGTCGGCTGGCACCTGTGGATGGGGCAAGGGCTGGATCGATGTCGGATTCAACGCGTGGATGGCCAACAACAGCAGCTTTTCCACGTCACAGATCAATTCGGCCAACTGCACGTGGCCGAGTCTGGCCTGCGTGTCGATCTTCGACTGACGTGGCGAGTACTCGATGGATCGTGGCATCGGCCGCGGGCGTCGTCGCCGTGACCCTCGTGGTCGTCGGTGTCGAGCGGTGGCGTGATGACGGCCCGGCGTCTGCGACGCCGGGCCGCGTACCCGTGGTGGAGGTGTCGCCGTTCGCGGCGTCACTCATCGGCGACGGTGTCGTCACGAGGGACGAGATCGAGCAGGCGCGTGCCGCGACCATCGAGTGCTTCTCCGCAGAAGGCATGACCGCGACGTTCGCAGCGGTGAACGATCGTCTCAGCACCATGCGAGTCGATAGCGGAGCACCCCGAGCCGGTGAGAGCCAGGAGGCGGCGGACCGACGTTGGAACGACGCCGCGGTCCGCTGCCTACACGACTTCCTGCAGCCCGTCGATCAGGTGTGGCTGAGGACGACGGCACCCAGTGAGGAGCAGATGCGGCAGTCGTTCCGCGAGCTGCAGGCCTGCGCCGGCGACGTGGGCGTGACGGTCGCTGCCCCGACGCCGGCGGATCTGACCGAACTGGCCCGGCTCACCGAGGACAAGTCCGTCGACGAAGGGACGCGAGCTGCGCTGGAGACGTGCCTGTCGACCTACTCGGTGGCGACGGCGACAGGCGGCTCGTAAAGCGTGTCGTGGCGTTCGTCACGATCGTCACGATGCTCGGACTCGTGGCGATCGGAGTGGTCGCCTCGCTGGCGTGGCGAGACGAGTCCCTGCGCCGGACCGGCGTGCCCCGCGAAGTGCTCTGGCACCATGTCGAGGCCGCGCCGTCAGCGGTGCGCCGGACCGAGAAGTTCACCGTGAGGCGTGCTGTGACCGTCGACCTTCGGTCGCCCGGGTGGATCGGCACGTTGACCATGGTTGCGTTGCGAGTCGGGGATGTGCTCGACCCGACCTCACCCCCGCCCTTCACTGTCGACGGCATCGCTCGACCATGGTTCCCCGCGGATGCGCCGCTGTATCGCGGCGTCGGCGTCGGCGTCGGCGCGGCCGGTGCCGATGTCGATGACCTTGGCCGGTCTTGCGTTTGCCGGAGTGGCGGCAGGTCCAGGATCGTTGTCGCACCACCTCGACGAATCGATCTGGCGATGTACCGGGTGGCCGGATTTCGGCGCAGCGATGCATGGACGATCGTGTTCTGTGAGCGCAGCCTCCAGGCCGTGGTGGGTGTCGTCGCCGGTTCGGTGGTGTGGCTGACAGCGCTCGGCATGACTCACCGCCTGCCACCGGTGATCGTGCTGGCGCAGTGCAGCGCGACGTTGTTGTCGATCGTGGCTGCGCTGGGGTTGACAGCCGCTGCGGTCGCACTGTGCAGTAGCAAGCGACTACACGTGGCGGCGTTGCGCGAAGGGGCGTGACCGTCGCCTCGGACAATGACAGAGCCCCGGCTGGTAGCCGGGGCTCTGTGTCGATCTCAGTGGGTGCTCCTCAGCCGGCGGGCGGAGGCGGCGGGGGAGGCGGGGGTGCCGCGCTCGGCGGCGGCGGCGGGGGAGGCGGCGTCGCGCCCGGTGGCGGGGGTGGCGGGGCGCTGGGTCCACCACCGATGCCGCCGAACTGACCTTTGACCTTGTTGATGTCCCTCAGGTCGTTGAAGTCACCGCCCGACTCCTTGAATCCGAGGAAGGCACCTGCGAATGCGACGAGGCCCGAAACGACGGAAAGGATCAAACCGATGCCGCGGCCGACTTCGGCGCCACCAAAGGCTTCGATCGCGTCGTACTCGTCACCAAGCGGGTTGAAGATCAACCGGATCAGAAGCAGCAGCGCTGCCAAACCCGTCGCGGCGAGGAAGATCAGCGGCCACGGTGTCGTGCCTCTCTGCATCGTGCCCGTCACGAGCAGGAAGGTGATGACGCCGGTGGCAATGACGAGGATCCACGGGATGATGCCCGTGAAGAAGAAGTCGAAAACGTTGTTGCCGCTGGCGCTGCCGCCGAACGAACCTTGGACATCGACCGTGGTCCAGTCGAAGAAGCCGAAGATCAAGAAACCCAACGCACCCCCGACCTTCAACCAATCGGATGTTTTGAACTTGCTGAAATCCACGTTCGCCTCCAGGGACGCCGATGTGTACCAACTTGCGTGGTCACCGTACTACTTCACGCTCTGCAAGGCATGGACCCGCGATCGGTAAGGTCGGCGGGTGCCCTCCGCTCTGCTCTCCGTGTTCGACAAGTCGGGTGTCGTCGATCTGGCTCGTGGTCTCCACGACCTGGGTTGGCGCCTGGTCAGCAGCGGAGGCACGGCCAAGGCCATCGGCGATGCGGGACTTCCTGTCACCGATCTGGCGGAGCTGACCGGCTACCCGGCGATCCTCGGTCATCGAGTCGTGACCCTGCATCCGGTCATCCACGGCGGTCTGCTGGCTGACCTCGACCAGGCCGAGCATCGCGACGAACTGGCGCAGTACGGCATCGAGCCGTTCGCGCTTGCGGTGGTCAACCTGTACCCGTTCGGCTCGAACCCGTCGATCGAGTTGATCGACATCGGCGGGCCGACACTGATCCGTGCCGCGGCGAAGAACCACGCTCACGTCGGTGTCGTGATGGACCCCGGCCGGTACGGCGACGTCCTCGACGAGATCCGTCGCGATGGCGCCCTGTCGGCCGGCACTCGACGTTCGCTCGCGGCGACAGCGTTCGCGCGCATCGCTGCCTACGACGCAGAGATCGCGACGTGGTTCGCGAACGACGAGACGTCCGAAGTCAGTGCGCTGCCGGCGACGCTGCACCTGTCGCTCGACCTCGTCCAGCCGCTGCGCTATGGCGAGAACCCACACCAGGCCGGCGCCCGCTACCGCGTCGCCGGAGCGACGAGTTGGTGGGACACGGCGACCCAGCACGGTGGCAAGGAACTGAGCTACCTCAACGTCTTCGACACCGAGGCTGCATGGCGACTCGTCAATCGCTTCGAGCAACCCGCGGTCGTCATCGTCAAGCATGCCAACCCGTGCGGGGTCGCCATCGACGACGACATCACCGAGGCCTACGTTCGCGCCAACGCGTGCGATCCTGTCAGCGCGTTCGGCGGAATCGTCGCGATCAACCGGCCGGTGCCCGTCGCGTTGGCCGAAGCGCTGGCGCCGGTGTTCACCGAAGTCGTCGTTGCGCCGTCGTTCGATGCAACGGCGCTCGAGGTGCTGACCGCGAAGAAGAACATGCGCGTGCTGTCTGCCACTCCACCAGCGGCGAGCGGGCTCGACATGCGCACCGTCGACGGTGGGCTGCTGGTGCAGAACGCCGACACCGTCGACCTGGACACGTCGTCGTGGACGGTGCCGACGGCCGTGCAACCGACCGCCGAGCAGTGGCGCGATCTGGTCTTCGCGTGGCAGGTCTGCGCGGCAGTCAGCAGCAACGCGATCGTGTTCGCCAAGGACGGCCAGGCATTTGGCGTCGGTGCCGGCCAACAGAACCGAGTGGATTCGGCGCGCATCGCCCAGCGGCGCAGCGACGGCCGGGCGCGCGGCGGGGTGTGCGCGAGCGATGCGTTCTTCCCGTTCCGCGACGGGCTCGATGTCGCAGCCGAGGCCGGCATCGCTGCGGTCGTCCAGCCCGGTGGAAGTGTGCGCGACGACGAGGTGATCGCTGCCGCCGACGAGCACGGCATCGCAATGGTCTTCACCGGTGAGCGCCACTTCCGGCACTGATCTGCTCTTGTCAGCTCCGATCGACATCTGACAAAGTCTCCGATTCATCATATGAATTGGGGGCATTCAGATGAGGTTTCGCACTGTTCTCGGCGCTGTGCTGATCGCAACGTCCATCGTCGCCTCGCCTGGCACTGCACCACCGGCGCGCGCGGCCGGGTCGGCACCTCAGTCTCCGTCCGATGGCCGTGTCGAGTACGTGCGTAACCCGCTCGGCCTCGACGTCGCCAAGCCGAGATTCAGCTGGAAAGCCACCGACCTCGACCGCGGCGACGGCCAGTCGGCGTACCGGATCCGGGTGGCTTTCGACGAGGCCAGGCTGAATCTCGGCCAGTTGCTCTGGGACACGGGCGTTGTCGCGTCGTCCAACTCCACCCAAGTCGTGTACTCGGGTCCGACGCTGCAGGCGCGTGCTCGCTACGTCTGGGACGTGCAGGTCACCGACCGCAGTGGCAACGTCAGCGTTCGCAGCGCACCCTTCTCGTTCGAGATGGGTCTGATGTCGAACGCCGCGTGGGCCGGTCAGTACATCACCGCGCCGCTGCGATACGCGAGGAAGACGTTCACACCGACGAGCGGTCGCACGATCGCGCGGGCACGTGCGTACGTCGCCGGGTTCAACGCGCTCTCGACGGTGAAGTATCCCGCCGATGGTCCGAACTCGTTCGGGACCTACGAGTTGTGGCTGAACGGAGCCTGGGTCAACACAGCGCTGTTCGAGCCGAACTGGACGGACGCGACCAAGCGAGTGTTGTATCGAACGTACGACGTCACGAATGCCATCCTGGCCGGCACGAACGTGGTCGGTCTGATGATGAGCCGACCGAACGTCATGGTGCAGTTGGAGATCACCTACACCGATGGATCGCGCTCGACGGTCGCCAGCGACTCGACGTGGAAGACGGCACGGTCGCCGGTGACGCGCTCGGACTTCTTCTCGAACGAGTCTGTGGACTCGCGGCTCGAAGTCGGCTGGCAGAGCCCCACGTTCGACGACTCGGCGTGGAGTCCTGCGAGTACGGTCACGAACACGTCGCCGCGCATCGGCGCGATGCACCCTCCGATCCTGGAGGGCGCGCCGGTTGCTCCGGTCAGTGTCACCGCCGTGTCATCCACCTCGGCCGTCTACGACTTCGGCACCGAGTACGCCGCCATGCCGGCCATCACCGTGAAGGGCGCTGCCGGACAAACCGTGACCGTCACCTACGGTGAGGAGTTCAACCGCACGACCAACCGCGTGTTTCGCATGGACGGACAGCGAGACACGTTCACGCTGAAGGGCGGCACCGAGCAGCTGCGGTTGCACTTCTCGTATCGATCGTTCCGCTACATGCAGATCGACTCCGCCGCATTTCCGGACGGAGCCGTCGCAGCGATCCCCGTCAACACATCGCTCGACAGCGCGCTGCAGTTCACGACGTCGAACACACTTCTCAATCGAATACACGAAGGGTCGCGTCGCACACTGCTGAACAACGTCCACGGTCACCCGGAGGACTGCCCGCATCGCGAGAAGGCAGGTTGGGGCGCCGACGCAAATGCTGCGTCGCTACCGATGATGATGAACTTCGACAGCGCAGCGTTCTACACGAAGTGGCTCGACGACCTGGCCGACGCGCAATTGCCGAGCGGCGCGATCCCGTCGGTGGTCGGTCTGTACTCCGGTCAAAAGGAATGGCTGGATCCTGCCTGGGCCACGGTGTATCCGTTGCTCGTCTGGAACATGTACCAGACCTATGGCGACGTGCGAGTCGTCGAGAAGCACTACGACAACATCAAGCGGTTCGTGCAGTACCTCACCACGTTGGCGCCGGACTACATCGTCCAGCCGCAGTGGGCGTGGGGTGGCGATTGGGCGGCAGACCGATCGCAGTCGACGTCACCTCGACTTTTCGACACCGCCTACTACTTCCGTGACATGCAGATCCTGGGTCAGATGGCCAGTCTGCTCGGCAAGGCGGACGACAGCTACGACTCGGTCAAGTTGACTGTGGCCATCGCGGATGCGTTCAACCGCACGTTCTTCGAGCCGAAGTTGCATGGCTACACCGCCGATGGTGCTGTCACCTTGCTCATGCAATCGATGCCGATCGTGTTCGGGCTGGTGCCCACCGGCGAAGAGCAAGCCGTGGCGAACACGTTGGTCGGATTGGTCGGTGCCGCCGGCGGCCGTCTGCCCGCCGGTGTGATCGGCAACCAGTTCGTGCCGCGCGCACTGGGCAAGATCGGGAGATCCGACCTCGTCAGCACCTTCTTCAACATGACCTCGCAACCGAGCCTCGGCTACATGCTCGACCACGGGCCCGGCACGTTCTGGGAGTACTGGAACGAATCGGACGAGGAGTGGTACCTGTCGAAGAACCACCCGGCGTTCACCGCGACGACGATGTGGCTGTACGAGTCGCTCGCGGGGCTGACCCAGACGGACTCGTCTGTCGGATACCAATCCCCGATCGTCGCGCCGACCCTGGACGCCTCGGTGTCTTCGGTCAACATGACCAAGACCACCCCCTACGGACCATTGCGGACCGACTGGACGACGACCGCTTCGGGCGCGAGGTTCGCGCTGTCGATGTCGATCCCGTTCAACGTGACGGCCATCGTGAAGCTCCCGACGGTGGGCATCGCCAACCCAACGGTCATCGAGGGCAGCCGAGTCGTGTTCCGGAACGGATCGTCTGTCGCAGGAACGGCAGGGGTTTCGTTCAGGTCGTCGACGCCGTCGTCCGTCGACCTGGTTGTCGGCTCGGGGACGTACTCGTTCACGGTGGTGCCCGGCTGACTCCTGCCCCATTTGCCGCTTGCCCATTTCCTCGATTGCCACGATGCGGGAGGGGAACCACCACGCGAGAAGTTCGTCGAGTCGTTGTGACGCGTCTGTAGCCTGCCACGGATGGCGCGCATTGCTGACCTTCTCGCTGCTGGGCGCACGTATTCGTTCGAGTTCTTCCCGCCCAAGACCGACGACGCTCGCTTCACCCTGGGCAAGACCATTGCCGAGCTGGAGGCGTTGAAACCGGCGTTCGTGTCGGTCACCTACGGTGCCGGGGGATCGACGCGGGCCCGCACGCACGAGGTTGTCACCTGGGTGCGCCGTGAGACCGACGTGACGCCGATGGCGCACCTCACCTGCCAGGGCCACACCCGCGACGAGATCACCGAGATCCTCGACCGCTACCGCGAGGCCGGCATCGAGAACATCATGGCGCTCGGTGGGGACGTGCCGACCGACCCCGCCGATCAGCGGCCGAGCGACTACACGTATGCCTCCGATCTCGTGGCAGAAATACGGTCCACTGGCGACTTCTCGATCGGGGTCGCCGCGCACCCCGAGGTGCACCCTCGCTCAACGGACCGTGCCGCCGACCGCCAGCGCCTGGCCGACAAGCTGCGCGATGCCGACTTCGCCGTCACCCAGTTCTTCTTCGATGTCGAGCACTACGTGCGCCTCGTCGACGAACTGGACGCGCTCGGCGTTAGCAAGCCGGTCGTACCCGGCATCATGCCCGTCACGAACAAGGGCTTGATCGAGCGGATGGCGCAGATGAGCGGTTGCGCGCTGCCGAACTGGCTGGTCGATCGCTTGAACACCACCGACGATCCGCAAGAGCTGCGCAAGATCGGTGTCGAGGTCGCCACCGAACTGTGCGCAGAGTTGCTCGACAAGGGCGCGCCGGGTTTGCACTTCTACACGCTGAACCGCAGCACCGCGACGCGCGAGATCTTCGCCAACATCGTCGGCTCCACGTCCAGCGTGACCGGTGGGCGGTTCAGCCCACGACGCTGATATTCGCACGGCGTTGACATTTTCTTCTGCTGCGACGTGCCGTACAACTGTCCTCCATGGGGTCCAGAATCTTCCGCGCATCGTCGCGCATCGTGTCGGTTGTCTGTCTGCTGTCGCTCGGACTCACGTGGTCACCGGGCGGACCGACCCAACCGGCGCAGGCCGTCGGCAACGCACCGGGCCAACCGTCGCGACTCCGCACCGAGTACATGCAGAACCCGCTCGGCATCGATGTCGCCGCACCGCGGTTCAGCTGGGTCGGCTCTGACATCGATCGTGGCGACGGCCAGTCGAAGTATCAGGTGCGCGTCGCTCGCAGCGTCGCCGAACTGACCGCCGGAGTGCTCGTCTGGGACAGCGGTACCGTGTCGTCCAGCAACTCGACACAGGTCGTCTACGGCGGCCCGGCGCTCATCTCTCGGTCGGCCTATGCGTGGGACGCGAAGATCTGGGATCGCGCCGGCAATGCGAGCGCGCGTAGCGCACCCGCCTCGTTCGAGATGGGTTTGCTGCAGAGCAGCGACTGGTCGGCGGCATACATCACCGCGCCGTTGCAGTATGCGCGCACGACGTTCGCTCCGGATGCGGGCAAGACCGTCACGAAGGCTCGCGCGTACGTGGCTGCATACAACCCGCTGTCGACGGTCAAGTACACCACGAGCGGTGGACCCAACGCGTTCGGTTCGTACGAGTTGTGGCTCAACGGCGCGAAGGTTCCGACCGGGCTGTTCGAACCGAACTGGACCAACGCCGACAAGCGCGTCCTGTATCGCACCTACGACGTCACATCAATGTTGGTCGGCGGGACCAACGTCGTCGGACTGATGATGAGCAACCCGCGCGTGATGGTGCAGTTGGAGATCACGTACTCCGACGGCACTCAGTCGACGGTCGGCACCAGCGCGACGTGGCGCACGAAGGCGTCACCCGTGACGTTCTCCAACTTCATGACCAAGGAGTTGTACGACGCGCGCCTGGAGGTGGCGTGGCAGTCGCCGACCTTCGATGCTTCGGCGTGGGGCTACGCCACCGAGGCCACGAACCCAGCACCACGTCTCTCCGCGGCGACCGTCCCGATGATCGGCGTGTCCCAGGTCCTGCAGCCTACGTCGATCACGGCCCTCGGCAACGACGAGTACATGGTCGACTACGGCAACGAGTACGCGGCGATCCCGTACGTCACCGTCGATGGAACGGCGGGCAAGACGGTGGTGCTCAGCTACTCCGAGACATTCGATCCGGCCACGAAGACGCAGTACGGCCAGATCAACCAGAGCGACAGCTTCATCGCCAAAGGTGGCACCGAGACATTTCTTCTGCACTTCTCGTACCGGTCCTTCCGGTACATGAAGGTCAAGCTCTGGGTCGGCGCATCGGCACCGACCACCTCCTCTGCGGTCGCCTACGCAGTCAACACTCAACTCGAGAGCGCGATGTCGTTCGCTTCGTCGAACAGCCTGTTCAACCGCATTCATCAAGCATCTCGACGCACACTGCTGAACAACGTGCATGGCCATCCCGAGGATTGCCCACACCGCGAGAAGGCCGGTTGGGGTGCCGACGCCAACGCAGCGAGCGAGCCGATGCTGTACAACTTCGACAGCGTTCCCTTCTACACGAAATGGCTCAACGACCTCGCCGACTCGCAGTACGCCGACGGTGGCATTCCGTCCGTCGTCGGTCTGTACAGCGGTGAGGCCGGATGGGTCGATCCCGCGTGGGCGACTGTGTATCCCATGCTGGCGTGGAACCTCTACCGCTATACCGGCGACACCCGGGTGCTCGCCCAGCACTACGACGGCATCAAGAAGCTCGTCGACTACCTGACCACCCGGGCCACCAACGGCATCCTTGACAAGCCGGCGAAGAACTGGGGCCAGGACTGGGCGACGGCATTGGGCCCGATCTCGTATCGCATCTTCGACACCGGCTACTACTACGCCGACGCATCCATCGTCGCGCAGATCGCGCACCTGCTCGGGAAGTCGTCCGACGAGGCGACCTATACCACTCTCGCCGGAACGATCAGGACCGCGTTCAACAGCAACTTCTACAACGCGACAACGCACGCCTACGCCGGCGGCGGATACAACGGCGTCGGCACCAACGCGATCCCGCTGCAACTCGGTCTCGTTCCAGCCGGCGACGAGGCGGCGGTCGCCACGACGCTCGTCAACCAGGTGCTGGCGAACGGGGGCAAGCTTCCGGCGGGAGTCGTCGGCAATCAGTTCATCCAGCGGGCCCTCGTCAAGGCCGGCCGATCCGACCTGGTCGGGGCCTGGCTGAACCAGACAACGGCTCCCAGCTATGGCTACATGCTGAACAACGGCCCGGGCACAATATGGGAGTACTGGAACATCCCGGGGTATGACAATGGACTGTCGCGCAACCACCCGGCTTTCACGGCCACGACCGTTTGGTTGTACGAGACACTGGCCGGGATTCGCCAGACCGATGCCTCCGTTGGGTTCGATCATCCGCTGATCGCCCCGATCATCGACCCGACCACCACGTTCGTCAACGCGACCAAGTCGACCCCCTACGGCGACATCGTCAGCAACTGGAACACCACCACGCCGGGCTTCTCGTTCGTCGAGAGCACCACGATCCCGTTCAACACCGACGCGACAGTACAAATCCCGATCAGCGGTGTCGTCAACCCCACCATCACCGAGGGCTCGACGGTCCTGTACGCGAACGGCGCATTCGCCTGGCGGCCGGCTGGCGTTGCCGGCGTGGGGGCGACCGGGTCGAGCGTCACGTTCTCGGTCGGCAGCGGTTCGTACAACTTCAAGGTGCGCGCCGGCGACACGCCCGGTCGAGTCGACGACGCCAGCCCGGCGATCACGTATCAGAACTTCGAGGTGTTCATCGGCCTGGCCGACTGGTATGCCGTCAACGGCACCGTCCACACCGGCCGGACCGTTTCCAAGGGCAGCTTCACGTGCGCGTCGTGCACCGGTTTCGGCCTGGTGGCCTCGACCGGGCCCCACCGGGGGATCATCCGGGTCTCGATCGACGGTGGTCCACCGATCGACATCGACACCTATCGAAGTACCTGGTCGCAGAAACAGAGCGTCTGGTCCTCGGCAGATCTCGCACGTGGACCGCACACCATCGCGTTCGGGAGCGGCGGCAGCAACCCGCTGTCTCCGGTGCCGACGTTCGAGCTGGACGCCATCGACGTCCGAACCTGACGCGGCTTCGGTGACGGACGGCATCGCTGCCACCGCCTGATCGAGCCTGCCAGCCATACTTGTCTGCATCGTCTCCGTGGCCTCTACTCGCGCGTCCTCGACGCAGGCCGACCGGGCCCAGATCAGCCGCGTCCCCTACCTGCCCGGCTTGGACGGGATGCGCGCCCTGGCAGTCATCGCGGTCATGGTGTTCCACGCCAACCACGACTGGCTGCCGGCCGGATTCCTCGGGGTCGAGGTCTTCTTCGTCATCAGCGGCTACCTGATCACGCTGCTACTGATCGGCGAGCACGAACGCAGCGGCGCGGTGTCGCTGCGCGCGTTCTGGGGTCGCCGCTTTCGCCGACTGCTGCCCGCGCTCTATCTCACGTTGATCGCGGTCACGGCCTACTGCGCGCTGTTCCTACGCGACCCGCTCGGCAAGCTACGCGGTGACGTGGTGGCAGCGCTGTTCTACATCAGCAACTGGTACCAGATCTGGACCGGCCAGGGCTACTCCGCACTGAGCGACTTCGTGCCGCTGCGCCACCTGTGGTCGCTGGCCGTCGAGGAGCAGTTCTACCTGATCTGGCCGGTCGTGATGATCGTCTTGCTGCGCAAGGGACATCGCCGATTGCCACAGATCGGGCTGTGGCTGATCGGCATCTCCGTCGCGATCAGCATCGCCACCGCGGTGTTCTTCCATGGCGACTTCTACACCTCGGGCGCGTCCGATTTCCCCGACGCGTTCGTCGGGCTCTTCGGGCGCAGCATCGACAAGAACAACTTCCTGTACCTCGGCACCATCAGCCGCTGCAGCGGCATCCTGCTCGGTGCGGGCTTCGCGATGCTGTGGCGACCGCTCGCGGTGCGCCGTGGGGCGGCGCGCAACGTCGGGCGCACTCTGGATCTGTTCGCTGCCGTTGGGCTGGTCGGGCTCGCCGCACTCATGCTGGTCTACGAACTCACGGGGGCCACCTCGGGCAAGTACTACGCGCCCTTGTTCCGAGGCGGATTCTTCCTGACCGGTGTGTTCACCCTGTTCCTGATCGCGGCCATCACCCACGGCGGTTCGGTGATCGGCAAGCTGCTCGGCTGGAAGGTGCTCAACTACGTCGGCACCCGGTCGTACGGGTTGTACCTGTTCCACTGGCCGATCTACCAGATCATCCGCAAGCAGGCCGGTCTGGCGTTGACCGTGCCCAAGTTCGTGCTCGCCATTGCTTGCACACTTGTCGTGACCGAGGTCAGCTACCGGTTCTTGGAGATGCCGGTCCGCCGCCGCGAGCTGTTCGGGCGGTTGCGCAATGCCCAGCCGCGGCTCCTCGTCGGCCTCGCCGCCGTCGGCGCGTTGACCGGATACTCGGCGGTGCAACTGGCCGCCGCCGACGTCACGTGCTCGAACGCGATCGAGTGCGCCAGCCAGCAGGCCGCAGCGGAGAACACGCTGCCGACGAATACGGTCGCGAGCACGGATCCGACCGCTTCGACGGTGCCGCAGCCCACGGCGGTGCCGGGCGAGCCGACGACGATCCCGACGACGACGCTGCCCGTGAAGCAGGCCTTCCCAATCATCGCGATCGGTGAGTCGGTGATGGCCGGCGCGCTGGACGTGATGTCCGACAACGGCATCCAGGTCGATGCCAGGGAGAACCGCCAGGGTGACGCGGCACTGGCGGAGTTGCAGGCAACGTTGCAGACCTACGACGTCACCGAGGCGTTGGTCATCCAGATCGGCACGAACGGTCCGGTCAGCTCCGATGTCTACGACCAGATGATGACGGCCGCGGCCGCCGTCCCGCGAGTGGTCGTGATGACCGTCAAGGCGCCGAAGGACTGGATCGCGGGGAACAACGCGCTCATCCGCGCGCTACCGGCAAAGTTCCCCAACGTCGTGCTGGCCGATTGGGAAGCGACCGCGGCCACGATTCCAGACGAGCTGTCCAAGGCCGACGGCGGCGTGCACCTGAACAGTGGTACCGCGCTCCGCGCATACACGAATCTGATCCTCGGCGCCCTCGGCAAACCGCTGATCCCCGACGCCTGACTGAGTTTCTTCGTGGGCGATGCACGACCTACGCTCGTCATATGACCACTTCCCCCGTCCGTGTTGCTGTCTCCGGTGCTGCCGGCCAGATCGGTTACAGCCTCCTTTTCCGCATCGCGTCTGGTGCGATGCTCGGCGCTGACACGCCCATCATCCTGCAGATGCTGGAAGTCACGCCGGCGCTCAAGGCGCTGGACGGTGTGCGCATGGAGCTCGACGACTGCGCGTTCCCGCTGCTGGCCGACACGGTCTGCACCGACGACGCGAACGTCGCATTCGGTGACGCCGATGTCGTGCTGCTCGTCGGCGCGATGCCGCGCAAGGCCGGGATGGAGCGCTCGGATCTGCTCACTGCGAACGGTGGCATCTTCAAGCCGCAGGGAAAGGCACTCAGTGACAGTGCGAAGAAGGAGGTCAAGATCTTGGTCGTCGGCAACCCGGCGAACACCAACGCCTTGATCGCGATGCACAACGCACCGAACCTGGACAACGGCCGCTTCACGGCGATGACCCGCCTCGACCACAACCGCGCGATCTCGCAGCTCGCGGCACGCACCGACAAGCCGGTCAGCGCGGTGACGAAGATGACGATCTGGGGCAACCATTCGACCACGCAGTACCCGGACCTGTTCCACGCCGAGGTCGACGGACAGAACGCCTACAAGCTCGTCAACGACCACGCCTGGGTCGACGGCACGTTCATCCCAACCGTCGCAAAGCGCGGCGCGGCCATCATCGAAGCGCGTGGCGCTTCGTCGGCAGCGTCGGCAGCCAACGCTGCGATCGATCACATCCGGTCGTGGTCGCTCGGCACCGCCGACGGCGACTGGGTGTCGATGGCGATCCCGTCCGACGGCTCGTACGGAGTGCCCGAGGGATTGATCTCGTCGTTCCCGTGCACCTGCAAGGACGGCGTCTACTCCATCGTCCAGGGTCTGGAGATCGACGACTACAGCCGCGGCAAGATCGACGCCTCGACCGCGGAGCTCGACGACGAGCGCAACGCCGTCCGCGAGCTCGGCCTGATCTGACCCGCTGACTCCGCCCCGCTGCCACCGTTCTGGGTGCGCGGGTGCGGCCCGGTCCGTCCGTCTCGCACACCGAATGGCGTGGTTCCGCCCGGTCGCGGGTTCTGGGTGCTCGGGTGCGGCAGGGTCCGTCCGTCTCGCACACAGAATGGCTTGGCTCCGCCCGGTCGCGGATTCTGGGTGCGGAGCCCGTCGGTTGCGGGTTTTGGGTGCGCGGGTGCGGCAGGGTCCGTCCGTCTCGCGCCCAGAATGGCTTGGCTCCCCCCGGTCGCGGGTTCTGGGTGCTGAGGCCGTTGGTCGCGTTTTGGGTGCTCGGGTGCGGCAGGGTCCGTCCGTCTCGCACACAGAATGGCTCGGCTCCCCCCGGTCGCGGGTTCTGGGTGCTGAGGCCGTTGGTCGCGTTTTGGGTGCGCGGGTGCGGCAGGGTCCGTCCGTCTCGCGCCCAGAACGGCTTGGTTCCGCCCGGTCGCGGGTTCTGGGTGCTGAGGCCGTTGGTCGCGTTTTGGGTGCGCGGGTGCGGCAGGGTCCGTCCGTCTCGCGCCCAGAACGGCTTGGTTCCGCCCGGTCGTGGATTCTGGGCGCTGTGACGCCGAGAGGTCCGGCACGGCCGTGCCCAGAACGGTGGTGGTCACTGTCGTCGAGGGGGACCGCTCCCGGCTCGTCCGCGCGAACGTGGTCGACCGAGCGCACGTCGCCCCACTCCTTGGCCACGACCGGATTGGCGAGCGGGCCGATCTCGATGCCCCTCGAGGCATCCACATCGATCGCGGCGAGCATGAACTCGATCCGCACGGCAGCCTCCATCGGCTCCATCGGCTCCATCGGCTTCGTCGGCGCCATAGGGCGGCCCCCGTCACGACAGGCGGAGCGTGACGATCTGGAACGGGCGCAGGTCGATGTCGACGACAGCACCGTCGAGGACGGCGATCCTCGCCTCGCTCTCGAGCGGTCGTTCGAGCAGATCGCAGGCGACGACGCCAACGAACGAGCGCGGCAGCACGAGCTGCGTTGCGACCCGGTTACCGGCCGGCTCGTAGCAACGGATGATCACGTCGCCGCTCCCGTCCTCGGCGTGCTTCACCGCCGTGACGACCGCCGTTCCGTTCGTCACGGAAAAAGCTCCCATCTGCGCCACCGGCCCGCCGGACCCGGGCAACACGACGATCGGCTGGTTGAGTCTGGTCGCCTCGGCGAGCACCCCGCCGGACACGAGGTCGCCGGTGTGCGGGAACACTGAGTAGGTGAACCGGTGGTCCCCGCGATCTGCGTCGGGGTCGGGGAAGTTCGCCGCGCGCAGCAGCGTGATCCGCAGCGCGCCGCGCTGGACGTCGTGGCCGTACTTGGAATCGTTGAGCAGCGCGACGCCGAAGTCGCGTTCGGACACGTCGATCCAGCGATGCGCGCAGACCTCGAACTTCGCCGCGTCCCAATTCGTCGAACGGTGCATCGGCCGGTGCACGTGCCCGAACTGGATCTCGCACGCGGCGGTGTCAGCACGGACATCCACCGCGAACGACGCCTTGAGGATCTTCTCGTTCTCGTGCCACGAGGCGTCGGTGACGAAGTCGATGCGCGACGAGCCGGCGCGCACGACGACGTCCTGCGTGATGGTGGACGCTCCGAAGCTGCGCTCGACTCGCACGCGTGCGAGCAGCGGGCCGCGGTCGATCACGGTGATCGAATCGACGGAGGTGAGCTCCACCGTGTTCGCGGCGTAGTACTCGTCGATGTCCCACGCGTCGTACTCGACAGGGTTGTCGTTCGACAGTTCGAGCACGTTCAGCCGCTGGCCGGGGCGCACCAGTTCGCGGCCGGCGAAGACCACGGAGTTCAACACGCCATCGCGATCCATCGTCAGCCGGACCAGCCCGTTGTCGATCACCACGACGTCTCCGTCGTCGCCGACCACGACGGGTGCGAGTCGGGCCGGCGGAGGCGCGTCGCCCCATCCGCGCAACGACATCGGACCCATCTCCACGTAGGCAGCGCGGCCATCGGGCAGCTCGACGATCTCATGGCGTTCGAACGGTGCCGAATTGGCGAGCACCCATTCGCCGCCGAGCTGATCGGCCACTGCGCCGATGGCGGCGTCGCGTCGATCGGCCAGCTCGCCGAGCAAGCGGTCGTAGGCGGCCTCGGCGTCGTCGTGGACCCAGGCGATCGACGAGCCCGGGATGATGTCGTGGAACTGCAGCGTCAGCACTTCCTGCCACGCTTCGCGCAACTCGTCGAGTGGGTACTCGAGACCTGCCACCTGGGCAGCGAGCGTCGACCAGAGTTCGACCTCGCCGAGCAGGATCTCGGTTCGGCGGTTGCCGGCCTTGGTCTTGGCCTGCGACGTGTACGTGCCGCGGTGCATCTCGAAGTACAGCTCGCCGACCCATGTCGGTGCGTCGGCGTAGTCGTCGAGCGCACGCGGGAACCATTCCGCCGGTGCGGCGATGTCCATCCGCGGCAGGCCTTCGAGGTCGCGCATGCGACGGTAGCGGGCCATCATCTCGCGCGTCGGGCCACCGCCGCCGTTGCCGTAGCCGAACGGGGCCATCGACATCGTGGCGCCGCCGTGATCGGCGTAGTTGCGCTCGGCGTGAGCGAGCTGGGCCGGCTGCATCGACACGTTGTAGGTGTCGACCGGCGGGAAGTGGGTGAAGATCGTCGTGCCGTCGATGCCCTGCCAGTGGAACGTGTGGTGCGGCATGCGGTTCTGCTTGTTCCAGCTCAGCTTCTGGGTCAGGAACCACTCGGCCCCGCCGAGGCGAAAGATCTGCGGCAGGCTGGCCGGGTAGCCGAAGACATCGGGGATCCAGACCTCTTCGCAGATCGCGCCGTAGTGCTGCTCGAAGAACCGCTGACCGTGCAGGAACTGGCGAGCCAGCGACTCGCCCGACGGCAGGTTCATGTCCGGTTCGACCCACATGCCGCCGACCGGAACGAATCGCCCGTCCGCCGCTGCCCGCTGCATGTCGGCGAAGACGGACGGGTAGTGCTCGCGCATCCACTCGTGCTGCTGGGCCTGGCTGCACACGAACATCAACTCCGGCTCGCGGGTCATCAGGTCGAGCACGTTGCTGAACGTGCGCGCGCACTTGCGCACGGTCTCGCGCAGCGGCCACATCCACGCTGTGTCGATGTGCGCGTGACCGATGGCTGTCACCCGGTGCGCGCTCGGGACGGCCGGCTTGGCGAGCACGTCGACGAGCTCGGCCCGGGCTGCCTCGACGGTAGCGACGACGTCGTCGAGGTTCAACGCGTCGAGCGCGCGACCGATGGCCACCGTGATCTGCGGTCGCCGCGGCCCGTCCATCGGCAACTCGCGGATCAGGTTGCCGAGCACGTCGAGATCGTGGACGAGCTCAGCCACCTCGGGATGGAACACGGTCAGCTCGGCCCGCTTCAATCGGTACAGCAGCGTGTCCGGCAGGGTGTCGGTGTCGCCGAGCGGTGTCGGCCCGTACGTCGGCCCGCCGATCATCGGGTTGGCCGCAGCCTCGACGAGGAACTCGAACTCCTCGCCGCCGCTCGCCTTGGCCAGCAGTGCGATGGCGTGGTTCAACGGGTTCAGCGCACGCAAGGGGCCGTCGGGTCCCCACACGAGTCCCTCGGCCTGGAATCCGGGCGCGAGCCCGAAGCCGAGGTCGATGCGCGCCTCCACCGTTGCACCCGTCCAGTCGTGCGGTACGCGGCCGACGACGTGGAACCAGGTCGTACCCCACGCCCGGCCCCAAGCGCTGCCGATCTGGAACGGGCGGAACTCACCGTCGACCATCGCCAGCATCACGTCGTCGAACGAGATCGGCTCGCCGGGCACGTCGTAGGCCGTGACCGTGAACGGTGCGGCAGCGCCGTAACGCGCCGGGCGAATGCGCTCCAGCAGGAAGCGTTCGAGACGCTTCTCGGTGATCTCGTGGCGGTCGTGCATTGCGATCAGCCCGTTGCGACTCGGCAGGCGACGCGCATCATCCGGTCCACACCCAGCTTCAACTCGTCGTCACTGATCCGCTCCGTCGCGCCGTCCGCGTCGATCATGTCGCTGACGGTCATCATCCCGACCGTCTGCACCCGGCGGATCGCGGCGACGGTGTACAGCACGGCCACTTCCATCTCGACGGCGAGGTGGCCGCGGTCCTTCCAGCGCCGCATGATGCCGGGGCGGTGGTCGTAGAAGAGTCCGCTTGTCACGATCGGCCCGACGTGGACGCGAGCACCTTCCTCACGCGCCAGTTGGACCGTCGTCTCGACGAGGTCGTACGTCGCGGTCGGCGCGTGCGCATCGCCGTCGACGAGCGTTGCGACCGTGAGGTCGTCGGCCGAGGCACTGACGGCGACGACCGTGTCACCCATGCGGACCCCGTCACCGAGCCCACCGGCGGTGCCGACTCGCACCAGCCGTGTGATGCCGAGGTCGATCAGTTCGTTGTAGTAGATCGCCGCGCTCGGCCCACCCATGCCGACGGACTGCACGCTGACCGGCGCGCCGCAGAACGTACCGGTGAACCCGAGCATGCCGCGCTCTTCGTTCACGCACCGCGCGCCGGGATCGAAGAAGGTCTCGGCGATGTAGCGGGCTCGTCGCGGATCGCCGGGCACCAGCACTGCGGGCGCGTAGTCACCGGGGTCAGCTCGCAGATGGATCGGCATGACCAGCGAGGCTAACGGACGAGGTCACTTGAGGAACTTGCTCGTCGTGTTGTCGGCCAACACCTTGCCGTTGGTCTGGCAGGTGGGGCAGTAGGCGACCGTGTAGCTGCTGTAGGTGACGCTCCGGATCGTGTCGCCACATACCGGACACGCTTCGCCAACGCGGCCATGGACGCGGCCGGGCCGGTCCTTGGACGAGCTCATGTCGGTACGCGTGCGCTCGTAGGTCAGCCCGTCATCGACCGCCTCGTTCAGCGCGTCGTACACGCGTTGAACCTCGTCGCGCGTCAGCTTGGCTGTGTTGGCGAACGGCGAGATCTTGGCTCGATGGCAGATCTCGTTGGCCAGCATCCGACCCAGCCCGGCGATGGCGTGCTGGTCTCGGAGAAACCCGTGCAACCGCATCGAATGCGCTTTGAACTGCGCCATCAACGCATCGACGTCCAGTGCCAGCGCCTCCGGGCCGAGCCGGTTCAGCGGTGCGTCGTCGAGCGCCGTCGCCGTCCTCGCGCACCACACGCCGGCCCGACGTTCAGAGCCCTGCTCGGTCAGCAACAGCGCCGGCCCGTCCTCGAATACAAAGCGAGCCTGGCCCGCGCGTGGCTTCGGTGCCTGCTTCTCGTCGACCAGCAGTCGCCCGCCCTGCATCAGGTGCACGATGAACGTGATCTCGCCGAAGTCCAGCAGCAGGTACTTGCCGCGGCGGCCGACGTGGCGCAGCGGCTTGCCGTACGCGTCGCTGGGCGGCGGCACGGCGGTCTTCAGCGCAGTGAACGTGATCGGCACGAACTTCTTCAGCACGCGACCGGCGAACTGTTCGGTCACACGCTCGGCGTGGGCTTGCACCTCGGGCAGTTCGGGCATCTGATCACTCGTACTCGGTGCGTTCGCGGACTCGATCGAACACCGCGCTCATCGCGCCGAAGATCGGCTGGTTGTCCATCAACTTCTGTTGGTCGCCGGTGAGCAGGATGCGGCCCTGGATGAACGCCTCCTGAGCGTTCAATGCGCCCGTTGCCACACCGACGGCGGTGTCCCACGTCTGCTCGAAGCGAACGTGTTCGGGGAAGGCTTGCCCGGCACCGAACTGGAGCGAGCCATCGACGACCTGCAGCGAGTAGACGATCGTGCCCTCTGGCGCGTCGGTCACGACCTGGGTGACGCCGATGTCCGCGGTCGCAGCTGCCTCGGTGACGTCGCCGTCGCCGGCGGCTTCGACCGCGACGGCATCGATCCAATCGAGACTCAGGTAGCGCACGGCGACACACCGTAGTGTCGCGATCGTGCTGCAACCACCCGACGAGCACGCTCACGCCGGCGTCGCTGTTGAGGCGTGGTGGTGGTGGGCGGCGTCCGCCGATGGCTCGCAGGGCGCGTTCGTCGGGCTCGAACGACGCGCTCGACGCTTCGATTACTGGGCCGGCTTCGTCCGCGTTGGCGAGCCGTACCTCTACATCGAGGAGCTCGACGGCACGGGTCTGCGCGACGGCCTGGAGATCAAACCACCGGAGATGTGGGCCGACCACGTCTGCGACGTGGCGTTCCAGCAGTGGAGCCTCGGCAACGAGGCCCACGGCGTGCTGCTCGACGAGCCGGAGGAGGCATGGCGGCGGGCGCACGGCACCGTCGTGCCGGTCACGTTCGACATCGAGTGGTACGCAGCCGGCGAGCCGACCGAGATCGCCCATGGCTACGAACAGCTCGGTGAGGTCGACGCGCAGATCGAGCTGACCGAAGGCGTCGTCGCCTTCACCGGCCCGGCTTCGCGGGTGCACGTGTGGGGCGTGCCCTTCATGCCATCATCGTTTGCCATGCCCGTCACCACCGCCGGACTCCGAGCGCCCTACCGCCGCAACGACGGGACGCGCGTCGATCAAGTGCTGACCGATCGGTGGTGGGCCCACGTCGTCGGCCCAGCGGTCTCATGAATGGACCTCGCGACATCTTGCAGGAGCTCGCCGAGCAGAAGCAGCGGCCGCGATATCGCGACATCGTCGCCGAGATCGGCATGGTGGTCGAGGATCGATCGAGCGGGTTCTGCGGCGACATCGTGAAGATCACGTTCGAAGCCGTCACGTTGCGCGATCGCAAGAACGGGTTCCGCCACTTCCGGTGGAAGGAGGGTGGTTTCCTGCTCGAGGGCAAGCCGGTCACGCTCGTCAAGGCCGCAGCGACCGCGATGCATCAACCCGCTGCGCCGCGGATGACGAACAGCGGCTCGGTCGCGCCGACCACACCCATTCGAGCCCGCGTTGCTCGCGCCGCACGCATCTGGGTCGAGGGCAAGCACGACGCCGAACTCGTCGAGCACGTGTGGGGTGACGACCTGCGCGAGCTCGGCATCGTCGTCGAACCGTTGCACGGCATCGACGACCTTGCCGGCGCGGTGCGCGACTTCGGCCCCGGCCCGCACCGCCGGCTCGGCATCCTCGTCGACCACCTCGTCTCCGGCTCGAAGGAGTCACGCCTCGCCGCAACCGTGCGCGACCCGAACGTGTTGATCACCGGTCACCCGTTCGTCGACGTCTGGGCCGGCATCCGCCCGAAGGTGCTCGGCCTGCAATCATGGCCGGACGTGCCGCGCGGCCAGCCGTGGAAGGAAGGGATGTGCCGTGCCCTCGGCACCGACCTCGCCACGTTCTGGCCGCGCCTGCGCAACCGCGTCACCAGCTACGCCGACCTCACCCCCGAACTCGTCGGTGCCGTCGAACGCCTCATCGACTTCGTCACGCTGCCGGACGACGCCGTCGGCGAGTGACCAACGCGACCCCGCCCGCGAGCAGCCCGATGCCGAGATACGGCGCGGCGTATGCGGCCCCTACGGCGGTGCCGTGGACGACGATCACGAAGCCATGCCAACCGGTGCGCCATGCCCTCCCGATCGAGCGCGGCTCGGTCTTCACCACGATCGCAACATCGTCGGGTGCAGGCGTCAGCACCACGGTGAGCGTGGACAGCGCGACCCGGTCGCTGAGGTTGCGCTGCGATGCCAGCAACTGCTCCAGGACGGTTTCGCGCACGGTCAGCTCGCTCTCGATCTGCACGACGGCGTCCAGGTCCGTCGCCGACGCCAAGAGTGCCCGAACGCGCTCGACGCTGGCCCGTGCCGTGGCGATGCGCGACGTCGTGTCGCTGATCTGATCGGCGACATCTTGCGCGGTCTGGGTGCGGCCGAGCAGGCGGCCGACGCCACCGAGCCCGCTGACGAGATCCTCGAGTGACGTCGGCGGCACCTTGATCGTGATGGTCGCCCGTGCCGTCGCCGGGTCGCCGACAGCGATGTCGGTGTCGTAGATCGAGCCACCGTGCTCGGCCACCAGCGCCGGCAGATCGATGACGGCTTGGCGCACATCGTCGACCTCGACCGTGACCGTGGCGACGATGGCCAATGCCGCCCCCGTCCCGCCCGGCAGCGCAGCGGCGTCCGACGAGTCCGGCGTCGCCGTCGCCGCAGCACCGGTCAGCGCGACGTCAGCGGCCGGCGCTGTCGTGTCCGCCGCAGCGGCAGCGGCAGTGGCGGGTGGTGCGGGCATCGTGGCCGACGATGCCTTGTCGTCGTCACTCGCACACGCCGTCAGTCCGAGGACCAGGATCGTGCCGAGTGCCGCGAGGGCGGATGGTGCTCTGCAGGTGTGGTGTCTCCCCATGTTCGTCAGACGTCACACCATCGCCCCCCGGTTCCCAATTGTGCGATTTGTGTAACAAAACCCCGGCTGGACTACCGTCGGGTAGGCATGGGGATCGACTCGGAGCAGCTCAGTCGGGCGTTGGGTCCGATCAACGCGGCCTCGTCGATGCCCGCCGCCTTCTACACCGATCCGGCGGTTTTCGCGGCTGAACGCGAGCGGGTGCTGCTCGCGACGTGGATCTTCCTCGCCCGCGACGACCAGGTGCCGAACCCTGGCGACTATCGAGCGATCGACACCACGGGCGGGCCGGTGATCCTGGTTCGCGGTGCCGACGGGGTGACGCGCACGTTCGTCAACGCCTGCCGCCATCGCGGCGGCTTGCTGATCGAGGCCCACGACACCGGCAACGCGCAGCGCATCGTCTGCCCGTACCACGCCTGGAGCTATCGCCCGGATGGCTCACTGGCCGGCTGCCCGGACATGAACGCGGCCACGGACTTCGATCGCGCCCAGCTCGGTCTGATCGAGCTGCGTACCGAGTCGTGGGCCGGCTTCGTGTTCACCACGTTCAACGAGCAGGCACCACCCCTGATCGAGACCCTGGGCGACCTGCCGGACCGGTTCGCGTCGCACCGCCTGCAGGAGATGCGCTGCACGTGGACCACGGTCCTCGAGCCACGGTGCAACTGGAAGCTGGTGCTCGAGAACGCGATGGAGACGTATCACACCGGCACCGTCCACCGCCGTTCGGTCGGCACACAGCAGTCGCGCACGGTGCCGACTGTGGGCGAGTGGCTCTGCATCCAGGTCACGTCGGGACGCTCGATCGCGACGCTGCCGGGCACTGAGCCGCCATTCCCGATCATCACGGATCTCGACGACGATGCGCAGCTCGGCACCTACTTCACCGTGCTCCACGCCGCGTGCCAGTTCGCCGTTGCCCAGGACTGCATGTGGTGGCTGAACATCACGCCGCTCGCCGTCGACCACACACGCGTCGAGATCGGTGGGTGCTTCCCCGAGTCGGTCACGCGCAGTGATTCGTTCGACGTGGACGCCAAGCCGTACTACGACCGGTGGGAGATGGTCGGCCGCGAGGACCTGGCCACGCTGGAACACCAGCAGCGCGCGCTCGGCAACGTGGCCTACCGGCCGGGGCGGTTGTCCTGGCGCGACGACCAGGTGCAGGCGTTCGATCGCTGGATCGTGGACCGTCTGGGGTGGTCAGTCGACTGATTCCGGCTCGGCGATGTCGTGGGCGATGTCCTCGATCACCTTCGCCGCCTCACGCCGGTGCTTGAGCAGCTCGACGAACACGGGGATCAACGAGAGCAACACGATTCCGACGCTGGCGATCTCGATGTTGTTCTTGACGAAGTCCTGCTTGCCGAGGAAGTAGCCGAGCGTCGTGATGCCGACACCCCAGACGAATCCGCCGATCAGGTTGAACATCACGAACGTGCGGTAGCGCATCTTGCCAACGCCAGCGACGATGGGGGCGAAGGTGCGCACGATGGGTACGAAGCGGGCCATCACGATGGTCTTCGGCCCGTGCTTCTCCAAGAACGCATGGGCCCTGTCGATGTGCTCTGGCTTGAAGAAGCGGCTCTGCGGCCTGTGGAACAGGCTCGGGCCGACCTTGCGCCCGAACAGGTAGCCGACCTGGTCGCCGAGTACAGCCGACAGGAAGATCACCCCCGCCGTCACCGGGAGCGGCGGCAGGTAATCGCCCAGTTCGCCGGTGGTGATGAACCCGGCGATGAACAACAGTGAGTCACCGGGCAGGAAGAACCCGATCAGCAAACCCGATTCGGCGAAGACGATCGCCGCGATGAGCGCGATGCCGCCGCTGCGGATCCACGATTCGATGTCGAAGAGCGCGAGCACCCCGAGAGGCTATCGGCGCTGCGCGGGGTCAGACCGTCGCGGTGAGAGTGGTCTTCTTGCGGGCGCTGAAGGCGAGCGCACCGATCAGCACGACCAGCGCCGCAGCAGCGATCGAGTAGCGAGCGCCGTCGTTGTCGCGCAACGAGATGATGGCCGGCAGCATCAGCAGCGAGACCAGGTTCATCACCTTGATCAGCGGGTTCAGCGCCGGACCGGCGGTGTCCTTGAACGGGTCGCCGACCGTGTCGGCGATGACCGCGGCACGATATGGGTCGCCGCCCTTGCCGCCGTGGTGGCCATCTTCGATGTACTTCTTCGAGTTGTCCCACGCGCCACCGGCGTTGGACAGGTAGTTGGCCATCAGCTGACCGACGAGGATGACCGCGGCCAGGAACGCGCCGAGGGCGAGGTAGTTGATGCCGAAGCCGATGACGACGGGCGTCAGGACGGCGAGCAGAGCCGGGGTGGCGAGCTCGCGCAGCGATGCCTCGGTGCAGATGTCGATGACCGGGCCGTACTCGGGCTCCTTCTCGCCCCTCATGATCTTGCCGTCGGCGAACTGCTTGCGAACCTCTTGCACGACGACGCCGGCGGTGCGGCCGACCGCGCGGATGGCCAGGGCCGAGAACAGGAATGGTACGGCGCCACCGATGAGCAGACCGATGAAGATCTTCGGGTCGGCGACGTTGATCGGGAACCGGTCGAACACGCCACGGCTGGTCTCGAGCAGCTTGTCGATCTCCTCACGGGGAAGCAACTCACCCGCCGCGGTCTCCACGAAGCTCGCGAACAAGGCCACGGCGGCGATGACGGCCGAGCCGATCGCGAAGCCCTTCGTGACGGCCTTGGTCGTGTTGCCGACGGCGTCGAGGCTGACCATGATGCGCTGCGGCTCGCCGTGGAACTCGCCCGACATCTCGGCGATGCCCGCGGCGTTGTCGCTGACCGGACCGAAGGTGTCCTCGGAGACGATGATGCCCGTGGTGGCGAGCATGCCCATGCCGCACAACGCGACGAGGTAGAACGAGAACTGCAGGTTGCCGCCACCGAGCGCCAGCGCGGCGCCGATGGCGATGGCGATGGCGACGACGGCGTAGACCGAGCTCTCCATGCCGTACGCGGTGCCGGACAGGATGGCCGTGGCCGGGCCGGTCTCGGCGCTCTCGGCGATTTCCTTGACCGGGTTGAAGTGGGTGGCCGTGTAGTACTCGGTGAGCCGGCTGACCAGTTGCGCGAGGACGAGGCCGATCGCGACGGCGCCGAAGCACTTCCAACCGGCGCTGCCCTTCACGTAGACGAGTGACACGACGAGCGTGCCGACCAGCGTCAGCGAGCCGGCGACCAGGAAGCCCTTGTTGATCGGCTTCAGCGCGTTGGTCTCGCCCTCCTTTGCCTTCACGAAGAAGATGCCGACGATGGACGCGATGACGCCGATCGCTCGAGCGGCGAGCGGGAAGATCAGGCCGAGGGCCGGGTTGAGATCGATCGCCTTGAAGGCGGCGACGCCCAGGATGATGGAGGCGACGAGGGTGACTTCGTAGCTCTCGAAGAGGTCGGCGGCCATGCCCGCGCAGTCGCCGACGTTGTCGCCCACGTTGTCGGCGATGGTGGCGGGGTTACGCGGGTCGTCCTCGGGGATGCCTGCCTCCACCTTGCCGACCAGGTCGGCGCCGACGTCAGCGGCCTTGGTGAAGATGCCGCCGCCGACACGCAGGAAGAGGGCCAGCAGCGAACCACCGAATCCGAACCCGACGAGGATCACCGAGCTCGTGTTCTGAAAGACCATGATGATGCTGGTTGCACCGAGCAGGCCGAGGCCGACGGTGAACATGCCGGCGACGCCGCCCGTGCGGAATGCGACGTCGAGCGCCTTCGGCATGCTGTTCGTCAGCGCCGCGGCGGCGGTACGAACGTTGCCACGCGTCGCCAGAGTCATGCCGATGTAGCCGGTGAAGCCCGACGCGAAGCAACCGAGGACGAACGCGAGGGTTCGCCACAGTCCGGCTTCACCGAAGCTGAGCGCGACGGAGCCGTCGGGCTTCTTGATCGCCGTCGACGTGACGAACACGATGATGACGAGCGGGATCAAGATGAAGCCGATCGTCTTGAACTGACGCTTCAGGTACGCGAGCGCGCCCTCTTGGATCGCCTTCGCGATCTGCTGCATCTTGGGTGACCCGGCATCGAAGGCCATCACGCTCTTGGCCAGGTACAGACCCACGACCAATGCGATCAGTGCCGCGGCGACCGAGAGCAGGAGAACCGCCCACTCGCCGCCCCGAAGAGTGAATTCCTGATAGCCGCCTTCGGCAGCAAAGATTCCTGACACGGTTGAACCCTGTTGTTGAGTCAGGGCGCGCACAAACTCTGTGGCGCCGTTGGTGGAGACGCAGAGAGTGTAGGGATTGATCGGACTCCCCGGCGAAATGGCAGTGCAGATTCCGAAAGGACTACGGTCGGGTCGCCCGGACAGGGCAGCGGATCATCGATCTCACGAAAGGCCGTCCAGCTGATGGCACAGGCAGTCAACACGAGGCGGGGTCCGGTCACCGGCACTGCCACCCGGGTGCGCAAACGCAAGCCGTTCCTGCTCGATCTGTACTCCACTGCCGTTGGCAAGAAGTACGTCATGGCGCTGACGGGCATCGCCATGATCGGCTACGTGGTCGCGCACATGATCGGCAACCTGAAAATGTATCTCGGTGCCGAGGACCTCAACCACTACGGCGAGTTCCTGCGCGAACTGCTCGTGCCGATCCTGCCCCGCACGGTGACGCTGTGGTTGCTGCGCATCGGGCTGCTCGGTGCAACGCTGCTCCATATCCATGCCGCGTACGGGTTGACGATCATCAACCACAAAGCCCGCGCCGTGAAGTACCAGTCGCCGCGTGACTACCAGATCGCCAACTTCGCCAGCCGCACGATGCGCTGGACCGGAATCATCGTCGTCCTGTTCGTGTTCTGGCACCTGGCAGACCTGACGTGGGGCACGGTCAACAGCGTCGGCACCCAAGCCGCCGACGGCAAGTTCGTGCGCGGCGATCCGTACGGCAACGTCGTGCGCAGCTTCGAGCGGGTGCCGGTGTCGATCTTCTACATCGTCGCCAACATCGCACTCGGCATCCACCTCTTCCACGGTGTGTGGAGCCTGTTCCAGAGCCTCGGACTGAACAACCCGCGCTTCAACAAGTGGCGCCGTCATCTCGCCGCCGGCCTGGCCACGGTCGTGGTGGTCGGCAATGTCTCGTTCCCCATCGCCGTGCTCGCCGGCATCGTCGGTCAGTGACCGGAGGACCACCATGAACACTGCAGTCGACAGCCGACTCAACTCGAAGATCCCCGCCGGGGCGATCGAGGACAAGTGGGACAACTACAAGTCAGACATGAAGTTGGTGAACCCCAACAACAAGCGCAAGTTCAAGGTCATCGTCGTCGGCACCGGTCTGGCCGGTGCATCGGCAGCGGCCACGCTTGCCGAACTCGGCTACCAGGTCGAGGCCTTCACGTTCCACGACTCGCCCCGCCGGGCGCACTCGATCGCCGCGCAGGGTGGCATCAACGCGGCCAAGAACTACCGCGGCGATGGCGACAGCATCCATCGGCTCTTCTACGACACCATCAAGGGCGGCGATTTCCGCGCCCGTGAGGGCAACGTGCACCGCCTGGCCCAGGTCAGCGTCGACATCATCGATCAGATGGTGGCCCAGGGCGTGCCGTTCGCCCGCGAGTACGGCGGCCTGCTCGACAATCGCAGCTTCGGTGGTTCGCAGGTCAGCCGCACGTTCTACGCCCGCGGTCAGACCGGCCAGCAGCTTCTGCTCGGCGCCTACCAACAGCTCGCCCGCCAGATCGGCATCGGCGGAGTCACGCTGCACAACCGTGTCGAACTCGTCGACACCGTCGTCGTCGAAGGTCGCTGTGCCGGCATAGTGGTCCGCGATCTGCTGACCGGCGAGATCCAGCCGCACGCCGCGCACGCAGTCGTGCTGGCCACCGGCGGCTACGGCAACGTCTTCTTCCTCAGCACGAACGCGATGAACTGCAACGTCACCGCAGCGTGGCGGGCACATCGCCAGGGGGCGTTCTTCGCCAACCCGTGCTACACGCAGATCCACCCGACCTGCATCCCGCAGAGCGATGAAACGCAGTCGAAGCTGACGCTGATGAGCGAGTCGTTGCGCAACGACGGCCGTGTCTGGGTGCCGCTGCAGCCGGGCGACAACCGCCCGTCGGCGCAGATCCCCGAGGGCGAGCGCGACTACATCCTCGAGCGCCTGTACCCCAGCTTCGGCAACCTCGCGCCGCGCGACATCTCGTCTCGCGCCGCCAAGCGCGCGGTGGATTCCGGCCGCGGTGTCGGCCCGCTGCAGAACGGTGTGTACCTCGATTTCGCCGATGCGATCGCCCGTCTCGGCAAAGACGTCGTGCAGGAGCGGTACGGCAACCTGTTCGAGATGTACGAGCGCATCTCCGGCGAGAACCCGTACGACCAGCCGATGCGCATCTATCCGGCCAGCCACTACACGATGGGCGGGCTGTGGGTCGACTACGAGCTGATGACGTCCATCCCCGGTCTGTACTGCGCGGGCGAAGCCAACTTCAGCGACCACGGCGCGAACCGCCTCGGTGCGTCGGCGTTGATGCAGGGGCTTGCCGACGGCTACTTCGTGCTGCCCTACACGATCGGCAACTACCTCGCGCCGATGCTGAACAAGCCGATGCCCGGCGTCGACCACCCTGCGTTCCAGGCCGCCGAGCGGGCCGCGTCGGATCGCTACCGCCGGTACCTCGACATCAAGGGCACCCGCTCGCCCGACTACTTCCATCGCCTCCTCGGCAAGATCATTTGGGACTACTGCGGCATGGAGCGCACCGAGCAGGGCCTGGAGAAGGCACTGTCCGAACTGCCCGCGCTGTACGACGAGTTCCAGAAGGACCTGCGCGTCACCGGCGACGGGGTCAGCACCAACCAGACGTTGGAGAAGGCCGGGCGGGTCGACGACTTCTTCCAGCTCGGCATGTTGATGTGCCGTGACGCGCTGGAGCGCCGCGAGAGCTGTGGCGGCCACTTCCGAGCCGAGTACCAGGACGACGAAGGCGAGGCCAAGCGCGACGACGAGAACTTCGCCCACGTCGCCGCATGGGAATGGACCGGCAATCCAATGGAGTCCATCCGCAACGTCGAGCCACTCGAGTTCGAAGCCATCCACCTCGCCACCCGGAGCTACAAGTGACCGCACACGGCCAGCACCTGACCAACCTCACGCTGACCATCTGGCGCCAAGCCGGCCCGGAGGCGCACGGCGCGTTCGAGAGCTACCGCATCGACTCGATCAGCGCCGAGGCATCGTTCCTGGAGATGCTCGACGTGCTCAACGAGCGCTTGATCGAGGAGGGCCGCGAGGCCGTGGTGTTCGACCACGACTGCCGCGAGGGCATCTGCGGCACGTGCTCGCTGATGATCGACGGCCAGGCCCACGGCCCGCAGAAGGGCACGGCGACGTGTCAGCTGCACATGCGCAAGTTCCAGTCCAACGCGACCATCGTCATCGAGCCGTGGCGGGCGACGGCGTTCCCGATCATCAAGGACCTGATGGTCGACCGCGCCGCGTTCGACCGCATCGTCGAGTCCGGCGGCTTCATCACCGCGCAGACCGGTGGTGCTCCTGACGCGAACCTGATCCCGGTGCCGAAGCCGGTGGCCGACGCCGCCATGGACGCGGCCGAGTGCATCGGCTGCGGCGCATGCGTCGCGGCGTGTCCGAACGGGGCGGCCAACCTGTTCACGGGCGCCAAGGTGACCCACCTCAACCTGCTGCCACAGGGCCAGGCCGAGCGTTATAGCCGAGTCGAGGCGATGGTCGAGACGATGGAGGAGCATTTCGGCTCGTGCACGAACCACGGCGAATGCGAGGGCGCGTGCCCGAAGAGCATCTCGATCGACGTCATCGCGCTGATGAACCGCGATTACCTCAAGGCCAAGATCGCCAACCGCAAGCAGCTGGCCCGCTCCTGACCCTCACGGGCGCAGCGGCTACGCCGGCGCGGGGGCGTTGCGCGTTGCGTCCTTGTGGACGATGAACGTGCGGCCCCTGTTGGTCGCGACGACGTCGTCGGCGTCGAGGGTGAGGTCCAACCACAGGTCGCCCGGAGCGTCGGGCACGACGAATTGCAAGGTCGCGATGCGCACGCACGAGTCGGCCGCAGCGTCGCCCCCGTAGCTCCACTCGTGCTCACCGTTCGGCCAGCGCAGGTGCGCGCGCAGCGTGGCCCCGGACAAATCGACGCGCAGATCGTTGACGACGTGCACGTCGATGGCGAGGCAGTCACCGGGGTGCACCGCGGGCGGCAATCGATCGGCCACGACGATCACTGCGCGGCAGGCCTCGGCCACGGCCTGGTAGCCGATCTTCGGGACGCGCTCGTGGTCGAGCACGCTCCACGAGATCGCTCGACTGGCGTCGTTGAGCATGAACATCGCGAAACCACCTGCGGGCGAGTACTTCAGCCGGCGCAGCGTCTCGATCTGGTTGCGCAGCAGCGTGGCCTGATAGTGCTGCGTGGCGTCGCGCCATTGCTCGAACGTGGCGTAGGAATCAGCGGCGACGTAGCGTTCGAGCACGGACCGCTGCAGCCCGTACTGCGCCTCCAAGGCGTCCCAGTCCAACAGCGGCCAGGCATGGGTGTCGATGAAGTCGGCGGTGGTCGGGACGGCCTGCGCGCCGAACTCGCTGACGAAGCGAACCATCCGGGGAAAGGTGGCAGCGAAGCCGGGCAGGTCACGCTCGTCGCCGTGGTACCAGCCGAAGTAGAGGTGGCTGTCGCTGCCACCGAACTCGGGGATGTGTGGCATCACGCCGCTGTGTGACGTCGTCGGCCGGGTTTCGTCGGCCTTCTCGAATGACCGCTTGACCCAGCCGTCGAGGATGTTCTTGTTCCACGACGGCAGCTGCTGCCCGGCGATGTAGCGCAACCCGGATCGCCACGTCCGCTTGTCGGCGTTCAGCCCGATTGCCGCGCCTGCGGGTTCGTTGTGCGCGCACCACGTGATGATCGAGGGATGATGGCCGAGCTCGAAGACCGCTTCGGTCGCTTGGCTGACGGCCCGTTTGCGCACGTCTCGCGCATACGACCACTGCAACGGGAAGTCCTGCCAGAGCAGCATGCCCAGCTCGTCGGCGGCATCATAGAGGCCGCGGTCGGAGATGTGTCCGTGGACGCGGAGCATGTCCAAGCCGGCCTCGCGTCCGAGCTCGACGTCGCGACGGAAGTCGGCGGCGGATGCGCCGGCGATGTCGAGCCGAGTCGGCGCGAGGTTGGCCCCCTTCAGGAAGAGACGCTCACCGTTGATCGACCAGATCCAGTCCTGCATCACTACTTCGCGCAGACCGGTCCGAACGGTTCGCGTGTGGCTGACCTCACCCTCGACGAGCACCTCGACGACCACGTCGGTCAGTGGTTGATCGCCGAGGGCCCACGGCCACCACAGGCTCGGGTTCTCGACATCCAGGTTCCAGTCGACCTCGTTCACCCCGCGCGCCAGTGATTGCTCGATCTCGGACAGCGCCTCGCCGCCGACGCTCGTGCGCAGACGCACGGAACGTGGTTCGTCGCTGTCGAGCCGGCCGTGCAGGCGGAGGTGAGCGCGGGCCTCGTTCGCGTCGCGGCACAGCACGCGCAGCTTGTCGAGTCGCACGGCGCCCGTGGTCTCGATTCGCGGCGCGCGCCACAACCCACCCGGGTTCCAGTTCGGGTCCGCCGCGTCCCACTGCTGGAACACTCCGGTGATGTTGCGCCGGCCGCGGTGTGACCGTTGCGGTGCGCAGGCGACCTCGACTGCGAGAACGTGATCGGTCGCGAGTCGGGCGAGCTTGGTCACGTCGAACGAGTGTGGGAAGAAGTACCCCTCCGGGTCGCCGATGTATGCGCCGTCGAACCACACGTCGGCTTGGTAGAAGACGCCGTCGAGGACGACCCACGTTCGCTCGTCGACCGTTGGTGCCGGGCAACTGAAGTGCGCGCGCAGCAGGAGCGGACCGTCGCTGTCGGCGAATGCAGACTCGTTGCGCCAATGGCCCGGCACGGTGACCGCGGGCCACTCGCTGTCGTCGTAGTACAGCCCGACGGCGGTGCGGCGGAGCTGGTCGTCGGCCGTTGCCGCCCGCCAGGTTCCGCTCAGGTCCATTCGGCGCATGCTAACGGCCGTCGTGTCTGGTGTCGCCTGTGCACGATCCCGGGAATGTCGCTATGGTCGACCCATGACGCAGCTGGCACGAACGCTCGCAGAACTGAAGGCTTCCGGCTGGGAATCCGTGCCCGTGAAGGAAGAGATTCGCCGCAACGCCGTGCGCAAGATCGCCGCCGGTGAGCCGCTGTTCGACGGCGTTCTCGGTTTCGAGGACACGGTCATGCCGCAGCTCGAGAATGCGCTGCTCGCGGGTCACGACATCATCTTCCTGGGCGAGCGCGGGCAGGCCAAGACACGCATGATCCGTTCGCTCACGCGCCTGCTCGACGAGTGGATGCCCATCGTCGGCGGCAGCGAGATCAACGACGATCCGTACGCCCCGGTGTCCAGGCACGCCCGCGACCTGATCGAGGCCCACGGCGACGACACGCCCATCACGTGGGTGCATCGCGACGAGCGCTTCGGCGAGAAGCTGGCCACACCCGACACCTCCATCGCTGACCTGATCGGCGAAGTCGATCCGATCAAGGTCGCCGAGGGTCGCTACCTCAGCGACGAGCTGACGCTGCACTACGGCCTGGTACCGCGCACCAACCGAGGCATCTTCGCCATCAACGAGATTCCCGACCTTGCCGAGCGGATCCAGGTCGGTCTGCTCAACGTGCTCGAAGAGCGCGATGTGCAAGTGCGCGGCTACAAGATCCGCTTGCCGCTCGACATCATGCTGCTCGCCTCGGCCAATCCCGACGACTACACCAACCGCGGCCGCATCATCACTCCGTTGAAGGACCGCTTCGGCAGCCAGATCCGCACCCACTACCCGCTCGAGGTGGCCACCGAAGTCGCGATCGTGCGTCAAGAAGCGCGCCAGGCCAGCGTCGGCGACGTCAGAGTGACCATGCCCGACTACATGGACGACGTGATCGCCACACTCAGCCACCTCGCCCGTGCCAGCAACCACGTCAACCAGCGCAGTGGCGTGTCGGTGCGTCTGTCGGTCAGCAACAGCGAGGTGCTCGCTGCAAATGCGCTGCGCCGTGGTCTGCGCGCCGGCGAACGCGAGGTCGTGCCTCGGGTGTGCGACCTCGGCGCGATTGCGGCGTCCACGTCGGGCAAGATCGAGATCGAATCGCTCGAAGAGGGCCGCGAGGGCGCGATCCTGGAGAACCTCGTCAAGAGCGCGGTGCTCACCGTCTACAAGGAGCGGGTTTCGCCCGACCAGGTCCGCGACGTGATCGCTGCGTTCGACGAGCAAGGTGTCGTCGTGCACACCGGCGAAGACGTCTCGTCGGCCACGCTCGTCGCGATGCTCGAGACCGTGCCTGCGCTCGCTGCGCCGGTGCAACGACTCACCGGTGGCAACGAATCACCGGCCGCCGTCGCCGCCGCGGTTGAGTTCGTGCTCGAGGGTCTGCACCTCAGCAAGCGACTGAACAAAGACGCTGCTGGATCACGGGCCACGTACCGCGCTCGCTGAGATCACGGTTTCGGTGACACGCCGTCGACATCGACGACGAGGTGTGTCGACTGGCTCGTGTACAGGCACACCTGCCCGCCCCGGCCAAGCCGGGCGATCACGGCGTTGGCGATGGTCTGTCCCATCGCGAAGTTGATATTGGACACGACTGGACGCGTCCCGTCGCAGGGGAAGACAGTGACGTAGCCGGCGGCCTCTGGTTCGGTGACCGTCACGTTCAGCACGACCGCTGATGCAGCGGCGTGCACACCGCCGCGCCCACCGACGACGACGACCGTCGTGCTGCCCCGTTCGCGCCGGCCGACATCGTTGGACTGGCCGTCGATGGTGCCCAGTCCGGAGCGTGACTCGAGAAGGCGCGCGGGCAGGAGTGGTTCGTAAGCGGCCCACGACGGCACGTAACCGGCCACGTCGACCACGAGGTGCGCTGCTTGGCTCGTGAACAGACACACCCGCCCGCCAGGACCGAGCGCGGCAACGGCGAGGTTGGCAACAGTCTGGCCGGCGACGTAGTTGAGCTTGCTGGCCAAGGGCGGGGAGGACCCGCAGGGGAAGACGGTGATGAAGCCATCCACGACCGCACCTGTGACTGTGACGGTGAGGACGGCCGCACCAGCGTCGGTCGCGACGCCGGCGCGCCCGGTGACACGGACTTCGGTGATACTGCCGGCGTGGCGGCGACCACCGGCGAGGTCCTCGCCGTCGACGGTGGTCAGTCCGTCGTCCAGTCGCGTCTCCAGCACCCGCGCCGGGCCGACGTTGCGAAAGTCCGATGCGAGTGGCATGTATGCGTTGACGTCGACGACCAGATCCGTGTCGACCGAGCTGAACGCACACACCCGGCGTTCGCGACCCGCAGCAACGACGACGGTGTTGGAGACCGCCGCGATCGGTGTGACGTTCAGGTTGGAGACCGTCGGCCGTGCGACGCCGCACGGATAGACGGTGATGTATCCGGCCGCAGCGGAATCCGTAGCCGTGACCCCGAGCACGACGGCGGTGGCATCATCGGGAACGCCGTCGCGACCGGCGGCCACGATCTCGATCGTGGTCCCGGCGCTGACGCGGCGTTGTCCGAGCCGTGTATCGAGGAGCCGGGCAGGATCGACGGCGACGATGTCCGGCACCGCCAGCAGCGGCCGTTCGACGACGACCGTCGACGCGGTTGTGGTCGTCGCCGCTGTCGCCGCAATCGCCGGCCCGGCGGCGGACGCCACCGTGGTCGTGGTCGCTTGGAAGGAGGTGGCGGGTGCCGCCGTCGTGGTGGTGGTCGGTGGAACGGCCGTCGAGGCGTACTCGTACGCACCGATGTCGCAGCGCGCGATGCCATCGCCGTTTCCGTCCGACATGCGCTTCTTCGATGTCGGATCGGTGGTCTTGGTCTGGTCGTAGAGGCCGCACGCCGCGTCGTACCCGGTGTCGATCGCCGGGCTCCCGGCCGTCAGCGCGTTGGTTGCCGTCGGCCCGCGACCCAGAGACAGCCGGCCGAGACGTGGGTCGACGCCGAACATGTCGCCGTCGGCCGCGAAACCACAGCTCGCATCGTCGATCAGGTTGTTGCCGAGCGACGTGATCGCCCCGTCGCCGGCGACCGCGGCGCAGTCGGCCGGCCGCGCAAGAATCGTGTTGCGGGCGAGGATCGAATTGCGCAGAGTGGCCCTCGTGATTCCGGAGTGCACGAAGCCGGCTCCGTGGTCCGCGTCGGTCGCGAAGTTGAACGCGATGGTGGAGTTCGACACGCTCAACCGGCCCGTGCTGGAGATGCCACCGCCGCTCAGGGCCGAGTTGGACGAGATCGTGGATGTGACGATGGAGCTGGTGCCCCCGGTGATGATGCCGCCGCCCGCGAATCGCGCCACGTTGGAGGAAACTGTGCTGTATCCGATGTCCATCGACGCGCCGGAATTGAACACGCCGCCGCCGGTCCCTTCGGTGCCGTTGGACGCGATCGTCGAGAAGCGCACGTACAACGAGCCAGCGTTCTTGATTGCGCCGCCGCCGGCCGTCGAGCGATTTCCGGTGACCGAGCTGTTCAGCAGGTCCAAGGATCCGCCCGTCGCGATGCACAACCCGCCGCCGTAATCGGTGGTGGTGTTGTTGGTGATGGTGGTGCCGTCGAGGACGACTCGACCACCGGCACCGACCGCCACCGAACCACCGCAGGTGTCGACCGATCCGCCCGTCAACGTGAGGCCACGGATATTGGTCGTGCCAGCGTTCACGGCGAAGTGACGTGTTCCCGCCGCGGCGCGCAAGGTGATGAGCCGACCGCCGTCGATGGTGCGGCTGGCGGTGATGGTGATGGCAGCGCTCATCGTGATCGACACGGGACTCGGACCGCAGGAGAACATCACCAGATCACTGCTGGCGACGGCGGTCGCCAGCGCGGCGGGCGTGCAACTGGCGGGCGTGCCGTTGCCGACCACGGTGGTCACGGCACGTGCGGGCGTTGCGCCGAGCGCGACCACCGCCCCGCACGCCTGCGCGATCCACGCCACCAACGCAAGTGCCCGCCCCGTCCTGCTGCTCACCATGGGGGAGAGGAAAGCAGGCGAAGCACCATCGCGCACCCGATCGCGACCTAGTCGCACGATGTGTGCGCCGAGGATGTCAGGAGATGGCGGTGCCGAAGAACATCCGGCCGCTGTCTCTCAGATCACGATCGAGGGTGACGATGCCACGCTGGTCGCCGGTGATGTCGAACGCCGGGTTGACCGAGACGGTGCGCAGGTCCAGTCCGGACGCGGCCTCGGTGACCTCGGTCAGGTACCGCTCGACGACGAGTTCGCGCTCCGCGTCCTTGCCCGCCGGCAGGAGGAACGTGACCGCGATCGGCGTGTCCGCCGGACCCTGCTCGGCGGCGCGGTGCAACAGCCCCAGCGTGTCGTGTTCATGGCGAACGACCAAGCCGAGCACGTCGCACGCGCCGGCAAGATCTGCGACCTCGCGGTCGGCGCGACCGGGGATCACTGCGCGGCCGTTGGCCAGCCCCCCGAGCCACAGGCCGAAGCGAATCTGGTCCATCCGCTTCGCGGCCTGCTCGGCGGGAATGGTCTGGTCGGCCGGACGAACGATCTCGAGACCGAACGCAGTGATCACCGGAGGTCCGCCGCGCAGGATGCGCCACGCGTCGCGCCACGCCGACACGACAGTGTCGAGCACGTCGCCGTGACGGCGAGGATCCTTTGGGAACAGTCGGTTGGCAACGGACAGCGGATGCTCGATCGGCACCCAACCGCCGATCACATCGCCGAACGTGTCGGCGCACAGCTCGACCCAGCGCGGCCACCAATGACCGGCGAAACGGTCGTCGCCGAAGCCACCCTCGTTGTCGAACCACTTTGGCACCTCGCGGTCGAGGATGGTGAACTGCAGCGTGAGTCCCATCGCCGCGGCGGCATTGGCCAGCCCGAGGTAGAACTCGATCGCGTCACCGTTCGTCGTGCCCGCGGCTGGTTGTGTCCATGGCCAGTCGAGACCGACACGCACGACGGCCGCGCCGGACTCATGCAGCAGCGCAAGATCCTCGACGGCGCGGTCGCGATCGAGATGTCCGGCGGGAACGACGACGCCGCGGTCGAACGTCACATCAGGCCCGTCAGAGGCCGAATGGAGCGCGAGTCCACAACTCGCTCGCGTCGCGACGCTCGCTGTCGATCGGCTCGCCACTGAGCTCGAACACCTCGACCTCGCCCGGGAATCCACGCAGTTCGAGGCTGCCGTGCGGAGCGGCGTGGATGCCGTGCGGTACCTGTTCGAGCTGCATCGACGGAATCAACACTTCGTATGGCCCGGCTGCGTCGCACAGGCGCGAGGCCATGTTGACGGCCGAGCCGATGTAGTCATCGCCTTCAAAGAGGAGAGCGTGGCCCGTGGCGATGCCCACACGCAGGGACAATGGCGCACACACCTGTGACGCCTTGGCCTCCAGCTCCATCGCGAAGCAGATGCAATCGAACTGGTTGATGGCAACGATCATGCAGCCGTCACCGAGCCACTTTGCGATGCGCACACCACGCTCACTGGCGACGTCACGAGCGATCGTACGGAACGCGCCGAGCAACCGTCCCGCAGCGTCGTCGCCGAAGGCTGCGGTGTAGTTGGTGAACCCGCTGAGGTCCACGAAGGCGAAGGTGCGTGGTACGCGCATGACCAGGCGAGGCTAGCGTGCACCCATGGCAGCACGGTTCACCTATTCACGCTGGGATGGCACCCAGAAGGGGTTCGAGGTGGATGCCGACAGCGTCTTCGACGCGTTGACCGACGACTTGCTCTACCACGGCGACGTCAACAGCGCGCTGCGACGGATGATGCAGGAGGGCTTCCGCGACCAGAACGGCGAGCGTCTGCAGGGCCTGCGCGAACTGATGGAGAAGCTGCGTCGCGAGCGCCAAGAGCGGCTCGACCGCGGCGATCTCGGTGGCGTGTACAGCGAGATCGCCGACGCGTTGGATGACATCATCGATGAGGAACGCCACGCGATCGAGAACGCCCGCAACGAGGCTCAGAACAGTGGTGACGAGCGCCGCGCCGAGACCGGCCGGCAGGCCGCCGACGATCGCAACTTCCAGCTCGACATGATGCCTGACGACCTTGCCGGCAAGGTTCGCGAGTTGCAGCAGTACGACTTCGAATCCGCCGAGGCGCGGCAGCGCTTCGAAGAGTTGATGGACCAACTCCGTCAACAGTTGATGCAGCAGACGGTGGACCAGATGAGTGGGGCGATGCAGAACATGTCGCCCGAGGACATGGCCCGGATGAAGGACATGCTCGCCGGCTTGAACGAGATGCTCGACAAGCAGCAGCGTGGCGAAGACCCCGGCTTCGAGCAGTTCATGCAGGACTTCGGCGACTTCTTCCCGGAGAACCCCGAGACGCTGGAGGAGCTGATGGAGATCATCGCCCAGCGGATGGCCGCGATGCAGGCGATGATGAACTCGATGTCGCCCGAGCAACGGGCCCAGCTGCAACAGCTCAGCGAGCAGTTGATGGAGGACATGGACCTGCGCTGGCAGATGGACCAGCTCGGTCAGAACCTGCGCTCGATGTATCCGCAGATGGGCTGGAACCGCAGCTACGACTTCCAGGGTCAGGACCCGATGGGCATGGGCCAGGCGATGCAGACGATGCAGGAGCTCGGCGAGCTGGACCAGCTCGAGAACCTGCTCCGCAACGCCACCAATCCGGGCGCGCTGGCCGAGGCCGACATGGACAGTGTTCGCGACTTGATGGGCGACGACGCGGCGCGGTCACTCGAACGTCTCGCCGAGCTGGCCAAGATGCTGGAGGACGCCGGTCTCATCCAGAACAAGGAGGGTCGCCTCGAACTCACGCCGAAGGGCATGCGCAAGATCGGCTCGAACGCGCTGCGCGACCTGTTCGCGAAGTTGGCCAAGGACAAGATGGGCCAGCACCAGATGGACCACCACGGCCAGGGCCACGAGCGCACCTACGAGACGAAGCAGTACGAGTACGGCGATCCGTTCAACTTCGACCTGCAGCGCACGATCCGCAACGCGCTCCGCCGCAACGGTGGCGGCACGCCGGTGCACCTCTCGCCGGAAGACTTCGAGATCGAGCGCACCGAGCATGTCACGAAGTCGGCCACGGTCCTGCTCCTCGACCTGTCGATGAGCATGCCGATGCGCGACAACTTCCTGCCGGCGAAGAAGGTCGCGATGGCGCTGCACTCCTTGATCTCGTCGCAGTTCCCGCGCGACTACCTGGGTCTCGTCGGCTTCGGCGAGGTCGCGAGAGTGCTGACGCCCGAACAACTTCCCGAGGTCAGCTGGGACTTCGCCTATGGCACCAACATGCAGCACGCGTTCATGCTCAGTCGCCAGCTGTTGGCCCGCCAGACGGGCACGAAGCAGATCATCATGATCACCGACGGCGAGCCGACCGCGCACATCACCGCCAGCGGACACCCGTACTTCAACTACCCGCCGACGCAGGAAACGGTCGAGGCCACGTTGCGCGAGGTGGTCCGCTGCACGAAGGACAACATCCGCATCAACACGTTCATGCTGGATGCGGATCGCTCGCTCAAGTCCTTCATCGAGAAGCTCACGTCGATCAACCGTGGCCGGGCGTTCTTCACCACGCCGGAGACACTCGGCGACTACGTGCTCGTCGACTTCATCGAGCACAAGAAGAAGATGGGTCGCAGCGGCCGTCGGGCCGGCTAGCGAACTCTCGGAACCAAGTTGCATCCTCCGGGCTCTCAGTAGTCAGGATGTGGAACGAACCCGTGACTGTCGCCGATCCGGCCGAGGTCCAAGCCGTCTGGCGCGCCGACCCGACGATCACCTACCAGCGGATGTACGAGCCGATGTGTCGGATGGCATTCCTGCTCGTCGACACGCGAGAGCACGCCGAAGAGGTAGTCCAGGAGGCGTTCGCGAGGGCGTTGCCGAAGTGGAGGACGCTCGATAACCCTGAGGCCTACGTGCGCAGCTGCGTGCTCAACGGCTGCCGCCATGTGCATCGGCGTCGTGCCCTGATGCGCCGCAAGCCTGCCCCGCGCGACGACATCGACACACCGGCCGTGACCGACCACGTGATCGACGCCGTGCGCCGCCTGCCAGCAACGCAGCGCGATGTCGTCGTGTTGCGCTTCTACCTCCAAGCCACCGATGCCGAGATCGCCGAGACACTCGACATGGCACTCGGAACCGTCAAGTCCACTCTTCATCGGGCCAAGGCCCGCCTGCGCGAGGTGCTGCAATGACCGACAACGAACACGAGATCGATCATCTGTTGGGTGAGAGCCTGCGTCGCCGCGCTGCGTCCGCGCAGATCGGCGGCGGCACGATCGCCGACGTCCACCGTCGCGTCGTGCGTCGCCGCCGGCGTCTCGTCGCCGGGATGGCCACGGCCATCGCCGTGCCGGCCCTGATCGGGATCGTCGCGCTGGCTGGCAAACGCGACGACTCCGGGCGCGTGGCGTCGCCGGCCACGGCCGCAGACGGCGACGGATCAGGCACGACGGTTCCAGCGCCGGTGCCCGTCGTTCGCTGTGTCGTGCAACCGACCGTGGTGTCGATGGCGCCCGCTCCCGACGTCGTGACCGCGAACAACGAGCTCTGCGTCGTATCGGCCGAAGGACCCGCGACGGGTCCCGTCCAGGTCGGTGTACCGATCGGTCCGGGCGGCTGGCGATGTCTCGGCACGCCCGACAAGTCCGAGGACGGTTGGACTTACTACACGATCTGCGAGCCGGTGTGCCCCGCGATCGACGTCGCCCCGGCTTCGACCGTCGTCGCCACGGACCTGCCGTCGACCACCGTGGCGGTTGAAGCCGACGACGCGGTGACCTCGACCGTCCAGCCGGAGACCTCCACCATTCAGCCGGAGATCTCGACGACCGTGCCGCCCGTGAGCGAGCCCAAACCCACCGTCGTCGAGTTGCCATCGTCCACGACGGTGATCGAGACGTTGCCCGTCCCGAGCGTGGTCGTCGCGACGGCGAGCGGCCCTGGCACGGAACCCGCAACAGCGTGCGTCGTCGGCTCTGTCACCGCTGTCATGCCCACGCTGACGACCGATGGCGGATGAGCGGCGCGTCTAGCACCTCCTGCGGGCGCGATCGGGGAATTCTGGCGAATCTGAAATCCCCCCTTGCATTGATGGGATGTGATAGGGGACAATGACACCGTTGTAATTACAAGGGTGCGATCGTTCCGGAAATCCTTCCGCTCGATGCGGCCCATGGCCTGACAGGCAGGAGGCCACACGATGCATCTCAACAATCCCACAGAAGACGACCGCAGCTGGCAGGACGAGGCGAACTGCCTCGGGGTCGATCCCGATCTGTTCTTTCCTGAACGGGGTGCGTCCACTCGCGAGGCCAAAGAGGTCTGTCGTGGTTGCGTCGTGCGCCTCGACTGTCTCGAGTACGCACTGTCGAACGGCGAGAAGTTCGGCATCTGGGGCGGGCTGTCAGAGCGCGAACGACGACGTCTGCGCCGTCAGCGGGCGTTGGCCGCACGCAAGGTCACTGCCTGATCTTCGTCGTTGTTCCAAC
>JANNZY010000002.1:0-64485 GCA_031410915.1 Actinomycetes bacterium
TCGCACCCCCGTAGGGGGTGCGACCACTGCGCGAAACCTCTCGGGGGGGTTAGGCAGCGCCGAACTGACGGTCGCCGGCATCGCCGAGACCGGGCACGATGAACGCGTGCTCGTTGAGCTTCTCGTCGATCGACGCTGTGAAGATCACGAGGTCTGACGCCGCGTCGTGCAACGTCAGGATGCCCTCGGGCGCCGCCAGTGCACAGACGACGATGATCGGTCCCGCAGCACCGTGCTCGACCAAGAGATTGATGGTGTGGAGCAGCGATCCGCCGGTCGCAAGCATTGGATCGAGGACGATGCAGATGCGGTTCTCGAACGATTCGGGAAGCTTGTTCACGTACGGCTTGGGCTCGAACGTCTCTTCGTCGCGAGAGATGCCCACGAAGCCGATGTCTGCCCCGGGCAGCAGCACCTGGGCCGCGTTGAGGAACCCGAGGCCGGCCCGCAGGATTGGCACGACAACCGGTTGTGTGGTCAACACCCGACCGGTTGTCATCGCCACGGGAGTCTGTACCGCGACTTCGTGCGTTGCAAGGGCACGTGTCGCCTCCACGAGGAGGAGGGTTCCGATCCGTTCCAGCTCCTGGCGGAACACGGCATTCGGCGTGTTCTGGTCACGGACCTTCGTGAGCGACGCTGCCACCAGCGGATGCTCGACAACGTTCACTTCGATCGACATGGCGGCCAGTCTGGCAGATCGTCGCAGCGCATTCAGAGGAGCGCGGCGAGGGCTTGGAGGAGGGGGGTGGGGTCGAGGTCGATTGCTTCGGCGTAGAGCTTGACCTTGGGTTCGGTGCCGCTGGGGCGGATCTGCAGGCGGACGTCGCCAAGGGTGAGGCGCAACAGGCCGGCTTCGGCGAACCATTCGACGTTGGTGACGGCTTCGCCGGCAACCTCGGTGGGTGGGTCGGCGCGCATCGCCTCGACTTTCGCGGCAGCGTCGACGGGATCGAGACGGATCGACAGATCGGCGACGTTGTGGCGACCGAAGCGCGCCGCGATGTCGTCGAGGCGCTGCTGCATCGTGACACCCTCAGCGGCGGCGAGCGCGGCGACTTCGGACATCACGATGGCCGCGGTGATGCCGTCTTTGTCCATCGGCCGGCCGCAGACCAGGTATCCGAGCGCCTGCTCATACCCGAACACGAACCGCAACTCAGGGTGGTCCATCGCCGTGCGGCCGATCCACTTGAACCCGGTGTAGGTCTCCAGGAAGTGCACGCCGTACGACGCGGCCATGCGGCCGAGCAACGACGACGACACGAGAGTCGTGATGACCAACCGGTCGTCGCCCTCGGTGTGGCGCAGGACGTGGTCGGCCAGCAGCCAGCCGATCTCGTCGCCGGTGAGCCGTCGCCAGCCACCCTCCGGCGTCGGAATGGCCGCAGCCATCCGGTCCGCATCGGGGTCGTTGGCCAGCGCGATGTGCGCGCCGACCGCTGCGGCGCGGGCCAGCAGCAGATCCATCGCGCCCGGCTCTTCGGGGTTCGGGAACGACACCGTCGGAAAGGAACCGTCGGGCTGCTGCTGCTCGGCCACCACGAACGGTTCGGGCAGCCCGGCACGGATGAACGCCTGGATCAGCGTGGCTCCACCGACGCCGTGCATGGCTGTGTACGCGGCGGGGACACCCGCCAGATCGGGGCGCAGCCGAGCCGCGGGCGCGGCCGAAAGATACGCCTCGAGCGGCGCGCCGTCGAGCACTTCGATCAACGGGTGATCGGCGTCGGCGAGTTCGATGGTGGTCGGGTCGAACTGGTCGATGGCCGCAGCGATGCCGGCGTCGTGGGGCGGCACGATCTGCGCGCCGTCGCCGAGGAACACCTTGTACCCGTTGTCCGCCGGCGGGTTGTGGCTGGCGGTCACGACGACCCCGGCGACGGCACCGAGCGCGGTGATGTTCCACGCCAGGACCGGTGTCGGCAACGGCGCCGGCAGCAGCCGGGCGCGCACGCCCATTGCCGCGAAGACCCGCGCCGTGTCCGAGGCGAAGTCGTCACTCTTACGGCGCGCGTCGTAGCCGATGACGATGCCGCGCTCGGCCGCGTCGGGGTATTCGGCCAAGACGTACTCAGCCAGGCCGGCCGCGGCTTGACGCACGACGAGCCGGTTCATCCGCAGCGGTCCGGCGCCCATCTCGCCGCGCAGCCCGGCCGTGCCGAACTGCAATCGGCCGTCGAAGCGCGCGGCGAGATCGGCCTCCGGCCCGGCGAGCAGCGCGGCGAGCTCCTCGCGCACATCCGAATCGGGTTCGGCAACGAGCCATGCCTCGGCGCGCAAGCGCACCTTCGTCGCGTCCTGCGCGTCCATCAAGCCAACTTTCGCAGATCGACGAGCGGGCGCGCGCCGACGTGGGAGATCACCTCGGCGGCGGCGATCGAGCCGAGCCGGCCACACTCGGGCAGCGGCCGGCCCTGCGTGTACCCGTAGAGGAATCCGGACGCAAACAGGTCTCCGGCACCGGTGGTGTCGAGCACCTTGTCGACCGGTTCGGCCGGCACATCGACCACGCCCTCGTGCGTGACGATGACCGAGCCCTGCGCGCCACGCGTGATCGCGGCGAGCGCGCAGTCGCGGCGCACCGCCTGCACGGCGGCGTCGAAGGAGTCGACCTCGTACAGCGACATCAGTTCGTCGTCGTTACCGAACAGGATGTCCACCTCGTCGGCAACGAGCCCGCGGAAGTCGTCGCGGTGGCGGTCGACGCAGAACGAGTCGCTGAGCGTCAGCGACACCTCGCGGCCGTTGGCGTGGGCCACCTCGGCGGCGAACCGAAAGGCGTCCTTGGCCGCCGGGCGGTCGTAGAGGTAGCCCTCCATGTACAGCACCTTGCTCATCGCGACGGTGGACTCGTCGATGTCGGGTGGACACAGCAGCGACGACACACCAAGGTAGGTGTTCATCGTGCGTTGCGCATCGGGTGTGACGACGATGATGCAGCGCCCGGTCGGCGTGTCGCCCTCGGGCCGGCCGGGGCGGAACGCAATGCCAACGGCGCGCAGGTCGTGGCCGAACACCCGGCCGAGATCGTCGTCGCAGACCTTGCCGATGTAGGCGGCCCGGCCGCCGAACGAGGCAACGCCACACAGAGTGTTCGCCGCGGAGCCGCCACTCATCTCCACCGCTGATCCGAGTGCCCGGTACAGCGAAACCGCACGGTCGGTCTCGATGAGCGTCATCGAGCCCTTCACGAGCGCTTGATCGGCGACGAACGTGTCGTCGGCATGGGCGATCACATCCACGAGGGCGTTGCCGATGCCGACGACGTCATAGAGCTCTGGCACGTGTGATGACGCTAGCGGCCGATGGTGCCGGTCATTCGGACCGTCGCGAGCCGCGGACAGCAACCGACGGCGGTGCCTGACGGTCGAAGAAGTGTCGAGAACTAGGCTGCAGATCATGAGTGTCGACCCGTACCGACTCCCGCGCTCCGTCCTCCCGCGTCACTACGCACTGACGCTCGAGCCCGAGCTCGCAGCCGCAACGTTCAGCGGGTCGGTCGTGATCGCCGTCGAGACCACCGACGCGCTGGATCGGATCGTCCTCAACGCGATCGAACTGGAGATCAGTGAGGTGTGGCTCGAGGGCGTCCCGGCGTCGTTCCAGCTCGATGCGCCGAGCGAGCGTCTGATCATCGACGCACCGCTGCCCGCAGGCGTGTCGGCCACGATCCTCATCCGCTTCACCGGCATCTTGAACGACAAGCTGCGCGGCTTCTACCGCAGCACGTACACCGACGACGATGGCAACGAACACGTCATCGCCTGCTCGCAGATGCAGGCCACTGATTGCCGCCGCGCGTTCCCGTGCTTCGACGAGCCCGACTTCAAGGCGACGTTCGGCATCACGCTCGTGGTCGACGATGACATGCTGGCGGTCTCCAACGGCCCCGAGGCCGAACGGCAGATCCACGACAACGGCCGGGTCGCAGTGCGGTTCGAGGACACGATGCCGATGAGCACCTACCTCGTCGCCGTCATCGTCGGTCGGCTCGAGGCCACGGCGGCGCGCGATGTCGAGGGCACTGCGCTCCGCGTCGTGCACGTACCGGGCAAGGGTCACCTCACCGACTTCGCGATGGAGGTCGGCGCGGCCAGCCTGGCCTGGTTCCAGCACTACTACGACATCCCGTATCCGGGCACGAAGGTCGACATGGTCGCGCTGCCCGACTTCGCCGCGGGGGCGATGGAGAACTTCGGCTGCGTCACGTACCGCGAGTCGCTGCTGCTCGTCGACCCTGAGGTCGCGACGCAGTTCGAACAGCAGGTGATCGCCGACGTGGTGAGCCATGAACTGGCCCACATGTGGTTCGGCGACCTGGTCACGATGCGTTGGTGGAACGGCATCTGGCTCAACGAGGCCTTTGCGACGTTCATGGAAGTCATGGCCGTCGACGACTTCCGTCCGGACTGGACGCGCTGGACCAACTTCAGCCTCGAGCGCACTGACGCGTTCGAGGTGGACTCGCTGGCCGCCACCCGCACGGTCGAGTTCGCCGTTCTCGCGCCGTCGGACTGCGAAGGCATGTTCGACGTCCTCACGTACCAGAAGGGCGCCGCGCTGCTGCGCATGCTGCAGCAGTACCTCGGCGAGGAGCGATTCCGCCAGGGGGTCAACAACTACTTGCGCAGTCACAGCTACGGCAACACCGAGACCAGCGACCTGTGGGACGGCATCGAGGCGGTCACCACCGCCGATGGCGGCAACGAGCCGGTGCGCGAGCTGATGGACAGCTGGATCTGGCAGGCCGGCTTCCCGCTCGTGTCAGCCGCGCTCGTCGGTACCGAGTTGATGTTGCGCCAGGAACGGTTCACGTTCGATGAGGAGGCGGTCGATCCAACGATCTTCATCGTGCCCGTGTCGGTGCGCGTCGGCGGCGAGACGCACATGGTGCTGCTCGACGGCCCCGAGGGCAGCCTGGCCATCGGCGACTCGGACGCGCCGATCGTGGTGAATGCGGGCGGCCACGGTTTCTTCCGGGTCTCCTACGACGACACGCTGCGGGCCCGGCTCGGCGCCGAGACCCTGGCCACGCTGAACACCGTCGAGCGCTACAACCTGGTCGATGACGCCAGCGCCGCGTTCGTCGCCGGACGGTTGTCGGCCACCGGGTTGCTGGCCTTGCTCGAAGGCTTTTCCGGCGAGCGCGAGCTGGCTGTGTGGCAAGCCGTCACGGCATCGCTGCGCCGGCTCAACCGCTTGATCGAAGGCGATGCTCTCGTGCCGTTCCAGGTGTCGGTGCGCACCCTCGTCGCCCCTGCCCTGGCCGAGCTCGGCTGGGAGCCGGCCGATGGCGAGTCAGATCTGCAGGCCAAGTTGCGTGGGCTGTTGATCACCGCCACGGCCGCCCTCGGCAACGACGCCCATGCGCAGGGCCGGTGCCGGGCGATCCTCGGCGGCTCGCTGGTCGGCGTCGATCCCGAGTTGATCTCGGCTGCCACCACCGTCGTCGCATCGATCGGCGACGAGACTGACTTCGATCGCTTCGTCGACGGGTTCCGCAACGGGCCGACACCGCAGGAGCAGTTGCGCAACCTGTACGCGCTCGCCGAGTTCGACGACGCAACGCTCGTGCGACGGGCGTGCGAGTTCGCGTTCAGCGGTGAAGTCCGCACGCAGAACGCGCCATACCTGCTGCAGCGCTGCATCGCCAACCGCATCCACGGCGAGCTGGCCTGGAAGATCGTCCGCGAGAACTGGGAGGTCGCCAACGCGACGTTCCCGAACCCGTCGATCATCCGCATGGTGGACTCGGTCAAGGTGCTCAACACACCGGCGGCAGTGGCCGACGTGCAGGGCTTTTTTGCCGAGCACCCGATCAAGCAGTCGCTGACGACGCTGGCCCAGGTGCTCGAGCGTCAGCGAGTGAATGCCGAAGTTCGCAGCCGCGAGGCCGAGCGTTTCGCCAAGGCGCTGCTGTCCAATCACCCGAACAGCTGACCGCGCGCTTTCGCCCGCCGAAACGGGCGGGTAGGGTAGCCCATCGCGGACGGATCTTCGTGGATCCCTGGGTGCTGTCACACATGCCGAAACACCATCGTCTCTCACGCCGTGCCATCGGCGCATCGATCGCCGTGCTCACGGCAGTGTCGTTCGGTATCGGCCAGGTGGCGATGGCGTCGCTCGCTCGACGTCCGCTCGGCATCGAGATCGTCTCCGAGTCGGCGACGGCGTTGCGCCCGGCCAGCCGGGTCAACCTCCAGCGCGACGCGAGCAAACCGATCTGGCCGCTGGCGACGACGCCGAAGTGCCTGTCGTTGAACAACTACGGCGATCCGCGATCGGACCACGTCCACATCGGACTCGACATCATGGCCACGCTCGGGCAACCGGTGTACGCCGTCGTCGACGGAACGCTGGTCGCGCAGGACGTCTTCGCCGGTACGGGCAGCGCCGGCAACACGTGGCGACTGCAGTCGTCCACGACGGCCGCGTACTACGTCTACATGCATCTCGACGGTTTCGCGCCGGACCTCAAGATCGGCTCGAGGGTGGCCCAGGGCCAGGTCATCGCCTACGTCGGCAACACCGGCAACTACAACGTGGACAACAACCACCTCCACTTCGAGGTGCACCCGACGGGCACGCGCACTGTCACCGTCGATCCCGTCACCGTGCTGACGATCCCCGACGCCTGCAAGCCGTAGCTCAGCCGGGCAGGGTGCTCCGCTCCATGTCGTCGTCGGAGCGAACCTGCTCGTCGAACAGGTGATGCAACACGTCGGCGCGAACCGGACGGGAGAACAGGAAGCCCTGGGCGAAGCTGCATCCGAGCCGTGACAGCTCGGCGTATTCGCGGTCGGTCTCCACGCCCTCGGCGATCGCTGTCATGTCGAGTCCGTCGGCGAGGGCCAGGATCGTGCGAGTCAACGCCTGGTGGTCGGCGTTGCTGCCCAGGTCGCGCACGAACGACTGGTCGATCTTGACGACATCCACGCAGAGCTGGCGCAGGTACGAGAGCGACGAGTATCCGGTTCCGAAGTCGTCGATCGCGATGCGGATGCCCAGTTCGCGGAGGCGGGCGAGCACTGCACTGGCGTGATCGCTGTCGTCGATGAGCATCGACTCGGTGATCTCCAGCATCAGCCGGCGCGGTGGAAGCTGGGTCCGTTGCAGCACACCGAGCACGACGCCGACGAAGCGGGGGTCGGTCAGCTGCGGCGCCGACACGTTGACACTGATGTAGGCCGCGCTATCGCCGCCGGACCACGTGGCGGCCTCGATGCACGCCGTCTCCAGCACCCATGCGCCGATCGAGCGGATGTGGCCACTCTGTTCGGCGATCGGGATGAAGTCGGCCGGAGACACCATGCCGCGCTGCGGATGGATCCAGCGCAGCAGCGCCTCCACTCCGCAGATGTGTTGGGTGTGGGTGTCGATGATCGGCTGGTACATGAGCACGAACTCGTCGCGCTCCAGCGCGGTCGACAGGTCCATGCGCAGTTCCAACTGTTCACGCGCCGCCATGTGCATGTGCTCTTGGAACAGCGTCACCTTCGACTTGCCGTCGCGCTTCGACGCATACATGGCGATGTCCGCCGAGCGCAGCAGCTCGACCGGGTCCGATCCGCCACGGTGGCACACCACACCGGCACTCGCCCGCACGGCGAAGTCACCGGTCGGGATGTGCACGGGCAGCGCCAGGCTCTCCAGCGCGCGGGTGGCCAGGATCATCGCGTCGTGTTCGTCGGTGTCCTCCAACAACAGCGCGAACTCGTCGCCGCCGAGACGGGCGACCGTGTCTCCCTGGCGCACGGCGCTGACGAGGCGCTCGGCCACGGCGCGCAGCAGCTCGTCACCCGTCGTGTGGCCGAGGCTGTCGTTGACGGCTTTGAAGTCGTCGATGTCGACGAGGACCACGGCGATTCGGGCGTCGGTGGCGCGGCTCATCCGGTCCAGCGAATGCTGGATGCGGTCGAACAACAAGCCGCGATTCGGTAGACCCGTCAGGGTGTCGTGCAGCGACTGGTGGCGCAGCTCGGACGTGAGCCGAGCCTGGTCGGTGACGTCATGGGCGGTGATGACCCAGCCGTTCACCTCGGGCGTCTCCAGCTCGTTGGCGAGCGTCAACCGCATCGTGCGCGCGACGTCGTCGGCCAGCGGCTTGGCCGTGCATTCCCACGTCGCCTGCTGGCCCGCGGCGAGGTGCGCGGACCGGGTCAAGAAGTCCTCGAGGCCGTTGACGTGGCGGGACAGCGCGATGTCGAAGCGTTGCCCGATCCATTCCGATGCGGGGACGCCCGTGAGCCGCTCGATCGACGGCGACAAGTAGCTGATGGTGCCGTCCGGATCGGCGAGGCCGATGACGTCGTCCGAGCTCGCCACCATTGCCGTCAGGCGTCGCTCGCTCTCCGTCGCCGACGCCTGCTCGACCATCTTCAACAGGCCGTACACACGCATGCGGGTCACCATCAGCAGTGCCAGCCAGGCCACACCCCACACCGCCAGCGTGACGGCGGGAACGGAGCTGCCGACCTGGATGACGACCATGACGGCCAGCACGCCCATCACACACGCCTGCATCACCAGGGTGTCTCGGATCTCGCGATGTGCGGCACGCGTCGGTGCGGCCCGTCGTTCGGTGTCGCGGCCGGGGTGGGTGACCGCTGCGGCGACGAGCACGTAGGACAGCGCCCAGATCGTGTCGACCCACTGCCCGGGGCGATAGCCGTCCCACAGCGCGGCGATGTCGTCGCCGGCCATCTGCAACACGAACGCAGCCAGCAGCAGACCCGCGCCGGTGCGCCGGCCACGACGGCCGATGACCAAGCGGAGGGCGGTCACGACGAGTGCAACGTCCAGCACCGCACCGCCGAAGCGGGTCAAGAGATCGAGCGGCGAGGCGTGGCCGGAGCCGAAGATCGCCTCGTACATGGTGCTCCACACGATGGTGAACACGCCGATGCCGACCACCACAGCGTCGAACCAGCCGAGCTGGCGGCTCGACTCGGACCGAGCGTGGAAGACCGACATCAGACCCCACAGCTCGATGATGTAGGCAGCGAGGAAGATCACATTGATCTCCGGCTCGAGACCGGGGCTCCAGGCCAGCGTGACGCAGAACAAGTCGATCACCTCGCCGATCGCGGCGACGCCGAAACCGGCTGTCAGCAACCACCAGCCGAAGCACTCCGGCGAGCGCTGCCGGACCAGCGCCAACGCTGCGACCAGCGGAGTCGTGACGGCAACGACGACGAACAGTGCCTGCGCCGCGTGCGACGACGCGAGCGCGAGGTAGAGCGCACACGCCGCCAGTCCCGCCACCACATACCCGCAGTGGAATCGCGCTCGCTTCACCGAGTGTCCGCCGTTCATCAGAAAGTCCGCTCGGAGTATCGGCAATCCCGGTCGTTGTCTTGAGTTGCTCAAGCAGACGACCGCTGGAACCGATGCTCAGGCATGGACGCGTTCGACACCGCTGCTCTCGCGCGCGACGGAGTGATCCGCCGCGTCGCCGTCCCACTGCTCGCACTGGGCGCCGCCGGCCTCTTCGGCGGACTGTTGCTCGAGAACGCACTCGTGATGGTGGCGGGTCTCGTCGCCTTCTTCAGCGGGCTGTCGCTACGCGCCGCGCGCACCGAGCAGGTCATCAACGACCTGCCCCCACTGGCGTCGCGTGCGGTGCGCACCGACGTCAACCGCCGCACCCGACGAATGTACGTTGCCGTGCTGATCGGCTTCGTCGGCTTCGTGGTCCACTACTTCATCCTCGGCCGATGAGCCACCTGCCGGACGGGTTCTTGTGGAGCTGAGGGGAATCGAACCCCTGGCCTCAACAGTGCGATTGTTGCGCTCTACCAACTGAGCTACAGCCCCGTGCGTGATGCGGCCGACAGCCTAGCGGCGCGACCCGCTGATCACGATGACCAATCCGCCGCGATCAGGCGGCGCGGAACCAGGTGTTGTCCGAGTAGGAGCTCTGGCTGTGTTGCTCGATCTGACGGATCTGGACGAGCTTGTAGCAATAGCCGCACAACGCCAGGAATGACAGCGCGAAGGTGTACATCATCGAGTTGGCGTGGGTGGTTGCGGCCAGGAACAGCGTGCCGCACGAGGCCATCAGCAGCAGGAAGACGATGTTGGCCCGACGCCGCTTGATCTCCATCCGACTGGACACCGGGCGATGGACCAATGCCTGACGGTGTTGGGACGGCTCGTGCAGACGAGTGGAACCGGGTTCGCCATGCATGCGACGCTGCATCGAGTGTGTCGACGCGTGCTCACGGTTGGGCACGGCGTGCAACGAGGCCGTACGGTGCAGTTGGCCTGGACGGCCGCCAGCAGCAGGGCGCACAAGCGGGGTCTGGCCGAACGGCGACGGGCTGTACTGCGACTGGGTCAGCGGGCGGGCCATCGACCGCATCGGTGCCATCCCACGGGTTGGGACGGAACGCTGCAGGCTGGAGAGCTGGCGATTGAAGTCAGAGACAGAACTGCCGGGACGGTTCTCGCTCCGGCTGCGAAGCAGCGGCGGTAGGAGGACGGCGGCCCATGCGGCGGCAACGGCGAGGAGAACGATCTTGGTCACTGCTCGCCGCCTATGAATGAGGTGGAGTTGGTCATGGTGTGTTTTGTTGGTGTCGCTTCGGTGAACCACAGGGCGAGGTTCATCGATCCGTCACATCATTACGATTCTACAACATTCGTAACCGTACCATCAACATCGGTGTCACGCCGGTAGGTGCCGCCTCGGCCGCCAGTTTTCTCCCAGAGGGCCAGCTCACCGATGACCATGCCCTTGTCGGCGGACTTGCACATGTCGTAGATCGTCAGCGCGGCGACGCTGCAGGCGTGCAGCGCCTCCATCTCCACGCCGGTGCGATCGACCGTGTCGACCTGAGCTTCGATCGCGATGTGATCGTCGCCGATCTCGAAGTTGATGTGCACGGAACCCACCAGCAGTGGGTGACAGAGCGGGATCATGTCGGACGTGCGCTTGGCCGCCTGGATACCGGCGATGCGGGCAACCGCCAGCACGTCACCTTTTTTGACCTCGCGATTGGCGACAGCGGCAGTGGTCTCGGGCCGCATCGTGACCACGCACCGGGCGACGGCCCGGCGATGGGTGGCCTCCTTCGGCGTGACGTCGACCATGCGAGCACGACCGAGTGGGTCGAGGTGGGTGAAGGAGAGATCCGACATCTGGGAGGACAGGTTAGTGAACGCGCGAGGCATCCACCGCGCATCATGCGTCGCGAGGACGTGTGACGACGACCCGCTACGACGAATTGGTGAGGATCGCACCGGTGTCGACGGCCTCGAAGGCCGAGCCGGGGATGCGCTTCAACTGGTTCAGGTCGTCGTCGTCCCAGCCCGGACTCGGAGCACCCTGGAAGAACCAGTTGCTGCCGTTGTCGGCGACGATGAACCCGTACACCTTCAGCGCCTCGGCGATCACTCGGGCCTGACCGGTGAGGCCACTGAGGTCGAAGTCGGCCCGCATCCGGAAGCGCTGCCCCATCGCCGGTAGGCCAGGGTCGTCGATGGCGGACGCGAAGTGCGTGGCCGGCAGGATGTACCCGCGCCGGGTGTTGCCGAACGTGACCCGGATCGCGTGGTTGATGCGGCCTGCGGCAACCTCTTCGAACTTCACCAGGCCGGGCAGGATCGCCAGCCCGGCTGCGTCGGCGCTGGTCCACCCGAGCGGGCGGAGCGCGTCGGAGGTCAGGTCGAACCTGGCCCCCGACGCCGCCGACCAACCGTTGCCGCTGCGCTGGCCGACGAACAGCTCGAACAGCTGGCACGTGCCCTGCTGCAGCACGATCACATGGCGGTCGCCGCTCTGCCCGCCACCTTCGACCGGTGCGTCGAGAGGGATCGGGAACGGGCCGGGATCGCTCTCGTCGCCGTAGTCGGTGTACGTGATCGGCACGAGCGCTTGTCCGGCGGGCACGACCACGTACGGGATGCCGTAGCCAGCGAACTCGCCGAAGTCGGGGTGCAACGAGCCACCCGGGATGCGCACGCCGGCGCGGATCGGAAGGCGATCGATGGCTTGGTTCCACGAGTTGCCGGCGGGATAGATCGGGCAACCGGCCAGGGTTGCACCGACGTTGCGCGTGGCCTGCTTGGTGGCCGCAGCCGGCCCGTTGACGGCGGTCGGCGCGGCGGCCGCGACGGCGAGACCCCCCGCCGCGAGAAAGCCGGCGATCACGAGGCTGCGCCGGACCGGGCGGCGCACGGGTCAGCCGCCGATCTGGCTCATCGTGCGCACCGGGCGCGTGAAGTTGACCTGGTTGATCTGGTGGCCGGCCCATTTCGTGCCGACCGCTCGTTGGATCTGGGCAGCGACCTCGTCGTCGGTGGCACCGTCGCGCATCGAGCGCAGCAAGTCGAACTCGTCGGTCGCGAACAGGCAGGTGCGGAATTGGCCGTCGGCGGTGAGCCGCACCCGATCGCAATCGCCGCAGAACGGCTTGGAGACCGTCGGGATCACACCGATCATGCCGGCACCGTCGAGGTAGCGGAAGCGGTCGGCCGGGGCGGCGCCGCGAGCCGGCATCCGTTCGAGCGGGTAGACCGCGTCGATCGCGGCGACGATCTCGTCCTGGGTGACGACGTCGTTGCTCATCCAGTGGCCGGACGCGTCGAGCGGCATGAACTCGATGAAGCGCACCTCGACCTCGTGCTCGCGGCCGTAGCGGGCGAGATCGAGGATCTCGTCATCGTTCACGCCACGCTGCACGACGGCGTTGATCTTGACCGGCGAGAAGCCCGCTTCCTTCGCGGCTTCGATGCCGTCCAGCACGCGAACCAGCTCGTCGCGGCGGGTCATCTGCTGGAAGCGCTCGCGCTGCAGCGTGTCCAGGCTGACGTTGACGCGATCGAGGCCGGCAGCCCGGAGCTCGTCGGCGAGGAGGCGGAACGTGGCCCCGTTCGTGGTGATCGACAGCTCGGGTCGCTGGCCGCTGGGCAGCCGCAGCGCGTCCAGCTTGGCCACGAGCTTGGGTAGGTGGGCACGTACCGTCGGCTCACCACCGGTGAGACGGATGCCGTCGACATCGAAGCGCTGCACAAAGATGCCGGCCAGGCGCTCGATCTCCTCGAACGACATGATGCCGCCGCGATCCAGCCACTGCATGCCCTCTTCCGGCATGCAGTAGGTGCAACGGAAGTTGCAGCGATCCGTCACCGAGATGCGCAGGTCGCGAATGGTGCGTCCAAAGGGATCAACGAGATCCATCGGCTCAGCCTACGACGAACACGGTGACATCGCCCCCAGCGGAGACGCCGTCGCCGTCGGGCACCTCGGCGATGGCATTCGCGACGGCCGACGCGGACAGTTGGTGGCTGCCCTGCGGACCGAGCGCGGTGACGTGGTAGCGGCCGTCCTCGCCGAACGCTCCGTGGACGCGCACGTAGTGGATCTTGCCGTCGCGAGACCGCTTCAGCGGAGCATCGGTGATGGCCCGGATGGCCGGCCGCAGCAGGGGCTCGCGGTGGCCCATCATCTTGCGCAGCGCCGGACGGGCGAGCAGTTCGAAGCTGACCAACGACGACACCGGATTGCCGGGCAAGCCGACGACAGGCACCGAGCGGCCGCTGCCATTGACCAGTTGGCCGAACGCGAAGGGCTTGGCCGGCTTGATCGCGATCTCCATCCACTGCATCGCCGCGATGCGCGACAACACGGCCTTGACGACGTCGTAGTCGCCCATGCTGACGCCACCGCTCGTGACGATGATGTCGCACGCGTCGGCAGCGTCGTGCAGCACCACCTCGAGCGCGGACTCGTCGTCGCGGACCACGCCGTAATCGACGGCGATCGCGCCGGTCTCGGCCACCAGGCCGAGCAGCATCGTCTTGTTGCTCTCGCGGATCTGCCCGGCAGCGAGCGGGCTGCCGTCGTCGATCAGCTCGTCGCCCGTCGACAACACGGCGACGCGGACCCGCGGATGGACCAGGACGGACCGGGCGTTGACACTCGCCAACACCCCGGCGATGGCCGGCCGGATGACCGTCCCCGCGTCGTACAGCGCCGTGCCGGAAGCGATGTCATCGCCGACGCCGCGCACGGCCTGTCCGGCGACCACCGAACGCAGAACCCGCACGCGGTCGCCGTCATCGAGACGCTGGGTCTCTTCGACCATCACGATCGCGTCCGCGCCGGCGGGCACGGGTGCGCCCGTCATGATGCGGATCGCTTCACCGGCGGCGAGCACACGGTCAGACGCCCGTCCGGCCGCGACTTCGTCGACCACCGCCAGCTCGGCGGGCACCGTGACCGTGTCCGCGGCGCGCACCGCGTAACCATCCATCGCGCTGTTCGCGAAAGGGGGCACGTCCTCGACCGCCACGACCGCCTCGGCCAGCACGAGTCCGGTCGCCGCGTCGATCGACACCGACGTCGGGCCCAGCACGGCGCAGGTGTCCAACACGATCTGGCGCGCCTCGTGGATCGAGACACGCAGACGGTCCAGCGGCGTGTCCATGGCGGGTGCGTCCATCCCGTGCACGGTACCGCCTCGATCCCGACAGACTGGATTGCGATGACGGATGGTGAGCACCGGCCCGAGCCGTACCGCGCGTTGCCCGCCGATGGGCATGTCGTGCGCTGGTCGCCGGCCGACGACCACTCCGTGGTCGAGGAGTTGTCGATCACGTGGGACAACGAGGCCTGGACCGCGTCGGGCGTCGTCGGGCGAGAGGCCGTCCAATACGTGGTACGCATCTCGCCGATGTGGCAGGCACGGCAGTTCCTGCTGTTTCGCGACATGGACGAACCGGACCTGTGGCTGGGCACCGACGGCAGTGGTCGCTGGGGTGAGATGAACGGCGCCCACCGGCCCGATCTCGACGGCTGCATCGACATCGACCTGGCCTGCACGCCCTTCACGAACACGCTGCCGATCCGCCGCCTGCCGCTGCGCGTCGGAGACTCGGCCGAGCTGATCGTGGCCTACATCGACGTGGAGACGCTGGACGTGCGCCCCGACCGGCAGCGCTACACACGACTCTCCTCGCACCATTGGCGCTTCGAGCAGTTCGACACCGGCTTCGCCGAGGAGATCGAGGTCGACGAGTTCGGACTCGTGGTCGATTACCCCTCGCTGTTCACGCGCCGCGACTGACGCGCGTCGGGCGCGGCGGTCGGCTCAGTTGCCGAGGATGCGGTCCAGCTCGCCGCGGAACTCGGTGCCATAGCGGGGGTGCTCGAGGGCGAGTTCGACCAGCGCGGACATCCAGCCGACCGGGTTACCCGTGTCGTAGCGCTTCACGTCGCGCAGCACTCCGTGGAAGGGACCGGCTGCGGCTTGGACGCGGAGCGCGTCGGTGAGCTGCAGTTCACCGACTGCACCAGGTTTCAGTTCGGCGATCGCCTCGAACACGTCGGGGGTGAGCACATAGCGGCCGATGATGATGAGGTCGCTCGGCGCATCGGCCGCTTTCGGCTTCTCGACCATGTCACTGATGCCGACGACGCCGTCTGCGCTGATCGGCCCGGTCGGGTTGATGACGCCGTATGCGCCGACCTCGTCACGGGGCACGCGCTTGAGCCCGACGACGCTGCCGCCGGTGTCGACACACACATCGCACATCGCCGCGAGCAGGTCGCTCGAGCCCATGATCTCGTCCGGCAACAGCACGGCGAAGGGCTGATCGCCGACGACGTCGCGGGCGCATCCCACGGCGTGACCGAGGCCCAGCGCCTTGTCCTGGTAGGCGAAGCTGATCCGGAGGTCGTTGCCGATTGCCCGCATCCGGGCGGCGAGTTCGTGGCGACCGCTCTCCTCCAGCTTGGCGAGCACGGCCGGGGCGTCGGCGAAGTAGGCCTCCAGCGACGGCTTGGTGTGGCTGTTGACGATGACGACGTGGTCGATGCCTGCGCCCTGCGCTTCGTCGAGGATGAGCTGCAGTGCCGGGACGTCGATGATCGGCAGCAGTTCCTTCGGGACGGCCTTGGTGGCCGGCAGGAACCGGGTTCCGAGGCCAGCAGCTGGGATGACGGCAGTCCGGACAGGCATGGGGCCAGGCTACAAACACCCGGTACGCTTGGCACTCCTGGCGATCGACTGCTGACCCTGCGGAGAAACCACAATGCCCACCTATGTCTACAAGTTCCTCGACACAGGCGAGACCATCGAGATCCAGCAGGCCTTCAGCGACGACGCGTTGACCGAAGCGGTGCATCCCACGTCCGGCCACAGCAAGCCGGTCAAGAAGGTGTTCCTGCCAGTCGGTGTCACGTTCAAGGGCGGCGGCTTCTACAAGACTGACAGTCGCGGCGGCAAGTCGTCGACCAGTTCGTCGGGCGAATCCGGCGCGTCGACCGCATCGGGCTCGTCCGGCTCGTCGTCGGGTGATTCAGGCAGCTCGTCGAGCAACGGCTCATCGACCTCGTCGTCGTCCTCGTCGTCGTCCTCGTCGTCACCAGCGAGTTCGGGTTCGTCGAGCTCGGGTTCGTCGGGCTCGGGTTCTGGCTCGGGCTCGTCGACGCCGTCGAGCAGCTCCAGCTCGTCGTCGAGCTGACCTCCGGCGCCGCTACCCTCACCTCGCCGCTTCCCCCGCCGGTTCGTCACCGCGCCCTGGAGGTCGCCGATGTCGTTGTTCTCGTTCGGTCATTGGCCGTCGCGCGTGCGGTTGCTGCTCGCCCGCCGGCCATGGATCTACTGGCTCGTCGTCGCCGCACTGACCGCCGGGGTGGTGAGCGCCGTGGTCCGGGCATCGATGCGCATCGAGCGCGAACGGGCCTCGTGGGGCTCGACGATCACGATCACGGTCGCCGGGCGCGACATCGCGCCGGGCGAGTCCGTCGTCGCCGCGACCGTCCGCCGCGACTACCCGGAAGCGATGGTGCCCGCGACAGCGGTGGTCGACCTGCCCCCCGATGCTGTTGCGCTGCAGCGGATCAGCGCCGGCGAGGTCCTGGTCGCCGCCGACCTGGCACGAGGCAGCGGACCGGCCGCGCTCGTGCCCGAGGGCTGGCTGGCCGTGCATGTGAACACGACGACCGCGGCGTTCTCGGTCGGCGACTCCGTGGCGATTCTGGCTGACGGACAGCTGATCGCGCCTGATGCGCTGGTGGTGGGTGTCGATCCCGATGGCCCGCTCGTTGCAGTGCCGTTGGACGATGCAGCTGTGGTGGCCGACGCAGTGACGCGGGGTTCGGTTGCCGTCGCGCTCAGCGCCAGCCCGCCGCCACGATGACCAGCACCACGATGCCGAGCGCGATTCGGTAGAGCACGAACGGTGTGAAGCTGCGTGTGCGCACCAGCTTGAGCGTGCCCCACACCGCGAGCCAGCCACTCAGCCCGGACGTGACGATGCCGACGAGCATCGGTACGCCGAGTCCGTGGGGGATGCCGTCCTTGAACAGCTTGGCCAGCTTGAAGATCACTGCTCCGACGGTCACCGGCAGGCTCATCAAGAAGCTGATCCGCACCGCGGCATCGCGTTCGAAGCCCAGGAACCGGCCGGCGGTGATGGTGATGCCTGACCGCGAGGTGCCCGGGTTGAGCGCCAGGATCTGCGCCGCGCCGATGCCGATCGCGTCGCGTTGGGTGTAGTCGGCGATGGTACGCCGGCCGAGGGCTCGGTCGGCCACGTACAGGATCACGCCGAACACGATCAGGCTGATCGCGATCAGCGTCGGGGTGCCGAGCTTGTCGTCGATCGAGCTCTCGAACAGTGCGCCGACCGCGGCTGCGGGCACGGACGACAGCACCAGCAGCCAGGCGAGCTTGCCCTCGGTGGTCGCCGGCTTCTCGCGCTTGACCACGAGGCGCGTGCCCTCGCGGACGTAGACGACGATGTCCTTGCGGAAGTACCCGACCGCAGCGATGATCGTGCCGACGTGCAGCGCGACGTCGAATGCCTTTTCGACGGAGTTGTTGTCGAAGTCGTGCCAGTCGAACAACCACGGCACGAGCAGCAGGTGGCCGCTGGAGGAGATCGGCAGGAACTCGGACAGGCCCTGCACGAGACCGAGAACGATGGCGTGAAGGATCGGCACTGCAGATGTCTAGTGGATCGAGGTTCCCGGCACCACACGCGGTGTCCACGGACGAGCGTGGTCCCAGTGGTGCCCGACCGGGTGTCCGTGGCGGAGCTTGGCGAGGAAGTCGGCCGGTCCGTCGAAGTCGGGCATCTCGACGTATGCCGCGCCGATCGCGAGCGGTACGTGCGCGTCGCTTCCGGCACCGGCGGCAAGATCGTGATCGGCCGCGAACCGCGCCGCGCGTTCGTTCAGCGAACGCAGCGATGTCTTCGCGTTCAGGGTCTCGATCGCGTCGATCATCCCGTCGGCGACCAGTGCGAGCATGGCGTCTTCGGCCAAGTTGCGGCGCATCGGGTCGAACGGGTGCGGGATGTACACGAGGCCACCCTGCTCGCGGATCAGGCGTGCGGCTTCGCCGGGCTGCACGCCGATCGGCACCCGCTCGGTCAGGAACAGCCCGATGATCTCTCCGGCGTGGGTCTTCAGCTCCTCGCCGACGACGACCCGGCATGGCAGGTGCGCAGCGAGCTCGACCGCGCCCTTGATCGCGTTGTGGTCGGTGATGCACAACACGTCGATGCCTGCCGCGACCACGGCATCGTGGATCTCGGCCGGCGTGGTGGTGGAGTCACCGCTCCACATCGTGTGGCTGTGCATGTCCACCCGCACCCATCCGGCCGGCACGGCAGCGCCGAGGTGAGGATGACGCTCGACGGCGTCGGCGGAGGGAGCCGGCACGAGGGATCACGGTATCCGACGCATGCCATGATCCAGCGATGGCCTGGCGACGACGCACTCGGATCATGCTGGTGACCGGTGGCTCGGGCTTGCTCGGCCGGCATCTGCAGCGCAGCCCGGCGATCGAGCAGTGGGAGTTGGTCGCGCCGGGATCGCACTCGTTGGACGTTCGCCAGCACGACCGAGTTCTGGACATGATCACCGACTGGAGGCCGAATGTCGTGGTACACCTCGCGTATCGCAAAGGCGATCGGCGCTCCATCGTCGACGGCAGCCGTCACGTGGCCGAGGCCGCGTCCCGTGCCGGTGCGCGCTTGATCCACGTGTCGACCGATGTCGTGTTCGCCGGTCGGCAGGCACCGTACGTCGAGTCGGACCTGCCGTTCCCGATCACCGAATACGGCCGGATGAAGGCCGACGCCGAGGTTGCGGTGGCTGCGGCCTGCCCCACGGCGCTGATCGTGCGGCCGTCGCTGATGTTCGCGACAGACTTCCTCGCGCCACTGCAGCTGGACGTGCAGCGCGCGCTCGACGGACGCAGCACGATGTCGTTCTTCATCGACGAGTACCGCTGCCCGGCACACGCCGCCGACGTGGCCGCAGCCATCGGTCGCCTGGCGTCGATGCCAACGGTGACCGGCCCGTTGCACATCGCCGGTCCGGAAGTGGTCAGCCGCGCCGACCTGGCTCGCGCCGTGGCCGTCACGCTCGGCGCCAACCCGGCACTGTTGCGCACTGCACGAGTCGCCGACGTGGCCATGGATCGGCCGGCGCGCATCGTGCTCGATTGCTCGCGTGCTGCCGCCCTCGGAATCCACTGCCGGCCGCTGGCCGAAGCAATGCGCTGAATCAGGTCGCTGCCGGGCGACTCACCGAACCCCACCCGGCACCCATTTCGAGCTCCCATCGCGAGCCGACGATGTGGCCATCAACGAGTCGCGCTGTCCTGCGATCGGTACCGAGCCGGATCTCCCCGCTGCCAGCGGCAACATCCGGCTCCACATCGCGGTTGCAACCTGGTGTGTCGGATCGTGCCGCTGGCAGCGGCGACATCCGGACTGCGGCGGCGGACCTCGCGACACCCATCCGCCGCACAGCCCGGCCGCGCACGGGCCAGGCGTGCGGCCGACGCAACCATCCACACACGCGCGGGCCGGACGGGCGACCGGTTCCGCAATGCACGCACACGTGTGGAGGGCGTGCGCATCGGTCTGGCGGCACCCATCGATCGCACGACGCTGCCGCGCGTCGCTCAGACGCGCATCCGGCACTGCGATCCGCAGACGCGTGGGCCTGACGTGTGGCGGGTGACGCATCCAGCGCACGCGTGGGGAGGGCGTGCCGGGGCTGCTCAGGTGGGCACAACGGTGCGTTGGAACTTGTGCATCAGGTGGCGGCCGGCGCGGACGGGGAGGTGCTTGGCGGGGCCGAGGCCGGGCAGGCACTCGATGACCGCGTCCCAGTTGGCGTTGTGGAAGAACGCATCCGACGTGCGTCGAGGCGCACCGGGCATCTCGACGACTCGGTGCATGGTCGAGCGCCAGCGGTCGTTGGTCCACTGTGCCAGCGTGTCGCCGAGGTTGACCACGAAGCCGTCGGGCTCGGCGTCGATCGCCACCCAGTCCCCGGTCGGCGATCGGCTGGAAGTAGTCGCCGGGCAGGCCGAGCGCGTCAGCCATGTGCGACAGCAGTTGCGCCGACAACTCGCCGAGCGCGTCGTAGTACGTCTCCAGCGCGGCTCGGAACCCTGCCGGTGCGACAGGCCGCCGATTCGGTGAGCGGATCCACCGTTGTTCGGGATCGGTCAGCTCATGGGCCGATGCGTGGATCGGACCGACCGAGAACGTCTGCTTGCGGTCGGGGGGCGTGTCGTCACCGAGTGACGAAGCCAGCTTCTCGGCCTCGAAACCGGCGTAGCCGTAGGGATAGCCGGGGCTCGGCATCGCGACCGCAGCCCGCACCGCCGAGGGTGCGTCGAAGAACGCCCGGGTCGCCGACCACACGCCGTCGATCACCTGTGCCGCAACGCCGTGACCGACGATCTGAAAGAACCCGATCTGCTCGCATGCGGCGCCGATCTGCGCAGCGACGACCGAGCGAGACTGCCCGAGGTCGATGATCGGCACGAGCGGTGCGGGCACTACGCACCGCTCATGGTGACGTCGCGGATGACGAGGGTGACACCCGCGGCGCGCATCGGCAACCAGTCGACGTCGCCGCCGATCTCGACGATGTCGTGCAGCATCCGCTGCAGTGTGGACGCGATCGTGAACTCGCGCACCGGGCCGCCGAGCTGGCCGTTGGTGATCAAGAGACCGGACGCGCCGGTGGAGAAGTCGCCGCTGATCGGGTTGACACCGCTGTGCAAGCCCTGCACGCTCTGGATGAGCACGCCGTCGTCGACATCGGCCACGAGATCGGCTTGTGATCGGGTGCCGGGCTGCAATTGCATCGCCAGGCAGCCGACGCCGGGGGTGCCCTTGAAGCCGCCGCGCACGGCGTTACCGGTGCTGGCCGTGCCGGCCCGACGAGCGCTGTAGGAGGAATGGACGAACGCATGCAACACGCCATCGCGGATCAGCTCGTTGCGGCGCGCGGCCAGACCCTCGCCATCGATGTCGGTGGCGGTGTAGGCCTTTGCATTGGTCGGGTCGTCGACGAGCGTGAACAGCGGCGACGCCACGGGCTCGCCCAGACGATTGGCGAACAGACTGCGTCCCTTGGTGACGTTCTCGCCGTTGAGCGCGCTGCTGAGCACGCCGAGGAACTGCGCGGTCACGTACGGGTCGAGCACGACGGTGACGCGCTTGGAGGACGGCTTCGTCGCCCCGAGCAGGCGCGTCGCCCGGTCCGCTGCCTCGCGTGCCGCCTTGGCGAGATCGAACTCGACCGGTGAGCGACCGACGGCGAAGCCGAAGCCTGTCTGGGTCTCGTCGCCGTCGTCGGCCAACGTGCTGACCGAGCAGTAGCAACCGTTCTCGCGACCGCTGACACGGATGCCGCTGGTGGAGGCGACCGCAGCCTCGCCGAACGCATCGCTGTAGTTCGCGTCATCGACGCGCACTCGCGAGTCCGTCGCGAGGGTCAGCCGCTCGAGCTCTTTGGCCAGAGCGATCTTGCCGTCCGTCTGGTACACGGCGAGCTCGTCGCTCCACAACTGCTGGGCCACGACGTCGACGCCGTCGGGCTCGGCCAGGCCGGCCCATTCGTCGGGTGTGCCGAAGACGACGTTGTCCCGCGCCTCGGCCAGCACGGACGCGATCGCGTCGTCGTCGAGCGTGCCCGCGTAGGCGAAGCCGGTGCGGCCGTCGCGGATGACACGGATGCCGATGCCTTCGCTCTGCGCGCTGACGAAGTGCTCGACCTCGCCCTCGTAGACGCGGATGTCCGTCTCTTGCCCCCGCGACACGTACGCCTCGATCTGCTCACCCGGGTTGGCCTGAGCGATGACGCGATCCGCGATGGCCTGCAATTCCGGGGCACCCGCACTCATGCTGCCGTGCCACCGATGGTGAGCGCCTTGACGCGCAATGTCGGTTGGCCGTCGCCGACCGGTACGCCCTGGCCGTCCTTGCCGCAGGTGCCCGGGTTGCCCATCGCGAAGTCGTTGCCGAGCGCGTCGATGTCGCGCAACACCTGCGGACCGTTGCCGATCAGGTTGCCTTCGCGCAACGGCTCGGTGATCTCGCCGTTCTCGATCAGGTAGGCCTCGGTCATGCCGAAAACGAAATCGCCGGTCGCGGTGTTGACGCTGCCGCCGCCGAGCTTGGCGATGTAGACGCCATTCGGCGTGTCACGGATGATGTCCTGCGGTGCCTCGTCGCCGTCGAGCACGTAGGTGTTGGTCATGCGCACCATCGGCAGGTGCATGTAGCTCTGCCGGCGACCGTTGCCGGTGTGCGCATGACCCTCCTTGCGGGCGCGGAGGTGATCCCACATGTAGTCGGTCAGCACGCCGTCTTTGATCAGCACGTTGTACTGGCTCGGGTGGCCTTCGTCGTCGATGCCGATTGCGCCCCACTCGCCCGACATCGTGCCGTCGTCGACGAGCGTGACGAGCGGCGAGGCGACCTGTTCGCCGACCTTGCCGCGGTAGACGCTGGCGCCCTTGCCGACGAGGTCGGCTTCGAGGCCGTGGCCGCACGCCTCGTGGAACAACACACCGCCGCTGCCGCGCTTGATGACGACGGGCATCGAGCCGCTCGGTGCGGGGCGAGCGCGCAACTTGGTGATCGCCTGGCGGGCGGCGGTACGGGCCAGTTCGTCGACGTCTTGCTGGTCGAAGACCTCGAACCCGATCGTCGCGCCGAGTGATTCGAAGCCGGTCTGCATCCCGGCGTCGCCGTTGGCGACGACGCTGATGCGCAACAAGTGGCGAACCTGCTCGTCCTCGGCCAGGAGGCCGTCGCTGTTGGCGACGACGATGCGCTTGCGGCTGTCGCCATAGCCGGCGGACACCTGCGCGATCGACGCGCCCGTGGAGCGCGCCGCCTCGTCGATGCGCTGGAGCAGCGCGACCTTGGCCGCTTTGCCGACGGTGTCGGGAAAGATCTCGACGGTGTTGACCGGGTGAGGCGCGGAACGGGCGAGTTCGACCGTGCGCGTCCCGCCCCCACCCTGCGCTGCTGCGGAGCCGGCAGCTTGGGCTGCGGCACGCAACCCGGCCTCGGACAGGTCTGCGGTGTAGGCGAAGCCCGTGGTCTCGCCGCGCACGACACGAATGCCGGCACCGCGATCGCGGCCACTGGTCACCTGTTCGACCCGACCGTCGTCGAGGCCCGCAGACGTCGACGACTTGTCCTCGGCGTAGACCTCGGCGAACTCGCCACCGGTCCGCAGCGCCGTTGCCAACACCCGCTCCAACACGTCCTGTTCGATCACGGCGGCCAGCCTACGGTGACTCGTCCGACGGGAGACTCCCGCAAATGAGGGCGGCCGTGGTTAGCCTCGTCTCCCTATGGGTTTTGCGGTCGAGGTCGGCATGCGTGGCGAGGCGAGCCTCGTCGTCGCCGATGAGGACACTGCGATCGCCCATCGCTCCGGCTCCGTGCCCGTGCTCGCCACACCGTGCGTCATCGCGTTATGCGAGCGGGCGGCCATCGCTGCCGTCGCCGATCGCCTGCCGGCAGGTCTGACCACGGTTGGCATGCGGGTCCAGGTCGACCACCTGCAGCCCACCGCCGTCGGCCACGAAGTGTCCGCCGAAGCCGTGCTGAAGCACATCGAGGGCCGACGGTTGACGTTCTCCGTCTCCGTCGACGACAACCGTGGCCTCGTGGCTGCGGGCAAGGTCACCCGCGTCATCGTCGAGATCGAACGATTCATGGACAAGACCATCTGAACCGATAACTGGTCATGAGCTCGCGCATGACCATCCTGTTCGTCGCCGCACTCGGCATCGGCACGACCGCCTGCGCGTCCGAGCAAGCGTCGCTCCTGCCCACCGCCTCGACGCCACCAGCTGCGGCGACGGCCGTGCCGGCCCCGCCAGCCGACCACAACACCGTCACGACCCTGGTCGCCCCGGCCTCGACCGTCGCTGCGTTCGCGGGCGCCGACAACGCGGCCTGCGTGGCCGACCAACAAGCCGTGCAGCTCGCAGTCGAGTCCTATCTGACGTTGAACGGCGGCACTGAGGCCGTCGAGGCCGACGTTGTCGCTGCCGGCTTGTTGCGCGAGCAGAGTCCGTTGCACGACATCGCCGCCGGTGCTCTCGTCATCCCGGCGCCCGGCTCGCCCTGCCTCCAGTAGCCGTCCGACAGACCTGTCGCAGCGTGCTGGCCGGCACGTCCGTCGCCATTGCGCGGCCGGCCGGGCGCAGGTGGACGTCGTAGAGTGGCTGATCGTGTCTGTGGCAGCGGAGAACCGACCGACGAAGCTGAGGGCTTCGTTGCCCTGGCTGCGCGAGATCCTGGTGATCGGTGTCGTGTACATGGTGTACGGCTTCGTCCGCAACCAGTTCGGGTCGGCGAAGTTGGGGATCGGCGACTCGCCGATGCACTCGTTCAACAACGCGGTGCGGGTCATCGATGTCGAGCGGGCGCTCGGGTTGTTCCACGAGCAGACCATCCAACGCTGGTTCGTGACCGTGGACGCGGCCGGCAACCTCCACGCCTCGTGGATCGTCACCTGGTTCAACGTCTTCTACGGCACGGCCCACTTCATCGTCACGCTCGGCGTGTTGATCTGGCTGTTCGTGCGCCATCGCTCGCGCTTCGGCCGCTGGCGCACGACTCTGATGGCAACCACGGTGCTGGCCCTCCTCGGCTTCGCGCTGTTCCCGCTGATGCCGCCGCGCTTGTTCAACGCCGATCCGGCCACATACCGCTACGGCGGCGGCGAGATCGCCGAGGCCCGTGACGAACCGGACTACGGCTTCGTCGACACCCTGCGCGAGGTCGGCGGGCTGTGGTCGTTCGACTCCAAGAAGTTGGACAGTGTGTCGAACCAGTACGCGGCCATGCCGAGTCTGCACATCGGTTGGAGCCTGTGGTGCACGGTGGTGCTGTGGACGTTCGCCCGCCGGGCCTGGGTGCGATGGTTGGGGATCCTGTACCCGATGTGCACGCTGCTCGTCATCGTCGCCACGGCGAACCACTTCATCATCGACGCGCTCGGCGGGGTGGCGATCCTGTTGACCGGTTACGGCATCGCGCGCGGCGTCGAGTACCTGCGCGAGCGACGCGACGCCGACGCACCTGTCGCCGAGGCGGACACCGATGTCCTCGTCAGCAGCTGACAGCGAGGCGCTCGCGCGGCCGGCCGCCATCGAGGCTCGTGCAGTTGCTCTGACCGCAGGAATCGCAATCGCGCTGCACCTCCCCGCGCTGGTGCGCAAGGCCGCACTGAACAGTGACGAGGCCACGATCGCGACCGTGGCCCGGATGATCCGCCACGGCGCCAAGCTGTACACCTCCGCCGTCGATCGCAAGCCGCCCGGCGCGTTCATGTTCTACCGCGTGCTCGAGCCGATCTTCGGCGACTGGACGCTGACCGCGGCGCGCTGGCTGGTGCTCGCTGCGACCGTCACGGCGTGCTGGGTGCTGGCGCTCGAGGCGCGCCGCCGGTGGCCGGCCGTCAGCCCACTCGCGGTCGCGGTGGTCGGCGTGATCGCGTTCTCGGTGCTGCCCGCCGAAGATTCACGGGCCGTCGGCTTCGAGCTGCTCGGCACGCTGCCAGCGGTCGGCGCGTTCGTGCTCGGTGCCCGACGGCGGTTCGTGCTGGCCGGCGCACTGCTCGGCCTGGCTGGGTTGTTCAAACAGCCGTTCCTGCTCGGCGCGGTGCCACTGGTGGCGCAGTGCTGCATGTCGTCGAAGCGGTGGCCGATCCGCGGCCGACGAGTCGTGGTCGCCGGGGCAGCGACAGTTGCCGCGGTGGTGGCCGGCCTGGCACCGTTCGGGCTGAGCAACGCCGTGAAGTGGTACTCGGGGAGTGGCGACAACTACCTCAACGGCACCGAGGTGTCGACCGTGGCCATCGTCGCGCTGGAGCAGATCGGCACCATCGTCGGGCTGACGATGGGCATGCTCGTGCTCACCGTGTGGGCATGGCGGCGACAGCGCATCCCGGCCGACATCGTGGCCTGGCTCGGCGGCAGTGTGCTCGCCACCGTGATCGGGCTGCGATTCATCCTGCACTACTTCAACCAGCTGCTGCCGGTGCTGGTGCTCCTGGCCGCAGCTGCGCTGGGTGGGCGCGACAACATCCGTCGCGGGCTGCGCACGTTGGTCGGACGGTTCGTGGTAGTCGCATTCGCGTGCGCGGTCGGGTTCAGCTTCTTCACCGTGCTGACCCCGGCCACGTTCCACGACATCCCGAACGTCGCCAGCGTCGTCGCTGCGATCCGCGCCGACACCAAACCGGGCGACCGCATCTTCGTTTGGGGTCAGGCACCGGAGATCTACTGGCTCAGCGGCCGCGACCCGGCGACGCGCTACCCGCACATCGGCTTCATCACCGGTGTGACCCCGAAGCGGCCCGGCGTCGCGCCATACCTGCTGTCACAGCCAGGGGCGGCCGAGCACCTGCTGGAGGACCTGCGCGCTCACCCGCCGGTGATGGTGGTCGATGCCGCGATCGCGTCGGTGCGCGGCGGCGATCGCTATCCGCTGGCGACGAGCCCGGTGGCCGAATTCGTGGCCGAGAACTACTGCGAGTCGGCGGCGATCGACGGGATCAGGTTGCTGGTCCGGTGCGGCGCGTCGGGGAGTTCGACGAGGTCGTCGTCGGACGGCTCGCCGGAGCCGTAGGCGAACAACCGGCGATGGCGGCGATGACCTACAAGGCGGCCGGTGAACCACAGACAGCCGATGGCGATGAACCAACCGACGACGGCGTCGAGCACGAAGTGGTTACCCGTGACGACGACGCAGAAGAACATGAACGCCGAGTGGATCGGGCCGACCATGCGCCACCTGTGGCCTTTGGCCCACTGCCACCAGACGATGCCGACCCACAGCGAGAACGCGCAGTGCAGGCTGGGCATAGCCGCGTACTGGTTCGTGAACGCGGTCAACTGGACGGGGTCGGGTGTCCACGGCCCCTGCACGGTGGCCAGCGTGTCGACGATGCCCGTCGGGCGCAGACCACGGTGGATCTGCAGGATGCGACCACCCCAGGGCGCGCCGGCGTCGAGCAGGCGGGGCGGCATGAGCGGGTAGAGACGGAACAGGGCGAGACCGATGGGCAGTTGCAGCAGCAGGCCTCCGACCCAGCGCTTGGCGTCGCGCCACGGGGCCTTGAGGAGCACTGCAGCGACCACGGCGAGCGTCATCGCCTGATGACCCCACGAGTAGTAGGCGTTGGCGAGCCGGATGACGAGGCCGTGCTGCACGAAGATGTTCTGCAGGCCCTGCTCGATGTCCAACCACAAGGCGTGCTCGACCTTCATCACGGTCAGTGCGTGGCGGAAGGGTTCGACCGGCACGCCGCGCTCGAACGCATCGCGACCGGCACCCACCCGGAACGTGCGGTACACGGAGTAGATGGCGAGGGTGCCGACGAGGGCCAGCACGCGCCAGAACAACCTGGAGCGACGCGTGGCGACAACACCCCGTTCAGGGGTCTGCTCGGCCGCGTCCATGGGGGCATGATCGAGCGCGGGGATGGACACGAGGCTATCCCTACCCATCGTGGGTTCCCGCAGACATTTCACTCTCCGTGACCGTTCTCGACAAACACGCGCTCGTGACCCAGGAGCGTCCTGGTGACAGGTATCGTCATCACCGCTATGGCACTTGAGTCGATCCGCGAGCCCGCCGATCTCCGTGCCCTCTCCTTCCCCGAACTGGCCGACCTGGCCGGCGAGATCCGCGACTTCGTGGTCCGGGCTGTCGCCGACACCGGAGGTCACCTGGGCTCCAACCTCGGCGCGGTCGAACTGACGCTGGCGTTGCACCGGGTGTTCGAGTCGCCCAAGGACGCGATCCTGTGGGACACCGGCCACCAGGCCTACGTCCACAAGATCGTCACCGGCCGGCGGTCCGGGTTCGAGCAGTTGCGTCAGGCCAACGGCCTGTCCGGCTACCCGAACCGCGAGGAGAGCAAGCACGACTTCGTCGAGAACAGTCACGCCAGCACGATCCTGTCCTACGCCTACGGCCTGGCCGTGGCCCGCGACGCCGGCACCGACGCCGACCGCCGCCACATCGTCGCGGTCATCGGCGACGGCTCGATGACCGGGGGCATGGCCTACGAGGCGCTGAACAACCTCGGCCACAGCAAGCAGCGCGTCATCGTGGTGCTCAACGACAACGGCCGCAGCTACGCGCCGACGATCTCCAACCTCACCGCTTCGCCACCGTCGGTGTTGCCCCCGACGGTGCTGCCCGTGGTACCGCCCCCCGAGCACGTCGAATCGACGGAGCCCGCCCGCTTCACCGAGCGGATCACCGGCAGGCTCAGCCACGGGCTGACCAACATCCGTCTCAACCCGACGTACGTGCGCCGCCAGCGCAAGATCGAGCGCTTCCTGCGCGACATCCCACTCGTCGGACCGCAGGCCGAGAAGGGCATGGAGGCGTTCAAGGCTGCTGTGCGCGAGTTCCTGCAGCCGCCGTCGTTCTTCGAGGCGCTCGGCGTTCGCTATGTCGGGCCGGTGGACGGCCACGACGTCGAGGAGCTGGAACATGCGTTCCGCAACGCCATCGAACTGTCGTCAGAAGGTCCGATCTGCGTCCATGTCGTCACCCAAAAGGGCCGCGGCTACCCGCCGGCCGAGGACGACGACGAGAAGCATCTCCACGACGCGCCGATCTTCGACCCGGCCGTCGGGCCGCCGAAGGCGTTGCCGACCGGGTACACGCAGGCGTTCGCCGAGGCGATCATCAAAGAGGCCGAAGCCGACTCGCGCCTCGTCGCGATCACGGCCGCGATGGCCGGCCCCACCGGGTTGATCCCGTTCGAGACCCGCTTCCCGGATCGCTTCTTCGACGTCGGCATCGCCGAGCAACACGCCGTCACCGGCGCAGCCGGCATGGCGATGGGCGGATTGCGGCCCATCGTCGCGCTCTACTCCACGTTCCTGTCCCGGGCATGGGACCAGGTCGTCTACGACGTTGCGCTGCACCGCCTCCCGGTGGTCTTCTGCCTGGACCGGGCCGGCATCACCGGGCCCGACGGTGCCAGCCACCACGGCGTGTACGACATGGCGTTGATGTCCAAGGTGCCGGGCATGCGGGTGTTGGCGCCATCCAGCGCACAAGAACTGCAGGTCATGCTGCACGATGCAATGGCGCTGGCCGACGAGGGACCGGTCGTCATCCGCTACCCGCGCGGCGATGCCCGCCAGGTCGGCGAGCACGAGGTCGGGGTCGGCCAACTCGGCCGCAAGGTGCGCACCGGCGACGGCACGGTGTGCGTGCTCGCGATCGGCAAGCTCGTCGCAGCTGCCGAAAAAGCGGCCGAGTCGCTCTCCGCTCGCGGTATCGACACAACGGTGTGGGACGTGCGCAGCTGCGTGCCACTGGACCCGGCGATGCTGGCCGACGCAGCCCGCCACCAGCACGTCGTGACGGCCGAGGACGGCATCCGCGAAGGCGGTATCGGCATGACGATCGCTGATCGGCTGCACGAGATGGCCCCGGCCGTCGACGTGCAGGTGCTGGGCGTTCCGACCAAGTTCATCCCGCAGGCGGCCAAGCCCGACCACATCCTGGCCCAGTTCGGCCTCGATGCCGACGGCATCGCGGCCACCATACGAGCTGCATGCGACACCTCGACCTGAGCGACGAGCTCGCGTTCGCGATCGAACTGGCGGACATCGCGGACGCGATCACGCTGCCTGCGTACGAGACGCGTGAGTTCGTGGTCGACCGCAAACCTGATCGCAGTGAGGTCACCATTGCCGACCGCAACTCGGAGGCCGCGTTGCGAGCGGCAGTCGAGACCCACTTCCCCGAGCACGGTTTCTTCGGCGAGGAGGCCGGGGTATCCGGAAACCTCGCATCACCGTGGCGTTGGATCGTGGATCCCGTGGATGGCACGAGCAACTTCGTGCGCGGCGTTCCGGTCTGGGCCACGCTCGTCGCACTGACCCACACCGAACACGGACCGGTCGTCGGCGTGGTGTCGGCGCCGGCGATGCACCGCCGCTGGTGGGCGTCGAGTGGTGGCGGTGCGTTCGTCAACGGCAAGCCGATCCATGTCTCGGCCATCGACACGCTGTCCGACGCGCAGGTCTGCTGCACGTTCAGCATGGGCTGGGACGCGCTCGGCTTGACCGGGCGGTTGGTCGAACTGCAGCAGGCGTCGTATCGCGCCCGCGGTTTCGGCGACTTCTGGCAGCACATGCTGGTTGCCGAAGGTGCGGTCGAGATCGCCGTCGACGCGATCGGCCTGCAGCCCTACGACCTGGCTGCGCCGATGGTGGTCGTCGAGGAGGCAGGCGGCACCTTCACCGACCGGCTCGGCAAGCGCGGCTTCGAGAACGACTCGGCGATCAGCTCCAACGGGCTGCTGCACCGCGAGGTCATCGATCGTCTCTCCAGAGACCGCTGAAGCACGATCGGGGAACACGATGGTCGGTCTGGTGATCCGCAGATCGCAATCGTCGCCCCCGCGCCTATGAGGACGGCGGATGTTTGAAGATCAAGGGTCCGTTTCCAACGTATGGAGAGACCCAGAGGTACGGTAAGCGGGGATGCAGATGAGCAGGGCCGCAGTCACCGCCGGATGGAGAGTGCCCGTCGCCGGGGCCGTTGGGGTGAGGTACATCGACCGGCTAGCGATACCTGTTCTACGGAGCCGTTGGGTGTGGCCGGCCGTTGTACCGTTCGTTGTCGCAGCCGTCCTGGTCTCGACGACTGGTCATCTCATCAGCAGTCTGATCGCCGCCGGAGTGGTGATTGGCCTGCAGTTCCTGCTGCAACCACGGACTGTCAATCGCGCCAGGGCAAAGTTGCCTCGCCATTGAGGCAGCTGATCAGACTTCGACGAGGTCGGTGTCTCTCGGGCCGAAGAGGAACAGGTGTGGCAGGTACGGGGCCGGGTCGGTGCCGGACCAGTCGAACGCGGCGACCTGAGCGGCGCTGCGGCGGCCGAGCGCGGCGCGGAACACCTCGTAGCGCGGCGCACGCATCACGACCTCGGCGTCGGCCGGACCGAGTTCATCGCCCTCGTCGGTGACCAGTCGCACCGGCGCGAGACCGGCCGCGGTGATGCCGCCGAGCATGCCGTCGACGATCGCGGCGACGCCCCACGCGGCGAACTCGTCGGTCAGCGGTGCAACGCGGCCGAGCGCGCCGCGCACGTCGGCCTCATGGGTGTGCACGTCGATGACGGCTCGCCCAACGGCCTCACCCTGCGGCGACGACAGGATTGCCTCCAGCTGCACGGCGTCGGCCGACCAGCCCTCGATCAGGTCGAGCACGCTTGTTGCGCGGTGGCGCTCGACCTGCGCAGCGGTCCACGGGTCGGTGGCGACGCCGGTGAGGTTGCCGGTGCGGACGTCCTCGGCGATACCGCGGACGTGGGCGAGCACGTCGCGCACCCGCCACCCGGGCGTGGCCGGACACGGCTGGTCGTGCGCTCCGGCGGGCGAGGACATGAACAAGTCCGTCATCCGGTGGCGCGAAGCCGCGTACAGTGCACCGAGATCTGTTGTCGACATGGGTGGCACGCTATGACATTCGAAGAGCATCTCGCTGCGCTGCGGGCACAGGGCCAGTTGTTCGTGGCCGCGCTGTCGCGAGTCGACGCCGCCGCAACCGTTCCGACGTGTCCGGAATGGACGGTTCGCGATCTCGTCCACCACCAGGGCGAGGTCCACCGCTGGGCCACGGCCGTCGTGCGCGTCGGCGCAGCCAAGCCGTCCGCCGAGCTCGGTGATTTCCGTGGCCCGCTGCCCGCCGACGACGAACTGGCCGGGTGGTTGACCGACGGCCTGGACGCATTGACCGACACACTCGGCAATGCCGACGCAGGCCTGGCGGCGTTCACGTTCCTGGCCGACGCTCCCCCGCCGCGATCGTTCTGGGCCCGGCGGCAGGCGTTCGAAACGGGCATGCATCGCGTCGACGCCGAGAGCGTCACCGGAGCGATCACACCGTTCACGTCGGCGCTCGCGGCTGATGGGATCGACGAGATGCTGACCGGGTTCGCGCCGCGACCGCGCACGCCGCTCCACGCCGAATCGCCGGTCACGCTGCAGGTCGCGCCGACCGATTCGCCCTCGCGCTGGCACCTCACGATCAGCCGAGACGCTCCGGTCACCGCTCGCCACGAGGCCGAGGCCGACTGCACCGTTCGCGGCGAAGCGTCCGACATCTACCTCGCGCTGTGGAACCGCGGCGACATCGACGTGCTGGACGTGAGCGGTGATGCGTCGGCGCTGGTGCTGTTCCGCGACAACGTCAAGGTGCAATGGCGCTGATCCGCCCCGGGCCGGCCGAAGGAACCGAGCGCAGGCTCGGGCGCTTCGGCCACTTCGGCCACTTCGGGCGTCGTCAAGGTGCAGTGGCGCTGACGGTCGTGGTGGTGGTCGACGCCGGCGGCGTCGGGTTGACCAACTTCTGACCGACGATGCGTTGGCCCGCACGGGTCGCGACAGCGAAGTAGGTGTGCGGGCCGGGGCACGCATACGGCACCTGCAGCTCGCCGGTCGGCGCGAGGTTGGCGAGGTACGGCGCATTTTCGTCATCCACCGCGATGTAGACCGACTCCACGTTGCTGAACGACCAGGTCACGATCACGATCGGTAGGTCCTCGGGCGTGTTGCACGGCGTCGGGTTGGTGGCGTTGAAGCTGACCAGCATGGGGGCGACGATGGTCGTGGACGTCGGCGGTGCCGTCGGCTTCGGCGACGTCGGCGGCGCTGTGACGGGCGGCAACGTGGTGCGCACGCTGGCCGCCAGCGTCGTGACGGCCGGATCGGTGGTCGCCGGCAGCAGAGTCGTGGTCGACGAGCGGTCGGTCGTCGTCGAGGTCGCCTCGGCCGTTGTCGGTGCGGTCACCACGACGGTCACGATGGCGTTCGACGATTCGTCGCTCCCGCATGCCGCGCCCAAGGCAGCCACCGACAGCGCGACCAGCAGCACCACAACCCGACGCATGGCTGACAACGTACTGCGGCGGTCAGTGGTAGTAAGGGTTCTCGCCGCTGGTGTGGTCGGTCAGATCCTTGACCCGCTCGATGCCCTCGACCTGGTCGACGATCATCGTCTGCACACCGTCGAGCATAGTCATCCGGCTCATCGAGCAGCCGTGACAGCCACCGCCCATGGTGAGGAAGGCCGTGCCCTCGTCGTCGTGGCCGACGTAGGTGACGAATCCACCGTGCGCGGCGAGTGCCGGGTTGACCTCGCCCGTGACCAATGCCTCGATCTCGGCCGACAGCGCGTCGTCGTTGACGAGGCCCTCGACCGACGGAGGTGCCGGGCGGTTGGGGTTGCGGATGACGAGGCCCTGCGAAGCCGTGTGATCGAGCGTCGCTCCTCGCAACGCGTCGATGTCCTTGGCGGGGATGATGACCTTCAATCCGTCGTGAGTGCGGACCTCGTCGGAGAACGCGGCCTTCGTCGTGACCTCGAACGAGAGGTCGTAGCGGAAGTCCTCGCCGGGGGCGCTGATGACTTCGAGGCGCAGGCCGAGCCGGTCCGTTTCCGGTTCGGCGTCGCGCATCTCGATGACCTGTTCGTGCGCGGCCGACGTGACCGAGATGATCTGATCGCTGTCGATCGAGGCTGAGATTGGACTCACGGTGAAAGGCTATCGGCCCGCAGCTAGCGAACTCCTTCCGGTCCCCCGCCGTCGCATTCGATGCGCTGCCCGGTCACGTAGCCGGCTCCACCGCTGCACAGCCAGAGCACCACGTTGGCGACGTCCAGCGGCTGGCAGACACGGCCGAACGCCGAACTCGCATCCAACCCGCGCAGGTCGTCCATCTCGCGTTTGCCGGTCATCGCCCGGGCCAGTCGCAGGCCCATGTCGGTCTCGACCAGGCCGGGGGCAACGATGTTCACATGGATGCCGTGACGGCGTTCCTCTTTCGCCAGCGTCAGCGCGAGCGCCTCCAGAGCAGCTTTGCCCATGTTGTACGGCGCACCGTTGGGGCCCATGTGCGATGTCGCGACGGACGAGAGCATCACGATGTCGCCGCGGCCGCGCGTTCGCATCGAGGGCAGCACGAGACGGGCCAGGTGGTGCGCGGCGAAGGCGTGGGTGGCCACGACACGCTGCATCTCGGCCGGATCCGTGTCTGCGACGGCGAGGCCCCGCGAAGCGATGCCCGCGTTGTGGACGAGGATGTCCACGCCGCCGAGGTCGGCCATGATCGCCTCGACCATGGCCGCATCGGCCTCTGCATCCTCGACCGATGCCTCGTAGGCGATGGCAACACCGCCGGCACTGGTGATCGCCTCGACGGTGTCCTCCGCTGCGGCGCGGTCGCGGCGGTAGTTGACGGCGATCGAGGCGCCGTGCGCGGCGAGCAACTCGGAGATGCCGCGGCCGATGCCTCGTCCGCCACCCGAGACGAGCGCCACGCGGCCTGCCAGTTCTGCTGTTTCGTTCATCGGTATGGCAACCTAGCCAGATGCAAGAAGGAAGCCGGAAGGCGATCATCGCGGCGTTCTTCGCCAATCTGGGAATTGCGATCGCGAAGTTCGCCGGATTCGTGATCACTGGTTCGGCCGGCCTGCTGGCCGAGGCCGGTCACTCGCTGGCCGACACCGGCAACCAAGGCCTGCTCATCCTGGGCGGCAAGAAGGCGAAGCAGAAGCCGACCGCCCAGCACCAGTTCGGCTTCGGCAGCGAGCGTTACTTCTGGGCGTTCGTCGTCGCGCTCGTGCTGTTCAGCATGGGTGGCCTCTTCGCGTTGTACGAGGGCATCCAGAAGGTCGTGCAGCCGCACCAGACCGAGAGCGTCGCCGTCGCCGTGGTGATCCTGTTCGCTGCCATCGGCCTGGAGTCGTTCTCGCTGATGACAGCGCTCAAAGAGGTGCGCCACGTCAAGCCGAAGTCGATGTCGTACTGGACGTTCATCCGCACGGCGAAGTCGCCGGAACTGCCGATCGTGCTGCTCGAGGACGTCGGTGCAGAGACCGGTCTCGTCATCGCACTGATCGGCCTCGGTCTGGCCGAGGCCACCGGGAACCCACGCTGGGACGCCATCGGCTCCGTCGCCATCGGCATCTTGCTGGTTGCGATCGCGATCATCCTCGCTGTGCGGATGAAGCAGCTGCTGATCGGCGAGTCGGCGTCTGACCTCGACCAGCGTTCGGTGCAGGACTCGTTGACCGACAGCGACCAGGTCGAGCGCGTCATCCACCTGCGCACCGTCTACCTCGGCCCGGACGAGATGATGGTGGCCGCCAAGCTCGCCTTCGCGCCCGACATGTCATTGGCCGCGATCGCCACCGCGATCGACGCAGCCGAGGCGCGCGTCCGCCACTGCGTCCCAGCGGTCGGCCTGATCTACATCGAACCGGACTTGTATCGCAGCGACGCGACCTGACGGCGGGCAGCTACGATCGAGCCCGCAAGTGCAACAACACGGGGAGCTCGCAGGTTCGGCGGGCTGAGAGGGCGTCCGCCGAGCGCCGACCCGCAACCTGATCTGGGTAATGCCAGCGGAGGGATGTGTCGGTGTCACAAGATGATTTGCAGCGTGCGGCCGTGATCATCACGGGTGGCTCCCCGTTGCTGCCTGGCGCCGTGCTGGATCTGCCCGTCGGCGCGTTCTTGATCGCAGCCGACTCCGGTCTCGACCACGCGATCGCAGCCGGGCTGCGGCCCGACCTGGTGGTGGGTGACCTCGACTCGGTGTCATCAGCCGGGGTCGCGTGGGCGCGCAGCCACCACGTCCCGATCGAGGTGTACCCGCAGGACAAAGACGTCACCGACACCCAGCTCGCGCTCGGCGCGGCGTGGAGCCGCCAGGTCGACCACATCGTCTTGCTGAGCGGCGGTGGTGATCGGCTCGATCACTCGATCAGCGCGATCACCGCGCTCGGTCACCCCTCGCTCGCGCAGTGCCGTGTCGAGGCCCGCTGGGGTACCGCGCAGATCCACATGCTGCACGCGCCGGGGTTCTGGGAGCTGGACATCTCGGCCGGGGACACGTTCTCGTTGCTCGCACTGCACGGCGTCTGCGAGCGCTTGACGATGGGCGGCGCGAAGTGGCCGCTCACCGACGCGACCATCGAGCCCGGCTCGAGTCTCGGTGTCAGCAACGTCGCCGCCGCTCAATCGGTGTCGATCGCGCTCGGCGCCGGCGTGCTGACCATGATCATCCCCCACCGTTTCGGAGGTTCTGCATGACACGACACACATCACTTCTCCCGGTCGCGTTGCTGCTGACCGCTGGGCTCGCCACCGGATTGGTGGCATGCGGCGACGACAACGACTCATCCGGTTCGCGCCCGGACTCGTTGACCGTCGTCGCCTACGACTCGTTCACGCCCGGCGACGATGCGTTCGCGGCCTTCACGAAGGACACTGGCATCGCCGTGCAGGTGGTCCAGGCCGGCGACGCAGGGGCGATGTTGTCAAAGGCCGCGCTCACCGCCGGCAACCCCGAGGGCGACGTGATGTGGGGCGTCGACAACACGCTGCTCGCGCGGGCACTCGAGGCCGACGTGTTCGAGCCGTACGAGTCCACGCAGCTGTCGGCGCTGTCAGTCGCCGGCCGCGAGCTGGTGCCCGGCCACGAAGCGACACCGGTCGACGAGGGCGACGTGTGCGTCAACTATGACGCCGCCTGGCTGAAGGACCACGACGTCGCTGTCCCGACGTCGCTGGACGACTTCATCGAGCCGGAGTACAAAGACCTCCTCGTCGTCGAGAACCCGGCCACATCCTCGACCGGGCTGGCCTTCCTGCTCGCCACCGTCGGCACCTACGGCGCTGACGGCTGGCAGCCGTACTGGACGGATCTGCGCGCCAACGGCGTGCAGGTGGTGGACGGGTGGGACCAGGCCTACTACGAGGTCTTCTCCGGTTCGAGCGGCAAGGGTCCGAAGCCGTTCGTCGTCAGCTACGGGTCCAGCCCGCCGGTCGAGGTCATCTACGCCGACCCGCGCCCAGCGACGGCACCGACCGGCGTGATCGCCGAGTCGTGCTTCCACCAGGTCGAGTTCGCCGGTGTGCTGCGCGGCACCAAGCATGCCGATGCCGCCGGCGAGCTGATCGACTACATGGTGTCGAAGCAGTTCCAGGAGCTGTTGCCGCTGACCTTGTTCGTGTACCCAGCGCGAACCGACGCAGCATTGCCGCCGGAGTTCACCGAGTTCGCGGTGCGCCCGACCGACCCGGCCACGGTGTCACCCGCCGACATCGAGGCCAACTCGAAGGAATGGATCCAGGAGTGGACCGACATCGTCGTGCGCTGAGCGGTGGGCTCAGTCCCGCGGTGATCGGTGCCCTCGCTGCGCCCGCGATCGTGTTCGTGCTCGGCTTCTACGCCTGGCCCGTGGTGTCACTGGCCGGCGAGACGATCAGCTCGCGCGCGTTCCGCGACGCGTTCTCCGATCCGTCGATCCGCGAGGTCGTCCGGTTCACGACATGGCAGGCGGTGCTGAGCACAGCGCTGACGGTCGTGGCAGGACTGATGCCGGCATGGGTGCTGGCCCGGTTCGAGTTCCGCGGCCGGCGGATGGTGACCGCGCTCGTGACCGTGCCGTTCGTGCTCCCGACCGTCGTCGTCGGTGCGGCGTTCCTGGCGCTACTGCCCGACTCGTTCGACACCGGGGTCGTTGCGATCCTCGCCGCGCACGTGTTCTTCAACATCGCCGTCGTGGTGCGCGGAGTCGGCGCAGTGTGGGAGCAGCTCCCAACGGATCTCGGCGGCGCGGCACGCACGCTGGGCGCGTCTCCATGGCGCGTTCTGCGCGAGGTCACGCTGCCGTTGCTGTTCCCGGCGATCGCCGCGTCCGCCAGTGTCGTGTTCCTGTTCACGTTCACGTCATTCGGAGTCGTGCGCTTGCTCGGCGGCGCCGCGCGCTCGACGCTCGAAGTCGAGATCTGGCAGCGGGCCGTCCGCTTCGGCGACATCGGCGTTGCCGCCGTCCTCTCGCTGGCGCAACTCGCGGTGCTCGGCATCGCCGTGCTGTGGTTCACCCGCCTGCAGGCCCGGCACCGCCAAACGGTCGGCCTGCGGCCCCGCGACACCCGCCAGCGGGTGCGCTCACGGCGTGAACGGATGCTGGTGGTCGGCACCATCGTCGCCGTCGTGGCCGCCGTGGTGGCACCGCTCGTGGCGATGGTCGAGCGAAGCTTGCGCACCGCAGCGGGCGGTGGGCACAGCCTCGGGGCATGGCGAGCCGTGTTCGGCGACGTGCCCGCGGCGACGAATCGCCCGCCCGTTGCCTCGACCGTGGACGCGCTCGGTTCATTGACTGTGTCGTTACGCTACGCGCTGATCGCGATGCTCATCGCCGTCGTCGTCGGCGGGTGCGCGTCGTTGGCGATCGCGGCGCTCGGCCGGGCCGGGCGCATGCTCGACACCGGCGTGATGCTGCCGCTCGGCACGAGCGCGGTCACCATCGGGTTCGGGCTGCTGATCGCGTTCGACACAGCCCCGTTCGACTGGCGCGCCGCGCCGTTGATGATCCCGCTCGGCCACGCGCTGGTGGCCACACCGTTCGTCGTGCGTGTCGTGCTGCCGTCGTTGCGGGCGATCGACGCGCAGCTTCGCGACGCCGCGGCCACGCTCGGTGCATCGCCGCTGCGGGCATGGCGCGAGGTGGACCTGCGCATGGTGGTCGGGCCGTTGCTGACCGGTGCCGGCTTCGCGCTGGCGATCTCGCTCGGCGAGTTCGGGGCGACCACGTTTCTCACTCGCCAGGGGCGGGCAACGCTGCCGATCGCGATCGAGCAGCTGCTGAACAGGCCCGGTGCCGCACTGCACGCGCAGGGCTACGTCCTCGCCACGGTGCTGGCCGCACTGACGTTCGCGGCGATCGGGTCCGTCGAGATGTTGCGCGGGCGGCGGGCGCGTGCTTGAGGTTCGCGACATCGTGGTCGCATTCGGCGAACGAGTGGTGCTGAACCGGACCTCGTTGTCGCTCGCCGACGGCGAGATCGTTGCATTGCTCGGACCGTCCGGCTCGGGCAAGAGCACGCTGCTGCGAGTGATCGCTGGCCTGCTGGCGCCCGATGAAGGCGATGTGCTCGTTGACGGCACCTCTGTCCTGCGCGTGCCGACGCATCAGCGCAACATCGGCATGGTGTTCCAGGACGAGCAGCTCTTCCCGCACCGCACCGTCGGGCAGAACATCGAGTTCGGTCTGCGCATGCACGCCTGGTCGAAACGGGATCGCAACGCGCGGGTGGCCGAGTTGCTCGATCTAGTCGGGCTGTCCGGATTCGCGGGCCGGCGCACGACCGACCTCTCCGGCGGCGAAGCGAAGCGGGTCGCGCTTGCTCGCAGCCTGGCGCCCCGACCGCGAGTGCTGTTGCTCGACGAGCCGCTGACCGGGCTCGACCGCGAGCTGCATGATCAGCTCGTGGTCGAGCTCGCCGGTTTGTTGCGGGCGGCGTCGACGACGGCGCTCCTCGTCACCCATGATCGTGACGAAGCGAACGCCATCGCCGACCGGACCGCCCAGCTGACGTCGGCCGCTGCAGGCTGAGCCGGCATCAGGAGAGGCGGCATCAGGGCTGGCGGCCGTTCCACGCCACGAGACGGTCGATCACGGCGGCGTCGGCAGGCACCTCGACCACCGGGTTGAATGGCACGAACGGGTCGTCGCGGCCCTCCGCGGGAAGGCCACGCTGCATCGTCTCCAGCGAGAGGTGCAGGACCTCGTCGTCCCACTGCACCTCCTGGCGGGTGGCGACCGCCAGATCCCAGGTGTGCACGCTGATCTCGCTGACATAGATCGAAAGCGCGATCCAACCGGGCAACTGCGCCCAGGGGAGCGTGAGCAACCGGGTGAGCACAGCGTCCTCGCTCCACACCTGCTGTGTTGCCCCAACCCGAGCATCGAACGCCGCCAGGAGCTCGGCGTCGACGACACCCTCGGTCACCGCCGGAGCGTCGGCGAAGTGGCCTCCCGCACCGACATGGCCGATGCGGTGAATCGCGCCGACAAGGTGCCCGACCAGTGCCCGGACATCGAACTCGGCGCACGGTGTCGGGTCGTCGAACTGGTCGGGTCGGACTCCGGCGAGCACGCCGCGGGCTACCGCGGCCGCCGTGGTGAACGCCGGCCGGGGATCGACGTGGACCCCCGGGATCTCGGAGGTGGATGAGACGGTGGTGGTGGTCTGTGTGGTCATGTTCGCCATGTTCCACCCCATTTCCGGTCACCTTCTGTCCGGTTTGATGAGTACGGTCGACACATGCGAGCCGATCGATTGGTGGCCATCCTCCTCATGCTGCAGTCACGTGGACAGGTCACGGCGGCCGAGGTCGCCGACGAGCTGGAGGTGTCCGAGCGCACCGCTCGCCGCGATCTGGAGGCGCTCGGCGTGGCCGGTTTGCCGATCTACTCCAAGCAGGGCCGCAACGGCGGCTGGCAGCTGCTCGGTGGTGCCCGCACCGACCTCAGCGGGCTGACGTCATCGGAGGCCCGGGCGTTGTTCCTGGTGGCCGGCCCCTCGTCGACGGCGACGCCCGACGTGAAGGCTGCGCTGCGCAAGCTGGTACGCGCCCTGCCCGAGCCGTTCCGCAACGACGCCGAGGCCGCGTCCACCGCGATCGTCACCGATCCCAACGGGTGGGGCAACACGATGCCGGTCCGATCTGCACCGCAGTACCTGGAGGCGGTGCAGAAGGCGGTCATCGAGGGTGAGCAGCTCGAGCTCGGCTACATCGACCGCGAGCGCAACGTCAGCCAGCGGGTCCTGCACCCGCTCGGCCTGGCCACGAAGGGTCAGACCTGGTACCTGGTCGCCGACACCGCCAACGGCCTGCGCACGTTCCGCATCGACCGCATCCGCTCGATCACCCCGCTCGGTGAGCGGGTGGTCCGTCCGCCCGGCTTCGATCTGACCGCGGCGTGGAAGATGATCTCCGACGCAGTCGACGAGAAGCGCACCACGATCTGGGCCCGCGGCACGGCCAGCCCGGGGATCGTGTTCTACCTTCGGATGCGGATGGGCAACCGGGTGCGCATCGGCCCGGCGGACGCGGCCGGATGGATCGAGGTCGAGGTCGGCTCGTCGAACAGCCGCGCGCTCGCGGCCGAGATCGCCGGGTTCGGGTCGGGTCTGCGCCTGACCGGGCCGGACGAGCTACTGGCCGACCTGGCCACCATCGGACGCGAGCTCGTCGATCAGTACGGACAGCGCTGACTCGGCGCTTGCCACATCGTCGCGGTCTTCGTGCACGAGGCGGCTCAGGTAGGTGACCGCGACGTAGTCGCGCTCGACGAGGCCGCCATCGGTGTCGGCGGGCAACGCGATCGCGTCGCCCCACGACATCGCGACGTTGTAGGTGCCCTCGTGACCTTCTCGGGGCTCCAGCCGCGCCGACGACACCTGGCGCGGCGGCTCGTGACCGACGCGACCGTGACGCCAACCCTTGATCTCGTGTGGCTCGACGTTGGGCACGTTGATGTTGACCACGACGGGCGAGGCGGGCATGTCGGCGATCAGACCGTGAACGAACGCGGCGGCGACATCGGCTGCGGTCTGCCACTTCTGGCCGATCAGCATCTCGTCCCAGCCCTGACCCTCGACACCCATTCCGGCGACGGCCTGACTGACCGCGACGCCGGACAGGTTGCCGTTCCGGCCGGTCAACGTCGCGCCGACGGTGCCGGAGTGGTACACGGAACGGCCGACGTTGGCCCCCGGGTTGATGCCGGACACGATCAGGTCGAACGGTGGGCCGAACGCGCCGAGCCGGGCGAACATCACGCACAGAGCAGGCGGGCCGGACACGGACCAGGCCTCGTCGATGCCGTCGACGTGGACACGCATCACCTCCGGTTGGATCAGGTGCAGCGCGCCCAGCGCGGCGCCCGCTCCGGAGAACTCGTGGTCGGGGGCGATGATCACCACCTCGCCGAACGCCCGCATCGATCGGGCCAAGATGTGCAACCCGATCGAACCGATGCCGTCGTCGTTGGTGAGCAAGATTCGCATGCCACCATCGTTGCATCCGCCGCGGGGTGATCACGGGCTGCAAGTAGCGTCAGACCGATGCGTGTTGGGTTTCTCGGGGCCGGGTTGATCGCGACGTACCACAGCAAGTCGTTGCGCCGCAGCGGAGCCGAGGCGTCGTTCGACGTCGTGCGCGCCGGCGTCTACGACCCCGACCCAGCGCGCGCCGCCACATTCGCTGCGGCGGCGGGTCACACCGTCTGCGCGTCGGAGGACGAAGTGCTCGACGGCTGCGACGCGGTCTACATCTGCACGTGGACGAGCGAGCACCGCCGCCAGGTCGCGAAGGCGGCCGAGCGCGGGTTGGCCATCTTCTGCGAGAAACCGCTGGCCACCACACTCGACGATGCCGAGGCGATGGCCGATCACGTGCGATCTGTTGCCGTGACCAACCAGGTCGGGCTCGTGCTGCGTCGCTCGCCGGCGTACCTGTGGGCGCACCATCTGGTCACTGACCCGTCTGCGGGGCGGGTGATGGCCGTCGTGTTCCGCGACGACCAGTTCATCCCGATCCAGGGCCACTACGACAGCACGTGGCGCGGCGACAAGGCGTTGGTCGGCGCGGGCACGCTGCTGGAGCACAGCATCCACGACGTCGACATGCTGCGTTTCGTGGCCGGCGAGATCGTGCGAGTCAGCGCGAACCAGGCCCACTTCCACGGCCTCGACGGCATCGAGGATGCGGTGTCGGCCACGATCGCCTTCGCCGGCGGCGGCACGGGATCGCTGACGACGGTCTGGCACGACAACCTGGCCCGGGCCAGCCTGCGCCGAGTGGAGGTCTTCTGCGAGCGCCGCTACGTGCACATCGAGGGCGACGACTGGTTCGGTCCGATCCACTGGACCGACGCCGATGATGGAAGCGGTTCGCTCACCGGCGACGAGCTGGCGTCGGCGGCAGAGGGCTTGGTCGACGGGACGTTGAACCCCGACGGTGAGTTCGTGCGCGCAGTCGCCCAAGGTCGGCCGGCGTGGCCCGATTTCGACACGGCCGTGCAGTCGCATCGCATCGTCGAGGCGATGTACGCATCGGCTCGTGAAGGTGGTTCCGCGCAGCACGTTCCGGCCCCGCCGCCGCGGTGATGCGCGTCGTCGAACTGACCAGCGTGCAGACGCACCCGCTGCGCCGACTCGTCCTGCGCGACAACGACCCGGCGCGCACCGTCGTGTTCGACGGCGACGACGAGCCGGGCACGTTTCACCTCGGCGTGGTCGACGATGCCGGCGAGATCGTCGCGACGTCGACGTGGTTGCCCCGCCCGACCGATCATGCCCCAGGCTCGCCTGCGGTGCAGTTGCGTGGCATGGCCACGTCGCCGGCGCTGCAGGGCTCGGGTGTCGGGGGATCGCTCTTCGACGCGGCAGTCGAGTTGTGCTCGGCGCGGGGCCTTGCCGTGCTGTGGGCGAATGCGCGCGACACAGCGCTCGCGTTCTACGAGCGTCACGGGTGCACCACCGTCGGCGACGGGTTCGTCGACGCGACGACCGGACTCCCCCACCACGTCGTCATCCGCCGCCTCCGCTGATTTCCGCTCTGCCCGGCGTCAGGGCACACAGCCCCTCGTGGTAGCGAACGAGACCGAACTGCGCGCCCGAGCCGCCGCGTTGCGGCGGGTCGCGGCGGCCATCGATGGATGCAGCGCGCGGGATCTGTACCGGCGTGCGGGCGAGGACACATGGATCGGTCCGACGCCGGCGCGCGGCCTGGAGGCGCTGCGCAACATCAGCACGTCGCTGCGCAATGCAGCCGACGAGTTGCGTACGACGGCCCGCGCGATCGATCGACTGGCCGAGCAGGCCGGGTCGGTGAACGCTCGATGAGTGGCGGCTTCTTGGGCTTCGACCGGGATCGGCTGCAGCAGTTGCGCTGGGCGTTGGTGCTCGCCTCGAACGAACTCGACGCGATCCGGTGTGGTGACGTCGATGCCCGCCGGCACATGCTGATCGTCGAGTCGGCGCGCAACGTGTTGCGCGACCACTGGATCGCCCTGATCGACTCGATACTCGGCTGTCGGGCGTTGACCGGATACGAGTGGGTCGACGATCTCGGCAGGGTGGACGGAGTCGAAAGCCTCGCGTCGAGCCGGGTCATGATGACGGCCGCCGAGCGCGGCTGGGCGGTCTTCACCGATCCCCAGTCGCCGCTGCCCGAGCCGATGACGGCCGCTCGCGCCGAGTCCGTCGGTTGGCTCATCAGTCATCTCGACCCTGATGACAATTGGTCGGCCACTGAACTCGTTGCGCTGAACCATGTCCTGGCCGCGATCGTCGCGTCGCCGTCGTGGACCGCCGCGTTCGTCACGTCGTTGAGTCCCGCGGCGTGGACGATGCTGTGCGACCAACTCGGCGACGAGCGCCGACGGCTCGTGTCGGACGCGTACGAGGTCGACGCAACGGTGACGGCGCGGGAAGCCTCGTCGTGGGCTCCGATCGACACGGCGTTCGCACTGCTCGGCTCGTTCGCGTCCGCGGGCGGCACCGACGTCGACGCCTTCATCGGCGACGCTCATCCGTACGGGGTCGCCCTGGTCGTCAGCCACCTCGGTCTCGATGCGCACGAACTGGCTCGGGTGTCTCGCGAGATCATCGAGCGCGAGCGGATCGCGCTGTCCGGGGAGGAGGCGACGTTCGCTGGCGAGCGCGCTGCGGACATCGTGATGCGCTCGATGCTCGAAGTCGACGGGGCACCGGCCGAGTTCGCGGTGCTCGTCGCCGACGATCCGTCGCTGGCACTGTGGACCGCGTCCGGTGCCGCGCTCACGAACGAGTTCGTCCGCACAGCGGTCGACCCTCGATGGATGTCCGAAGACGGAGCTGCGAGGGCGCTCGCCCCGATCACGTCGTTTCTCGTCGACAACGCCGAGGTCGGCCTGTACCCGCGGGACAACCCACAGGTCGCGATGTTGGCCGCCGACGTGATGGCCGCCTGGTTGACGCGATTCCCGGAAACGCGGGCGTGGCCGATCGACTTCCGCGACGGCGATCAGGCTGAGCTCGTTGCGATCATCCGCGGCATGGACGCCGCATCCGCCCGACTCAGCGAGGCCGTCACCACGACGACGCAGGATCGCCTCGCCATCGTCGCCAACGGAGCACACGACGCGACGTGGCGATCAGCGCTGGACGACGTCGCTGCGCTGGGGTCGTTCTTCCAGACGATCGAACGCGGCCATGGCATCGAGTCCGCCCGCGACGCCGAGGCGATGCGGGCGATCACGTGGGGTGCGCTCGACGCCCTGGCCGGCGTCGCCCCGACGGGACCGGTCCTCGGGTGGGTCACGGGCGTCGCAGTCACCGCGGCGCAGGTCGCGAGCGAGCAGTTCGGATGGTTCGACACAGTCGACGATGTCCGCCGCGACACGCTGATCACGTTCGACACGGCGACGGCACTCGTCGCTGCAGCCATGGTCGCGACCCGGTTCGCACACCTCGTCGGCGGCGGCAGACTCGACCCGGACACCAAACGGCCGCCGATGCCCGATCCCGACGCCGATCACGTCGGCGCGGACTACTCGGCGAGGTTCGAGGCCTGGCTCACCGACAACGTCGCCGACGACGACATCGCCGGCCAACTGAACGAGATCAAGCAGACGATGCTCAGCGACCACGACGCCGAGGAGACGGCGGGCTTGATCGCGCTCGACATCAGTTGACGATGTCCAGCCCGCGTCGGTCAGTTCATCACGCCGGCGGCTGCAACACCATCGATGTCACGTCGACCCATCAACCATGCCAGGCGCTGGTTCGGCCGCAGCCGGAGCGCCTCGCGGGGAAGGTCGGTCAGGCCCATCGGCTGGCGGCTCTTCCAGATCCCGGCCAGGCGGGAGAGCTCCGCGCGCACGAAGGCGTCGGGCCAGTCGTCGGCCGTGTAGCCCAGTCCGAGATCGACGTGATGCACCTCGACCTCGGCCAGTCGACGCAACGGCAGAGTCGCGATCGGCATCTCGCCACGCACGCTGAGGCCGGTGCCGGCCCATCCGACGTCGGACAGTTCGTCCCATGCTTGCTCGAGGTGGAAAGCGCTCATCCGCACGTCCTCGACGAGCGCGATCGCCCGACGGTCCGCGCCGGCCTCGATGTCCGCGGCCCGGCTGACGACGCCGCCGACGTACTGCTCGGCGACCTCGCCGTGCTCCGCAGCGCGCGTCATGCGCGCCAACCCGTCGGCGTTGCGGGCGATGTGGGTGAGGACATGTCCCACAGTCCAGCCAGGCAACAACGACGGTTGCCACGCTTCGACGTCGGTCAACCCGTCGAGATCGGTGAGCAGTCGGGCGTGCGCTGCTGTCGCTGCGGTGATGTCACGCATGGCCTCGGGTGATTTCACATCACGTCAGGGTAGTGGTCGGAAAACGTGGCAACCTGGCAGGATGCAACTCGCGATGATCGGCCTCGGCCGGATGGGTGCCAACATGTGTCGCCGCCTGCAGCGGTTCGGCCACGACTGTGTGGTGTTCGACGTCGACGCCGGAGCGGTGACGGCGCTGGAATCAGAAGGCTTCACGGGCGTCACGTCGCTGGCCGACCTGGCCGACGCACTGCCCGCCCCGCGGCACATCTGGATCATGGTGCCTGCTGCGTTCGTGCGCAGCACCGTGGAGAAGTTGGTGCCGATGCTGGACGTCGGCGACACCATCATCGACGGTGGCAACAGCTGGTACCACGACGACGTCGATCGAGCGGTGCCGCTGGCCGCGCAGGGCATCCACTACCTCGACGTCGGCACGAGTGGCGGCGTGTTCGGTCTCGAACGGGGCTACTGCCTGATGATCGGCGGACCGGACGAGGCCGTCGCGCAGATGGCTCCGATCTTCGAGTCGCTTGCGCCCGGTGTCGACGCAGCACCGCGCACGATCGGTCGCAACGGGCCGGTGTCGACAGCCGAGCAGGGCTGGCTGCACTGCGGCAAGAACGGTGCCGGACACTTCGTCAAGATGGTGCACAACGGCATCGAGTACGGATTGATGGCGTCGTACGCCGAGGGCATGAACATCCTCGCCAACGCGAACATCGGGTCGGAGACGCACGCCAAAGACGCCGAGACCGCGCCGCTGACGCATCCGCAGTACTACCAGTACGACATCGATCTCGCCGCTGTCAGCGAGGTGTGGCGGCGCGGCAGCGTCGTCGCCAGCTGGCTGTTGGACCTGACCGCGATCGCGATGAACGCCGATCCCGAGCTGTCCGCGTTCGGCGGCCAGGTCAGCGACAGCGGCGAGGGCCGCTGGACGATCCATGCCGCGATCGACGAGGGCGTGCCCGTGCCCGTACTGTCCGCTGCGCTGTACGAACGGTTCAGCTCGCGGGGACACGCACAGTTGGCCGACAAGGTGCTGTCGGCGATGCGCTCCCAGTTCGGGGGCCATGCCGAGAAGCCGGTCGGCGAACTCGCCGATGGTCGGGTCAAGGTCGTCACTCCTGAGGCCAAGGAGGTTCGTTCCTGATGGACGAGCTGCACACCGCAGGAGACGCGCTGGTGCTCTTCGGGGCGACGGGCGATCTGGCCAAGAAGAAGCTCTACTTCGCGCTGTACGAGATGGAGCGGAGCAAGCGGTTGAACGTGCCGGTCATCGGAGTCGCCCGCAGTGATTGGACCGACCAAGCATTTCGGGATCACGCCGAGGAGGCGATCCTGCTCGCCAACCCGAAGGCCGATCCGGAGATCATCGAGTCGCTGAAGAAGCGGCTCGATCTCGTGCAGGGCGACTACTCGAATCCGAAGACGTGGCAGACGCTGGCGAAGAAGCTCGAGCGGCACAAGTCGTCGTGCGCCGTGTTCTACATGGCGATCCCGCCGAACATGTTCCCGACGGTCGCCGAGTCGCTGGCATCGGCTGGGCTCAACGACCGCGGCCGCATCGTGGTCGAGAAGCCGTTCGGCCGCGACCTGCAGTCGGCGAAGGACCTGAACGTCTTGTTGCACAAGTACTTCCCGGAGGACCGCATCTTCCGCATCGATCACTACTTGGGCAAAGAGAGCGTCGAGGACCTGTTGGTCTTCCGCTTCTCGAACACGCTCCTCGAGCCGATCTGGAACCGCAACTACGTGCGCAGCGTGCAGATCACGATGTCGGAAAGGATCGGCATCGAGGGCCGCGGGAGCTTCTACGACGGGGTCGGCGCGATCCGTGACGTCGTGCAGAACCACTTGCTGCAGGTGCTCGCGCTGTGCGCGATGGAACCGCCCGTCGGTCCGGAGAGCAGCTTCCTGCAGGACGAGAAGGCCAAGGTGCTCGCCGCGATGCGGCCGATCGATCCGGCCTGCTTGGTGCGTGGTCAGTACGTCGGCTACCGCGACGAGGCCGGGGCGGACAAGAGCTCGTCGATCGAGACGTTCGCGGCCGGCAAGTTGGAGATCGACTCGTGGCGTTGGGCCGGAGTGCCGTGGTACTTCCGGGCCGGCAAGGCGCTGTCTGAGTCGGCCACCGAGGTCATCGTCGAGTTCCGCGAACCCCCGGCATTGCTGTTCGACGAGGCCGGTGGCCCGCCGCCTGGTCGCAACCTGATCCGCTTCCGGCTCGGCAAGAACGACGGCGTCACGTTCACGTTGCAGGCCAAGACGCCGGGACCGCATCTCGACAGCGAGCCGATCGATGTCAAGGTCGACTTCGCCGCCGCGCTGGGCGAGCGCCAGGAGGCCTACGAGCGGTTGCTCGAGGACGCGCTCGCCGGTCTGCCGCGCCGGTTCGCCCGCCAAGACATCGTCGAGTTGACCTGGCGCGTCGTCCAACCGGCGCTGGACACGCCCGGCCCTGTGCATCCCTACTTCACCGGTTCGTGGGGTCCCGCCGAAGCGGACAAGATCCTCGGCGGCGACCAATGGCTCGCCGTCACCTGATCGGTCGTTGGTAACGCACCGTCGACGTCGCGCCGCTACGCCTGAGCGGCGCGGATGGCGGTCCAGACTCGGTGCGGGGTGCAGGGCATGTCGATGTGCTTGATGCCGAGATGACTCACGGCATCGATGACCGCGCTCTGCACCGCTGGTGTGGCACCGATCGTGCCGCTCTCACCGATTCCCTTGGCACCGAGATCGTTGAGGGGTGAGGGCGTCTCGGCGTGCACGGTCTGAAAGCTGGGCAGCTCGGCTGACGAGATGATGGCGTAGTCGGCGAAGTTGGACGTCAGCGGGTTGCCGTCCTCGTCGTACACGACCTCTTCGAACAGCGCCTGGCCGACGCCCTGGGCGAGGCCTCCGTGGACCTGTCCCTCGGCCAGCAACGGGTTGATGATCGTGCCGGCATCATCGACCGCGACCAACTGTGTCAGCGTGGCCTTGCCGGTCTCGATGTCGAGCTCGATCACGGCCAGGTGCGCACCGGACGGGAACGTGCCGCCGGCCTGCACGAAGTCGCCCTCGCCCGCCAACGGCGTGCCGGCACTGGCCGCCTCGAGCGCGATGTCGAGCCACGTCTTCGCGATCGCCGGCGCGCCAGCGACGTGGAAGCGACCGTCCTCCAACACGACGTCGGCGACGTCGGCCTCGAGCAACCGGGCGGCGATGTCGCGAGCCTGCTCGGCCACCGTCGACGCGGCCCGGGCGATGTTGGTGCCACCGAGCTGCACCGACCGCGAACCACCGGTGATCGAGCCCCGAGCAACGAGGTCGGTGTCACCATGGATGACGGTGATCCGATCCATCGCGATGCCGAGGCGGTCGGCGACGAGCATCGCCCACGTCGTGCGGTGACCCTGCCCGTACGGCGATGTGCCGGTGACGACCCGCACGTCGACGCCCGAGCCGTCGCCGGACGGCGACACCTCGACCTGGCCCAGCTCGCCACCACCCGACATCGCCGTGATCTCGACGTACACCGACACGCCGATCCCCAACTGCACCGTGTCGCCACGATCGCGGCGAGCCTGCTGCTCGGCCCGCAACGCGGCGTAGTCGACTGCGGCGAGCAACTTGTCGAGCCCGCCCTCGTAGTCGCCACTGTCGTATGTGGTCCCCGTCTTCGTCGTGAACGGAAACCGATCAGCAGCAACCAGGTTGCGGCGGCGGACCTCGACCGGGTCCATGCCGATCTCCAGCGCGAACAGATCCATGGCCCGTTCGATCGCCGCAGCGGCCTCTGGCCGCCCAGCACCGCGGTACGCCAGCGTCGGCACCGTGTTCGTCAACACCGCGCGCGAGTCGATGTCGGCCGCGGCGATGTCGTACGTGCCGGTCAGCATGACTCGCGTCATGAACGGCAGGAACGAACCCATCCGCGGGAAGGCGCCGGCTTCTTGCACCACCGTCAGCTGATACGCGGTCACCCGCCCATCGCGCGTGCCACCGATCTTCAGCTGCTGCCGCTGGCCGCGGCCGTGACCGAGCCCGTTCATGCTCTCGCTGCGCGTCTCGGTGTACCGAACCGGACGGCCCACGGCGCGAGCGAGCCAGGGCACGAGCTGGTCCTCGGGATACGTGAATGCCTTGGCCCCGAACCCGCCGCCGACGTCGGGCGTGATCACGTGCACCTGCGACGCGTCGAGCCCGTACCACTCGCACAACTTCTCCTGGACGGGGTGTGCGCCCTGGCCGGCCTGCCAGTGGGTCAGTCGGCCATCGGCCTCCCAACGGCTGGCAGCGACGCGACCCTCCATCGGTGACGGAGCGATGCGCTGGTTGACGATCTCGGCCTCGACGACCACCTCACACTCGCTGAAGTCGACCGGCGCGCCGGGCAGCGCGACACAGACGTTCGACCCGAAGTCGGGGAACAGCAAGACCTCGCCGTCCAGACCTTCCTGCACCGTCACCGCCGCCGGCAGCGGGTCGTAGTCCACGATGACCATCTGCGCAGCATCAGTGGCTTGCGCGCGGGTCTCGGCGACAACGGCGACGATCGGCTCGCCGACGTAGCGCACGACATCGGACGCCAGTGCCGAGCGGGGAAAGTTGGGCGGCAGGAACGGGATGTCGAGTGGGAACGGACCGAGCTCGATGTCGGCCGCGGCGAACACGCCGAGCACCCCGGGCATGCCGGCGGCGTCGGACGAATGGATGCCGTCGATGCGGGCGTGAGCCATCTGCGACCGCACGTACACGACGTGCGTCGCGCCCTCGATGTCGAGGTTGTCGATGAACGTGCCGCCGCCGGTGAGCAGTGCCGGATCCTCTGTGCGCACGACGCGCTGGCCAATCATCCCCATGTCGGCTCCTTTCGTTAGATTCAGGCCATGACGATGACGGAAACGGCACCCCCCAAGGCCGAGCGGTGGACAGCTCAGTGGAAGGAACTCTACGCCGAGGTGATCACGACCGGCCTGTGCACTGGTTGCGCTGGATGTGTCGTCACCTGTCCACACGACGTGATCGGCTACGAGCACGAAGAGGGCAAGTACATCCCCTTTCACCTCGAGCCCGAGCTCGGCCTGGACAACTGCATCCACGGCGAGAAGGGTTGCACCACGTGCACCCGCGCCTGTCCCCGTTTCCGGGCGTGGGAACCTGCGGCCGACATGCACCTGTTCGGCCGGACGCGTGAGCCCGACGAGATGGCCGGCGTCTGGCGCCAGCTGTACCTGACCCGGGCCAGCGACGACATGGTCCACAAGATCGGCCAAGACGGTGGCTTCGTCTCGGCGATGTTGATCTGGTTGATGGAGCACGACTACATCGAGGCCGCGATGGTCAGCGGCGTCGAAGACGACGATGCGTGGAAGGCGAAGCCGTCGCTCGTGCACAACAAGGAAGAGATCCTCGCCACAGCGGGCAGCCGTTACACGTACTGCGCCAACCCACTCGCGCTGCGGACAGCGAAGGAGGAAGGCCTGACCAAGCTCGCCCTGGTCGGCATGGGCTGCCAGACATCGTCGCCGCCGATCATGTGGGACCGCAAGGCCGGAAAGGTCAGCAAGCCGTTCCAGTTCAACATCGGGCTGCTCTGCAGCAAGACGTTCGACGACGCGATCTTCCCCGAACTGTTCGAAGCCAAGTACGGCCTGGCCAAACAAGACATGGTCAAGATGAACATCAAGGGCGTCTTCCAGATCTGGATGAAGGACGGCTCGTATCACGAGATCGACCTCAAGGAATGCCACAAGTGGACTCGTCAAGGTTGCAAGAACTGTCCCGACTTCGCCGCCGAACACAGCGACATCGCCACCGGCGGCATCGGCGAGGACAACGATTGGACGCTCACCATCGTTCGCACGGAACTCGGCGAGGAAGTCATCAACCGGATGATCGCCGACGGCAGCATCATCGCCCGCCCGGCGCAGGAGGACAAAGAGGCCATGCGCCTGTTGCGCCTGCTGTCGATCGTCAGTCGCCGCCGCTGGCCGGAGTTCGCCGATCGCGCCCCGTCGGTCGGCGTCCCCCCACCGAAGAAGAAGGCAGACGGCTCGGCCCCGGCTGCGCACTGATCTCCACGGCCCGTTCGAAGACCGCGTCCAGCATCGGCTCGGTCAACCGCCCGGTGAACGTGTTCTGCTGACTGGGGTGGAACGAACACAGCAACACCAATCCGTTCGGCGCGACCACTGATACGAGGTGGCCGAACTTCGGCCGCGGCCGCACCCCGAACTCGGAACACGCCGCCTCGTACGCGAAGGCGCCCAGGCAGACGACGACCCGCGCTCGCGGCAACAGCGCGAACTCGCGCTGCAGGAACGGCCGGCAAGCATCGCGTTCCGACGGCTCGGGCTTGTTACCCGGCGGCGCGCACTTGACGGCCGCGGCCACCCAGGCGTCGGTCAGCGTCAACCCGTCGTCGGCACGCACCGACGTCGGCTGGTTGGCCAAGCCGGCCCGATGCATCGCCCGGAACAACCAGTCACCGCTGCGGTCGCCGGTGAACACGCGACCGGTCCGGTTCGCCCCGTGCGCAGCGGGCGCGAGTCCGAGCACCACGATCGACGCATCCGGATCACCGAAGCCCGAGATCGGCCGGCCCCAGTAGTCGTCGTCGCGATACGACGCCCGTTTCACGACCGCGACCTGCTCGCGCCAGGCCACGAGACGCGGGCAGAGGCGGCACGCATGCACCTCGCGTTCCAAGCTGGCGAGGGTGTCCTTCACCGGGTCGACGCTACATTGGCCTGCACGATGGCGAAGAAGGCACCCCCCGGTCCGAAGCCCACACTGATCCTGCTGGTCCGTCATGGCCAGACACCGACGACGGGCAAGATCCTCCCCGGTCGGGCGCCGGGTCTGCACCTCGCCGACTCCGGTCGGGACCAGGCCCAGGCTGCGGCCGACCGCATCGCCGCGCTGTCCACCGTCGATGCGATCTACGCCTCGCCGCTGGAGCGTGCCCGCGAGACGGCAGCCCCGATCGCCAAGGCGTTCGGGCAGAAGGTGGTCATCGAGAAGGGTTTGCTCGAGTGCGACTTCGGCCAGTGGACCGGTGCTGAGTTGAAGGCGTTGATGAAGCTGCCCGAGTGGACCACCGTGCAGCGCTCGCCCTCCACGTTCCGGTTCCCGGGCGGCGAGAGCTTCACCGAGATGCAGACCCGCATCGTCAGTGCACTGGATCGCATCTGCACCGCTCACCCGGGCGGCACCGTCGTCTGCGTGTCCCACGCCGATCCGATCAAGGCCGCGGTCGCCCACGCGATGGGCACACACATCGACCTGTTCCAGCGCATCGTCATCTCCACGTGCTCGATCAGCGCCATCGCCTACAGCGTCGGTGGCCCGGTCGTGCTCACCGTCAACTCCACCGGCGGCTCGCTGAGCGAGCTGCGTCCGTCCTAGGGGAGGCTGCACATGGGCGTCTTCTACCAACTCGACGATGTGGATGCGTTCACCACCGCTGCGATCGGGCGTCCCGGCCAACGCGTCTTCTACCTCCAGGTCCGCCACGGTGAGACGCGCATCACCGTCAAGTGTGAGAAGCAACAGGCCAGTGCGATCGCCGAGTACCTGCGCAAGGTGATGAACGACCTTCCCGCACCGAGCGCGAAGCCGCTGCCGACGACGTTCGAGTTGCAGGAGCCGGTCGAGCCCGCGTTCGTGCTCGGCGCGATCGGCCTCGGCTACGACCGTGACACCGACCGCCTGCTGATCCAACTGGAAGAAGTCGTCACCGTCGACGAGAACGGCGAGCCCGATCCCGATGCGCTCGAGGACCGCGGCCACGTCCGGCTCCTGCTGCAGCGTGGTCAGGCGCTGGCGTTCTGCGAGCACACCGAAGAGGTCGTCGCCGCTGGTCGTCCGGCGTGCTTGTTCTGCGGTCGCCCGCTCGATCCCGACGGACATCCATGCCCGAAGATGAACTAGCCGGGCAACAGACCCAGCAGATCCAGCAGGCGCAGCTGGACCTGTTGCGCCACGGTGAGCTCGACATCGAAGGTCGGATGCCGTGGAGCAGCAACGCGACGTTCCTCGTCAACCTGCGCCACGGCGATGCCCGCGGTCAGGGCATCTACAAACCGCTGCGCGGCGAGCGACCGCTGTGGGACTTCGAGCCAGGCCTGTACAAGCGTGAGGTCGCCACGTACCTGGTGTCGGAGGCGATGGGCATGCACATCGTGCCACCGACCATCGTGCGCGACGGCCCATTCGGCGAGGGCTCTGTGCAGTGGTTCGTCGATGCCGACCATCAGGAGCATTACTTCACGATCTACGAGAAGCGCCTCGACCTGCACGACCGGCTGCGCGAGATGGCCGTGTTCGACGTCATCGTCAACAACACCGATCGCAAGAGCGGTCATTGCCTACTCGCCAGGGATGGCAGCATCTGGGGTATCGACCACGGCCTGTGCTTCGCATCCAGCTTCAAGCTGCGCACCGTGATCTGGGAGTTCGGCGGCGAGCCACTCCCCGATCAGGTGATCGAACCGTTGCACCGACTGCTCGCCGGCGTGCCGCTGGGCATCGCCGCACTGCTCGACGACGACGAGGTCGCTGCGATCCAAGAACGCTCCGAATGGCTGCTTGAGCGCGGCGAGTTGCCCATCGACGAATCCGGACGGCGCTACCCGTGGCCGATGGTCTGAGCGGCCACGACACGCCGGACGAACTGGACGCATTGATCGGGCGCGCCGATCTCGACGCACTCGTCCGCCTGGTCGACACCCGCACCACGACACGCGACTGGGCCGGACTGCTGGACCTGCGCGAGCGGGCTCGGCTCGCCGCGGCAACCGGTCAGCAGCTGTGGCCGGCATCGTCACTGGCCGAGTTCCGACTCGCGCTGCTCGCCCCGGCTTACTGGGCGGCACAGGTGTTGGACGAGGACAGTGGCCTCTTCAGCATCGGACCGCTGACCGAGGTCGTTGCCCAGAACCACACGTGGGACGAGTTGTCGCGGCTGCTGGTGCTGGATCCACGCGCCGGCTTCGTTGCCCACGAGCGCGTCTTGCGTGGCGAGATGATCGACACCGAAGACCTGCCCGACGTGCTCGGCCTGCCCTACGAGCTGCAGCCCTGGGAACCCGAGTACGTGCTCGCGCTGTACAGCCAGCAGTCGGCGACGTTCGAGTCACCGCCGCGCCCGGCGCGCGGCGCGGCCGTCGATCGGCACCGCGTCGACGGGGCGCTCGTCGACGATCCCGACGTGGTGCTCGCGGTGCGTCAGCTGGTCGAGCCGTGGACCGCCGAATCGAACGGGCGGGCCGACATCGTGTGTGTCGAAGGAACGGTGGAGGATGCGGTCGCCGCACTCGACCCACCAGCCGCACTGCTGTCCGAGATCAGCTGTGGCACGGCGCTGCAGTGGTTGGCATGGGCCGGTGCAAGTGGTGGTGCGTGCGGCCGCCGGCGCGGGGCCGCGCTCGGCCGCTTCGGTGCATGGTGGCTCGTGGCCGCGCTCGGAGGCGCGACCGAGGAGTGGCCGCTGTCGCCGCACGGCATCGGCGAGCTGGCCGAAGATCTGCAGTGGTACTGGTGGGACGACGACGAGCCGGCCCACGGCTGGCAGCTGCAGCTGGCAATCGAGTCTCCGACGGAGGGACTGGCGTGGGCGATCCGCGCCAGCGACTCAGATGTCCAATGAGCCGAACGCGTCGACCACGACGTGGGCCTTGACGTTGCTGTAGACGCAGATCGACCCGTTCGCCGACAGGGTCGTGACAACCAGGTTGGGCAGCGTCTGCTGCGGCGCGAAGTTGACGTTGGACACGAGTGGTCGCGCCGTGCCACACGGGTAGACGGTCACGAAGCCGGCCAGCTCGGTTTGGTCGACGGTGACGTTGAGGATCACCGTGTCCGGCGTCTCGGGCAATGCGCCACGCGCGGCGATCGGCACCTCGATCGTCGACGCCGCACTCATCTTGCCGACCGCGTTGGACTGCCCGTCGATGGTGCTCAGACCGGTGCGCGTCTCCAGCAGCCGCACCGGTGCCGGCAACGGCGAGAACTTGACCGGATCGAGCGCGCCGAAGACGTCGACCACGACGTCGGTCGTGTTCGACGCAAAGATGCACGCAGTGCCCGTCGCGCTGAGCGCGGTGACGACGGCGTTGGGAGCGATGGCGCCCGGCGTGAAGTTGACGTTCGATGTCAAGGGCTGCGGGCCGTCGCACGGCCACACCGTCAGGTAGCCGTTGCTGCCGGCACCGACCGAGGTGACGTTGAGCACAGCCGACTTCGCGCCGGCAGGCACGCCACCGCGCCCGGCGACCTGCACCTGCAACGCCGTACCCACCTGCACCGGTCCGACGCCGGCCACCTGACCGTCGATCGTCTGCTCGCCAACACGCGTGTCGGCGAGGCGGGCCGGTGCCGTGGTCGGGGCGAACGTGGCGGCGGGGAGCACGTTGAACACGTCGACGAGGAGCTGCGCCGGTGACTGGTTGTAGAGGCAGACCGTGCCCGTCGCCGACAGCCGGGTGATGACCGAGTTGGAGATCACCTGACCGTTGCGCACGTTCAGGTTGGACGTGAGCGGTCGCGGCGCATCACACGGATAGACCGTGACGAAGCCGGTGCCCTCGCCGACCGCCGTCACGTTCAGCGTCACCGCCTTGGCGTCCTTGGCGATCGCGCCACGCCCGGCGATCTGCAGTGTCAGCACTTCGCCGGCCTCCTGCCGGCCACCACCGGCCATCAGCCCGTCCGCTGTCTTCTGCCCGGCACGTGTGTCCAGGAACCGTCCGGGAAGTGGTCCGGCAGAGAAGATCGGGATCGGGTACGGCGCCACCACGGCGGGTGCCTGCGGGTTGGGTGCCAGCGGTGCCGGCGGTGTCCACGGCTGACCGGCCCGCGCCGCGGCGATCGCGTCCCACGTCGCCGTGTCGTCGTAACCGAGCGCCCAGATGCCGACGCCGGCGATGCCTTTCGACTGGGCGAGTTGCACGCGCCGGTAGATGGCCTCGGCGTCGGAGTAGAAGACCTTGCGGTAGATGTTGCAGAGCACGGTCGCGCCGGAGGCGTCGGGACCGTTGAACGAATCGACGTACTCGTAGACCTTCTCCTGCGGATCGCTGAGGCCGGTCACCGTCAGCATGGTCCGTGGCGGCCCCCACGTCGGCGTGACGCCCTTGCGTGCGGCATGCGCCGCCACGGTCGCCGCAGTCACGCTCTTGCGCTTCAGTTCGTTGGCCGACGTCACCGTCTTCGGACAGCTGCCGTCGATCTTGGTGACGACGTCGTTTCCATACGCGGCGATGCCCATGACCACCTTGGCGGCCGCCATGCCGGGCACCTTCAATGCCGCGTCGATGCTGTTGCTCACCCACTGGTACGGCGCGATCGCACCTGCCGAGTTGCCGCTGTAGGAATACGTCATGATGCGGATCCGGTCCACGTACTGCGCGAGAGCCGGGTAGTTGTAGACCCAATAACCACTCGACGATGACTTGGCGTTGTCGTAGATCGGCGGCACGGCAACGGCCAGCGTGCGCCCATCGGTGTGCAACCGCGTCGACAGCTCGGCCATGAACGCTCCGAAAGCGTCGAACGTCGTCGGCCACGACGACCGGGCATCGGCGAACGCGAACTGCTCGTAGTCGATGTCGATGCCGCTGAAGCCGTTGTTCGCTGCAAACGTCGCGATCGCGTCGACGTGTGCAGCGCGGCTGTTCGGGTCGGCCAGAATGCCGGCCATCTGGTTCGCGCCGAGCCCGTCGACGATGGTGGCGACGATCGGCTTGCCGGCGTTGGCGGCCGCCGTCTTGTAGGCGCTGAGCGACGCTGACATCGGGCTCTGCGTGTAGTCGATCACCGTCGCGCTCTTCGCTGCCCAGAAGAACGGGGTCAGCTCGGAGAACACCTCGGGACGCTGCTTGAACGAGTTCAGCGCGTCGGTCGACTCCCAATACGGAGCCCAGGCCATCACATCGATCGCTGGCGCAGCGGACGCGGGCGGCGGCGTGGGCAGGGCGACGGGGAGCCCGGCGAGGGCTGCCGACAGCGCTGCGCACGCGACGAAGCGACGCATCACGACACGGTGCATACGCCCAACCATAGATCGCCGGTTCCGCGGATTCGTCGCGGCACCGAGAGCGGTCAGCGGGACTGCAGGGCTTCGATCAGCTTGGGCAGGACTTTGTGGACGTCGCCGACGATGCCGAGATCGGCAATGCCGAAGATGGGGGCTTCTTTGTCCTTGTTGATAGCGATGATGTTCTTCGCGCCCTTCATGCCGACCATGTGCTGCGTGGCTCCGGAGATGCCGGCGGCGATGTACACGGTGGGTTTGACGACCTTGCCGGTCTGGCCGACCTGGTAGCTGTAGGGCACCCAGCCGGCGTCGACGATGGCACGCGACGCGCCGGGCGCGCCCTTCAGCAGCTTGGCCAGCTGCTCGACCATCTCGTACTTCGCAGCCTCACCCAGGCCACGACCACCCGACACCACGATCGCGGCTTCGTCCAGCTTGGGACCGGTGCTCTCTTCGACGTGGACCTCGGTCACCCTCGCCGCACCCGCGGCGCCAAGATCGCCGGCCGGGGCCGACACGACCTCGGCCGCGCTGCCACCGGCGGACTCGGCGGCGAAGCTCTTCGGCCGGAACGTGGCCAGGAACGGGGCACTGCCCGAGAACTGCGTCGTGACCAACACGTTGCCACCAAAGATCGGCGTGGTCACGCTGACCGCGTCGCCGTCGATGGTGATGCCGACGTTGTTGGTCAGCACCGTCTTGTCCAGCTTGACCGACAGACGGGCGACGATGTCGCGACCCTCGGTGGTCTGCGGGAACAGGATCAGATCGGGTGAGGTACCGCCGGCGATGACGGCCTTCATCGCCGACGCGACGGCGACTCCGTGCAGGCTTCCACCGAGATCGCCGGTCGCGTAGACCTTGGACGCGCCGAACTCGCCGAGTGCTGCGGCAACGCCGGAAGCGTCACCACCGAAGAATGCGCTCACGTCGCCGAGGCTGCGCGCCTTGGTGAGCAGTTCCAGCGTGGCTGTCGTCGGCGCGCCGTTGGCCGCTTGTGCAAAGACCCAGATGTTCATGATGCGGTTCCTCAGATCACTTTCAGGTTCTCGAGGAACGACACGATCTGGGCGAAGCCCTCACCGTCGTCCTCCACGATCGTGCCGGCGGCGCGGGCTTCGGCCTGACCGACGTTGGTGATGGTCTGGTTGGCGCCGGCCCAGCCGACGGAGGTGACGCCCAGGTCGGCTGCGGTGACCGTGTCGACCGGCTTCGACTTGGCGGCCATGATGCCCTTGAAGCTGGGATACCGCGGCTCGACGACACCGGCGGTGACGCTGACGACTGCGGGCAGCGGCGACGTGACGTCGTCGTAGCCCTCCTCCGTCTGGCGCTGCGCCTTGAGCCCGCCGTCGGCGATCTCGAGGTGCTTGGCGAAGGTGACCGACGGCAGACCGAGCACTTCGGCGATCTGCTCGGGCACCGTGCCCGTGTAACCGTCGCTGGACTCCGTCGCGGCGATGATCAGATCCGCGCCGCCAAGGCGGGTGATGGCAGCGGCGAGCACCTTCGCAGTGGTCAGCGCGTCCGAGCCCTGCAACGCAGGGTCGCTGACGAGCACACCCTTGGCCGCGCCCATCGCGAGCGCCGTACGCAGCCCGGAAACCTCACCGTTGGGGGCCATCGACACGAGGCTGACCTCGCCACCGCCGGCCTTGTCGACCAACTGCAACGCCATCTCGACGCCGTAGCTGTCCGACTCGTCCAGGATCAGCTTGCCGTCACGCTTCAGCGTGTTGGTGGAGGGATCCAACGCGCCTGGTGCCGCCGGATCTGGGATCTGCTTGACGCATACGATCACGTTCATAAGGACTCCATTGTTACCGGTTGGTACGGGCGACTCCTAACCCACGTGCCCGCTGCTACCGTCGATTGCCTTGCGGATCTTGCTCGTCGTCAACGCCTTCGCTTCGTCGGTCACGGCCCGCAACACCGTCGTCGTGCACCAGGTGCTGTCGCGGGGCAACGACGTCGAGATAGTCGAGACCAACCGGCGCGGCCACGCCACCCGGTTCTCGCAAGACGCCGCCCGCCAGGGGGTGGACGTCGTCATCGGATACGGCGGCGACGGCACGCTGAACGAGGTCGCCACTGGTGTGGCCGGCACGTCGACCGCGCTCGGCGTGTTGCCCGGCGGCAGCACGAACGTCTTCGCCCGCACACTGGGCATGCCCAACGATCCCGTCGCCGCAGTGCAGCAGCTCGCCGACGGCATCAACGCGCGTGACATCTCACCGATCGGCCTCGGCCAGGTGAACGGCCGCTACTTCTGCTTCCACACCGGGGTCGGCTACGACGCAGCCGTCGTCCGCGAGGTCGAGAAGCACGGGTCGCTGAAACGTTGGGCCGGCCATCCGCTGTTCATCTACGCCGGCTTCACGACGTGGATGCGCAAATACGACCGCAGCGAACCGCACTTCGAGGTGACGTTCGCCAACGGAGATCGCGTCGTCGACGGCTACTTCTCGATCGTGCTCAACACGAATCCCTACACCTACCTCGGCAACCGCCCGCTGGACCTGTCACCGGCCGCGACGCTGGACCGAGCACTGGTGGTCATCACGTTCAAGACGATGAAGGTCGGCGCGATCCTGCGCTCGCTCGGCGGCGCGTTGCGAGGCGGCGGCGTCAAGCCGGGAAAGTACCTCGACGTGCACGAGGACGTGTCAGCGGTACGGATGGCGCACCACAAGCCGTTCCCCTACCAACTCGACGGCGACTACCTCGGCGAGATCAACGCGCTCGAGTTCAAGCACGTGCCCAATGCGGTGTCACTCGTGCAGCCCAACGTCGGCCAGCACGGATAGGGCCACGTCGGGCACGTTGGTGCAGATGCCGTCGATGCCCCACCCGATCAGCTCGCGCATCCGGTCGGGGTCGTCGCACGTCCACGTGTTGACTTCGATGCCGGCCGCATGACAGCGGTCCACGACGTCGCGGCCGAGCAGACCGACCCAGGGGTGCAGCGCCGTGTGGCCGCGGCTCGTCAAGATCTCGACGATGTCGTCGGGCACGATGCCGGTCAACCACGCGGTGCGCACCTCGGGGGCGACCGCTCGGCAACGATCCATGGTCTCGATGCGGAACGACGACATCAACCATCGTTGCGGCTCGCCACGATCCGCCAACAACACCATCGTGTCGTCGGCGATCGAATCGGTCGGATCGAAATCGGGTTCGTTCGGGTCGTTCTTGATCTCCAAGTTGACCCACATTCCGGTGCATGCATCGAGGGCCTCGGACACGGTCGGAATGTGGTTCGGCAAGTCGATGCGATCGGTCGCAATGATGGCCCGTCCATCGCCGAGCAACGCATCGTGGTGCACGACGAGTGCGCCGTCCGAAGTACGACGCACGTCCAGCTCCACGGCGTGAGCGCCCATGGAATGCGCACGCCGGAACGCTGCGACAGTGTTCTCACGCTCGGCCTTGGAGGCACCGCGATGAGCCAGGACCTGAGTCGTCTTCACGATTCCGCACGCGTCCTATCTGTTTGGGAGATGGGGGACATCAATTGTTTAACAAATGGACACATTCCTGAAACCAAGCCCTTGTCAAGTCGCCAGCGCCAACGTACCGTACGTCCGTCCCCCGGCTGCCCCCGGCCAGCATCACCACACAGGAGTTCGACGTGTCGATTCTTGCGTCCAGCCTCACGCTTGCTCACGCAGATTATTCGTGGCGGTCGAACTCGTTGTGCCGCGACACAGATCCAGATCTGTTCTTCCCGATCGGCACCACGGGTCACGCACTGACCCAGATCGAGCGGGCCAAAGAGGTCTGTGGCGAGTGCCCGGTCAGCATGGCATGTCTCGAGTTCGCGCTCGAGACCAACCAGGATTCCGGCATCTGGGGCGGCACCTCGGAGGAAGAGCGGCGCACCATCCGCCGCGCTCAGGTGGCCCAGGCCAAAGCCGCCCGCGCCGCCAGCTGAGGTCGCACTCGACGACCTTGCTACCGCCGGTCCCGCTAGCCGACGACCTTGGAGGCGGTTTCGCCGAGCAGGGTGACACGGCCGGGGATGTGGCCGCTGGCGGGCATGTTGATCGTGAAGCCGTCGATGCCGAGCGCGAGCTCGTTTGCGAGCCGCTCGCCGACGGTGTCGGGGTCGCCGATGATGAAGCGGCCAGCGATGATGGCCCGCCACTCGTCGGACAGCGTGTCCGGATCCATGCCGCGCAGGCGCAGGTAGTTGTCAAGGTCGGCCTTGGCCTGCTCCATCGTCGGCGCGATGCAGATGGAACGTTGCCACGAGACGGTGATGTCGCTGCGATCACGGCCGAGATCGGTGCAGTGCTGGGCCAGGGCATCCAGCTTGCGGGGCATGTCGGCGGCGTCGGCGATGATGTTCGACTCGTCGGCGTACTGCGCCACCATCCGCAGCGTCTTGCGCTCGCCGCCGCCACCGATCATCACCGGGATGTGCCGGATCGCAGCGGGCGAGTTCATCGCATCGACGACGGTGTAGTGCTTGCCCGCGAGCGTTGCCTTCTCGCCACGCAGCATCGGCACGATGATCTGCAGCGCTTCCTCCAGTTTCTCGAAGCGATCGGTGAACGTGCCGAACTCGATGCCGAACGCGTTGTGCTCGAGCTCGAACCAGCCGGCCCCGATGCCGAGTTGGGCCCGGCCGTTGGACACGATGTCGAGCGTCGTGACCGTCTTCGCGAGCACGGCCGGGTTGCGATATGTGTTGCCGGTGACGAGTGCGCTGAGCCGCACGTTGGTCGTCTCGCGGGCCAGCGCCGACAGCAGCGAGTAGCACTCGAGCATGAAGCGCTCCGGCTCGCCGAGGTGCGGCAGTTGGTAGAAGTGGTCCATCACGAGCAGCGTGTCGAAGCCGGAGGCGTCGGCTTCCTTGGCCTGGCGGGCGACTTCGTCGAACAACTCGGCCGGGCCGACGTTCGGATAGGTGAAGCTCGGGATCTGGTATCCAAGGCGGGTCATGACGACGTCCGATCAGTAGGGGGTTGGAGGGCGCATCGGTTTGCGATGCGTTCGTGGTAGAGGTCGATCTTGAACCTGATCGCGGCGAGATGGCCCTCGATCTCGTGCAGCTGCGCCTCAACCCGCTGGCGATGTTGCTCCATCAGTTGCAGCCGTTCGACCTCGTTGCCATCGCCGCTGCGCACCATCTCTGCATACTCGTGGATCTGGCGGATCGACATGCCGGTCGAGCGCAGCCGGGTGATGAACTGCACCCAGCCGATGTCCATGTCGCGGTAGCGCCGATGCGTCGACGCCGCACGCGGCACTCGGTCCAGCATCAACCCGGCCCGCTCGTAGTAGCGCAGCGCGTGCACGCTGAGCCCGGTGAGCGCCGCAGCATCCGAGATGCTGTAGTCCCGCGGTTCGATCTCGGTGATTGCCACGCCGTCAACCTAGAACTTCGAGCGCACTGGAAGTCAAGAGCGAAGCAACGACTGCTGATCCGCGCGACGGTCAGCGGCGGAATGGGAGCGGGGGTTCGGGGATGGTCGCGGGCGGAACTCGGCCGATGATCGTGCCGCCGATCGAGGTTGCGGCACCGCCGCCGCCACGATCACCGCAACCAACGACAGCCCCCAGACCGAAGCCGAGCAAGATCACCGCACGTCGAAGGCGCACAACAGAACGATACAAGTGAGGTTTCTTCCCGCGTGGGCGCGTTGGTTTCAGGCGGTGCGGGGTGCGATTTCGGTGCCGTCGGGGCGGTAGTGGTGCCAGCCGGTGGCGTCACGGGTGACTGTGGTGCCGAGGCGGTGTTTGTCACGGTTGTGGATCGGACATCGCGGGCCGCCGTTCATGGAGCAGGTGGTGCCACCGAGGGTGTAGCCGGCGAGGTGATCGATCTGGATGCTGGGTCCGCGGATGTCGCAGCCAGGCCAGACACATCGATCCCCGGACAACAACACCGCCTCGCGGGCTGCGCCACGGAACAGGCGTTGGCGGCGTCCGAGA
>JANNZY010000003.1:0-10349 GCA_031410915.1 Actinomycetes bacterium
CCTCCGTCGACGGCGAACCGCTGGTCAGCCGCCATCCGGTGCATTCCACACCGTGGCCGCTAGGCTTGCACGGCTACTGACCCGGGAGAACGAGACCATGGCGCGTACGAACGACACGATGATGAACCCCCCGATCGAGGAACTGCTCGGTCGCGTCGACTCCAAGTTCAGCCTCGTGACGCTGGCTGCCCGCCGGGCGCGCCAGATCAACTCGTACTTCAACCAGCTCGGCGAGGGACTCGGCCACATGGTGCCGCCGCAGGTCTCCTCCGTCGCGCGCAAGCCGCTGAGCATCGGTTTCGAAGAGATCGCGGCCGACAAGATCATGTCGGTCGAAGTGGCCAAGCCAATCGAAGCCGACGAGGCCGCGGACACCGTCGACACGGCGAGCTGACCGGCCAGATCACGCGCCGAAGCAGGGACTGGTCCGAGGACGTGTCTGTCACCGGGTCCACGCTGCCGAACCTGTCCGGGCGAGTGGTGGTCGTCGGGGTCACGGGCGGCATCGCCGCGTACAAGGCGGTCGAGGTCTGCCGGCGGTTGGTCGATTCCGGCGCCCATGTCGTGCCGGTGATGACCAAGGGTGCCGAGCACTTCATCGGTCGCACCACGCTGTCGGCGTTGTGCAGCGAGCCCGTGCAGACGAGCCTGTGGGATGAGGCCAGCCCGATCCCGCACACCCGCCTCGGCCAGCGCGCCGACCTGATCCTGGTCGTGCCGGCGACGGCCCGTCTGCTCGGCGCCTACGCCGCCGGGCTCAGCACCGACCTGTTGACCAACACCCTGCTCGCGACGCGGGCCCCGGTCATCGTCTGCCCGGCGATGCACACCGAGATGTGGGAACACCCCGCGGTGCAGGACAACCTCGACGTCTTGCGCCGACGAGGTGTCATCGTCGTCGAACCGGATTCGGGCCGTCTCGCCGGCGGCGACGACGGCAAGGGCCGCCTCGCTGCGCCCGAGCGAATCGTGTCCGAAGTGGCCCGCACGCTCGGCCCCGGCGACCTGCACGGCGCGAAGGTGGTCGTCACCGCTGGCGGTACCCGCGAGCCGATCGACGCTGTCCGCGTCATCGCCAACCGCAGCAGCGGCAAGCAGGGTTACGCGATCGCGGCGGAGGCAGTCGAGCGAGGTGCCGACGTGACCCTGATCTCCACCGTGTCGCTCCCGACGCCGCCCGGGGTCCAACTCGTGGTCGTCGAGACTGCAGCGGAGATGCAGGCCGCGGTCAACGAGTCGTCAGCCGGTGCAGACGTCGTCGTCATGGCCGCAGCGGTCGCCGATTTCCGGCCGGTCAGCGCAGCGCCGAACAAGCTCAAGAAGGACTCGGGCGCACCCGAGATCGTGCTCGAGCGCACACCCGACATCCTGGCCGAACTCGGCCGGGTCAAGCCCGCCCGTCAGGTCCTCGTCGGCTTCGCCGCCGAGACCGACGACCTGATCGCCAACGCTGAGTCCAAGCTGCAGCGCAAGAACCTCGACCTGATCGTGGCCAACGACGTCAGCGCCCGCGGGGTCGGCTTCCAGCACGACACCAACGCCGTATGCTTGCTGCGGCCCGACGCCGAGCTCGTCACCGTCAGCCTGACCGACAAGCGGTCCGTGGCTCGGGCGGTGCTCGACGCTGTGGTCGACATCCGCAACGGCCGCTGAACGCCGCCACCACCGATCGAATCAACCCCTTCCCGAACACCAGCCAACAACGGAGCAGTGCAGTGAGCCAGTGGACATTCACCAGCGAGAGCGTGACCGAGGGTCATCCGGACAAGATGGCCGACCAGGTCAGCGACGCTGTCCTCGACGCAATCCTCACCGAGGACCCGAACGGTCGGGTCGCGTGCGAGACGCTGCTCACCACCGGTCTGTGCGTGGTGGCCGGCGAGATCACGACGACCGCGTATGTCGACATCCCGAAGTTGGCCCGTGAGGTCATCAAGGACATCGGCTACGACAACGCGCTCTACGGCTTCGACGGCAACACCTGCGGGGTCATCGTCAGCATCGACGAGCAGAGCCCCGACATCGCGCAAGGCGTCGACAAGAGCGAAGAGCTCCGCGGTGGCAAGGCCGGCGAGGACACGATCAACAGCCAGGGTGCCGGCGATCAGGGCATGATGTTCGGGTACGCCTGCGACGAGACGCCCGATCTCATGCCGCTGCCGATCTGGCTCGCCCATCGCCTGGCCGAGCGCCTCAGCGAAGTGCGCAAGTCCGGCGCCGTGCCCTACCTGCGTCCCGACGGCAAGACCCAGGTCACGTTCGATTACGAGGACGGCAGGCCGGTCGCGCTGAAGGCTGTGCTGATCAGCACCCAGCACCAGGAGGGCATCGATCGCGACACGGTCATCCGTCCCGACCTGATCGAGCAGGTCATCCGCACCACCGTTCCAGCCCAGTTCGCCGACGACGCCTACAGCGTCTACGTCAACCCGACGGGCGTCTTCGTGGTCGGCGGGCCGCACGGCGACACAGGCCTGACCGGTCGCAAGATCATCGTCGACACCTACGGCGGGATGGGCCGTCACGGTGGCGGCGCGTTCAGCGGCAAGGACCCGAGCAAGGTCGACCGTTCGGCCGCCTACGCGGCGCGCTGGGTCGCCAAGCACGTCGTCGCGTCCGGCGCAGCGTCGCGCTGCGAGGTGCAGGTCGCGTACGCGATCGGCATGGCGCATCCGGTCAGCATCCTGGTCGAGACGTTCGGCACGAACACCGTCGACCCGGTCGTGATCGAGCGTGCCGTCCGCGAGGTCTTCGACCTCCGCCCGGGCGCGATCGTGCGCGATCTCGACCTCAAGCGCCCCGTGTTCCGCAAGACTGCTGCCTACGGCCACTTCGGTCGCGATCTGCCCGAGTTCACGTGGGAACACGTCAGCCGCGTCGCTGACTTCAAGGCTGCGATCGGCGCCTGAGCCCCGTGACCGAGCCGGCACCTGCCGCGCTCGTCGCTCGGGTCGTTCCCGACGTCACGGGACTCGACAAGCAGTTCGACTACCTCGTCCCGCTCGATTGGCGCGACCGCGTTGCCGTCGGCACGATGGTGCGCGTCTCGCTGGCCAATCGGCGCGTCGGCGGCTGGATCGTGTCGCTCGGTCCAGCGGGTGCCGACACGCCGGTGGGTCGGCTGCTGCCGCTCGCCAAGGTGACCGGCCACGGCCCGTCGCCGGAGGCGGTCGCGTTGGCGGCGTGGGCCGCACATCGCTGGGCCGGCCCGTGGCGGGCGACACTGGTCTCCGCGTCACCGCCGGGTGCCGTCGTCGGCCTGCCCCGGGCGGCGCACGGTGGTGCCGTACCCGAGCCCGTCGACGCGGCAGCTGGCGCTGCGCTCGCCCGCGGTGGGTTGGCGGTCCTGCGCGTTCCGCCGGCATCCGATCTCGTGCCGTCGCTGCTGGCTGCATGCCGCCTCGGTCCGGTCCTGGTCGTGACACCGAGTGTCAACCAGGCTCGCCTGCTCGCTGCCCGGTTGCGCCGATCCGGGCGCACGGTCGCGCTCGTGCCGCAGGAGTGGGCCTCCGCGGCGGGTGGTGTCGACGTCGTCATCGGCGCTCGTGGCGCGGTGTGGGCCCCGTGCGCCGGCCTGGCTGCGATCGTCGTGATCGACGAGCACGACGAAGCCCTGCAGGAAGAACGCCAACCAACGTGGCACGCGCGCGACGTGGCCGTCGAGCGCGCGGCGCGGGCGGGCGTGCCGTGCCTGCTCGTGTCGCCGTGCCCGAGCGCGGCGGCGGTGGCGGCCGTCGGACCGGATGTCGTGGTGCGCCCCGGAGTCGCGGTTGAACGGAACGGCTGGCCACTCGTCGACGTCGTCGACCGCACTCGCGAGGAGCCGTGGCAGAAGAGCTTGGCGACGTCGGCGTTGATCCGCCAACTGCGCGATCCCGAGCGGCGGGTCGTGTGCGTCTTGAACACCACGGGGCGGGCCAAGGTCCTGGCCTGCCGATCCTGTCGCACGCTGCAGCGATGCGAGGTCTGCGACGCAGCCGTCGCCCAACGCGACGACGACCACTTCGTGTGCGGTCGCTGTGGCACGGTGCGCCCGCCGGTCTGCCAGGTGTGTGGGTCGAGTGCGTTCGCCGCGCTGCGCGTCGGCGTGACCCGCATTCGCGACGAGCTGGAGAAGGCCGCCGGGCGTCCAGTCGTGTCGGTCACGGGCAAGGACGACGCCGCCGAGCCGGTGGCGCAGGCCGGTGTCTACGTCGGCACCGAAGCCGTGCTCCATCGGGTGCGTTCAGCGGACACGGTGGCGTTCTTGGACTTCGATGCCGAGTTGCTGGCCCCGCGCTACCGGGCCAGCGAGCAGGCGATGACGTTGCTGGCCCGGGCCGCGCGCGTGACCGGAGGCCGCGATCGCGGCGGCCGGATCCTGGTGCAGACGTTCGTGCCCCGCCACGAGGTGCTTGACGCGATCCTGCATGCCGACCCGGGCCGGCTCACGGCCAAGGAGCTGGTGCGCCGCCGGGCCTTGCGCTTTCCGCCGTTCGCCGCGATCGCGAGCGTGACCGGTTCGGGTTCCGACGAGTTCGCGACAGCTGTGACAGCGCACGGCGCGACGGCGTCAGCCAACCTCGACGGTGCCGTGCTGCTGCGAGCCACGTCGTGGGACACCCTGGCCGACGCGATCGCCGCAACGTCGCGCGCGAAAGGCAGCCGGCTCCGCATCCAAGTCGACCCACCTCGCCTCTGACGTCTCACGACGACTGCAAGAAGCTCGGTGGCCACCAGCCTGTCACGCGGCAACGGTGGTGCGCAGGATGCGGTAGCCCTTCGCCGAGCTGAGCCGCTCGGTGGGGAAGCCCTGCGCGGTGAGCCACGATTGCAGCGAGTCGGAGCCGAGGTGGCGCTGCACCACCATCAACGCCGCGCCACGTGGCGCGAGTCGGGGCAGCCACAGCAGCAGCATCTCGTGCAGCGCAGCCTTGCCGATGTGGATCGGCGGGTTGCTCCAGATCGCGTCGAATCGGATCGCCGGATCGATCTCGTCCGGCGTGCACGTCTGGATGTTGCTCACACCGTTGGCACGAGCGTTGTCACGCGTCAGGCGCAGGGCGCGGCTGTTGACGTCGACGGCCCACACCGTGGCCTGCGGCGAGCGCCGGGCGAGCGTGACCGCGATCGGCCCGGAGCCGCATCCGAGATCGAGGAGGTTGCCCGTGGACGGCGGCGCCGGGGCCTTGAGCAGCAGGACGCGCGTACCCGTGTCCAGGGCCCCGTGGCTGAACACACCGCGATCGGTGGTCAGCTGCATGGTGCCCTCGGGCATCGGGATCCGCAGCGCGATCGGCTCGCTCGGGGCACCCGGCTTGGCCGTGAAGTAGTGGTCGTTGCTCATAGAGGCGTCGGTAGCCTGGCAGTGTGGCTTACGAAATCCGCACCTACGGCGATCCAGTCCTGAAAACTCCGGCCGCGCCGGTGAAGGAGATCGACGGCAAGGTCGCCCGGCTCGTCGACGACATGTTCGACACGCTGTACACGAGCGACAGCGGCATCGGCCTGGCCGCGCCACAGGTCGGCGTGCAGAAGCAGATCTTCGTGTGGGAGATCGATGACGAACCGATGGTCATCATCAACCCCGAGATCATCGAGAGCCGGGGTGAGTGGGTGTATGACGAGGGTTGCCTCAGCATCCCCGGGCTGTACGTGGAGATGCTGCGCCCGAACGAGGTGCTGATGCGCGGCCTCGACATGGACGGCAACACCGTCGAGATCGAGGCCTCGGAGTTGATGGGTCGGTTGTTCCAACACGAACTGGATCACCTCAACGGTGTGTTGATGTTCGATCGGATGAGCGCCGATCAGCGCAAGGAGGCGCTCAGCGAGTATCGCCGCATCCTGGACGAGCAGGCGAAGGGCAAGCCGCGCCGGCTGCGCCTGCAGTGACTCAGCTCGCGCCCTTGCCCGTCGGGCGGCCGTCACGGCTGGTCTATCTCGGCACGCCGGCGATGGCCGTGCCGCCGCTGGAAGCACTCGTCGCGCACGGCTTCGAGATCGCCCTCGTCGTCACCCGTGCCGACAAGCGGCGCGGCCGCGGCAGTGAGCTGACCCCGAGCCCGGTGAAGGCCGCCGCCCAACGCCTGGGCCTGCCCGTGAGCCACCGCGTCGACGACGTCGTCGAGACGGGCGCGGACCTCGGTGTCGTCGTTGCGTTCGGGCAGCTGATCAAAGAACCCGTGCTCGCCACACTGCCGATGGTGAATCTGCACTTCTCGCTCCTGCCCCGATGGCGCGGCGCGGCCCCGGTCGAGCGGGCGCTGCTGGCCGGCGACGCAGCCACCGGTGTCGCGCTGATGCAACTGGAAGTCGGCCTGGACACCGGGGGAGTGATCGACGTCGTCGAGGTTGCCATCGGGCAGTCGCAAACCGCCGACGAGTTACGCCGGACACTGGTCGATGTCGGCTCGGACCTGCTCGTGGACAACCTCGAACGCGGGCTCGGCGCGCCGGTACCGCAGTCGGGCGAGCCCACGTACGCCGCCAAGCTGGAGCCGGCCGAGTTCGAGATCGACTGGCGTCGACCGGCCGACGAGATCGCCCGGCTCGTCCGCCTCGGCTCCGCGTGGACCACCTACCGCGGCAAGCGGCTGAAGGTGCTCGATGTCGAGGTGTTGCCCGACAATGGAAGCGCTGGTTCGTTGCTCGACCAGACAACCGTTGCGGCGTGGCAGGGCGCGGTCCGTCTCGCCACCGTCCAGCCCGAGGGCAAGCCGGCGATGCCCGCAGCGGCGTGGGCCAACGGTGCCCGACCCACACCCGGCGAACGTCTCGGCCGCCCGTCGTGAGCCCGCGCCCGCAACAGCGCCGAGGCAGTCGTCCCCGCCCGCCGAGCCCGCCGCGTTCCGAAACGGCGCGGGCGCTCGCGTTCGAGGCGCTGCTGCGCATCGACCACGATGGCGCGTTCGCCAACCTGCTGCTGCCGCGTCTGTTGGAGCGCAGCCACCTGCACGAGCAGGATCGGCGCTTCGCCACCGAGCTGGTCTACGGCACCACCCGCATGCGCCGGGCCTGCGACGCGCTCGTCGACCGGTTCGTGATGACCGAGCCCGAGCCCGAAGCGCGCACGCTGCTGCGCCTCGGGGCCTACCAGCTCGCGTTCGCCGGCACCGCGGCCCACGCTGCCGTCGGCGAGACGGTCGGCCTCGCGCCGCCGCGGGCGCGCGGTTTCGTCAACGCGATCCTGCGCCGCGTGGCCGACACGCCGATGATCTGGTCCGACGACGCGGCCCGGCTGAGCTATCCCGACTGGATCGTCGACCGCGTCATGGCCGAGGTCGGTCCCGACGACGGTGTCGCCGCGCTCGAGCGGATGAACGAGCCGCCACCGGTGTCCGAGCGCGAAGACGGCTACGTGCAGGACCGTGCGTCGCAGTGGGTGGCGACGTTGGTGGGTGCCCATCCCGGCGACACCGTGCTGGATCTGTGCGCGGCACCGGGCGGCAAGGCCACAGCGATGGCCGGCTCCGGCGCGTTCGTGGTCGCCGCCGATCGCCAGGACCACCGCGCCCGACTCGTGGTCGACAACGCCCATCGACTCGGTCTGCACATGCCGGTCGTGGTCGCCGACGGCACGGCCCCGCCCTTTCGCCTCGGCGTGTTCGACCGCGTGCTCATCGACGCGCCGTGCAGTGGCCTCGGAGCGCTGCGCCGCCGTCCCGACGCACGCTGGCGCATCGAGCCCACAGACATCGACGACCTGGTCGTGCTCCAACAGCGTCTGATCGACGCCGCGGCGCCGCTGGTCGCGCCCGGCGGTCTGCTCGTGTACAGCGTGTGCACCATCACCGCCGCCGAGTCCGTCGACCACCGCCCGCCGCCGGGGTTCACCCCGGTCACCGCAGCGCTCGACGCTCCGTGGCGTGCGTTCGGCTCGGGCTTCCGCCTCCTCCCGCACGACGACGACACCGACGGCATGGTGATCATTCGATTCCGTGCCGACCCGTGAGCCGGACGACGATGGGGCCCGGGGGCGCAGCCCCCGAGCAGGACGGCATGGTGATCATTCGATACCGTGCCGACCCGTGAGCCGGACGGCATGGCGATCATCCGCTCTCGCTACGGTTCTCACGCATGAGTGACACGCTGCTGGCCAAGGTCTTGACCGTGAGCGACGGTGTCGTGCACGGCACCCGCGACGACGCCAGCGGCCGGGCGCTGGTCGCGCAGTTGACCGAGGCCGGCTTCGACGTCGTCGATCATCGAGTCACCGCGGATGGCACCGAGAACGTGGCCGCGGCGTTGACGGAGATGACCGACGGCTTCGCCGGGCTCGTCGTGTCCACTGGTGGTACCGGCTTCGCGCCGCGTGACCAGACCCCCGAGGGCACCCGCCTCGTGGTCGAACGAGAGGCACCCGGTCTGGCCGAGGCGATGCGGTTGATCAGCCCGCTCGGCCGGCTGAGTCGCGGCATCGCCGGCATCCGTGGACAGGCCGTGATCTGCAACACGCCGGGCTCGCCGAAGGGCTGTGTCGAACAGCTCGGCGCGATCCTCGACATCGTGCCTCACGCGTTGAAACTGCTCGCCGACGCGCCCACTCAGCACTGATCGACGCCAGACTGTGCATCGCCAACGTCCGCGAAGGGGAAGCAGATGAGCGACATCACCACTGAGCGCATCGCCGGTTCGCTGGGCGCGTACGTGCACGGCATCGATGCCCGTCAGGCGCTGCCGGCTGACCACGCCGCCGCGTTGCGCCAGGCGATCCTCGACCATCTCGTCGTCTTCCTGCCCGACCAGGACCTGGATCTGGATCAGCTGGAGCGTTTGACCGACGAGCTCGGCGGACGCGACGTCACGCCCTTCGTCAAGCCCGTCGACGGGCGGCCGTACGTGATCCGGGTGATCAAGGAGCCGACCGACGAGCTCAACTTCGCGAACGCCTGGCACACCGACTTGTCGTATCTGCCCGAGCCGCCGTCGCTGACCGTGCTACACGCCCACGAGGTGCCGTCCTACGGCGGCGACACGATCTGGGCCAACCAGTACCTGGCCTACGAGACGCTGCCGGCCGAGATCCGCGACCAACTGCTGGGCCTGCGCGGCGTGCACAGCGCCGGCTTTGCCTACGGCACCGGCGGCTATCTGGAGAAGGTCGCGCACAAGTCGTCGATGGCCATCGAGCCATCCGAGGCAGCGCACAACCGGTGGACGCACCCGATGGTGATCCGCCATCCCGAGACGGGTCGGGCCGCGCTGTACGCCAACCCGGTGTACACGATCGGCATCGACGGTTGGGCGGACGACGACGCGAGGGCGTTGCTCGGGGTGCTGTTCAAGCACAGCGTGAACGAGAACTTCACATGCCGATTGCGCTGGCAGCCCAAGACCCTGGCGATCTGGGACAACCGTTGCACCCAGCACTTGGCAATCAACGATTACGCCGGCGCCCGGCGCGAGATGTTCCGCACCAGCGTCCGTGGCGCCGAACCAATGCCGTTCGGCGGCAACGATGGCTGATCTCGCCGGACGGGTCACCGCCTTCGATTTCGATCGCGGTCTTGGCGAGGTGACCGCCGATGACGGTTGTGTCTACCCGTTCCACTGCGTGTCGATTGCCGACGGTAGTCGCACCATCGACGCGGGAACACGGGTCACGTTCGACATCCAGCTCAAGCTCGGCCGCCGCGAGGCCGCGGCGATCACCCCGCGCTGAAGGCAGCGGCCGTGGCGACGCCGAAGCCGGTCGACCCTGGCGAGCGCGTCGAACGGATCGTGCGCGTCATCCGGTCGCTGCGCGAGGGTGAGGTCGTCACCTACGGCGAGATCGCCGCTGATGCGGGCTTCGCAAAGATGTCGCGTTTGGTGGGGCGGATCCTGGCCACGGTGGACGACGACTTGCCGTGGTGGCGAGTCGTCAACTCGACCGGGCGGCTGGTGCCCGGCCACGAGCGCGAGCAGATCCGGCTGCTGAAGCGAGAGGGTGTGGCGTGCGAGGCGGGCCGGGTGCGAGCCGCCACGTACGGCCGCTTCAGTCGGCCGCCTGATCCGGTTCGGGGTCGGGCTGTTGCGCGGCGAGCGCCTGGTTCTTGATCTGCACGAACGCGAGTCGGATGTTGCCGAGCGCGTCACGCATCGTGGCCGCGTCCTCGCCGAGTCGCTCACCGAGCCCCTCCACCAGGCACGCAACGGCGTCGATGGCGAGCACAGCCGAGCGCAGGTCGGGTGGCTGTGCACTGAGATGGATCGCAGCCAGTTCGTACAGGCCCATGACATGGTTGGCAACGACGACTTCGGCGGGTACGTCGGCGAGTTGCCGGCGCACGTTCTCCATCGCTTCGCGGGCGTCGTCTACCTGCGTGTTCGTGTTTTCCTCCACGTGAGGTAGCCTATCTGCCGACAACTGAGGCGAAGTGGGGTGC
>JANNZY010000004.1:0-8773 GCA_031410915.1 Actinomycetes bacterium
TACTGCACGATTTATTTACGTAAACAACCGAGTTGGGGTGGCCTCGTCACGAGGCCACCCCAACCTGTACCAGGGGACACGCACACACATGGCAACTGCCGAAGACTCGGCGCCTGCGATGACGTCCGCGACCGGCGATGAGCCGATTCCGCCCGTTACGCAGACCACCTCAGCTGGTTACGCACCGCGCAAATGGAAATGGGACTCGATCATCGGGCTCGTCGTCCTGGCCGCCGCGGCGGTCTGGATTCTGTTGAGCTTCATCGAGAGCCCACGACAGTTCACCCAGGTGCTCACCATCGGGCTCTCCAACGGTGCGCTCTACGCGCTGATCGCGTTGGGCTACACGATGGTCTACGGCATCATCGAGCTGATCAACTTCGCCCACGGCGAACTGTTCATGCTCGGATCCGTGCTCGGAGCGATGTTCCTGGAGGAGTGGATCGGCCAGACGAGCTCGTCCGCAGTTGCCTGGGTGTGGCTCGCCATCACGCTCATCTTCGCGATGACGGCGTGTTCGCTGATCAACGTCATCATCGAAAAGCTTGCCTACCGCCGTCTGCGCAATGCTCCCAAGCTGGCGCCGCTGATCACGGCTGTCGGCGTGAGCTTCATCCTGCAGAACGTCGGCATCGAGCTGAACGGTTCCGCACCGAACTCGCGGACCAGCGTCTTGCCCCAGAGCTCGTTCGCGATCGGCTCGATCAACATTCGCATCAAGTACATCGTGGTCGTTGCGATCACCATCCCGTTGCTGCTGCTGATGACCTTCATCGTGCAAAAAACTCGCACCGGCAAGGCCATGCGAGCCACGGCTCAAGACCGTGACGCATCGCTGTTGATGGGCATCAACGTGGACCGAGTCATCTCCTACACGTTCGCACTGGGCGGGGCGCTGGCCGGTGCCGCTGGGGTGCTCTTCGTCCAGGTCAACCAGCAAACCCGCTACGACGCCGGGTTCCGTCTCGGCCTGATCGCCTTCACGGCGGCGGTGATCGGTGGCGTCGGCAACTTGCTCGGCGCCGTCGTCGGGGGTGTCCTGATTGGGGTGATCCAAGGTCTGAACGACGGCGCACCGCTCTTCCTCGGTCAGAAGTGGACGCAGACGGTGATGTTCGGAATCCTCATCATCATGGTGATCTTCCGCCCGGGAGGCATCTTCGGCAAGCATCAGCAGGAGAAGGTCTAGATGGGCGCGACACAGTTCGTCCAACGTTTCGAGATCCAGGACAAGCGCACCCGCACGATCCTGAAGTGGGTGCTCGGCGTCTGCCTCATCCTGCTTGCGTTGGAACTTCCCAACCTGCCTTTCACGAAGGACACCGACAGCATCTTGCCGCTGTTCACCGTGGTGCTCTGCGCGGTCTACGCGCTCTTCGCGCTGGGCCTCAACATCGTCGTCGGCTTCGCCGGACTGCTCGACCTCGGCTACGTCGCGTTCTTCCTGTTCGGTGCGTACACCGCGGCCTGGATGATGAGCGACTTCGGGTATCAGATCAGTGCACGCGATCCGAGCCCGAAGCAGTTCTCCTTCGACGTGCACTTCTTCACCGCAGCAGCGGACACGATCAAAGGCGTCCACATCTCGTTCTGGTTGGTGGTCATCGTCGCCGCAGTCCTCGCCGCGCTCGCCGGACTGCTGATCGGTGCGCCGACGTTGCGGTTGAAGAGTGACTACCTCGCACTGGTGACGTTGGGCTTCGGCGAGATCTTGCCCGAGGTGTTCCGCAACTTCGACGATGTCGGCGGCTACAACCTGACCAACGGCACGAAGGGCATCGGTCCGGTCGACCAGGTCGACATGGGTTGGCTGCACAGCATTCCCAAGCTGCCGATCATCGGCAAGATCCCGGAAACCATCGTGTCGGCCGACTACAAGACGAAGTACTACGTCATCATCGTGTTCTGCGCGCTGTTCGTGTTTGCCTCGCTGAAGCTCCGCGATGGAAAACTCGGACGGGCGTGGATGGCAATCCGCGAGGACGAGCTCGCCGCGAGCCTGATGGGCGTGCCGCTGATGCGGACCAAGCTGTGGAGCTACGCCGTTGGCGCCATCGCCGGCGGTATCGGCGGTGCGTTCTACGCCACCATCGTCGGCACGGTCAACGTCGACAACTTCACCTTTCAGTTCTCGATCATCATCTTGTGCTCGGTGATCCTCGGCGGTATGGGCAACGTGTGGGGTGCGATCGCCGGCGGTGTGGTCATCACCTGGTTCTCCTACACCGGCCTGGTGTACATCGGTGGCAAGGTCAACGATGGACTCGGCACCAAGATCAACCTGAAGGACTACGAGTTCGGATTGTTCGGGTTGGTCCTCGTGCTGATGATGCTGTTCCGACCGCAGGGCCTGATCCCTGCGGCACGAACACGGCAGGTCAAAAAGGCCGATCAGCAGGTGCTGGCCCACGATCAGCTCGGCTACGGGTTGGTGGTGGCCGACGACAGCATCAGCAGCGCGCCGACACCACGCCCGCGAGGCGTCGAAGACCCATTCGCCAACGAGGGGGACAAGTGAGCGCGGAACTCCTGCTCGATGCGCGCAAGGTCCGGGTCGAGTTCGGCGGCCTCGTGGCCGTCAACGACGTCGACTTCAACATCCCGATCGGTTCGATCGTTGCGCTGATCGGGCCCAACGGTGCCGGGAAGACGACGTTCTTCAACGTGTTGACCGGCCTGTACACCCCGACTCGTGGTGGTGTGCACTTCGACAACGAAAGTGTCGTCGGCGTGGCCCCGCACAAGATCGCGGCGCGCGGCATGGCCCGGACGTTCCAGAACATCCGCCTGTTCGGCGCGATGACAGCGATCGAGAACGTGATGGTTGCGATGCATCCGCATCTGCACAGCGGCGTCACGTCCACCATCTTGCGGACTCCGAAGCAGCGTCGCGAGGAGCGCGAAGCGCGAGCGGTCGCATCTGAGCTGCTGACCTTCGTCGGCATCCCCGGCGTCGACGACGAGTTCGCCAAGAACCTGCCGTACGGCGATCAGCGACGGCTCGAAGTGGCTCGCGCGCTCGCCCTGCGACCGAAGCTGCTCCTGCTCGACGAGCCCACGGCCGGCATGAACCCGCAGGAATCGGCGCTGTTCACGGCGTTCGTGCACCGCGTGCGTGACGAACGCGGTGTGACGGTGCTGCTCATCGAGCACGACATGAAGGTGGTGATGGGTGTTTCCGAGCGCATCACCGTGCTCGAGTACGGCTCGAAGATCGCCGAAGGCACACCGGCGGACATCCGGTCCGACCAACGCGTGATCGAGGCGTACCTCGGCAAATCGGGCACGGAGGCATCACAGTGACGACGGAATCGACCACCGCAACAGGCACTCGCGGCAACGGCGAGGCTCCCGTGCTGACGATCACCGACCTCCACGTCTACTACGGAAACATCGCCGCGGTGAAGGGCATCTCGCTGGAGGTCTACCAGGGCGAGATCGTGACATTGATCGGCGCCAACGGTGCCGGCAAGTCGACCACGATGCGGACGGTTTCGGGCCTGATCAAGCCGCGCAAGGGCGAGATCGTGTTCGAGGGCAACAAGGTCTCGGGCCTGCGCGGTGACGAAGTAGCCCGGATGGGCATCGCCCAGAGCCCGGAGGGCCGGCGCATCTTCCCGCGCATGACGGTGATGGAGAACCTCGAGCTCGGCGCGTTCCTGCGCAAGGAGAAGGGCACGATCCAGGGCGACCTGGACCGCATCTTCGAGCTGTTCCCACGGTTGAAGGAGCGGCTCGCGCAAAAGGGCGGCACGCTGTCCGGCGGCGAGCAGCAGATGCTCGCGATGGGTCGGGCGCTGATGGCCGAGCCTCGACTGTTGCTGCTCGACGAGCCGTCGATGGGACTTGCGCCAGTGCTGGTCGATGTCGTGTTCGACATCATCGAGCGCGTCAACGCGCAAGGCACCACGATCCTGCTGGTCGAGCAGAACGCGCTCGCGGCGTTGAAGATCGGCGACTACGCCTACGTGCTCGAGACGGGCCACATCGGTCTCGAAGGCCCGGCCGCCGAACTGGCCGACAACGAGGACGTGCGCAACGCGTATCTCGGCCTGGCGTGACGGCCTTCTAACATCGTCTCCATGACCAACGAGATCGGGCGCGCCTCCGTCGTCGTCATCGGTGGGGGAGTGATGGGGGTCAGCGCCGCCTTCCACCTCGCCGAGGCCGGCTACCGCGACGTCGTCGTGGTCGAGGCCGACCAGCTCGGCAGTGGCAGCACGTCGAAGGCAGCCGGCGGTGTGCGGCTGCAGTTCTCCGACGCAGTCAACATCGAGCTCGCCTTGCGTTCGATGGACGCATTCGAGCGCTTCGGTGAGCGACCCGGCTTCGAGATCGATCTGAAGCAGGTCGGCTACCTGTTCCTGCTGACCACCGAGGCGGACGTCGCGACGTTCGAGCGCAGCGTGGCCTTGCAGAACAGCCTCGGCGTGCCGAGCCGCATGTTGACGACCGCGGAAGCCGGCGCACTCGCGCCACTCGCCAACGTCGACGACGTCTTGGCCGCAACGATCTGCATGCGCGACGGCCATGCCAACACGGGGGCGGTCGTGGAGGGTTACGCGCAAGCGGCGCGGGCGCTCGGCGTGCGCATCCTGACGAACTGCCCGGTGTCGGCGATCGAACGCGACGGCGACGCGATCACTGCGGTGGTGACAGCGCGGGGCCGGATCGTGACCAACGCCGTGCTGTGCGCGGCCGGACCGTGGTCGCGTCAGCTCGGCGAGATGGCCGGCGTCGACCTGCCAGTCGAACCGGTGTGCCGGCCGATCTGGTACACCGAGCCGATGGCCGAGCCGCCGCACGGCCATCCGTTCACGATCGACTTCAGCACCGGCTTCTACTTCCACGATGAGGGCCAGGGTTTGTTGTTCGGCATGGCCGATCCGGAGCAACCGGCGGGTTTCGACGCGCCGACGCGCACGGACTGGTTGGAAGTCGTCGGCGAGGTGGCGATGCGTCGTGCGCCGAAGCTGCTCGACGTCGGCATCGCCGGTGGTTGGACCGGTTTCTACGAAACAACGCCGGACCACAACGCGTTGATCGGCGAATCGGCCGACCTGCCCGGATTCTTCTACGCCACCGGGTTCTCCGGCCACGGCTTCCTGCTCGGTCCCGCCGTCGGCGAAGTGATGCGCGACATGATCATGCGTCGCCCGAGCGTCGTCGACGTGTCCGTCTTCTCCGTCGACCGTTTCCGTTCGGCCGACATCCGTCCCGAGCACAACGTCGTGTGACGACGAGGAGGATCGCCATGCCCCATCCCGCATACATCGCCAGCGTCGACAGCCCGCTGGTGCCGTCGGCCGACATCGTCGCTCGTGCCGCGGACACCGCCGGGCGCACGATGGTGCTCGACCACGTCGTACCCGTGCGCTCAGGGTTCGCGTTCGAGCTGCCCGCCGGCCACGTCGTGCGCTTCTCAACAGTCGACGGGCCGCAGGTGGTGGACCTGAACCTGTGGAGCCGGCAGGATCCGCGTGAGCGGTTCTGGGCCGCCCGCACCCGCCAGTTCTACGGCACGCACCTGACCACCGGCCAGCGGCTGTGGAGCAACCTGCCGTTCCTGCGCCCGATGGCGACGTTCGTGGCCGACACCCTCGCGTACGGGCGCGACGAGGACGACGCGGGTTGCCACGACCTGCTCGGCACGCGCTGTGACCCGTACGTGAACCAGATGCTGTCCGGCGCGCCCTACGACTTCCACTGTCACTCGAACCTCGTGCGCGCGGTCATGCCGTTCGGGCTGACCGAGTTCGACGTGCACGACGTGATCAACCTGTTCCAGGTGACCGGTCTGATGCCCGACGACAAGCGCTACTTCATGAAGACGTGCCCGGCTCGACCGGGCGATCACGTGGAACTGCTCGCCGAGATCGACCTGCTCGCGGCTGTGTCGCTGTGCCCCGGTGGCGATCTGGCCGTGCCGCTGTGGGGCGAGGGCTCCGACGCGGTGCCGAACTGCAACCCGCTCCGGGTCGAGGTCTCCCGCCTCGCCGACGCAGCACTGCAGGGTTGGGCTCCAGCGGCGAAGGCCGCCTACGCGGGTGTGCACGGCACGCGCCACGGTTTCACGCCGCCGCAGGGCGTCCCGCCGACGCTCGCCGACCGCGACCTGCACTGAACGCTCACGTTCACTGATGGGCCTGCTGCTCGGCGCGATCGCCGCGTTCCTCTTCGGCGCGTCCGATGTCGTCGCGGCCAGCGCGTCGCGCACGGACAAGCCGGTCTCGGTGACGCGCACCGCGCTGCTCGTGTCGCTGGTGTTCACGCCGCTGTTCCTGTGGTTGAAGCCGTTCGATCTGTCGGCGCTGGACATCGTCTACTCGCTGCTGTCCGGGGTGGCGATCGGCACTGCGCTGCTCGTGGTCTACATCGGCTACACGAAGGCACCGATCGGCATGGTGGCCCCCGTCGCGTCCGTCCTGACCGCGGTCGTCCCCGTCACCGTGGACGTCGGCCGGGGCAACGGACTCTCGTTCGTGGCCGCTTCGGGCGTCGTGGTCGGCGTCGGCGCAGTTGCGCTCTGCACCTACCAGCCGAGTGGCGGCGAGAACGCGGGCAAGATGCGCACCGCACTCGGTGTGGGCGCTGTCGCCGGGGTCTGCTTCGGCCTCGCGTTCGTGTTGCTCGCCTTGACGCGCGAGGACGCCGGGCTCGCCCCGGTGCCGTTGCAGCGCCTGGCGGGACTCGTGTTCTTGTTCCTGGTGCACCCGCTGGTGCGTGCGCCGTGGTTCGCTCGCGTCAACCCCGGCCGCCGGTTGGCGATACGAGTCGGCCTGATCGCCGGCCTGGCGATGGGCGCGCTGCAACTGGCCTACCGCTACGGCGATGCCGGCCCGGTGTCGGTCGCCGCGTCGCAGTTCGCGGCGGCCGCGGTGCTGATCTCGGCGTTCGCGAATCGCGAGCGACTGCACTGGTGGCAGCTCGTTGGCCTGGCCCTCGCGTCCGTCGGCGTCGGTCTGATGGCCATCGGCTGATGGCAACGATGCTGCAGTAGTCTCGATCCATGAGCATCGAAGGTGTGTACGTCCCAGTGGTCACGCCGTTCCGCGCCGACGAGTCCGTCGACGAGGCGGCATTCGCGAATGCGATCGAGTACCTGCTCGACGGAGGTGTCGCCGGCATCGTGATCGGTGGCACCACGGGCGAGTACTACGCAATGAGCTTCGACGAGCGCATCGCGCAACTCGAACTCGGTGCGAAATTGGTCGACGGTCGGGCCCAGCTGGTGGCCGGTGCCAACTCCGGAGCCACCCGCGACGTCATCGCCTACACCCAGCACGCCCGCGGCCACGGCTACGACTACGTGATGCTGGCCGCCCCGCCGAGCTCGTTGCCGACCCAGGCCGAGCTCGCCGCGCACGTGGCTGCGGTCGGCGACGACGGTGGCCTGCCGATCATCCTCTACAACTTCCCGGCTCGTGCCGGAGTGGAGTTCGGGTTCGAGAGCATGGACCTGATCGCCGACCGTGACGACGTGGTCGCGATCAAGGAGTCGAGCGGCGACTTCGGACGCTTCCTGTTGCTGCGCGACCGCTACGAGGGTCGCATCGAGGTCATGTGTGGCTCCGACGACCAGGCCTTCGACTACATGGCGTGGGGCGTTCGCAGCTGGCTCGCCGGTCCCGGCAACGGCCTGCCCCGCCAGCACGTCGAGTTCACCAACACCATGCTGCGGGGCGACTACGAGCTCGGTCGCAAGCAGTACTCGGCGATCCTGCCGTGGATCTGGAGTCTGGAGGCCGGACGCTACCTGGCCAAGATGAAGGCGACGATGACGCATCTCGGCTGCGATGTCGGCACGGTCCGCCGCCCGATGTTGCCGCTGTCGCCGGCCGAGCAGGACGAGCTGTTCGCGGTGCTCGACAAGGCCATCGCCGACTACGACGCGATCTCCGCCGGCTGAGCGGCGAACGGGCCATGCGCGCGACCCGCACGTTCACGGCCGTCGAGGCCCACGCCGAAGGCGAACAGGGCACGTGCTACCTCGGCAGTGTGTTCCCGATCCCGGGCAACACGATGCGCGAGAAGCTGCGCTACATCAACGAGACCGACGACACGATCCGGCGCTACCTGACGATGGAGCCGCGCGGCCGGCCACAGGCCAGCGCCAACGTCGTCTACCCGTCGACGTTGCCCGAGGCCGACGCCGGCTTCGTGATCCTGCAGGCCGATCGCGCCCACGCGATGAGTGGCTCGAACACGATCTGCGTCGTGACGGCGCTGCTGGAAACGGGCAGCGTCGCGATGACCGAGCCGTACACCGACGTCGTGCTCGAGACCGCAGCCGGCCTGGTCTCGGCACGTGCGACGTGCAAGGACGGTCGCTGCGAGCGGGTCACGCTCGACGGCATCGCGTCGTTCGTCGATTCGCTGGATCTGCCGCTCGAGGTCGAGGGCTTCGGCACGATCCATGTCGATGTCGCCTACGGCGGCTGCTACTACGTGTTCGCCCGGGCCGAGGAACTGGGCGTGAAGCTCGATCGTCAGTCCGCTCGCGATGTGGTCGAGGCCGCCGAGGCCGTGTCCGCGGCGGCACGCCGCGACATCCGGGTGCAGCATCCGGAACTGCCCGAGATCGACTTCATCTCCTACGTGATGGTGATCGGCGACGACGACCCGGGCAATGGCAGCCTGCGCGGCGCAACGGTGTTGAGCGGCCGCGTCGACCGTTCGCCGTGCGGCACCGGCTCGTCGGCCCGGCTGGCGTGCATGTCCGCACGCGGCCAGGCCGTCGTTGGCCAGCAGTTCACGGCGCGGTCGATGATCG
>JANNZY010000005.1:0-11789 GCA_031410915.1 Actinomycetes bacterium
AACACCGCTGCCAACCCCGGCGACCCGTGAGCCGTGACGAGCAGGATCGCATCGGCATCAACGACCTCCTCACCTGCATCACCAACCACGAAACCCTCAACCGCAACCACCGCAACAACTGACTCCGTACGAAGACACTTCTGGCGTCAATCGACGATGGACGAGAGATCCCAGGCTCGGGCAGCCGATGTGGGCAATCGCACCACGACACTGGGTGTCTGCGCGCGTGCGGCGGTGAATCGATCGCCGGCCTCGTGGCCGAGATAGCGACGGGCGATGCCATGGCGTACCTCTGCGGCGCGCGTGCCCGTGTCGATCCCGGCATCGGCGCGCACTTCGACGCCCCGGAACGGGGGAACCGACTCGAACAACACGAGAAGGCACCTCGGGTCGCGCTGCAAGTTCCGGACCTTGCCGTCGCGCTCGGTCATCACGATCTCGATGTATTCGCCATCGACACCGACCCAGACCGGTGACGTCAGCGCAGACCCATCCGAGCGGTAGGTCGTCAACACGGCTGGACACGGCCCGACCAACATCGCGTGCAGGTTGTCGTCCACTGTCGCCATCGCGGAGGGATCGTAGTTGTCCCCGTACGAAGTCAGGGCGTGGTCAACTCGAGCTGTCTGCCGGTGAGCTCACCCATGAAGGCGCACCCGTCGAGCGAGGTGTTGGGGTGTGGCAGCTGCGCGCCGTCGGTGCACGGCGGCGGTCATGATGGGAGCATGCGCGTGGTCATCACGGGGGTCAACCTGCCGGGGCGTTCGTTCTGCCGTCCGGACGGATCATTGATGAGCAACGTGCACGTGGGGGTGCAGGTGCGGCGCGATCCGGCCGAGATGGTGCCCGGTGACGCGACCCAGGCTCGATGGGAGATGGACGTCGATGTCGTGCACGGTGCCACCGGTCGTGACTTCCGCGGACCGACGGTGCAGGGCACGCGGGGCGAGCGGTTCATCTACCTCACGTGGGGCAATGCCGATCCGATCCACGGCTTCGAGATGTTCCGCCGCGCCAAGCTGATGTTGGATCGCGTCGACCCGGCACTCGTCGCCGCCGCCGAACGCTCCGGCTTGCTGGCTGCGACGGTCGACCTGACCGACGGCCGTGGTGGGCCACGATGCGCTCGCGTCGACCCACCTGCGATCATGTGGTCGGTGCCCGACGCAGGCGAGGTCAGCTGAGAAGGCGGCGTAGAGGCACACGGTGATGTTGCCGAGATCGTCGACCTCGATCGCTGTCGGGCGGATCCAGCTCGCCGCCGCCGATGCGAGCGGCTCCGGCGCAGGGATGCCGGCCACCGTTGTCAGCTGGAGCAGCGCCAGGATCGGCGGACCCTCCGGACAGTCCGTCGCGAAGAACCCCGGGGGAACCATCCGCCCCGCAACTGGTGGTGAACACCAGCACGGCAGTGGCGGCCAGCGGCGCCGCCCAGCGCCCGCGATGTGGGGGCCGCGCCCGTCCGATCAGCACGAAGGCGAGCGCAACAAGCGGGTGCAGTCGTCGAGATGACGCCGGAAGCGTTTGGGGATCTCGCGCACCTGCGTCGCGAAGACCGTCCGGCAACCTGGTCCGCAGCGCACCGGCCTGACGCAAGCCCTACCGTGGGTGCATGGATGTCATCGATTGGCTGCTGCAGGGCGATCCCGCGATCCGTTGGCAGGTGCTGGCCGACCTGACCGATGCCCCGTCCGACGAGGTCGCAGCCGAGCGATCTCGTGTCGCAACCGACGGCTGGGGCGCCCGCCTGTTGGCGGCAGAGGATGACGACGGTCTGTGGGCCGGTGGCGCGTGCTTCCCCGGCGGTTGGGAGTGGGGCAGCAGTGAGCCCGGCCAGCCGTGGACGGCGACGATGCACGTCTTGCAGACACTGCAGATCCTTGGTCTGGATCCGCAGTGTGACGCGGCTCGCCGCGCCGTCGCCCTCGTCGCCGAGAACGGCCGGTGGGAGCACGACAACCAGCGCTACTTCGACGGTGAGGTCGAGCCGTGCATCAACGGCCGCACAATCGAGACCGGCGCGTACTTTGGCGTCGACGTCAGTGACATGGTCGATCGCATCGTCGGTGAGCGGCTCGGCGACGGCGGGTGGAACTGCGAGGCCGAGAACGGCTCAGTGCGCTCGTCGTTCGACACGACCATCAACGTGCTCGACGGCCTGCACGAGTTCGAACGGGCGACCGGCGGTTCGGCTGCGGTCACTGCCGTGTTGCGCAGCGGCGAGGAGTACCTGCTCGAGCGGAACCTGCTGCGCCGCAAGACCACCGGCGACGTCATCGACACCGCCTACCTGGAGTTCGCGTTTCCGTACTACTGGCACTACGACGTGCTGCGCGCGTTGGAACACTTCCGCCGCGCCGGGGTCGCGCCGGAGCCGCGGATGGCCGAGGCGGTGGACATCGTGCGGTCCAGGTGCCAACCCGACGGTCGCTGGCTGCTCGACCGGATCCATCCGGGTCGCGTCCACTTCGACATCGAAGAGCCCGTCGGCGCGCCCAGCCGGTGGAACACGCTGCGGGCCCTGCGTGTCCTCGCGTGGTGGGAAGAAAATTCTTCGAGCTGATGTCGATCCGGCGTCTCGCCGTTCGACCAAGGGGCACAGGTTCACACCGGGACCTGCGACACAAGGAGAAACATCCGATGAAGTACATGCTGATCATGCGAGCCACCGACGAAGCGTTTGCATCGTTCGCCGACGTCGAGTTCGACCAGATCCTGGAGACGATGGGCAAGTTCAACGACGAGTTGATCGCGGCCGGCGTGCTGCTCGCCGCCGAGGGACTCGACCAGGACACCGCCGCCGAGAGCGTCGTCGTGGACTACACGTCGCAGCCGCCCGTCGTCACGGATGGCCCCTACGGCGAGACGAAGGAACTGTTCGGCGGGTACTACATCCTCGAGGTCGCGTCGAAGGCCGAGGCCGTCGAGTGGGCCAAGCGCATGCCGATGGCCGGGCCGGGCATGAAGACCGAGATCCGCCGCGTGTCGAGCATCGACGAGTTCCCGCAGGACAACATCTGGATCCAGAAGGAGCGGGCGTGGCGGGAGTCCACCGGACAGCTGTGACGTCGGCGCGCGATGTCGTCGGGGTGGTGTGGCGCATGGAGTCGGCACGGATCGTCGGTTCTCTCGCCCGCACCACCGGCGACTTCGCGCTGGCCGAAGATGTCGCCCAGGAAGCATTGGCAGAGGCACTCGTGACGTGGCCGCGAGATGGCGTGCCCGACAATCCGGCGGCGTGGTTGCTGACGGTCGGCAAGCGGCGAGCGATCGACGCCTTCCGCCGTCGCGCCGCGCGTGACGACCGCTACAGCGTGATTGCCCGCGACCTCGGCGAAGGCACGGACGAGTCCGAGACGGAGACGCGCGGCGACCCGGACCACATCGACGACGACGTGCTCGCGTTGATCCTCATCTCCTGCCATCCATTGCTGTCGCCCGAGGCCCGGGTCGCGCTCACACTGCGCGTCGTGGGCGGCCTGACGAGCGACGAGATCGCCCGCGCCTTCCTCGTCCCGACGGCCACGGTGCAGGCCCGCATCACTCGCGCCAAAAAGACGCTGTCCGCCGCGCAGGTGCGATTCGAGGTGCCCGACGGGGACGACCGGCGCGAGCGCCTCCCGTCGGCGCTGAGTGTCGTGTACGTGATCTTTACCGAGGGTTCGACGGCCACGTCGGGCGACGATCTGATCCGCTTCGACCTCGCTCGTGAGGCCATTCGCCTGGCTCGGGTGTTGGCCCGGCTCGTGCCCGACGAGCCAGAAGTGCACGGGCTCCTCGCGCTGCTGGAGCTGACCGCTGCCCGATTCCCCGCCCGCACCGGGCACGACGGCGAGCCGGTGCTCCTGGCCGATCAGGACCGCCGGCGATGGGACCGCAGCGCGATCCGCCGTGGTCGTGGCGCGCTCGGCCGCGCAGCACAACTCGGCCGCGGCCTCGGCTACTACGGGCTGCAGGCGTCGATCGCCGAGTGCCATGCCCTCGCGGCGTCGGTAGAAGGCACGGACTGGGAGCGGATCGTCGTGCTCTACGAGGCGCTCGGCCGGCTCGCACCATCGCCGATCGTCGACCTCAACCGGGCCGTCGCGATGTCGATGGCACGGGGTCCGGCCGCCGGGCTGGCCGTGGTCGACGAGCTCGTCGCCGGCGAGTTGCTGGCCGGCTCGCACATGTTGCCCGGCGTACGCGGCGAGTTGCTCAGTCGCCTCGGGCGCAACGACGAGGCCCGGTCCGAACTGCAGCATGCCATCGAGCTGTGCGGCAACGTCCGCGAGCGAGCGGTCCTGGAACGCAAGGTGCGCGAGCTCGTCACCTGACACTCGCGTCTTCGAGGTGGCGGATGGCGACGGCGGCGTAGATGGCCATGCCGGCGGCCATCGCGTTCTCGTCGAACATGACGCGGTTGCTGTGGTTCGGCGCGGCAGTGGCCAGGTTGCGGTCGGGTGGCGTGCCGCCGAGGAACATCATCGAGCCGGGCACCGCCTCGAGCACGTAGCTGAAGTCCTCCGCGCCCATCACCGGGTGAGGCATTTGCAGCACGTGGTTCGCGCCGATGACCTGACCGGCGACGTCGGTGGCGAAGGCCGCGAATCCGTTGTGGTTGGACGTGACCGGATAGCCGAGCGTGATGTCGACCGTGACCGTCGCGTCGTGTGCGGCGGCGATGCCTTCGGCGACGCGCTGGATGCCGGCGTGTACCTTCTTGCGCGTCGCCTCGCTGACGGCGCGGATGGTGCCCTCGATCTGCGCGTTCTCCGGGATCACGTTGTTCGTTGTGCCGGCCGTGATGCGCCCGACGGTGACGATCGAGGGGTCGAAGACGTCGATGCTGCGCGTCACCATCGTCTGCATCGCCTGCACGATCTCGCACGCGACGGGGATCGGGTCCAGCGCACGGTGCGGCTCGCTGGCGTGGCCACCGCGGCCGTGCACGGTGATGAGCAGGTGGTCGCTCGATGCCATCAGCGCGCCGCCCTTCACGCTGGCCAAACCGGCCGGCATCGCCGACGTGATGTGCAACGCGAACGCCCCGGTCACGGGTGACGAGGTGCCATCGGCCAACGGCGCGACATCGAGCAGCCCTTCGTCGAGCATGTAGCGCGCACCGTGGTGGCCTTCCTCGCCGGGTTGGAACATGAACAGCACCCGGCCGGCGAGCTGGTCGCGTCGCGTCGCCAGCATCTTTGCCGCGCCCACCAACATCGCGGTGTGTGTGTCGTGGCCGCACGCGTGCATCGTGCCGTCGACCTTGGACGAGAAGTCGAGACCTGTGTCTTCGGGCATCGACAGCGCGTCCATGTCGCCGCGCAGCAGGATGGTCGGGCCGGGCTTGGCGCCGGTCAACATCGCGCCGAAGCCGGACGTCGTCGTGTGCAGGTTGATGTCCAGCGGCAGACCCTCGAGCGCGCCGAGCACGGTCTCGCGCGTGATCGGGAGGTTGTTGCCGACCTCGGGCCACTGGTGCAGCGTGCGGCGCAGCGCGACCGCTCCGGACAGGTAATCGTTGGCCTCGTCGCGCACGGTCGCGATCGACGGCGAGACGTTGGCAGCGGTTGCATCGGTCATGAGCCGACCCTACCCCTAGGCTCGGCGCATGGGCGTTGGAGACGAGCTGGTTGACATCGTCGACGCCGACGACAACGTGGTCGCGGTCGTGTCTCGCCGCCAGATGCGCGCTGAACGGCTGCGCCACCGTGCCGTGTTCATCGCTGTGCAGGACAGCGCCGGCCGGCTGCTGGTGCACCAGCGCAGCTTCGACAAAGACGTCCGCCCGGGTGCCTGGGACATCGCGTTCGGCGGGGTCGTCGGCAGCGGCGAGGACTACGGCCTCGCCGCCGAGCGCGAGCTGGCCGAGGAGATCGGCGTCACCGGAGTGTCACTGCGGTTCGTCAGCGGCGGAATGTTCGGCGACGAGCACTACGAGCTCATCGGGCGTTGCTACCACGTCGTCCACGACGGCCCGGTCGCGTTCGCCGACGGTGAGGTCATCGATGCCCGCTGGGTCGACCGCGCCGGCCTCGACGAGCTCTTGCGCACCGAGCAGGTGATGCACGACAGCATCGTGCTGCTCCTCGACCACCTCGACGTGCCGTAGCGATTTCCGTTCGCGCCGTTCTGCGATCACTCAGGTAGCACGAGAGAACGGAGGACTCGACATGTCCGCAATGTACGGAGCCAACCCCGAGCAGCTGAGCGCGCTCGGCCGGAACCTGATCGGTCAGAAGGAGGCGATCAGCAGCGTCATCGCCGCGGTCAGCTCGGCGCTCGCCGGTACGGCGTGGGAGGGACCGGCGCGCCAGCGCTTTCAGCAGGATTGGGACACGACGTTCCGGACCGCGCTGAACAACCTGAACGCCGCGTTCGACTCGGCGGGCAACGACTGCGTCCGCCGTGCCCAGGATCTGCAGACCGTCATGGGCGCACGCTGACAACGGGTCGCTAGATTTCGAGGGTGCTGCAACTCGAGTTCACGGTCGAGCCCTTCGTGGAGGGGCATCCCGGCCCGCACGTCACGGCTGCGGTGGCAGCAGCCGAGGCCGCCGGTGGCTCGGTCGAGTTCGGCCCGTTCGGCTCCAGCTGCAGCGCGTCGCCGGAGCAGATGCCGGGCGTGATCGCCGAACTCGTTCGGGCTGCGTTCGCCAACGGCGCGTCGCACGTCACGATGCACGTCGCCAACACCGATCCGGGATTCGGCCAGTGAGCCTGCCGCGTCATCCGCTCGTGCTGGCTGTGCGGCCGATCGCCGAGGCCCTCGGTGCCACCGTGATGCCGGTCAGCGAGCGCGAGCCCAGCGACATCCCGCTCGTGTGGGAGGGCGACGTGATCGCCGTCATCCGGCCGGCGCCGCTGCACGGCGCACTCGATCGTCTGATCGAGTCCGTCGAGAAGCAGTTCGGGGACCGCCTCGCCGACCTGAACCGTGAAGACAAGCAACGCGCCATCCGGGTCCTCGACGAGCGCGGTGCATTCACGCTGCGGCGTGCCGTCGAGGACGTCAGCGACTCGATGGGCGTCAGCCGGATCACCGTCTACAACTACCTCAACGCGATCCACCGGTAGCGGCAGTGATCTCCGCTCCGCTCCGCTCGGAGCGCCTCGTGATCGACCGGCTCGTCCCGAGCGACCTTGCCGCGCTCGTGGCCTACAAGAACGATCCGGTCGTCGCCGAGTACCAGTCGTGGCCGATGCCGTTCACCGACGACGACGCCGGCGCGTTGATCGCCGGCGATCAGCTGGCGATTCGCGCCGGCGACGTCCTCGTCGGCGATCTGATGATCGCTGCTGTCGCCGGCAGCGAGCACGCGATCGAGCTCGGCATCACCATCGCGCCTGGCGCGCAGGGCACGGGCTATGCGAGCGAGGCGATCCGAACCGTCGCCGCGGCGCTGTTCGATGACGCGTCAGTGCGCAAGCTGATCGCCTACGTCGACGTCGCCAACGTCGCGAGCCTGCGTCTGTTCGATCGTGCCGGCTTCCGGCGCGAGGGCCTGCTGCGCGAGTCGTTCGAGCAGACCGGCGGCCGCTTCGTCGACGAAGTGCTCTTCGGCTTGACCCGCACGGAGTGGTCGCGAGCAGACGCCGACTTTGATGTCATCGCATTCGACGCCGACGACACGCTGTGGCAGAGCGAGGACAGCTTCCAGCGCTCCGAGCGAGTGTTCATCGATTTGATCACGCCGTACGTCGACGACGGCATCGACGTCAAGGCTGCGCTCACTGCGGTGGAACGAAAGAACCTGGCGGTGTTCGGATACGGCGTGCGTGCATTCGGCTTGTCGATGGTGGAGACGGCCACCTCACTGGCCGGCGATCGCCTGCCGATCGCAGTCGTGGCCGAACTCGTCGAGATCACCAGGCGCATGCTGACCGAGCCGGTGCACCTGCTGGCGGGCGTGGGTTCCGTGCTGGAGCAGGTCGGTCGAGGTCATCGCCTCGTGCTGATCACCAAGGGCGACCTGATCCACCAGACCCACAAGGTCCAGGCCAGCGGGCTCGCCCATCACTTCGAGCGGATCGAGATCGTGCTCGAGAAGGATCCCGACGCCTACGCCCGCATCGTCACCCAGCTCGGTGTGCCGCCGCGACGGTTCTGCATGGTCGGCAACTCCGTGCGCAGCGACATCCTGCCGGTCCTCGCCATCGGCGCCAGCGCGGTGCACGTGCCGTACCACCTGCTGTGGGACCTGGAGGAAGCGCCCCAGGATCACGGTCACACGTTCGCCGAGCTCGAATCACTGACCGATCTGCCGGCGTGGCTCACGGCGTCCACCACTGCTCCAACGCCGTGACGGTGCCGTTCTCGAACGTCACCAGGTAGCCAAAGCCGCTGTACACGTAGTCGGGTGGCGCGCCGTCGGCAGGCGTCTCGCCCAGGATCAGCCGATACAGCTCGGCACCGGACACGGCATAGCTCTGCTGCGTCGCCGCGTCGACGACGGTGATGTGCTGGTCGCCGAGCGGCAGTTCCAGCGTGGCCGTCGGGTCGGTCTCGACGCCGTAGTCGTTCACGCACGCGTCCTCGTCGTCGGCACCGAAGTGGGCCACACATGCGTCGCCGATGAAGAGCTGCACGATCTCGAACACGACCGAGCCCTCGGGTGGTGGTGGGTTCGCGCCCTCGCTGACGGTGGCGTAGTACACGCCGTCGGGCCTGGTGTCGCTGAGTTGCACGGCCTGCGTCTGACTCGGAACGGTGGGCGAATCGACCGGTGTGAACTCGACGAGCGCCTCGGGTGCCTCGGTTGTCGGCGTCGTAGCCAGGTCGGTGGGTGTGGTGGCCGGCTCGGTCGTCGGCTTCGTCGTGGTCTCGACCGTGGTCGGCGCTGCCGTGGACGGCATCGTCGTCGTCTCCTCGGGCGCCAGCGTGTTCGTCGATGCGGTCGGCGGCGTGGTGTTGCCGCCGGGCGTGCCGGTGTCGCTGCCACACGCCGTGACGACGACGCCGAGCACGATCAGACTGGCAACGAAGCGTCGCCGTGAATTCTGATCCCCCTGCATCACCTGCAATATACGTCGGGTTACAGCCGCCGCAGCTGCACGTCGGTGACCCGGTGGTCCGCGCCCTTGCGCAGGATCAGCGAGGCGCGACCCTTCGTCGGCGCGATGTTCTCGCGCAGGTTGAGCCCGTTGATCTCACTCCAGATGAACTTGGCTGTTGCCACAGCTTCCTCGTGAGACAGGTGCGCGTAGTGGCGAAAGAAGCTGTTCGGGTCCTGGAAGACGGTTTCGCGCAGGGCGAGGAAACGCTCGACGTACCACTGCTCGATGTCGGCCTCGTCGGCGTCGATGTAGATGCTGAAATCGAAGTAGTCGCTGACGAACTCGTTCGACTCGGTTCCGACCTGCAGCACGTTGAGCCCCTCGAGGATCAAGATGTCCGGGCGGCTGACGGACACCGTCTCGCCGTCGACGATGTCGTACACGATGTGGCTGTAGATCGGCGCGTGCACCTCGTGCGCGCCGCTCTTGACGTGGCGCAGGAAGTCGAGCAGGCGCTTCGTGTCGTAGCTCTCCGGGAAACCCTTGCGATTCATGATCCCGCGCTCGTCCAGGACGCGGTTCGGATGCAGGAAGCCGTCGGTCGTGATCAAGCCGACCCGGGGGTGGTCGGGCCAGCGCGCCAGAAGCGCCTGCAGGATGCGGGCGAAGGTGCTCTTGCCCACGGCTACGCTGCCGGCCACACCGATCACGTACGGCACCTTCGGCGCGAGCGCACCGAGGAACGTGGACGTCACCTTCTGCAGGTTCTGCGTCGCGGCCACGTACAGGTTCAACAGACGGGTCAACGAGAGATAGATCGTCGCCACCTCGTCGAGGTCGATCCGCTCGTTGATGCCACGCAACTCGTCGAGGTCGTCCTGGCGCAACGTCAGGGGCGTCGCGGCTCGGAGCATGGCCCACTCGGACCGGTCGAAGTTGAGGTAGCGGCCGGTCACGGTTCCCAACGACACGCTCGAACCCTAGATGACGTCCCGTAATCTGTCGCGATCGACTTCGACGTGATGCTTCCCGCAGCCGAGCGCAAGCGGCTCGGCGCGTGGTACACGCCCGACGCACTGGTGCGCCACGTCGTCGCGCACACGATCACGGCGGCGCTCGTGTCTCGGTGCGTGAGCGCCCGACGCCCGGTCCGGGTGCTCGACCCGGCCTGTGGCGATGGCCGATTCCTGGTTGCGGCCGCGCAGCGTGTCCGTCAGCTCGGCGGCGCGGTCGAGCTGACCGGTGCCGACATCGATCTCGCCGGGCTGCGAACTGTGGTCGCTTCGGCCGTCGACCCGATCGACGCAATCGAGGCAATCGTGGCCGATTCGCTGCATCACGACTGGGGTGATCGCCGCTTCGACGCGGTGGTCGCCAACCCGCCGTTCCTGACCCAGATGGCCAGCGCGACGGTTCGTCCGGCGGGCTCGCGCTTCGGCGGCGGACCCTATGCCGACGCGGCAGCGGATTTCCTCGCGCTCTCGGTGGAGCGCCTGGCCGACGGCGGTCGGGCCGGCCTGGTCCTGCCGGTGTCGTTGCTCACGGCTCGTGACGCCGGGCCGATCCGCGAGCGGGTCATGGTGACGGCAGCGCTCGATTGGTTCTGGTGGTCGGACACGCCGATGTTCGACGCCGGTGTCCGGACCTGCGCGGTCGGTCTCGAACGCATCGAGGGCTCTCCGCTCCCGGTTCGGCGCTCGGCGAGCGCACGCCCCGACCCCGTCGGCCAGGCGCAACTCGACCTCGACGATGCCGACGGTCGCGTGTCGGAGAGTCGGCGCGACGTGATCAGGCGGTCGTTCGGTCCGGATTTCGGAGACGTCGGACCGATGCTGTTCGAGTCGTCGTCCGGGCATTGGGGCGGGCTCATCGCCGACGCGCTCGGCGTGCCGACCCTTCCGCCGCTGCTCTCGGACGGCGCGATGGCGGATCGCGCCCTGGTCACCGCGAACTTCCGCGATCAGTACTACGGCCTCGTCGGTTCCGTGCGCGACGACGGCGATGGTCCACCGCTGATCACCACGGGGTTGATCGATCCCGGGGTGTGCTGTTGGGGCACCCGGCCGACACGTTTCGCGAAGCAGACATACGCTGCGCCGCGAGTTGACCGCACCGCGTTCGCGCCGTTCATGCAGCGCTGGGCCGATCGCTGCCTCGTCCCCAAGGTGTTGCTCGCGACTCAGACCCGCGTCCTCGAAGCCGTGGTCGACGAAGCGGGCGCGTGGTTGCCGGCCGTGCCCGTGGTACGGCTCGTGCCGAGTGATCCGGCGCTGCTGTGGCCGGCGGCGGCCGTGCTCACGTCGCCGGTCGCATCGGCGTTCGTGGCCGCGCAGTCAGTCGGCAGCGGTCTCTCCGCTGCCACGGTGCGGGTCAGCCAGCGAACCGTCGGCAAGGTGCCGTGGCCCGCCGGCGATCTGGCGTCCGCGACTGTTGCGCTGCGCGCCGGCGACATCGAAGCGTGCGGAGCCGCCGTCACCGCCGCCTACGGCATCAGCCACGCGCCCGCCGACGCGCTGTTCGACTGGTGGCGCGCCGGCCTCCCTCTCGCCCGCTGACCAACTGCTGCCCTCCGCTTGCGTGGTGTTGCGTCAGCAGGATCTCAGGGGTTCTGGCGGTTTCTGCTGACGCAACCTGTGCGTCCGGTTTCCTGCGGGTTGTGTCAGCGGGATCTCAGGGGTTCTCGGGGTTTTTGCTGACGGTGTCCGTGCGTCCGGTTTCCTGCGGGTTGTGTCAGCGGGATCTCAGGGGTTCTCGGGGTTTTTGCTGACGGTGTCCGTGCGTCCGGTTTCCTGCGGGTTGTGTCAGCGGGA
>JANNZY010000006.1:0-18350 GCA_031410915.1 Actinomycetes bacterium
CCGTGGGACCGACAACAACCAGAAATGGTGGACGGGGTTGACCCGTCAAGACGTTGCACCGTCGGGGAAGACGAACATCAGCAACGCTACCGAACACACGCGCGCCCACCAACACCAATCCCACAAAACATCAGACAAATATCTTGGCCGTTGAGACGCAGAGCGAAAGCACCCAGAAGGCTCCGCGGCGGAGAGCCGATGCCGCCGTCGCACACGATGCGGTTGCGAGCTCTCAGCTCCAGCAGGCGCTCAGTGGGATGGCGGCGATGCGGTCGTCGAACTCGATGACGGATCGACCGGCGTGGAGGACGATGCCACCTGCGAATCGGGGACCGAGTTCGTCACGTAGCCACAACAGGTGGCGGGCATCCTCGCGAGTTGGCGCGGCACCGGCCTTGAACTCGATGGCGAAGACGTGATTGCCGCGACTCTCGACGACGAGGTCGATCTCGTGGCGCCCACCTTCGACACGGAGGTGGAAGGGACGCATACGAGGAGACGACAGTTCGAACTCGGGCCTGAGTTGCATCATTGCGAACGCGTCGAACCAGCGTCCGCGGAGGTCCGAGTCTCGAGTCACGTCGCTGCCGGCAATCTCCGCGGCCGCCGCAGCGAGGGCAGTGTCGACGATGTATCGCTTGCCGGCCCGGGTAAGTCGCTTCAGTCGGCCAGACGTCCACGCTGGCACGAGGTCGACCAGAGCCAAGCTGGAGAGCGCGCGCTCGTAGGCACCGGCTGTCTTGACGTTGAGATCCGCGTCGCGCAGCACCGACGCCTCGGTCGGCTGACCGGCCAGGTTGAGCGCGAGAACGGTGAGATAGCGGCGCAGGCGAACTGGATCCCGTGACGCGCCGATCGACGACACGTCGCGCTGCACGATGTCGTCGACGTAGCTGTCGAGCCACTGCTGCCGTTGCCTCGCGGTCCGGGTTCCGTAGGCGAGTTCGGGAAACGACCCGCGCAACGCTCTCGACATGTACCCGTCGATGTCGATCTCGGCAAGTCGATCGGGCAGCGTTCCGAGCCAGTCGGTCCAGAGCCGGCTGATCAGGCCGTTCCGGAGCAGATCGGCCTCGGGCTCGAGCTCGCGTTCGGCAAGGAGGTTGAGGTCGACACGGACGACGCGGCCGGTGCCGGCCCAGGCGGAGTCGCCCGCGTCGGCGCGCAGGCTGCCGGTCAGCAGGAACTGCCCGGGTGTGCGGTCCTTGTCGACGGCGCGCTTGATCGCCCAGAGCACGTCCGGCACGACCTGCCACTCGTCGATCAGCAATGGCCGAGCGGCGCGGCGCAGCGCCTCGTCGGGGTCGGCGCGATACGCCGCAGCGGTGTCGGGAACATCGAGCCGATCGACCTGAGCAGCGAGCCGCGCCGCGGTCGTGGTCTTGCCTGCGGCGCGTGGACCGACGACCATCACAGCCGCAAATCCGGCAACGGATTCGGCGAGCAGATCGTCGATCAGGCGAGGTCTGTACGCTGGTGGTTTCTCCAACACGGTGGAGATGATACCAATCCCATGCAAAGTTCGGTAACACTTTCATGCACGCGGATGACACGCCGTGCCGGCGGGGGGATTACTTGCCGCCGAAGCCGAAGAGGTTCTGGGCGACCTTGCGCATCTGGATCTCTTCCGCACCCTCGGTGATGCGGTAGCGGCGGTGGTGGCGGTAGATGTGCTCGAAGGGCATGTGTCGCGAGTAGCCGACGCCGCCGCAGGTCTGCATCGCGCGGTCAGCGGCATCGCACACGAGCCGGTTCGCGCGGTAGTTGCACATCGCGACGAGGTGCGTGACCTCCATGTGGTGCTTGCGATCCAGCATCCACGCCGTGTAGCGGATCAGCTGGCGCAGCATCGCGGCCTCGCTGTGCAGCTCGACGAGCGGGAACTGGATGCCCTGGTTCTGGCTCAGCTTCTTGCCCCACGTGATCCGACTGTTGGCGTAGGCGACGGCTTCGTTGATGCAGTACTGCGCGGCGCCCAGCGACGACGCCGCCTGGCGGATGCGGTTCTCGTGCACGAAGTGCTGCGCCAGTTCCAGACCTCGGTCCAGAGGGCCGAACAACGCGTCGCTGCCGACACGCACATCGGTCAGCGAGACCTCGGCATGGTCGGTCGGCATGTTGAACGTCCACCAGAAGAACTCGACCTTGAAACCCGGCGAGTCGGTCGGGACCAGGAACGCGCTGATGCCCTTCGGTGCGCCGTCGTCGCCGCTCGTGCGGGCGAAGATGATGTCGTGGGTCGCATGGTGCAGCCCGCTGTTCCATCGCTTCATCCCGTTGATGACCCACTCGTCGCCATCCTTGACTGCGGTGGTCTCCATGTACGTCGCGTCGCTGCCGTGGTTCGGCTCGGTGAGCCCGAAGGCCAAGCGGCGCGTGCCGTCGAGGAAGCCGGGCATCCACGCCTCCTTCTGCTCGGGCGTGCCGAAGTCGCGCATCATCAACACGGTCGGGAAGTTGCCGACGATGCTCGACTCGTTCTGCAGGTCGTTGTGCAGTCCGAGACCCTTCGACGCGAAGTGCTCGCGGATGATGGCCATCGTCAGGTTGCTGGCACCTTTGCCCCCGAACTCGACGGGAAGCGCGAGGCGCAACCATCCGGCCGCATCTGCGCGACGACGCATCTCGCGCAACAACGCCTCCCAGTCCTCGGTCGGCACACCGCCGGCCTCGAAGTTCGTGCGCGAGTATTCGCGGCGATGGTCGAAGAAGCGGATGTTGTCGTCCTGCTGTTCGAGCGGCTTGATCTCACGCTCGATGAACTCGTCCAGCTGATCGAGCAAGGCCTGGGTCTCTGCGGGGATGTCGAAGTCCATGGGCTCGACCATAAGCGGGAGTGCTGGCAGGATCGTCAGCCGAGAGCGACCCCGGGGAGGTCCCGCAGGATCAGCCGGTCCCGGTGCGCGTGTTCAAAGGCACAACGCCATCAGTGAGCGTTGGCACATGCGGCAATGAGCTGCCGAGGCATTCGCAGTCGTGCCGGCTGATCCATCACCGAAGCGTAAACCCCTCGCGTCGGCCGCGCCAGAAGTTCTTGTGCCGACCACGGGTCAGTAGAAGCTCTGGCAGTGCGGCGCGAGGGTGGTCGGGAAGAACATGTCAGCGCGAGCGAGCACCTCGGCCGACCGTGCGGTCATCCGTTTGCCCGCCACCAGCGCGGTGGGCAACGTGCCGCCGTAGAGCAGTGAGCTGAGACCCGGGTGTGTCGTGACGAGGTCGGCTCGCGTGCGCACCGAGCGCACGGAGGCACCGTCGGGCCCACCGGAGATGCGCCAGCGCTTGCCGTCGACCTCGACCACGATCGTGTCGTCGGTGCGGTAGGTGCGCGCTCCGAACGCGATCCGGATGTCGCGCACGTTGACCCACACACCGTCGCGGGCTTGGGTCAACTTGACGACGCGTGGATTCTCGAACATGTAGCGAACCGCCGAGTCGATCGGCAGCACGCGGGTCTTGATTGTCGCGACGAGGTCGACGCCGAGCAGCGCCTGCCACAGCGCGGCCTCGGCCTCGGTGTTCACCGTCACCAACTCGTTGAGATGGAGGGTGTGGGCCGGACCATCGTCGGTCCAGTTCGGCTCGATGCGATAGCACGCGTAGCCATCACGGTGATGGAGGTAGTGCGCGGGCGTGTGGCCGTCCTGTTCCTTCTCGCGGCGGTCGAAGAAGTACTGCTGGAACAGATCGGTGCGAGCGCACTCGCCGGCGCGCCGTCGGCGGAATCGCTCCCACAGGTCGCTGATGATCGGCACGACGTCGTCGCCCTCGATGTAGCGCACGGAGCCGCTCGGGACGCGGCACTCCACGCGTACATCAGCGCTGCGGCGATCGATCGTGACCGTGCTCGAGACCGTGGCCACGCCGTAGCCCAGGTGCTCGTAAATGCTGCCCTCGGACGCGTACAGCGAGGCAATCGGCTCGCCGCGAACGTCGATGTCGTCGTGCACCGCCTCCACCGTGCGCCGCATTAGTCCCTGCCGGCGATGCGTCGCCGCGGTGGACACCCATGTGACGCCGCCCATCGGCACCGACGCGCCGCCGGGCAGCGTGACGTCGAGTGCATAGGACCCGGCAGCCGACACGATCGACGTGCCCTCGAGCGCGATTCGGAAGCGACTCATGTCGTGGAGCGGCCGTTGGTCCTCGATCTCCTGCGGCGAGTAGTGATGGCCGAAGGCACGGCCGTCGACGCGACAGATGGCCGGCCATTCCTCATCCGTCGGTGCACGCACCTCGATCCCCATGGGGCCGAGTCTGGCATGTACAGCCGTGTCGCCCGGCGGTAGTTTCAGCACATGACGAGCGCGACGACGAGCACCTACGATCCCGCCCGGGTGGTGGCCGACCTGCGCACCCTTGCCGAGCGCACCGGTGGTCCGGAGGGCAGTCGCCGGCTGTGCTGGACGCCGGAGTGGTTGGAGGCACGGGCGCTGTTCCGCGAGTCGCTGGCCACACTGCCGGTGGACATCGAGACCGACGAAGCCGGCAATCTGTGGGCGTACCTGCGCGGTGCCAGCGACGACATGATCGTGGTCGGCTCGCACCTCGACAGCGTGCCGAAGGGCGGCTGGCTCGATGGCGCGCTCGGCGTGATGGCCGGCATCGAGTTGATCCGTGCGCTGGCAGCCGAGGGCACACCTCCGGTCACGGTCGCGGTCGTCGACTGGGCAGACGAGGAGGGTGCCCGCTTCGGTCGCAGCCTGTTCGGATCAGCAGCCGTCGTCGGCTCGCTGGACACGGCTGCGGCCGCGCACCTCACCGACAAGGAGGGCAACCAGTTGCCCGAGGTCATCGGCGAGCACGGCATCACCCTGGACACCATCGACGGCGCCCGAACCCGATTGCAGAACATCAAGGCCTACCTCGAGGTGCACATCGAGCAGGGTCCGGTGTTGGAGGCGAAGGGTCTCGGGATCTGCACGGTGACGGGCACGAAGGGCATCGAACGCGAGCGTGTGATCTTCACCGGCCAGGCCGCACACAGCGGCACGATGCCGATGGAGATGCGTCGCGACACGTTCCTGGCCGCGTCGCGCTTCGCGCTCGCGCTGGCAGAGATCGGTCGCCGCCACGACGGCGTCACGACGGTGGGGCACGCGCAGTGCTGGCCCGGCGTCGTCACCGCGGTGCCCGGCGAAACGCGGGTCTCGATGGACATGCGCCACATCGACAAGGACGCGCTCGCGGCGATGTTCACCGAGATGCAGCAGGCCGCCAGCGACGCCGCCGCGGCCGAAGGCTGCACGGTGGAGATGGAGCACATCTTTCGCATCCCGCCGATGCCGTTCGACCCGAAGTTGCTCGACGCGGCGCGCCAGAGCGTGCGCGAAGTCGAGGGCCACGATGTGGAGCTCCCCAGCGGCGCGCTGCACGATGCGTCGGAGATGGCCAGGGAGGTGCCGACCGTGATGATCTTCTCGTCGTCGATCGCCGGGCTCAGTCACACCAAGGAGGAGGACACGCCGGACGAACATCTGCACATGGCCGTCGACGCCTTCCACCGCACCTGTCGGCGGGCCATCGACCTCGTCGTGGCGGGTGAGCTGTGACCGCGATCGGCATCCACCACGTCTCCATCGGTGCCCACGACGTGGCCGCGTCGATCGACTTCTACGGGTGGCTCGGCCTCAGCGTCGTGGCGACCCGTCCCGACTTCGCGGGCATCGAGGGAGCCTGGCTGCAGGCCGGCGAGCAGCAGGTGCACCTGATCGGCACGACGAAAGACACGCCCGGCATCGAGAACCACTTCGCGTTCATCGTCGAGGACCTCGACGTGACGCTCGACGTGCTGCGGGTCCACGGTGTGGAAGGTCGGCGCAGCGCGCATGTCGCCGGCGCCGGCTACCAAGCGTTCGTCCACGATCCCAGCGGCAACGTCGTCGAACTCAACCAGAGCGACCAAGAACCCACGATCGCCGCGATCTGAAGCTTGGAGACAGCAAGGATCAGGATGAGAGCTGTCGTGGTTGGTGCAGGGCTGTCGGGTCTTGTCGCGGCGCGTCGTCGTCGCAAGGCCGGTGATGACGTCGTCGTGCTCGAGGCGCGCGAACGCGTCGGTGGGCGGTTGTGGACCGTCCACGGCCAGCTTGCGGCTGGGCAGTTCGGCGAGTTGGGGGCCGAGACGATGTACGCCGGTCACGAGAACGTGCTCGGCTTGGCGCGTGCGCTCGACCTCGACGCCGTTGCGTGCGGGTACTTCGATCCCGCTGCGCCACCGATGTTGCTCGGGTCGCGACGGCTCGACGAGAGCGAGCGGCGAGCGATCACCGGCTGGCTGACAACGGCGTACACCGAGTCGCCGCCCGAGCCGTTCGAGAACCTGGAAGCGTGGTCCAGTCGTGTGCGCGCGCCGCGCGACGTCCGCGCCTTTCTGGTCAGCTTCACGCAGTACACGCCGGTCACGTCGCTGCGTCACGCCGACGCTGCCGAGTTCGCGCGGCAGATCAGCCACGGAAGTGATTCGTATCGCATCGTCGGTGGTAACGACCTTCTCGCCAAACGGCTGGCCGAAGGAATCGATGTCCGCTGCGGTCAGCGCGTCCGGATGATCGACTGGAGCGGGCGGGGGGTTCGCGTCGAGACGGACGACGATGTCGCGACGGCCGACATCGCCGTCGTCGCTGTGCCCGGTCCGCTCACGATCGGTCTCGGGTTCTGGCCGGCGCTGCCGCCGGAGAAGGTCATCGCGCTGTCGGAGCTGACGTACGGGACGGCCGCCAAGGTGATCGTGCAGTATGCCGAGCGTGATGCGGTGTCCGCGGCGGTCGGTCACGGCTGCTTCACCGATGGCACACCCCCATGGATCGTCGAGCAATCCGCACACCAAACCGGCGATGCGGCAGCCGTCTCGTCATTGCTCGGTGGTGACGCCGAGCCGGCCGTCATCGACGAGTCGGTGTTCGCCGCGTTCGATTCGTCGGTCACGGCGCTGACCGGAATGCCGGTGACGCGCACTGGACAACTCAGCCACAGCTGGACCCGCGACGAGTTGTCCCGAGTGATCGTGCGTGCCCCACTCGGCGACCAACGCACACGTGTGCTGCCGCACGTGCAGCGCCCGCTCGGCAACAAGGTCTTCTTCGCCGGCGAGCACACTGACGATCGCGTCGGTCCCGGGGGACTGGAGGGTGCCACCCGATCGGGCCTCCGCGTCGCCGCTGAGATCGCGTCTCAGCCAACCCCCTCGCCGCGGTAGTCCATGATCCAGTGACTGGCCATCGTCGACTCGACGCGGCCCGACGTCAGCCATCGTTGGCCGGGCGAGCGGTCCGGCCGAGAGGAACGAGCGCGGCGAGCAGACGGCAGAACTGCGCGCGTACATCGACGGACTGGCGATCGAGAATTTCGCCCGTGAGGTGGATGTTCTCGAGAACGGAACCGTGGCGGTGATCGAATGCCTGTCCACGGTGTTCGAGGAGTCCTTCGAGCACCACCGCTACGCCGTCCGAGACTGGCCCTGCTGCCGTCGTAGTCGAGAATCGTGGGCGGACGTCGGCGGCGACGCAAACCCGTTGTGTCGGAGCGCTCGTCAACGACGATGATGGCGACATGGTCACCGAACGCGAGCTCATCGCGCGAGTGCACACAGCGTTCTCGATTACCGGCAAGGGATCTTCGAGCTGGCCCGACCCCCACCCGCATCGCAATCCGCGTGACGAGGAATACTCACGGGTGTCTGATCCGAGCAAGTGGCGCATCATCGGGGAACGGGCCGACGCCTGGCTCGTGGCGCTGGTCGAGACCGGACTCGCCTCCGTCGACACGACGACACCGATCGCCTGGCGACGGTCGCCGGGGACCGATCTGTTGCGCTCTGCGTTGATCGTACCGCACGCGCCGACCGCACTCCCGCTGATCATTGCTCGGAGTCGGATAGGAACCGTCGACGACGCCGGAGTCACGCTCGGCGTGGGCGTTCCGGCCGTGTGCATCGGGTGGATCCCGGACTGCGGCTGCGACGCGTGTGATAGCGGATCCCAGGACGTCCTCGACGAACTCGACTCTCTCATCCTTCGTGTCGTGTCGGGCGAGTCGTGGCGTGTGTGGTTCTCCGGCGCCCGTGAGATCGTCGTTGTCGGAGACGAGGGCGCGATGCAAACGTCCGGGGTCTTCGGCAGCGGTGAAGTGCAATCCCTGCTCGACGATCCGTCGTGCTGGTACGACTACTCGGGAACCTCGTGGATCACAGGGCAATGATGCCGCGAGCATGCGCTTCTTGGTCGTCCGCCACGCTCAATGGCCTGAACGGTATGTCTCCTGCACCATCTCGTCGATGTTGGCCCCGTCCTGTTCGATGGGCTCCATGTACAAACGCGCCCATTCGATGAGTCCGTGCTGTACCCCGGCCACGATCACGCCCTGCATCCCGAAGGGAGAGCCGTCCGTGTGTGTACCTTCCCAGCGCCACTCGCCGATCTCGACACCTTCGTCTGTCACCGCGGAGAGGACCAGCTCCGCGGTGAGATCCGGAACTCCAGCGAAGACGCTGGCCCAGTTTTTTCGGACTTGGTCGCGCCCTGTGAAAGACCGGCTCGGGTGAGCGGGCTGCTGGCTCTCGTAGTCCGTCCCGAAGCACGCAACGAAGGCGTCGAGATCGTGCGCATTCATCGCCGACCACAGCCGATTCATGATCTCAGCCATAGGAACCTCCACGCTGCAACGGCAAGCTACAGCCGCCCCAGATTGCACGCTCGCGTTCGCCCTGTCGAGCGCGAACCGACACTTCGTGATCAACGAGGGATGCGTCTGGCTTGGAGCAGGGCGGTGACTTGCTTGCCGTCGGCTTGGCCTTTGCTTGCCTTCATCGCGGCGCCGACCAGGGCGCCCATCGCCTTGTCCTCGCCGCTGCAGTACTTGGTCCAGGCGGCGGCGTTGTCGGCGATGACCTGATCGATCATCGTCTCCAGGACGCTGGTGTCCATCGCCTCGAAGCCTTTGGCCGTCGCGATCGCGGCTGCGTCGCCGCCGCCGTTGGCGACGATCTCGGCCAGGATCGTCTTGGCTTGCGTCGCGGTGACCGCGCCGCTGGTCTCCAACTTCGTGAGCGCGGCCACGTCGGCGGCCGGCACGCGATCTTGCGAGCCTTCTTCGGCGAACGCTTCTTTGACGTAGATCAGCGCACGGGCTGCGTCGCCTCCGGCAGCAGCGATGGCGAGGACGTAGGCGTCCTGGCCGCGCTCGACCACGACCATTGCAGCTTCGCCGTCAGCCGGCGCGCCGGTGGCCTCGCTGAGCAGCGCACGCCGGGCGTCGGGCAGCACCGGCAGCGCGTCACGCACGGCCTGGATCCACTCGGCCGACGGGGCCAGAGGCACGAGATCGGGTTCGAGGAAGTAGCGGTAGTCGTCGGCGTCTTCCTTCACCCGCAGTGTGTGCGTGCGGCCGTCGTTCTCGTCCCAGTGACGGGTCTCTTGGCGGACGGACTCGCCGGACTCGATCAGGTCGATCTGGCGGCGGGCCTCGTACTCGATTGCCTTGCCGAGCGAGCGGATGCTGTTGACGTTCTTGATCTCGCAGCGCGTGCCGTACGGCGTGCCCGGCTTGTGCACGCTGACGTTGGCGTCGCAGCGCATGCTGCCTTCCTCCATCTTGGCGTCGCTCGCGCCGACGGCGAGCAGGATTGCGCGCAGTTCGGACACGTACTCGCGAGCCTCCTCGGCGGTGCGGATGTCGGGGCGGCTGACGATCTCCACCAGTGGCACGCCCGCACGGTTGAAGTCGATCAACGAATACGTCGAGCCGTGGATGCGGCCGCCGGTGCCACCGAAGTGCGTGCTCTTGCCGGTGTCCTCCTCGAGGTGCGCGCGTTCGATACCGATCTTCTTGCCACCGGGCAACGGCAGGAAGCCGTCGATGTTCAGAGGTTGGTCGTACTGGCTGATCTGGTACGCCTTGGGCATGTCCGGGTAGAAGTAGTTCTTGCGGTGGAACGTGCACGGCTGGATCGTGCAGTTCAAGGCGGCGCCGATGCGCATCGCCAACTCCACGGCCTGACGGTTCAGCACCGGCAGCGCGCCGGGCAGGCCGAGCGTGACGGGATCGATGTTCGTGTTCGGGTCGTCGCCGAAGCGGTTCGCCGACGCGCTGAACAACTTGGTCGCAGTCGCAAGTTCGACGTGCACCTCGAGCCCGACCACGAGTTCGTACCCGTCGATCAGGATCTCGTTGCCGGTGGCCGGCGGGGCGATGTACAGCGGGGTGACTTCGACGGTCATGAAACAGCCCTTTCCAGCGCGGCCGCAGCCCGGAACATGGTCGGTTCGTTCAACGTGCCGGCGAGCACCTGGATGCCGACGGGGAGGTTCGACTCACCGGTGCCGAACGGGACGCTCATCCCCGGATGACCGGCGAGGTTGGTTGGGATCGTGTAGACGTCGCACAGATACATCGCGAGCGGATCGTCGCCCTTGTCGCCGACGTGGAACGCGACCGACGGTGCGGTCGGCGTGATGAGCACGTCGGCCTGCTGGTACGCGCGGTCGAAGTCGTCGGCGATCATCCGCCGCACCTTCAGCGCCTTGCCGTAGTAGGCGTCGTAGTAGCCGGCGCTCAGCGCGTAGGTGCCGAGCATGATGCGCCGCTGCACCTCCTCGCCGAAGCCGGCGGCGCGGGTCGCGCCGTACATCGCGTTGGTGTCGGGAGAATCGACCCGCATGCCGTAACGGACGCCGTCGTAACGGGCCAGGTTGCTGCTCGCCTCGGCCGGGGCAATGAGGTAGTAGGCGGTCAGGCCGTAGCCGAAGGCCGGGACTTGCACGTCGACGATCTCGGCGCCGGCGTCGCGCAGCGCGTCGAACGCAGCCTCCAGCCGGGCGACGACGTCGGGGTCCGCCCCGGATGGCAGGTCGGTGATGCGGCCGACGCGTAGGCCGTCCACACCGTGGCGAATCGCTTCGCGCAACGACGGTTGCGGGTCGGGAATGGACGTGGAATCCATCGCGTCATGGCCGCCGATGACGTCGAGCATGAGGGCTGCGTCCTCGACGGTGTTCGTGAACGGGCCGATCTGGTCCAGTGAGCTGGCGAATGCAACGAGGCCGTAGCGGCTGACGTAGCCGTACGTGGGTTTCACGCCGACGACACCGCACAGTGCTGCGGGCTGGCGGATTGAGCCACCCGTGTCGCTGCCCAGGCTGGTGGGGGCGAAGCCGGCTGCGACTGCCGCGGCGCTGCCGCCGCTGGAACCGCCCGCGACTCGGGTGGTGTCGTGCGGATTGAGCGTCGGGCCGAATGCACTGTTCTCGGTGCTGGACCCCATCGCGAACTCGTCGAGGTTGGTCTTGCCGATCACAATCGCGCCTGCCGCGGCGAGGCGGGTGACGACCGTCGCGTCGTAGGGCGGCCTCCATCCTTCGAGGATCTTCGATGAGCACGTCGTGGGGATGCCCCGGGTGCACATGTTGTCCTTCAGCGCGACGGGCACACCGGCGAGTGGCCCGACCTCGTGACCGGCGGCCACAGCGTCGTCGATCGCCGCGGCACCCGCCCGAGCTTGGTCGACCAGGACGAGGTTGAAGGCGTGGATCTCGCTCTCGCGGTCGGCGATGCGGGCCAGATGCCGGTCCAGCACGTCTGCCGCCTTCAGCGAACCGGATCGAACCCCGGCTGCGATCTGTGTTGCCGTCAACTCGGTGCGCTGGGTCATGAGTCCAGACCCAGGATCGGCGGGACGCGGAAGCGGCCATCCTCGGCCGAGGGAGCTGCGGCGAGGACCTCGTCGCGGTCCAGCCCGACGCGCACGACGTCTTCGCGGAACACGTTGCGCAGCGGGTACGGCTGGGTCATCGGCTGCACGTCGTCGAGCTGCAACGCATCGATGTCCTCGAAGTGCTCCAGCATGCCCGCAAGTTGGGCGGTGGTCCGTTCGATGGCTTCGGGTGAGAGGTCGAGGCGGGCCAATCTGGCCACGTGCACGACGTCTTCGCGGGTGATCCGGTTCGACACACCCCACAGGCTAGGGCCGAGAACACGCCGCGAGCAGCCCAGGCGGAGTGGGAGCTCCCCGCCACGACGGATGTGCGCGAGGAGCTCCCAGACGCCAGGCTGAATCTACAGACCGAAGGCGAACACCTTGTTGTTCGGCGTGCCGCCGCCGAAGTTGCTGTAGCCGGACCCCCAGTAGACCATCCCGTTGGAGATGGCCGCGCCGGAGAGGCACGATCCACCGCTCGCGAAGCTCCACAGGATCTCGCCAGTGGCGCCGTCGAGCGCGTACATGTGACCGGCGGGTTCGACAGAGCACCCGAACACGACGCCGTTCGCCGTCGTCGTCGGGCCGGACGTGGTGCCCCACAGGAAGGCGAACGGGTTCGGCGGAGCGATCGGCGCCGGCGTCTGCCAGAGCAACTCGCCCGTGGCTGCATCCAGCCCGGACCAGACACCGAGGTTGGTGGTGGAACCGTCGGGCAGCACCCACGGCTGGTAGTTGCTGTTCGAGTTCGACGTATACACGCGGGTGCCGTCAACCGACGACCCCCATTGCAGACCGCCCGCGGTGCCGCCGGGGCCGGCCTGCGTCACCCACACCACCGCGCCCGTGTCCGGATTGAGCGCCCAGTACTGACCGCTCTTCTGGCCGGCGCCGACGAGCTCCATCTTCGTGCCCGTCGGACCCCTGGCTGTATACAGCGCCGGTGCCTGCCCAAAGTCGTAATCCGGTCCCTCCGGGTCCGGGCAGGTGCCGTTGCCGCCAAAGGGCGGTGGCAGACAGCTCGTCGTCCATGCGTCGAATGGGATCGCCTCGGTCACCCACTTCACCGCGCCGGTTCGGATGTCGAGGGCCAGGATCGAGTCGAAGAAGTCGTCGGCTGCCGGACACGCGGCGGTGACCACCGGATCGCCGGCTGCAGCGACCACGCAGTCGGAAACGGATTGCGGGACCGTGTAGTTGTTCCCTGTCGCGATGTACACCTGATGGCGCTTGGCGTCGATAGCCGGTGAGCTGCCCCAGACCGCGTTGCCGCTGTAGCCCGGTGGCGCCATGTACGTCCTCCACAGGATGGCCCCGGTGTTCTCGTCAAGCGCCAGCATGCTCCCGCGGAAGGAGCAGCACGGATACGCCGGGCTCCCGGCCAGGGCCTCCTCGAGCGATGCCACGCCCACCAACACCCTGCCGGCGAACACGGTCGCCGACTGCGTGATGACCGCGGCAAAGTGCTGGTCTGCCCGCGTCTTCCACAGGAGTTTGCCGGTCTTCTTGTCGAATGCGAGCACCCATCCCCCTGGGCCACCCCCCGGCGCGAAGATCGAGCCCTGGGTGCCGACGATCACCGCCTTGTCGGTGATGGCGGGGGTGGCACGCGCCTTGTCGAACAGAACGCCAGTCGCCGAGGCGATGGTGGTCTGCCACCTCAGCTGTCCAGTCTTCTTGTTGACCGCGTACAGCTGGCCGCCCCAATCGGGGAAGTACACCGTGTCGCTGTCGACGGCTGGTGTCGCCGACACGTCGCCGGCCGTGGTGAACTCCCACTTCTTGCTCAGCCCGTCGACCGTGTCGACGCTGATCTTCCGTTCCGTCGGTTGCGACCGCGTGTTCCTCAGGTCACCACCGGAGTTCGTCCAAACGTCGTCTTGGCCCGCTGACACGACACCTCCGAACGTCATGAGTCCGGTGACGCAGACAAGCACGACCGCGCCTCGCTTCAATCTCATCAGAAACCCCCCAATCCCTTGTTCGCACGCCGAAGGTCGACTCGCGACAAATCGGCATCACCCGATGTGGTGGAACGGGCGACGAGATATTAGCTCTCCCGCACCACCGGCTTCGACGGGCGCGTGCGCCAAGCTTCCAACGAAGGCGACCAGAACACGCGACCAAAACAGCACCGATCGGGCGAACCCTCAGCGGCGGCGTTTGGCGAGGATCTGGATCGATCCGGCGAGTGCGACGAGGATGCTGACGATGCCGATGTACGCGCCGAGGGCCGCGTCGCCGTCGCCGAGGCGATCTCGTGTGGCCTTGGCCGCGCCGACGCCGAGCAGGGACGTGAACACCCCACCGGCCGCAACGATGACGGCGATGATCGCGACGGCGAGTTGGCGCCCGAAGAAGTAGCTGGCCACGCCGAGACCGAGCAAGATCGCGCCGACGACGATCCAGACCTTGCCCGGTGCGGGCAACGATTCGCCCTTGTCGGTGATGTAGTCGTCCATGCCGCGGAGCGTGATGCCGGCGCCCTCGTACCACGGCAGGAACACAGCCACGATGTGCAGCACCGCGCCGGCCATCAGCAGGCCCGCTCCGGTCTTGACCTGTGGTCGCGGACCCCGCGCAGGCACGTTGAATCCGTACTGATCGAAGCCCGGCGCCGTCATCAAATCAGTGTGACAGACGCGACCGGCGCGACCGCTTGCAGGTACAGCAGGAATGCCGACTCCGGGTTCATCACGGGCAATTGCACGCCGATCGCGGCCAGTGTCGCGCCATCCAGGGTGACGCCCGTGGCCAGCCACCCCGGATCGGAACGACCGCGGCCGCGTTCGCGGTCGTCGTCCGGCAGCGCGATTCGCGTCACCAGATAGGACCGACAGGGGTCCAGACCGGGCAGCCGCAGCTGCGGTGGAGCGAGCGCCATCGAGGTCGTGAGCTGGCTGTAGCAGACCAGCGCCTCGCTGCGATCCGAGGCGTAGGCGCCGTGGGCGACGGCGCCGCTGTCGAGTGGATCGAAGCGCACCGTGTCGCCACCGTGCAGGAGCGGGCGGAAGCGTTTGTGCAGCGCAATCACCTCGGCCAACGCGGCCCGCTCGTCGTCGCCCAGCGTCAGCACGTTCCACTCCACGCCGAGGTGGCCGAACAGTGCAGTTGCCGCGCGGAAGCCGAGCGACTGGCGACGGCTCGTGGTCTGACTGCGCGGCGGGCCGATGTGCGCGCCCATGACTTCGGCCGGAATGAACATCGACGCGCCGCGCTGGATCGTCTGGCGCTCGAGCGCGTCGTTGCAGTCGCTGGTCCAGACACGGTCGGTGCGGCGCAGGATCTCGTGGTCGATGCGAGCGCCGCCCGATGCGCAGCTCTCGATCTCGACATCGGGGTGGCGGGTTCGCAGTTCGTCGAGCAAGCGATAGAGCGCGAGGGTCTGGCCGTGCGTGCCCGCGCCACCCTCGACGTTGCTCGCCTGGGTGTGGTCACGGTTCATGTCCCATTTGACGTAAGCGATGTCGTGGTCGATCAGCAGCGCGTCCAGCGCGTCGAGGATGTGCGCGAAGGCATCCGGATTCGACAGGTCGAGCACGAGCTGGTGGCGACCGAGCACCGGCTCGTAGCCATCGGTGGCGAGGGCCCATTCGGGGTGCTCGCGGAACAGGTCGCTGTCCGGGTTGACCATCTCCGGCTCGACCCAGATGCCGAACTCCATGCCGAGCGAGCGCACGTGGTCGATCAGCGGCGTGAGACCGTTCGGGTACACGTCAGGTGAGACCCACCAGTCGCCGAGGCCGCGCCGGTCGTCGCGTCGCGAGCCGAACCAGCCGTCGTCGAGCACGAAGCGCTCGATGCCGATGGCCGCAGCCGAATCGGCCAGCCCTTGCAACCGGGTGGTGTCGTGGTCGAAGTAGACGGCCTCCCACGTGTTCAAGAGGACGGGTCGCGGTCGGGTCGACGGCACGTACCCGACACGCGATCGGAGGTGACGATGGAACCCCCACGATGCCGGCGTCAGGCCAGAGCACGAATAGACGGCGATCACCTCCGGCGACGAGTAGCTCTCGCCGGGCTTGAGCGACAGCTCGCCGGGGTGGAACAGCTCGCCGAGCTGGAGGTAGCGGCGGCCGTCGTTCAGCACCTCGGCGAGGTGGTGGTGGTTGCCGCTCCACGCGACGTGCGCGCCCCACACCTCGCCACTCCACTCACCGAACGCAGGCGTGCCCGCGAACAGCAGCGGTGGGTGCTCGTGCGAGGTGCGGCCGCGGCGGTTCTCGCTGACGAACGCGCCGTGCTCGAACGGCATGCGGTACGGGTGCAGCTCGCGTGTCCAGCGCCCGGTGAAGCGCAGCAACTCACGCGCCTGCGGCGGCAACGGCAGCGTCACGTCCAGGCGGTCGAGCAGGTAGCGATCCTGATCGGCCTCGTTCGTGATCGTCGCCTGGGCCACCAGTGCTGGACCGAGCGCGAGTCGAGTCGTCAACCTCAGTTCTGCCACTGCATCGGTTGCGACCGTGGTCAACGTGCGACCGTCGGCGCTGAGCGCGTGAGACACGGAGGTGAACCGCGGTGCCCACGATCGCCCGCGCTTGCGGTGCCCGGCCAGGCCGGGCCGGCCGGCGAAGCCACTGCCGTGCTCAGGTACCAACGAGATGCGCGGTTCTACGTCGAGCATGCCGTGCGCGATCGGCCGGCCCGTTGCCGCCAGCAACGCTTCCTCGGCGGGGGTGGCCGGCAGCGGCGCGCCCCAGTGCAGGATGGTCGGCGCGCCGGTCGTGACGTCGACCACGACACTGACGGTTTCGTCAGTGAGATGTACGAGCACTGTTGGCTACCCCTTGCTGGCCCCGAGAGTCAGTCCGCTGATGAACTGCTTCTGCAGGGCAAGGTACACGGCGAGGGTCGGGAGCGCGATGATCATCGATGCTGCGGCAATCAAGTTGTCGTTGCTGAAGAACTGGCCGCCGAGGTTGGCGATCGACGACGTGATCGGCCGCTCGCTGCCCTGGTTGATGAGCACGACGGCCCAGAAGAAGTCGTTGTACAGCCACGTGAACTCCAGCGTCGCGAGCGCGGCCAGCGCCGGCCGGCACAACGGCATGATGATCTGGAAGAACTGACGAGGCACGCTGGCACCGTCGACGAGCGCTGCTTCGTTGAGCTCTTTCGGGATCGTCTTCATGTAGTTGCTGAGCACGAACGTGCAGAAACCGGTCTGGAACGCGACGTGGATGATGATCACCGCGACCTTCGTGCCGAGCAGGTACCCGGTGTCGGTGTCGCTGAGCAGGTCCGGCCAGGGCGTGTGCTCGAACAGCGCAAACAGCGGCTTGAAGATCACCTGTTGTGGCAAGAGGTTGCCGGCGGTGAAGATCAGCAGCAGCGCGACGTTGAACCGCCACGTGTACCGACTGACCGCGAACGCCATCATGCTGGACAGCAACAGGATCAGGATCAGCGACGGGATGACGATGAAACCGGTGTTGAAGAACGTGCCGTGCCAGCCGCCCATCCCGCTCTGGTTCCATGCGTCGCCATAGTTCTTGAACGACAGGCTGTCGGGCAGCGAGAAGATGCCTTTGCGCTGTGTCTCGTTGTACGGACGCAGCGACGCGTAGAACGCGCCGCCGATCGGCACCAGCCACGCCAGCGCGACCGCAGTGAGGAACACGTACGTCAGGACGCGCAGCGGCTTGGAGTGGCCCGGTCGACGGTCGGTGACGGTCTGCTCGCGGCCCATCACGTCTCGCTCTCGCGAAAGTTGTTGACGAGGTACCAGATGATGAAGCCGAGGCACAGCAGGAGCAGGATCACGCCGTACGCCGACCCGAGGCCGACCTGACCACCGCCCTCACCGGTCAGGTTCTTCTTCACGAGCACGCCGAGCACCGTCGTGCCGACCGGCTCCTTGAGCGCGACGATGATGTCGAACGCGCGCAACGCCTCGATCACGGTGATGACCAGGACCACGATGTTGATCGGCTTCATCACGGGGAAAACCACCCGCCGGAAGCTCTGCCATTCGTTGCAGCCGTCGATCGCACTGGCCTCGCGCAGCGACGGGTCGACGCTCTTCAAGCCGGCCAGGTACAGCACCATCACGTAGCCGATGTGGCGCCACGCCATCGCGATCAGCAGCGCGGCGAAGTTCTTCGTCAGTCCGAGCGGCGTGTCCAGGAACGGCAGGTTGAACTGGAAGATCTTCTCCGAGTTGCCGACGAAGTCGATCGGCTTGTCGCGACCGAGGTTCAGCAGACCTTGCGACTGCGAGAACATCACGCTCTTCCAGATGAAACCAACGACGGCCAGCGACAGCACGACCGGGAAGTAGTAGATGCTCTGGTAGATCCGTGTCCCGCGGATGTTCTTGTCGAGGAGGTAGGCGAGCAGGATGCCGACCAGGCTGCACACTCCGAGCCAGACGAGGAGGATCACGTTGTTGAACAGCGCCGGGAAGAACTTCGAGTCGAAGATCGTGAAGATCGCCCAGAAGTTGCGGAACCCGACCGGCTGCCACGTGCCGAGGTCGATGCCGTCCCACTTCGTGAACGACAAGAAGATCGTCGAGATCGCCGGCACCCACACGAACGCGATGTGGATGGCGGTCGGGATGGCGACCATCGCCACCAACCACCGCTTGTCCCGACCGGAGAGCAGGCTGTAACGACGGCGGCGCCCCCCCCTGGGGGGCGCCCCCCGCGGGGCGGGGGCG
>JANNZY010000007.1:0-5586 GCA_031410915.1 Actinomycetes bacterium
GGGGCACACCCCGGGCAGCCAGTGCTTCCTGGTCGACGGCCGCCTCGTCTCCGGTGACACGCTGTTCCTGGAGGGGTGCGGTCGCACCGATCTGCCGGGCAGCAACCCCGAGCAGATGTACGAGAGCCTGCAGGTCCTCGCTGCGCTTCCCGACGACACCATCGTCTATCCCGGGCACATGTACTCGATGCCCTCGAGCGGCACGATGGCAGCGCTGCGTGATCAGAACTACGTGTTCAAACCGAAATCGAAGGACATGTGGATGCAGTGGTTCGGCGGTCAATGACACCGCTCGCCGTGCGATTCACAGCAGGGTCAGCGCGATCCCGGTGATCGCGACGTGGTAGGTCACCATCACCGCGAGTGACATCCATGCCCGCTCGCGCACGAATGCGCGCCAGCCGAGGATGCTGTCGCTGGCCACGAAGAATGCCGCGCCGACGATGGCCCATGGGCGGCCCGTCATCGCTGCGACCACGGCCATCACAGCGATGGTGCCGACGTAGGCGATGACGGGGATCCGCAGCGCCGGGTCCTGGGCTGACGCGCCCGCCACGATGCGCCGCCCAACCGTGGCGACGTGCACTGCGAGAATGACTCCCCCGACGATGCCCCACCACGGACGGTCCAGGCCGAGCACGATGAACATGACCACGAACGCGAGATGGGCGAGAAGGAACGCGGCCAGGCCGCCGATGAAGGTGTCCACCACGTCGAGCAGCGCGATGTCGCCGGCCAGGCACAACACCAGCCCGACGACCGCGATCACGGTGGCGGCGGTGGGTCCACCGGCCGCGATCGCGACCCAGATGACCAACATCGTCGCGAGCGGCTTCGACACCGTCTCCAGCCACGTTCGGGGACGCACACGCGTCCACCAATTCGTGAGTGCGGCACAACCGGTCAGAGCCAACGCAATGGCCAGCATCAGATGAACGCCTTGGCAACGGCGGCGAACGCACTGACCAGCAACAGCACGAGGACGAGCACCCGGAACCGCTCCGGCGGGAAGTGCTTGCGCAGCGGGAGCCCGAGCCCGAGCCCGGCGAACAGCGCGGGCACCGCGACCGCTGCGGCGACGAGTTCGTGGCGGTGCACCTTGCCGCCGATCGCATAGATCGCCAGGCCGAGCACACCGCTGACGAGGAACACGAAGTTGATCGTCCCGCGAAAACGCTCCGGTGGGAGCTTGCGCGACTGCAGGTCGAACACCAGCGGCGGGCCACTCGTCGAGATCGAGCTGTTCAGGACTCCGCTCGTGAAGCCCAGGACCCAGTCCATTCCCGGACCGACATGGGTCAGGTTCACGCCGCGGGCAAGCACCGCCACGGCGACCAGCACCCCCGCGAACAACACGACCCGCAGTGCAGTGTCACTGACGAGCGCGTACACCGCGTAGCCGATCGGTAGTCCGAAGACCGAGGCGATCGTGAGCCGGTTGGCCAGCTCGCGGTCTCGCACCGTGCGGTACAGATGGGTCTGCACGCCATTGCCGACCACGCCGACGAACGACGAGACGATCACCGCGCTGTGCAGGTCGACGGCAAGGCTCATCAACGGCACGGACATCAGTCCGAATCCGAAGCCGGCGACGGCGGTCACGAGCGCCGAGAACAGCACGGCCGTAGCCAGCACCACGACCTGGGCGACGCTGAACGTCGCCGCGGTCAACGAACGCCCCAGCTGAAGCGGTGCGTGTGGATGCGGAAATACGGGAAGGCCTGCACCTCGCGCACGCCGGGGATGGTGCGGACGTCGTTGTTGAGCACGTTGAACAGTTCGTCGTTGGACTCGCAGAGCACTTCGGCGAGGACGTCGTATCCGCCGGCCGACAACACGGCGTAGATGACGGCGGGCAGCTTGCCGACTGCGTCGGCCACGGACTGCGCGTCACGCTCGACGGTGATGCACAACATCGCCATCGCCGTGTATCCGAGCGCCAACGGGTCGGTGACGGCCACGACTTGCAGGACACCGGAGTCGGTCAGTCGTTGCACCCGCTGACGGGTAGCCGCCGGCGACAGACCGACCAGTGGGGCGAGATCCGCGTAGCTCATCCGCCCGTCGCCTTGCAGCTCGGCGATGATGCGCTTGTCGATCTCGTCCAGGCTCATTGCTTCGCCCTCCTGCCGTCTCCCGACGTCCAGGTGCCCAGGGCGCACCCGTGAGCGCTTCGCCCGTTCCGGATGGTTCGCTCGCTTCGCTCACTCACGGCCAATCACCCTACGAGGGCGGCCACGGCCGCGGCGAACACCTCCGTGTGCCGGTCGACGTCGGCGGACACGTGGTGCGGCGACATCAGGGCCATGTTGTGGAACGGCGTCAGCAGGATGCCGCGGTTGATGGCCCACAGGTGCATGAAGCGGTCGAGCGGGGCATCGATGGCAGCGGCGGCCTCGGCACCGTTGACGGGTGGCGGGCAGAACCAGTACTCGCCGCGACAGCCGAGCTGCTGCACGTGCCACGGGAGACCGGCGTCGGCGATGACCTTGGCCACGCCGTCGGTCCACGCCGTGGCGAGCGGGATCGCGTGGGCGAAGTCCTCGTCTCGCAGACACGTCGACAGCGTCGAACGAACCGCAGCGAGCGCGAGCGCGTTGCCGGTCAGCGTGCCCCCGACGCCGGACGTGTCGATCGCGTCCGAGCACAGCGGTGCGATCAGGCGCTCGGCGACGTCGGCCGACATGCCGTACGCGGCAGCCGGCATGCCCCCACCGATGGTCTTGCCGACGACGAGGAAGTCGGCGTCGATGCCCCACGCCCGCGCCGCGCCACCGGGGCCGACACAGATCGTGTGCGTCTCGTCGAGCGCAAGCAGCACTCCGTGGCGGCGCGTCAGCTCGCGCACGCCCTGCAGATAACCAGGCAGCGGCAGCACGATTCCGATGTTGGTCAGCGCCGGCTCCATCAGCACACAGGCGACATCGCCGCCGGCGAGGGCAGCCTCCAGCGCGTCGAGGTCATTGAACTGCACCACCTTGGTCGTCAGCACCGGGTCGACCTGGGGCCCGATCGAGCCCGGACGAGCGACCACCGAACCCGACGCGTCGAGCACGGCGAACGTCTCGTCGACGCTGCCGTGGTAGCACCAGTCCATCACCACGATCTTGCTGCGGCCGGTGAGATGGCGGGCGAAGCGCAGGATGAAGCGATTGGCGTCGGTGGCCGTCATCGCCATCTGCCACGACGGCAGTCCGAAGCGGCGGTGCAGTTCGTCGCCGACCCAGGCTGCGTCGTCGCTCGGCAACATCGTGGTGATGCCGCGCAGGGCCTGGCGATGCAGCGCATCGGCCAGAGCGGCCGAGCCGTGCCCGGTCATCGCACCCGTGTCACCGAGGCAGAAGTCGAGGTACTCGATGCCGTCGACATCGGTGAAGTGCGCACCGCCGGCCTGGTCGAAGAACAGTGGGAACGCGCCTGGCCAGCGTGTCATCCAGGGCATCGGAACGCCGCCGAGCAGGTGCTTGCCGGCTGCAGCGAACCGCTGCCGCGACGCCGGGTGCTGGTCGACGAAGCACTGTTCCTCGATGCCAATGAGTTGATCGATTCGCTTGCGATCGATGACCATGACGACACAATACATCGAATCAATTGCATTTGACATACGTTTCGATCGTCCGCGAGCAGTGTTTCAAGCGGAAGTGCCGAACAGCCACGAGATTGCAGCCGCACTCGCACGTAATAGCCTCTGCGCAATGGCCGGCGCCGCGAAACCTGACGACGCTGTCGTCGTCCACGTCGATGGACGCGACGTCGCGATCTCGCATCCTGACAAGGTGTTCTTCCCCACACGCGGCGACACCAAGCTCGACCTGGTCAACTTCTACGTCGCCATCGGCGAGCCGTTGATGCGGGCCATGCACGACCGTCCCGTCCTGCTGCAGCGATTCCCGAACGGCACGACGGGCAGCAACTTCTTCCAGAAGCGCATCCCCGAATCGGCACCGGACTGGCTGACGACCACCGTGGTCACCACGCCGAACGGCACGGAGTCGCGTGCGCTCGTGATCGTCGACATCGCGCACTTCATCTGGGCCGTCAACCTCGGCTGTCTCGGCTTCCACTCGTGGCCGATCCGCGCCAGTGAGCCGCAGTTCACCGACGAGCTGCGCATCGACCTCGACCCCGGCCCGGGCACGACGTTCACGATGGCGCAGGAGACGGCGCACGAGACGAAGCGTTTGATGGACGACCTCGGCGTGCGCAGCTACATCAAGACCACCGGCAACCGGGGTCTGCACGTCTACGTTCGGCTGCAGCCGCACTGGGACTCGTTTGCCGTCCGCTCGGCGGCGGTTGCGGTGGCGCGCGAGCTGGAGCGTCGCCGTCCGGAACTGATCACCGCCGCGTGGTGGAAGGAAGAGCGCGGCGAGCGCATCTTCATCGACTTCAATCAGAACGCCCCGCACAAGACCGTGTTTGCCCCCTGGTCGGTGCGGGCACGGGATCATGCACCTGTGTCGTGCCCGTTTCCGTGGAGCGAGCTGGATGACATCGACCCAAATGTGCTCACCATCTCCACCGTCCCCGACCGCATTGCCCGCGACGGTGACCCGTGGGAGGCGATGGACGATGCACCGAACTCACTCGAACCGTTCCTGGAGATGGCTCGCGCCGACACCGCTGCGGGTCTGCTCGATGCTCCGTGGCCGCCCGTCTACCCCAAGATGGCCGGCGAACCACCACGGGTGGCTCCGAGTCGGGCCAAGAAGACGACGGACTGAGTCGACCCGGTGCGAATCCCGATGAGCACGGCACGATGAAAACCGCCCTCGCCTTCTGCGTCATCGCCGCGCTCGGCTACGGCGTCGGCGCCGTGCTGCAGGCCCTCGGCGCGCGGCGCGCTGCAGCGCAGGGCGAGGACGGCGTCGTGGCGATGGTGCGCCAACCGATCTTCCTTCTCGGTTTGCTCGCCGACCTCGGCAGTTGGGTCATCTCTCGCTTCGCGCTGCACACCCTGCCGCTCTTCGCAGTGCAGACCATCCTTGCCGGAAGCCTGGCCGTGACCGTGCTGCTGGCCGGCGTCGTGCTCGGCGCGCAGTTGCGCCGTCCGGACCAGATCGCCGTGGTCCTGACGATGGTCGGTCTCGTCATCGTCGGCATCTCCGCAGGCGAGGACGAGGCCCGCGGCATCAGCCACGTCGTCAAGATCGGCATCCTGCTCGGCATCCCTGCCGTCATCGTCGCCGGTCTGTTCGCGATGAAGTTGAACAAGTCGGTCGTGCTCGCTGTTCTCGCCGGGTTCGCGTTCACCGGCAGCGCTCTGGCGGCGCGCACCGTCAAGGTCCGCCATGCGTCGTTCACGGACATCATCAGCAAGCCACTGATCTGGGCCGTGTTGATCTACGCGGTGCTCGCGCTCGGGCTGCACGCAGTGGCGCTGATGCGCGGCAGCGTCGGGCCCGTGACCGCGGCGATGTGGTCGACCGAGGTGCTCGTCGCGACCATCATCGGCGCGATCGCGCTCGGCGACCACATGCGCCCCGGTTGGGTTGTGCCCGCGATCCTCGGCATCGGCATGACCCTCGTCGCGACCATCATCCTCGCCCGATCTCCCGCCCAGGAGCTGGAGCACCGCGCGATCGC
>JANNZY010000008.1:0-50296 GCA_031410915.1 Actinomycetes bacterium
GACAGCATCACACAAACCCTTGCGCCCGCCCGCCTGGGGCCGATGGCGCCCAGCACCTAAATGGCGAGGACACCGCAAAACCGGTGGTGGTCGACGAGTCACACCAGCACGTCGACCAGAACCCACGACTCGGAGGAACGACCCACCTCGGCGGCGAGCTGCGCCGACCGGAGGAGGGTTCCCACAAAGTCATCCGATCCAGCGAGGTCGAGAATCTCGTCGACCACAGGCTGGCCACCGCCTCGCCCAAGACGCTCAACACGCCATCGGGTCTCCGAAGGCAACCCCGGGCCGTGCATGGTCGTGGTCATCTGGGTCGGGCGGTGTCGGGCGCCACGGGAGACGCTGTCCCCCGGGTGACGGCAACCGCCGTCGTCGGCGAATCGGAGGGCTCACGGCCCAACAGGTAGCCCCCGACCATCACAACGCCCCACACGGTCAAGAACGTCACCGAGATGCCGACATACAGCACGACTGTGGTCACACCGTCACCTCGTCGCGTGCAGTGCGCACCGGAGCGGCGACCTGACAGAGGAGGAGGCTACCGAGCGAGTGGATCGATGGCACCCAGAGCCCGACGAAGATGCCGGCCGTGGTCTCGTCCTTGACGAAGTACAGCCAGACCGAAAAGAGAAACGACACGAAGCCGGCGATGACAAACGGCAACTTGAGCCGGAGCGAGATGTGAAGTGACTTCATAGTGGGCCTTTCAACGAGGGTGGAGCACCATTTAACCTCGTTTAGTCAGATTTATTTCCACCCGCCCAAAATAATCCGTCTCGTCGTCGGAGATTTAAGCGTCAATCAGCGTTCATTATGTGTTTCGCCGTCTATCGTGCTCCCGTGGAAGCGCCCGACGAGGACCAGCTGGAGCTGCAGGAGGCCGCCGACGCGCTCGGCGTGCACTACCAGACGGCGTACAAATGGGTACGGAGCGGTCGGCTCGCAGCACAGTTCGTCGGCGGCCGGTACCGAGTCAAACGCGACGACCTCGACCGAGTGAACAATCAGCGGCAGACCCCGTCAGCGCCGAAGCCGCCAAGCGACAAACGCCTGCGCAGCCAGGAGGCGCGGATGCACGACGCACTCATCGGCGGCGCCGAGGCGCAAGCGCGATTGATCTGCCACCAGCTGATCGACGAAGGAACGAACATCGTGGTGTTCGTCGAACGAGTGCTCGTACCAGCGCTCCGTCAGATCGGCGATGCCTGGCAGCGTGGCGAGCTGCCGATCTGGGCGGAGCACCGCGCTTCAGCGATTGCCGAACGGATCCTGGCCGAACTCTCCCCCAACCCACGCGGACGGCGACGAGGAGTCGTCGCCGTCGCCGCAGTGAGCGGCGACCACCACTCCCTGCCGACGATGATGGCCACCGTTGCACTCCGCAACGCCAACTGGCAGGTCCACCATCTCGGCGCCGATACACCGCCCGCCGAGCTGGTGCAGTTCTGCACGGAGCAGTCTGTCGATCTCGCAGTGCTCACCGTGACCAACCCCGATTCGGCACAGCTCGCCGAACACACGGCCGACACCCTGCGCGCCGCCGGCATTCGTGCCCTCGTCGGCGGCCCCGATCGCACACTCGACGACCTGTTGGGCCAAGCCCGCGCAACCACATCGGCGTCCGCACGCGCACGGGGCGGCTGAAGCGCCCGAACTCCATTCCGTGGCCCCCTGCCGACGTCGTTGCGAATTCGAGCCCTTGCAGTGAGCCGGGCTCGGACGCGACTGAAGCGTCCCGCCTTCAGTGGAGGGCGAATGCTCCCGAGAGCTGGTGCTCTTGGGGGTTGTTGTGTGAACGGTAGTACGCGTGCTCGTACTCGGCGGACGGGACGTAGCCGATCGCGGAATGGAGGCGGATCTCGTTGAACCACCACACCCAGTTGAGGGTGGCGAACTCGACGTCGTCGACACCGCGCCAGGGCCCTTCGAAGTGGATGCACTCGGCCTTGTAGAGCCCGATGGTCGACTCGGCGAGGGCGTTGACGCCCCTATAGGTCAAGAAATTCTTCAGGCGGCTTGTTCGATGGCTTGTCGGGCGCGGTGATCAGTCATGACGCGTTGGTAGACCTCGCGGGCGAGGTAGCGCTTGACGCAGCGGATGATCTCGCGTTTGGGCATGCGTTCGGCGGTGCGGCGGGCGACGTAGTCGATGGTCGGTTGGTGGAAACGCATCCGCACGATCGTGGATCGGTAGAGCGCAGCGTTGGCTTGCCGGTGACCGCCGCGGTAGAGGCGATGCCGACCGCTGGTGAGCCCGGACCCGGCAGGGATCGGGCAAGCTCCGCAGAGCTTCGCTTACGCTGCTTCGGAGTGGACTCGTTCGGGGTTGTCGCCGAAGATGATGAGCATTTCGGCGGCGGTGTCGGGGCCGATCCCGAACCCGTCCAGCAGTGTGGGTGCGACGGCTTCGGTGAGCTCGAGCAGGATCTTGTCGTGCTCGCCGATCTCGTCGTTGAGGAACAGCCAGCGCTTCGCCAAGGCGCGCAGGGTGTGCTTCGCGGACGCTGTCGTGGTGTCAATCAACCCTGGCCGGAACCCGGCGCAACGCTCGATCAGCGCCTTGTCACCTCCAAGTGCATCGAGTGTTTCGCGCAGCTCCGCCGGCGCATTGACGATGATCGTCTTGAGCGTGATCATCGCTGTGGTCCTGGCCTTGACGGCGGTGTCACGGGCGATCTTGATCTGGCGGATCATCTCGGCGTGGCCGTCGGCGAGTTTGGGGATCGCGTGGGACACCCCGGCGAGCACCGACCGGGCGGCGGTCTCGGCGTCGAGCGTGTCCGATTTGCCGTTGGCTCGGCGACCGCGTCGGTCCTCACGGTTGACCTCGATGACCCGGTGACCGCAGCGTCGAACAGCGCTCGTGAGACCGGCGCCGTAGCTGCCGGTGCCCTCGATCCCGAACGGTTCGATCGAGCCGTGTGCTTCGGCCCAGCTGATCAGCTGCCGGTAGCCGCCAGAGTCCGCTGAGAATGTGCGGTCCTCGAGTCGGACGCCCCAGGTGTCGATCGCGACGGCGACGTGGATGTGTTTGTGGGTGTCGACGCCGACGATCACCTTTCGGCGTGGTGGCTGCGATGGCATGCTGGTGGTCACGTTGACTCTCCTTCGGGTAGAGCCGATCGCCAGCTGGTCGGATGGGGAGACAGGACTGTGTCGGGTCGGTTTCCAGCAGGCCCCTATTCCGGTCACTGCCCATCCGGCCAGCAGGCTTTCGGGGGTGTGAAGCCGGCGGGCCACGATCGACAGATCAACAGCAAGGACACGAAACGGTCAGTCGTAACAAGCGTCAGACCGCGACCCGCCAGCAGCTCCAATTATGCTCACAGTCGTAGCTGTCGCCGACGGTGCCGATCGACGCGAGGGCGCCGGCGTCGGCGAGCCGGTTGGTGTAGAGGATCGACGTGTATTGCCCGGGTCCAAGGGGTTCGTCGCAACATTGACCTGGAGCGAGCGTAGATGCTGATCGAGAGCCTCGGCGGGTGTGCTCCAGCCGAGCGTGACGGTGTGTCTGGAGAGGAGGGTGCCCTTGGGGAAGTATTGGCGCAAGAGCCCGTTCGTGTTCTCGTTCGTGGCGCGTTGCCAGGGGCTGTGCGGGTCGCAGAAGTAGATCGCGATACCGGTGTCGATGCGGAGCTGGACGTGCCGGGCCATCGCCAACGCGTCCAACGGCAAGGCCGTGGGCATCGTCGCGGCGGTGCGCCAGCCGACGATGCGGCGCAAGAACACATCGATCGCGAACGCGGTGAACACCATCCCGGCCCACGTCCTCACATAGGTGAAATCGACGACCCACAACCAACACCACGATCGTGCACAACCGGATCGGGGTCGTGCTGGCGCTCCCACTCGGCGACGCCCTGACGGCCCGCATCGAGACGCAGACGATGGGCGGCGGTCTCGGCGATCCACGCGCTGACTGTGGTGCCTTCTGCGGTGGCAGCCTGGTCGATGGCATCGGCGAGGTCGGCGGGGAGTGAGATCGATCGCTTCTGTCGTTGGGCAGCGCAACGCCAGATCTTGCAGAAGACCTGGCCGTACTTGCCCGACGTGGGCGGATCAGACGGACACGGGCGGACAACGGCGGTGGACGTGGGCAGGATGGACGGACGCTGGCGGACCAGACGGACCTGCAGGCGAAGTCTTAAACCCTCCTGTACGAAAGTACGTGTGGGTTCGAATCCCACCCCGGGCACAAGAACAACCAGGTCAGAAGGGTCGGTGACTGAATGTCGGCGGTCAGTTCCGACCAGCTCGCGCACGATTCCTGCACAGACTTCCTGCACAGACTTTTGTGCACAGTCTTTCCATGCACAGACTTTCCTCGTTGAGAGGAAATCGGACGAGGCTGGGGACGTGGCAAGCCGGACAGCCCCCATCTTCGACTCTCCGAGTCCGGGCCGATTCGCGACTTCGCAGTCACCAGTGGGGAGCGGGCACCGCCGCTTTTCGTCACGTCCCTCGACGGCCTCATCGTCGACATTCCGTGGCCGAGCCTGGCTACCGCCATTGCTCGCCACAGGAGGACTCGGCGACCCGCTGTGGTCATCGCTGTTCGGGGATCGGTCGGTGGTCGAGCAGCGCGGCGCCGAAGGCGATGACCAGAACGGCGTAGCCGTCGACAGCGACCGCGAGGGATGAGGTGAACTGGAGCGGGATCATCAGCACCGTCCAGGCTCCGAGCGCGAGCGGCGCGTGCCGTACCCAGGTCGGCCGGCCCGGGTGAGTGAGCGAGGCGCGGCCGGCGAGCAGCAGTCCGGCGGCGAGAGCGATGATGCCGATGTCGAACAGCGCCATCGCCACGCTGGCGATGGCGTCGTCGGTCGCGGTGTTGTAGGCCAATGCGGAGACGAGATGAGGGAGGGTGAACGAGACGCCACCACCGATCGCGAGGCGCGCTCCGATCTGGCCGGCCCTCCCGGCCGGTGCGTCGCTGCGGGCGAATGCGACGAGGCCGACGACCATGAGCGCCTGGGCAAGACCCCACAGCTTGGAGGTCGCGACTACGGTCGAGCCCTGCCAGGGGGAGGCGAACGCCACCTCCGACACGGGCGACACACTGCGGTACGCCGCAGTGAGCACGGCCCCATCGAGGAAAATGGCGCCCGCTGCTACGGTCGCTACGGCAGGCCATGGCCTTGTCGCATCCGCGCCGAGAGCTCTCGTCAATCCGAACCGCCGTTGTCGATGCGCGTCCGTGAGGCGAGGGCTTCGAGTTCGGTGAGTGCGGCGCCGCTGTCGGCCTCGGCACGTAGCTTTGCGCCGAGGCGTGCCGCTGCGGTTTGGAAGGACGTGTCGTCCAGCACTTTCTGGATGGCGGCGGCGATCTTGGCGGGCGATGCCTTCTTCGAGATTTTGAGGCCGGCGCCACGGTGGACGAGCCGGGCTGCGTTGTCGGGCTGGTCGCGGCCGGTGGGCATGCACACGATGGGGACGCCGGCGACGAGGCTCTTCATGACGGTTCCGTGGCCGCCGTGGGTGACGAGCACGTCGGTGTGGGCGAGCACCTGGCGGTGAGGGGCCGAGCGCACGACGGTCACCCCCTCGGGCGCGTCGATCTGGTCGGGGTCGATGGCGGGGCCGGTGGTGACCAAGCCCTGAACGGGCAGGGTGCCGAGTGCTGTGACCGCTCGTGGGAGCTGGTCGAGGTGGTCCATGAACGTGGTGCTCATCGCGACCAGGACGAAGGGACGGTCGTCGTCGGGCGGGGTCCAGGGTTCGGCCCATGCCGGGTCGTCGAGCTGGGGGCCGACGTACCGGACGTTGGATGGGAGCGCAGCTGGGAAGTCGAACGCGGCACCGGTGAGGGCGAGCACGCGCTTGGGTTGTTCGTACTGGGCGAGCAGTCGGTCGAGCGGCCCGAGGTCGAGCGAGGCGCGCACACGGTTGAGTTCCGGCAGGCCCTTGTTCCACAACCGGTCGACCAGCGCGTTCAGGGCGCGGTCGCGTGTTCGGCCGAGCCGACCCTTCGGTGGGAGGAAGCCGGTCCCGAACGGTGGCATACCGTCGGCGGGGAGCGACACGACGTTGGGCACGAGTGCCGCGCACGGGACTCGGCGTGCCTCGGCGGCCATGAGGGCGCCGAGGAGCGGGAAACTCGCGGCGATGGCGTCGGGCTGCACGTCGTCGATGGCGGCCAGTGTCTCGGCGGCGAACTGGGGGGCCGGTTTCACCATCAGGGTGTCCATCAGGTTGGCGAGCACGCGAGTCGGGTTCCGTAGTTCCCAGTCGCGGATGTAGTCGTCCTCTGCCCGGCGCGTGTCGTGGTGCGGTGCGTCGACCCATGGTCGGAAGTCGGTCACACCGACGGCGCGGACCTCGGTCTCGGTCACGGGATCGCCGAGCACGGTGACGGTGTGTCCGGCGGCGACGAGTTGGCGCACCACGGTCAGCTCCGGCGGCAGGCTTCCGCCGCCGTCCCATTGGGTGAACAGGAATCGAGCCATCAATCGGCCTCCGTCTACCCCTCAGGTCCGGTGGCGGGCGAGCACGCCCAGAACGAGGTCGGTGAGTTGCGCTTCGGTCTGCTGCTGGCTGAGGCCGAGGTCGCGTCGCAGGAGCTTCCAGGTGAACACGTCGAGGGCGGCGTGCAGTCCGACCAGCACCCGTCGGCGCTCGTCGGGGGCGTCGTTGCCGGGCAGCAGATTGCCGAGCATCTCCTCGAGCCATGACTGGAATCCCAGCCTGCCGCGGGCGAGGCCTTCGGCGACTTCTGGCGCCCGGGTGCTCATGGCGGCCCACCGGGCGTTGGCGTCGCCGACGGCCTCGTAGCGGATGCAGGTGATTCGCACCACGGATGTCACGTCCCCCGCGACAGCGTCGGCTTCCAGATCCCTGATCTCTTCACTGAACAACTCGCCTGCAGCCAACAACACGCCGGCCTTGTTCTCGCAGTGGTTCAGAACGGTCTGGTGCGAGACACCGGCCCCACGGGCGATCTCGTTCAGGCTGACGTCGTCGTAGTCCCGCTCCTTGAACAGCGACAGCGCGGCCTCGGCGATCCGCCTGCGAGTCCCTCCCACCGCGTCGGAACGCCTGGTCATGTCGTAGGCCCGGAGCCTCGGCACAGTCATTCGACCGCCGGCGCAGCGACTCGGAGGTCGCTCCACATGCGGTAGCTGACGGCCAGAATCCACACACACCACAGCGCGAAGCCCACGGCACCGAACGCAGTCGAGGCCGCATCGCTTCCAGTGGCGACGAGGACGGCCGAACCGAGGAAACCCGCAGCAGACACCCCGCCGATCCCGACAACCCACGATGGCAAGGTTCCGGTCCGAGCTCCGAGCACGCTTGTCGCCAACAGGTGCGTGGCGACCCCGAAGCCTGATGCTGCGAGCAACAGCACCGCGAGCGTGTGGAAGACCGCCAGATCCTCGCCGACAGTTTCGATGCGCAACGCCAGCGTGGCTGACACCGTCGACGAGGCGAGCGACAGCGCCCCAGCCAAAGCCAACCCCACGAGCGACACCACCGCCAACCGCGCGTCCCCGCCCTCAGACCGCACCATCGTCCTCCACAACGAACCAAACCACCAGATGAGCGCCATCGACGCGACCCCGAAGAGCCACAGCCCGGCTTCGATCGCCGGCCCCTTGTCTGTGAAGTATCTGACGACCTCAATCCGGCTGGAATCGGTAGCCGGTGGCTCGCCGCCGAGGACCGCCACGACCACGTCGATCACGACGAACGCGATACCACCGAGCGCCCCGTAGCGCTCCCTGCTCGAATCCTCCACCGGCACCTCCCTTGCGACGTCGAACCGCCCCGCAGTTAACGCCAATATGTAGTCGTAGTCAAGTCAAATTTGAGTGACACTCAACCTTCAGTGACGACGTCTCGTTACGGCATAGGTTCGCTCGCTGAGCCTCGCACCCCGCGATGATGTCGCTCTCGCCGGTATGCATTCGACTCGACCGTTCGATCGGGTTCGCGCAGTGGGGCACCCCACTGAGATTGTTCCGCTGCCTGAATCCGCCGATGGGTTCGGTGGCTGGCGTCACCCTCCGACATCCTCGAGGACTATCAGACGGTCGAGCGGACGATCCGTTCATCGACCAGCCATTTGCCTAGTCCATGCGGTGCACTCCGGGGGGCCGCGGCCGGTTTACTTTCCCTGTGCTGTGAGACAAAGCGCTGTCCGCCACCACAGGCCGGACTATGAACCGCCCCTCAGTGGCAAGGTCGACGACGGTCGGCGCGGGAGGGGGTGTGTAGGGTGCCGCTTGTGTCGTCGATCGATTTCGGGTCTGCGCTCCGTGTGACCCGTGATGCGAACCCGGCATCTATGCCGGAGATCTTGGCGAAGGCCGCTGCAGGACTCGGGGCCACCGATGTCGTGGTGTATCTCGTCGATTTCGGCCAGACCGTGCTCGAGCCGATGCCGGACCGTACTGCGCACGCCGACGTTTCGAGGACCGAGTCACTGGCCACGACGATGGCAGGGCGAGCGTTCATCGATCAGCAGGTTGTCACGGCGGAGCGCGAGGACGGCGTGCGCGTTTGGATTCCCGTTGTCGAGGGATCGGACCACACCGGCGTCGTCGCGCTCACCGTGCCAGCCGTCAGCGACAAGCTCTTGCGTACGTTTGAAGAGCTGGGCATCCTGGCCGGCTATCTGATCGCGGTACATGCCCGCTGTACCGATCTCTACAACCTTTATCGCCGACGGCGGAGTATGAGCCTCGCTGCGTCCATGCAGTGGGACCTGCTTCCGCCGCTCGTGCTCAAGGCAGGAAACGTCGCCATCGCCGGCCTCGTCGAACCCGCTTATGACGTCGGGGGAGACTGCTTCGACTATGCGGTGAACGGGGCATTCGTGGACGTCGCGATTATCGATTCGATGGGCCACGGCCTTGGCGCGGCGCGAATCGCATCGTTGGCGATGGGCTGTTACCGCCACGACCGCCGAGAAGGTCAAACCCTGGCTGATGCACCGGCACTTGGGTTCGACGATCGCCTCGCAGTACACCGACTGCTCGTTCGCTACCGGTGTTCTCGCGCGACTCGAGCTCGACACTGGTGAGCTCACGTGGACCAATGCAGGGCACCCGCCGCCGCTGCTCATCCGCGGCAGGCAGGTCATCCGGGAACTGGAATGCAAGCCAACACCGCCATGGGGAATCGGTACTGACGACCCGATCGTGGCAACGGAGAGCCTCGAACCCGGTGACTGTCTCCTGCTCTACACCGACGGCGTCACTGAAGCCCGCACGTTGGAAGGGGACTTCTTCGGCATCGAACGACTCGTCGATCTCACCAACCGGCACGCCTCGCTGCTCCTCACGCCAGAATCGCTCCTCCGTCAGCTTGTCGGCGACGTCCGCGAGCACACAGGGCAAGACGACCTCGCTGACGATGCGACAGTCGTCGTCGTGCGCTGGGAGGGACCTGGAGGTTGACGAGCGCCGCCGCAACGTTCAGCGACGGAGCCGGAGCTCGAATGCGCAACCGTCCCCGGACGGGCCGGGCGAGCGGAGCGTGAGGTCGCCGCCGTGGGCTTCGGCGACCTGTTTGGCGATCGGCAGGCCGAGACCGGTGCCGTGTTTGTCGGGCCGGCCACGCCAGAATCGTTCAAAGAATTTTTCTTGGTCGTTTTGGGCGATCCCGGCTCCGTGGTCGGTGACGACGACGACGGCCTCGCTTGTCCGTGACCGTCACGTCGACCTCGACCGCGCTCCCGGGTTAGGCGTACCGGATTGCGTTGTCAACGAGGTTGGACAGTGCACGGCGCACCGTTGGCTCGTCGATTGAACACTCGGCGGTGGCCGGCCCCGTCAACGTCAGCATGTTGGGTCGCGGCGCCGTCAGCGCTCTGGCCTCGTCGACCACGCTGCCGGCGATGGCCATGAGATCGGCCGGCCGCCTGTCTATCGTGCGTGCTCGTCCCCGTGCCGCCACGAGCAGCTCCTCGATCGACGCTTGCAGGCGGGCAGCCGCCGCCCGAGACCGCTCGAGCCCGTCCCGGTACAGCTCGATGGTGGGGTTCGGATCGGCGAGGAGAACGTCGGCGTTCGTCGTCAGCACCGAGATCGGCGTGCGCAGTTCGTGGCTGGTCTCCTCGATGAGCAGCCGCTGGTCGCTGGCGGCGCGCTCCAGCCGGGTGAGCATGGCGTCAAAACTTCTCGCCAGCAACACGACCTCAGTCGGGCCCGATGTCGGACTCGAGGATCTCGACCTCCTCGCGCCCCACCTGGGTCTCGCCGGCGAGCAGTGCCAACAGGTCGCCCTCGTGCCTCTCGATGTCCTCGGCTGAGTTGGAGTCGGACAGCGGGAACAGTGCGGCGACGGCGTCGGCCCCCGTGGCCGTGATGGTCAGCCCACCGCCCTCGACAGCGACGTCGAGCAGACCGCCCGTGTCGAGCTGGCCGACCGTTTGGAGGAGGGCTTCGGCGGTGATATCCGGCGTGTTCGATGCCATGGCCACGACCCGCTCGCTCTCAGGGAGCCACACGACCACCACGTTGTGGCCGATGTCTCCGCCCCCACCGGCGAAGGCGAGGAGCGGCTCACCGAACTTCGACTCGTCGTAGGACACCCAACCAGGCGTCTCTGACCTTCCGTCCCCATGGTCGAAGCCAGGGGTGCTGATGACCTCAACGGCCTCGGGCGAGATGAGCTCCCCGGTGAACAGCGCGTGGGTCCACGTCGCAAGGTCCTCCATCGACAAGGCCAGCCCACCGTTGCCCTCGAGCGCCCAATGCGGCCCGTTGAAGTCGCCCGCCTGGCCGGATGTGCCATCGTCCCCGTAGCCGACGCGTGGGTCGGGCGCGGCCGGCTCACCGTCCCAGAATCCGCCGGCGACGTCGCCATCCGGCAGTTTCAGGATCTCGGTTGCCGTGTACTCGCGGTAGCTGCTGCCCGAGGTCTCTTCGATGATCAGTGCGAGCAGCGTGTAACCCGCATTGGAGTAGAGGTAGTCGGTGCCCGGTTCGAACGATTGCCCGAGGCCGGAGATGGCGGCGACGGCTTCTTGTCGGCCGAGTGGTTCGTGATCCTGCCCGTGCGACCCGGTAAGCCCGCTGGTGTGAAGCAGCAACTGCTGGCCGGTGACCTCGGCCGCCGGACCCGTGAGCCTGTCAACGAGGTCACCGGCACGGTCAGTAAGCGACAGCGTCCCGCGTTCGGCCAGGTCGACAATGGCGGCGGCAGTGAACGCCTTCGTGACCGAACCGATGCTGAAAACCGTCTCCGGCGTGTTCGGCGTCTCGGTCGCCCGATCAGCGATCCCGTACCCGGCGAGGCACTCGAAATCCCCACCAGACGAGATGGCAACAGACCCGCTGAAACCCGCCTCGGCCCACGCCGTCAACGCCCGATCGAGCTCCGGATCACAATTCGGGTTCGGGGAAACCCCATCTGTCGAAACAGGGTCAACCGAAGACGCGCCATCCGTCGGCGCAGACGCATCAACCGAGGAAGTCTCAGTCTGCGATGCAGGCCTCTCGACATCACTGCAGGCGGTCAACAGAACCGCTGCCATCATCAGGATTCCCTGAAACCTCATCATGACGGCGAAAGTACTGAAGCCGCTGTGAACCTGGTGTGAACGGCGCCATCAACCTGCAACGGGTTCTCATTCACTGGTGTTCCCACGGGAGATCTCTGAACAGCGCGACCTCTATCCGCCAAAGCGGAGAAAGATGCAATTCCCTACTGGTCGTACCCTGCCTCGGGTTGACCAACATCGACTGTGCCTCCTACCGCCGGATCCGGGTGAAGGGTCGCCGCCCGCCGGACCGCGCCAGAACCGGCGTGATGCACAGGACGCCGTGGTCGATCGAGACGCCGTGCCGGGTGCCCTGTGTCGATTCTCCCTTGGCTCGGTTCGAGTGGGCGATCCGATGCTCTCGGGCCGCCGCAGTCCGCCCGGGTCGTCAGATGGTCTCGATGGTGAGGCGTGCGCGGGTGGCGTCGGCGATCTTGCGGATGTGAGTCGGGTTCGACGTCACCACGGCGTCGTGGCGTCGGATGGCTCCTTCGACGACGGTGACGTCGACGATGTCGTCATGTCCAGCGCGGGCTGCCAGCGTGCCGACGGCCTTCGCCTGATCTTCGGTCAAGGGTTCGGTGGTGCACAGAGCGAGGAAGCGGGCGAGGCTCGCCTGGCGCGGTCCGCCCCGCCACGCTTCGGCGAGCACCGTCGTCGGGACGGCGGGGGAGACCTCGAGCGCGAGGAAGCCGGCGTGAAGCGCCCACATGCGTCGGTCGTTGCGGTCGGCGGCGATGAGCGCGCCGGTGTCGTAGGTGGCACCGTTCATTCAGGCGCTCTTGCGTGCTGACTGGCGGCGGAGCATCGCCCTGGCGCGGGCGAGTCCGTCGGCGAGCTCGTCGCGAGTGAGGGCGCCGTGTTGGCGTTCCCACTCGGCGACGCCTTGGCGGCCGGCATCGATCCGCAGGCGATGGGCGGCGGTCTCGGCGATCCACGCGCTGACCGAGGTGCCTTCTGCTGTGGCGGCCTGGTCGATGGCGTCGGCGAGGTCGGCAGGGAGTGAGATCGATCGCTTCTGTCGTTGAGCCATGAGGGGATGGTAGGACAGGAAGTAGGACAGCGCAACGCGAGATCCTGCACGATTCCTGCACAGGACTCGGCCGTACCTGTCGGATCTGGGCGGATCAGACCGAACGAGGCGGACAACAGTGGTGGACGTGAGCAGGTCGAACGGACTCAGGCGGACGCAACGGACGTGGGAGTGAAGTCTTAAACTCCCCTTCTCCGAGAGGGGAGGTGGGTTCGAACCCCGCCCCGGGGCACGAAGTAGAAGTAGGTCATGGACACAATCGTCTGTCTTGGCCACTGGGCGCGTGAGTGCAACTGCACGTTTCCTGCACGGACCTGTGTGCACGGTCTTGTTCGGGCGATGGGACACGGACATCCGCCAAGCAGGCGTGGAGCCGAAGGCCGTTGGTCAACGCTCCGCGAGAACCCGATTCGGTAGATCACGGGCGGGAACAGGAGTTGGGGAGCCCGATAGGGCTGACGGTGTATTGCGGGTTGATCCAGCTGACGCGGTCGAATCGTTCCAGACTTGTGCGTCCGCTCGACCCGCCCACAGCGGACCTGAGCTGGGCACTTGCGAGGTGGTACGCGACTGGTACGGCGATTTCGTACCGTCGCCGCATGACCGTTTCGTTCGTGCTCCGGTTCGCTGAAGAGCCCCTTCGCCGAGGCCACGTCGTCGGCCACGCAGAGAATGTCGCGACGGCCGAGCGCGACGTGGTCCACGACATCGACTCGTTGGTCGCGTTCATTTGTCGAAGTGGGAAAGACATGGAGGAAGCGGGATGACTCGGATGAAGAGGCGGCGACGGCTGCCGATTGGTGTGGCGACGGCAGCGCTTCTCGGAGCGCTGTCGATCGCTGTCGTCGACGGTCGCACCAGCGCGGCCGAGCCGGCGATCAAGGCGTGCACTGCGGCGCAGTTTGAGGCGGAGATGACCAAGCTCGGACTCGACGTGAACGGCGTGACGGCGAACAACAGCGCCACAGGCATTGTCGCCAGCATGATCACCGACTACAAGTGCAACAGCTTCACCGGTGGACTCGTCCCCAGCTTTCGCCTGTTCAACCAGTGGACGAACCCGGGTCAAGTCGTTGACAACGGTCTGATCGAGACCACCATCGTGAGCGCCAACCTCACGGTGAACGATCAGCCATACATGGCGGTACCGCCGGACTTTCCGCCGGCACCGAACGGTGGCACGTACGCCCCGCACGAACCGAGCACGATCACGATGCGGCCTGGGATGTGGGCCAACGACGGTGGCGGGCGCATTTACGACGGCGACAACCTCTTCCGCCTGAACCACAATATTGACCCCGCCCAACAGCCCGTACCGGCCTGAAGGCCGTGTCGCGCTCACCGATCCAAGCGAGACTTCCTAGATGTCGAGGAGGACAGCAATGACATCGCTCGCAGAGAGTAGAAGCGCTGTTGCAGATCTCGAGTTGGCAACAGAAGTCCACGAACTTGCAGCCGCTGTGGCAGAGCATCGCAGCAAGTTCGACTCCGAAGGCCGTTTGCCTGACCACCTCTTCGAGCAACTCGCCGCGCTCGGTCTGTTCCGCCTCCTCTTGCCGACATCGCTCGGTGGACCCGGTCTGTCAGCTCTCGAGTTCATGGATGTCGTCGAAGCAGCCGCCGCACTTGACGGCACGATCGGCTGGCTCGTGGGCAACGGGGGTGGCATGGCACGCGCTGGCGGATACCTCCCGGAAGCGAGCGCACGAGAGATCTTCGACGATCCCTTCGCGTTCGTGGTCTCGTCGACGGGTGCGGTCGGACGCGCGCTTCGCGTCCCCGGCGGATACTCCGTAACGGGACGATGGCCATTTGGAAGCGGTTCGCCGCACGGCACATGGTTCGCTCCGATCTGCGCGGTCGAGGACGGCGAGCAAGCCACCGGTGAAGTGATCTTCGTCTATGCACCCCGTAGGGATGTTCTGCTTCACGACAACTGGCTGGTTTCGGGTCTGTGTGCCACAGGCAGCGTCGACTTCGAGTTCGTCGACGTGTTCGTACCCGACCGTTTTGCGCACGCGTTCCAGCCCGAACCGACACAACCCGGCACGCTTTATCGGCTTCCTACCCGTTCGATCTTTTCGTGGACGGTGGCCACCGTCCCGCTCGGCATCGCAGCTGGCGCAAGAGATGACTTCGCGAGCAATGGTCGCTCCGCAAAGCGGCGCAGCGACAGCGTCGCGTTCGCAGAACGTGAACTGGTTCAGTCGCAGCTCTGTCAGATCCAGGCGCGAACCGCAGCGAGCCGCGCCTACCTCCGCCACGCGATGAGCACGTTGCTGGAAGGAGTCGAAGCGGGCACAGACCTGGAAGCGGGCTGAGTCGACTTCCGCCTCGCGTGCACGTTCGCAAGCCAATCAGCGCTCTGGGCGATCAATCTGGTCACCGAGATGGCCGGAGCTGATGCCATCCTGCGCTCGTCACCCCTCGAACGGCGAGAGAGAGACGCACGTGCCGCGCAAAGCACGTCGCCATGAGTCCAGCCGCCTACATCACCGGCGGCAAACTTCGACTCGGATGCGATCTGTCGAACACCTCATTTTGAGCCACGCACAGAGCGCCTGAGCGGCGGGGGCGGTATCCATCGACGGTCCAAACAACTCGCTGCGTGCGAGCCGGTCGCCGTCGTCGGTGTGGGGCAGGCAGTCGAAGAACGTGGCAGATGTCGCGAGTGGTGCAGTCTGCGGGGTCGAGCGTTTGTCCTCGACGCACCAGCTGCCGCAACTCGGTGAGGTGGACCTCGCCAAGCCAACCTCGCCCGCTTTCTCGCTCTGTGCACCACCGAACCACTCAGCGACCATCAACCAAAGGGCGTCGGCGTCCTTGCAGCACGCTCAGTACATGACGACATCGTCGACGTCACCGTCGTCGAAGATGATGGCGAGATCGGCGTCGCTGTCCGGCACCGGGGGAAGCCACTACGGTCCTCAGCCATCCAGGAACGACCTCCGGTCACGTCCGATTCCCGCCAACGCGGATTGCCCGAGTGCCGTGGATCGGATGAACGGCAAGGAGGGCTGGCGACCGAGAGGGCGATCCCGCTGATCGACCATGGCTTCTCGACGGGGCGCATTCGCCGAGTGCCGTCTGAGGCGATGGCCGTCAACGTGGGTCGCGCGTGTCATGGAGAAGGCCGGCTTGCGCCCGGTGCGCAGCTTCCGTGCCGAGTGGCCGGTGCGCATCCCCGGCGACGAGGAGGGCGACGTCGAATACGCGATCAGCTCCGACGAGTGGCAGGCTGCCCGAGGTTGACGGGGCAGGCTGCGTAACCGGCGTTTCGGGCTGTCTTCCGACGTGCCGGAAGCGTGATCGCGCGGCTGGGATACGACCACTCACCATGGTCTGTTCAGAAGCGGCCACCGTCGACCATGAATTGCTGGGCGGTGCAGCCGCCGCTGTCGTCGGCGGCGAGGAAAAGGATCATCTGCGCGAACTCGTTGGGCATGATCCGTTTCTTGATCGCCTGATCGTTCAGCGTGGCCTCCTCGCCCTCCGGCGACCACCACTTGGTGAGTTGACGCTCGGTGGGCACCCAGCCGGGGAGCACGGTGTTGACCCGCACATTGTTCGGCCCGAACGTGCGGGCCATCGTGCGGGTGATGCCCTCGACACCCGACTTGGCGATCGCGTAGCCGGGGAAGAAGTCCTCCTGCATCATGTAGCTGCTCGACCCGACGTTGACGATCGATCCGAGCCCGGCGGCGAGCATCTGCGGGGCGAGCGCCTGGATCGCAAAGAAGTAGTGGCGCAGGTTCACGTTCAGACGGTCGTCCCAGTAGTCGACCGTCATGTCCTGCCACGTGTGGCGGTCGTCGTTGGCGGCGTTGTTGACGAGCACGGTCACGCCCCCGAGGTCGTCGATCGCGCGTGCGCACGCGACCTGGAGAGCGTCGATGTCACGTAGGTCGACCTCGTAGAAGATCGGTGTGTAGGCGGCGCCGTCCTCGACGCAACGCTCGATGGTGCTTCGGGCGTACTCGGCGTTGACGTCGACGAACGCGACCTTGCTGCCTTGGCGGGCGAAGTTCCGCACGACGGTGCTGCCGATGCCGTCGGCACCGCCCGTGACGAACACGGTGCGATCGACGAGCGACGGGTAGCTGGCGTAGTTCTCGACGTTCACGTGGTCTCCTCGGTGTCGGGAGTGGGATCGAAACCGTAGACCTCGGCCGGGTTGTCGACCAGCACCTGGCGACGCAAGGCGTCGGTCGGCAACCACGCATCGCGCAGGTCGGCGAGTTGAGTCGCCGTTGGCGGGTCGACCCGGCCCGGATGAGGCCAGTTCGTGGCCCACAGCATCCGTTCGGGTGCATGTTTGACGAGGCGGTGGGCGAGCGCGGCGACGGCGGGATAGCCCGGTGCACCGTCGTGCGTCGACTCGTACGGCGCCGACAGCTTCACCCAGCATCGTCCGGTGTCGACCAACCTGAGCAGCGCGCCGAACGCCTGATCCTCGGGTTCGACCGGTGGCATGAAGCGCCCGAAGTGGTCGACGACGATCGGAACCGGCAGCGCAAGGGCTGCTCGGCCAGCTCGCGGCCGTTGAGCTGGAGTTGGATGTGCCACCCGTGTCCTGCGATCAGCTCGGCCACGGTGTGCATGATCTCCCACGGCACCGCCCCACCAGGCAACATATGGAAACGTGCACCGCGTCCACCCCGCGATGTCAACCAGGTCAGCTCGTTTTCGGTCGTGGCGTCGTCGACCACGACCACCGCCCGGGCAGCGTCGCCGAACTCGGCCGCGGCCTCGAGCTGACACCGGTTCTCGAGCCCGTAGGTGGTCGGTTGCACGAACACGACGCGGTCGACGCCGAGCGCGGCCTGGACGGTCCGGTACTCGACGAGCGAGGCATCCGGTGGTGTCAGCACCGCCGAGGGACTGATCGGGTACCGCTGGTCGTACACGTGCACGTGCGAGTCGCACGCACCCCGAACCGTCACGTCTCCCACCACGTTCGCAGACGCCTCGCGTCATCGGCGTTGACCGCTCGCGGTGGCAGTTCGTGGGCCACGATCGCGCGAACCTGCTCGACGGTGCTCATCGCCTGGGCGTCAGCGTTTTCGGGTGTCAGGCCGCCGAGGTGTGGTGTGGCCACCACACCCGGCCGGGTGGCGAGCTCGGGCGACGGGCGTTGGTCCGGGGCTCGTCCGACATCCATCGCCAGGCCGCCCAGCCGGCCGGTGTCGAGCGCCGCGGCCACGGCTTGTTCGTCGAGTAGCTCGCCCCGCGACACGTTGACGAGCATCGCGCCCGGCTTCATTCGGGCCAGTGCGTCGGCATCGATCAGGTTCTCGGTCTCGGGGGTCGACGCGGCGAGCGGCAGCACGAAATCGGACACCGCCAGCAGTTCGGGCAGTTCGACGTGGCGGACGCCGACTCCGCTGACCTGTGTGTACGGGTCGGCGACGAGCACCTCGACGCCCAGCGCCGCAAGCGCATCACACAGGTACGTGCCGATGGCCCCGCAGCCGATCAGCCCGGCGGTTCTGCCCCTCAGTTGGAACCCGGCGCGCTGCGGCGGCTCGACGCCTCGGCCGTAGTCGATCGTCGACTCGATGACGTTCCGGGCCAGGTCGAGCATCAGCGCCAACGCGATCTCGGCGGTGGACGGCACGAAGCTCTTGTCGGCTCGGGCGATCAAGCAATGCAACAGAGCCTCCTCGCGGGGGTTCGGCGCTACTTGTGCGCGCGATGATCGAAATGTTCAGTCGGCGCTGTCGTAGCGTTGAGGAACTCGTTGCGTTGATCGAGGCCGCTGCAGATCAGTCCGGCGGGGCAATCGAGGCACCGGCGCATCCGCTTCGCATCCTCGAGGATGGCATGAGGTAAGTAGACGAACTTCTGACCCGCCTCGTCAGCTCGGTCGAGATCTCCGTTTGCCTTGAGTGGCGCGACACGCATGCGCAAGAGGTCACGTGGATCGAGCAGCTCATCGGCAAGCGCGCAACCGGCTGTGGCTGGCGGTAAACCCCATCCTCCACGTGGATAGGCAAGCCGGATGAAGGGTGGAGGCACCGTTAGGGTGCTGTTGATGGACAGCGATCACCTCCCCTCGTTCTCTCTTGCCGGCCGGGTCGCGATCGTGACAGGCGCCAGTCGCGGGATCGGGCGTGGCGTTGCCGACGCCTTGGCAGCGGCGGGAGCGACTGTCGCCGTCACCGCGCGCGCCCATGACGACGCGATCAGCGCGGCCGCTTCTATCACTGCGGCTGGTGGTGCTGCATCGGCCCACACGCTGGACGTGAATGATGTGGCGTCGATCGTTCCTGCGATCGAGCAGGTGGTCGATCGTCACGGTCGGCTCGACATTCTTGTCGCCAACGCCGGCCTCGGGGCTAACCATGCTGCCCTCGAAGTGACCGAAGGCGACTGGGACGAGATGATGGCTGTGAATGCCAAAGGGTTGTTCTTCACGGCCCAGGCCGCTGGCCGGGTGATGGTCGAACAGGGCTCGGGGCGCGTCATTGCAATCAGCTCTCAGGCCTCGTTGGTCGGCATTCGCGATCACGTCGTCTATTGCGCGTCAAAGGGGGCCGTGAACCAGATCGTGCGGGTTCTCGCCCTCGAATGGGGGGCATTAGGGATAACCGTGAATGCGATCGCGCCGACGTTTATCTATACGCCTGGCACAGCGGATCGCCTCGACGACCCCGACTACAGACGCGCCGTGATCGAAAGAATACCTGTGGGCAAAGTCGGCAGGATTGTCGATGTTGCCGGCGCAGTCGTGTACTTGGCCTCAGACGCGTCAGCGATGGTGAACGGAGTGATCCTGCCCGTGGACGGAGGGTGGACGGCGCAGTAACTTCGTCCAGGCCGAAGGTCGACAACTCTGCTCGACCATGCGGCCTGCTTCAGGAAGTCACAAATTCGTTCGTTGCGTCCGGCTGGTCCGTCTGACCTGGTCACGTCAACGGCCGTTGTCCGCCCATGTCCGTCTGATCCGCCCAAGTCCAGCACGTGCGGCCGAGTCTGTGCAGGAATCGTGCAGGATTTCGCGTTGCGCTGTCCTACCTCCTGTCCTACCATCTCCTCATGGCGCAACGACAGAAGCGATCGATCTCACTTCCCTCCGACTTGGCCGATGCGATCGACGTTGCGGCCACCGCAGAAGGCACGACGGTCAGCGCGTGGATCGCCGAGACCGCCGCCCATCGCCTCCGTCTCGATGCCGGCCGTCAGGGCGTCGCTGAGTGGGAACGCCAGCACGGCGCACTCACTCCTGACGAGATCGCCGAGGGACTCGCTCGGGCCCGAGCGATGCTCCGCCGGCGGCCGTCCCGCAAGAGTGCCTGAATGAACGGGGTCACCTACGACACCGGAGCGCTGATCGCGGCTGATCGCAACGACCGACGGATGTGGGCGCTCCACGCCGGCTTCCTCGCGCTCGAGGTCTCCCCCACCGTGCCGACCCCAGTGCTTGCTGAAGCGTGGCGCGGTGGATCCCGCCAGGCGAGCCTCGCCCGCTTCCTCGCCCTGTGCACCACCGAACTTCTCACCGAGGAACAAGCCAAGGCCGTTGGAACGCTCGCTGCGCGTGCCGATCACGATGACATCGTCGACGTCACGGTCGTCGAAGGAGCCAACCGCCGGCATGACGCCGTGGTGACGTCGAACTCGACTCACATCCGCAAGATCGCCGACGCTACCCGGGTGCGTCTCAACATCGAGACCGTATGACAACCTCGACCCATGACACGCCGGCGTAGCTGCGGCCACCTCTGCCCGGCAGGTCGATAACGATCAAGACTCGCGGCGACAACGATAGCTGCGCTCCTTGGCGTGGTACGCGTGCAACGATTCGCGTGTGACCACCATCGAACCGCCATTCGTTCGTACGCCTGAGGAGAACTTCGCTGCTCTCGACGAGTTCCCGTACGAGCCAAACTACCTCGACATCGACGGCCGTCGGACGCACTACGTCGACGAGGGGCCAGCGGATGCGCCGGTGGCATTGATGCTGCACGGCATGCCGACGTGGAGCTACCTGTATCGCTCGATCATCCCGCCGATGTTGGCGGCCGGGTATCGCTGCATCGCGCCCGACCATATCGGCTTCGGTCGCAGCGACAAGATCACCGATCCCGGCTGGTACGACATCGCCCGCCACACCGCCAACCTGTCGCGGTTGATCGAGGCACTCGACCTTCAGGACATCACGATCTTCGTGCAGGACTGGGGAGGTCCGATCGGGCTCGCACAGGTCGCGTCGATGCCCGAGCGGTTCTCCCGGCTCGTGATCATGAACACGTGGTTGCACCATGACGGCTACGAGTACACGAACGGTATTCAGAACTGGATCGCTCAGAACCAGCCCGGTGGCCTGTTCCGCGACCATGTGCCAGAGCACTTCGGTTGGGGCACGCTGATGGTGGTGGCGACCCGACGCGGCGAGCCGCAGGACGTTCTGCTCCCCATGTTGCAGGGCGGTCAGGCCACGCTGTCGCCGGAGGCCGAGGTTGTGCAGCGCGCGTACGACGCACCGTTTGCCAGTCTCGGTGAAGCCGGTGTCACTGGGCCCCGCCAGTTCCCGCTGTCCATTCCTTTCCATGATCACGTACGCGGCAACGGTGATGCTCAGGCCCTTCACTTCGCCGCGATCAACTCGACCCGGCTGCCGGTGCACTTCGTGTGGGGTCTGGCCGACGATGTATTCAATGGCGACTGGGGGCGACGGTGGCACTCCCTGATCCCGCACGCTACCTGGGACGCGTTCGACGATGCAGCGCACTTCCTGCAGGACACCCACGGCGAGCACATCGCCCACATCGTGCTCGCCCACGCCGGTCGAGGCAGCGAGCCGTCAGCGACGTAGGCAGTCGGCGGCCTGGGTAACCATCTGTTCGACGACCACAGCCGCGGGCAGGACCTCGTGGACCAGGCCGACGATGTTGCCCGCTCCGTTCATCGACACGCCCTGTCGACCACCCCGATCGGTTGCCAATCCGCCGAGTACGGAACCGGTGAGCACCGGCTGGAGCGGCATCGGCAACGGATCGATCCCCGCCGTCTCCCAGCCGGACGTCCAGCCGTTGGGCAACAGACGGAACCGCTTGCCCGTGTAGGCCCGACTGATGGTCGGCGACTGATCGGCAGCGGCGAGCAACTCCTCCTTCTGCCAATCAGCCAACCTCGACTCCGCTGACGCCAGGAATCGGGTACCCACCCACACACCCTGACAGCCCATCACAAGAGCCGCAGCGAGCCCACGGCCGTCACCGATCCCACCCGCCGCGACCACCGGAACGTCGACGGCGTCGAGCACCTGGGGCAGCAGCGCCATCGTGCCGACATGTCCGGTGTGACCCCCACCCTCGGTCCCCTGGGCGATCACCACATCGGCACCATCGCGGGCGACCTGCACAGCCTGCTTGGTGCTCCCGACAACCGACATCACGACGATGCCGGCATCGTGCAGCCGCGACGCGAATGCGGCCGGCGAGCCCAGAGCACCGACGAACACCGGCACCTGCTCGTCGACGACCACCTCGATCTGTGCCTCGGCATCGGTTCCCAGTGCCCGGCGATCGCGCGAGGCGCCAATCGCGGACCGGGGCTCGACCCCCAACTCGGCGGCGATGCGTTCCGCCACCCGACGATGCTCGGCCGGGATTCGCACGGCGACATCCTGCACGCGCACGCCTCCCTGCTCGAGACGCGCGGGGAGGATCAGATCGACCCCGAACGGCCGGTCGGTGAGCTCACGCGTTCGACGAATCACACCGCGGATTTCGTCGGCACTCATCGACGTGCACCCGAGCACACCGAGACCCCCGGCGTTCGACACCGCAGCGACCAACTCTGGGCTGGCGATCGGCCCCATACCGGCCGAGATGATCGGCACCTCGATTCCGAGCCGTACGCACAACGGCGTGCGAACCATCTCGATCGACGAACGCATTCAGAACTCGGACTTGGTGCGAATGTTGAGCTGCCCAGCAAGGCCGGCAAGACGGTGATGTTCGATCGCGTGCATCTCCGGCGACATCGCCATCGAGCGAAATGCCGCCAGCGACGGATACTCCGCCAACGCCACCGCATCCCACAGCTCCTCCACCTCGCCGAGCAGCAACCCCGACACCTCTCCCGAGAACCGCACCCTTCCGCCCAGGCCCTCGATGAGCTTGCGCACCTCGACGCCGTAACGCGCGTACGCCTCCCTCCCCGACAGGTGCGCTTCGGACCCATCGGGATACTCGGCGAACGGCTTGAACTTCAACAGATTCACCATCACGAACGGGCCGTCCTCGTCACCACTGAAGAACTCCATCGCACGCGCCGACGACGGCAACACCTCATTGACGACTTCCATAAGGTTCCCCCACTCTCGAGTCTAATATGTACACTCCGTACATATTAGTGCTTCAATCGTGACCCCTGACCATCGTGCTAGCAGTGATGGTCGCGCCCCGGCCTCCGTCGCCGACGATCGTCGCGTTCCTGGCAAGCGGCAATATCTGCGATTCGACGATCGCCGGCGCCAGCTGCTCGACGCGGCAGGCCGCCTCTTCGACCGCACCGGGTTCGGCGGCATCACCATGGTCGCCCTCTCGACCGAAGCCGGCGTGAGCCGCCAGCTCGTGTACGACCACTTCGCCGACGTCGGCGGCCTCGTCACATCGTTCGTCGAGGATCGCCTTGCCCGCTACTCAGCGCGACCAGAGCATCTCGAGCCAACCGGCAGTGCCGAGGCGACAGTGGCCGCCAACTTCCGCCACCTGCTCACGATCCCCCCCTCGGACCGCCGAATCATCCATCTCGTCGTCGCCGACGTCAGGGCACCTGAACTCGACGGAGCGCGACAACTGTTGCTCGACCACGAATGGCGACAGGGCCGTCACCCCGCGCGAAGGTCCCGACCCAGTGGGGGCGACATGGCGCTCATGTTGACCACGATGAGCTCGCTGCTATCACTCGCCGACGCCGTGTCGAACCGTCTCCTTCGGGCCGACGAGGCTGAAGTCCTTGCGCTCCGTGTCGTCAACGCTCTCCACGCGTAACGGGATCTCGTAGAACTCGAAAGACTCTGGAACTCCGTTGCCGAACTTGACAGCGTCGCGGCTGGAGACCACCGCCGGACACGTCCGATTCCTGCTAGCCCGAAAAGGGCCGTGCAGGAATCGTGCAGGTACCTGCGGCCGAGACGGCTCTGCACCCGGCGTTTCGAGCGAGAACCACCAGCTCACTTCACCTTTCATTCGTGCCCGGCGCGGGGATCCAACCCGACCCACATCCGCAAGATCGCCGACGCCACGCGAACAAGGCTCAGGTTCGTCTACGTCTGCCAATCGATTCTGGCTCCGGGCTACTGGTCGAGCGCGCGCTGTAGTACGAGGGCACACGAGAGCAGTCACCGATCCCGGCGATTGAGGACCAACCGTCGGCGAATCCACTGTGCCGCTGCGATTGTGTGGGCGCAGTACCGTCTGCACGAGAACGCTCGGTGCCGGTCGGTTGCCTGGCGAGGAACGGTATGGGGTGCGATGACCAAGCATGTGGACTATCTCGTCGTGGGGGCCGGAGCGACAGCAATGGCGTTCGTGGATGCCGTGTTCCACGAGAGCGACGCGACGTTCGCCATCGTCGATCGCCGCCACGCACCCGGCGGCCACTGGAACGACGCCTACCCGTACGTGTCGCTCCACCAGCCGGCCAGCTGCTACGGCGTCGCCTCGCGACCGCTCGGTACGGGCCGCCTCGACGAGACCGGCGACAACCGAGGGCTGGAGTCGCTCGCAAGCGGAATCGACGTAGCAAGCCACTTCCACGGATTCATGCGCGACACGCTCATGCCATCCGGACGTGTGGACTATCACCCGATGACCAACTACGAAGGCGAAGGCGACTTCGTATCGCTGATGTCGGGCCAACGGCACCACGTGGAAGCCACCTTCGTCGTCGACGCCACGATGTTGGAGACCCGCATCCCGCTCACCCACTCTCGATCCTTCAGGGTCGACGATGCGGTCACCTGCGTAGCCCCCAACGACCTACCCCGGCTGGCGCCGTCGTTCGAACGGTACACGGTGCTCGGCGGCGGCAAGACCGGGCTCGATGCCGTGTTGTGGTTGCTCGCCCACCACGTGGCAGCAGATCGGATCACGTGGGTGATCCCGCGCGATCCCTGGATGATCAACCGCGCGTTGTTCCAACCAGGACTCACCGGGTTCCGACAGTCAGCCGGGCCTCTCGCAGCGGTGCAAGCCGAGGCAGCGGCACAGGCGGAAACGCTCGACGACCTGTGTGAGCGGCTCGAAGCAGGTGGGGTGTGGCTCCGGCTCGATCCCAACGTGTGGCCGACGATGCAACACTGCGCGTCCATCACCGTCCACGAGCTCGAACACGCACGACGAATCGATGACATCGTCCGGCTCGGACGGGTGGCATCGATCGAACACGGCAGGCTCGTTCTCGAGCACGGCGAACGACCGGTGACGACGAGAACGCTGTTCGTCGACTGCACAGCCAGCGCTCTGGAGAAGGCCGTCGGCCTATCCGTCCCCGTGTTCGGGCCGGGCCACATCGCACTGCAGATGATCCGACTCTGCCAGCCCACTTTCAGCGCTGCCCTCATCGGACACATCGAAGTGGCCGTCACCGCCGACGCAGACAAGCAGGCCCTCACCGAGGCCGTGCCCATGCCCGACACCGTCGCCGGCTGGGCAAGCGCCTGGGGCACAAGCACCAATAACGAGCGCACCTGGCTCCGCCATCCTGCCGTACGCCCGTGGCTCGCTGCTTGTCGCCTCAACCCTGCCGCCGCCTGGAGCCAGATCCCCGCCGACGACACAGACTGCCGAACTCTCCTCGACCGAGTTGGCGCGCACACCCAGCTCGCCACCGAGAACCTGCGGCGACTCACGACCAACCAGCCAGTCGGACGCCGATAGGCATCCGATACGACCCCGCGTCCGCATGGTCCGACAGCATCTGATACCACTGATCGGAGGGGGCCCGTGTGTGTGTTGTCGGGACTGGGCGACGGGTCTGCGTTGACAGCGCGATTGCGTACCCCCCAACTGTCCTCCCGGCGCAACCGCAGAAGGCGTCTGATTTCCACTAGCGCGAAGAAGTCTCTGCAGGAATCGTGCACTCGCAGAAAGCTCGCACCCACGCGAGATCCTACAATTGCCCTCCTGACCTGCTGCTTCGTTGTGCCCGGGACGGGGTTCGAACCCGTACGTACGTTCGTACAAGGGGGTTTAAGACTTCACAATTCCATCCGGCTGGTCCTGCTGAATCCGTGTGCCCTGCTCACGTCCACGACCGTTGTCCGTCTCGTCCGTCTCGTCCGTCTCGTCCGTCTGATCCGCCCGCGTCCGCAGATGCGACCGAGTCCTGTGCAGGAATCGTGCAGGAAATCGCGCCGCCTTGTCCTACCACCTGTCCTACTCTTGACAGTTGGTCGGCGACAGGACCGATCGATCTTTGAAGCCAACGTAGCTAGCGTGGACGCATGACGATCAAGCCGCTCGCATATGCCCACGTCCGACTCACCGTGACCGACATCGACCGGTCACGCGCCTTCTACGACCAGGTGTTCGGACTTCCCGTGGCCTACGAGGTACCGCCCGACGCCGACGAAGCAACCCGGCAACAACTCGGGTTCCTCTATGGCGGCGTCATCTACCAGTTAGGTGATTCGCTGCTTGGGCTGCGCCCCGTGGGTACAGACTCGTTTCACGAGGACCGTGTCGGACTCGATCACGTGAGCTTCACCGTCGGATCCCTCGCCGACCTCGAGGCAGCAGCAGCCTTCCTCGACAATCTCGGGATCAGCCACAGCGGCGTGAAGAACATCGGACCAGCGAGCATCCTCGAATTCCGCGACCCGGACAACATCGCGCTCGAACTCCTTGCTCCAAACGAATAGCAAACGACGCTTCGACTGTGTCGTCCGGTGTTCGAGCGATGACCGCAAAAAAGCAGCTCCGCAATAGAGCCCGGCAGCGTCAGCGGGGTCGTCAGCTCGGAAGAACCCAAGGATGTCGAATCTCACGTCGCGTTGTTCGGCGCCGTTGTGTCTTGGGCGAGCCGGTCGCGAAGTTCGCGCTTGAGGACCTTGCCGTAGTCGTTGGTCGGGAGTACGTCGAGGAAGTGGTATTCCTTGGGCCGCTTGTACCGCGCGATGTGGGCGAGGCAGAGTTCGTCCAGCTCGGCTGTCGCCGGCGGCTTACTGCCTGGTGACATGGCGACGAAGGCGACGACGACCTCTCCCCACTCAGGATCTGGCCGGCCCACGACCGACGTTGCGGCGACGTCCGGATGGCGAAGCAGCGTCTCCTCCACCTCGCGGGGATAGATGTTCATCCCGCCGCTGATGATGAGGTCTTTGGACCGGTCGTGAAGCGTCAGTGAGCCGTCGGTGTCGAAGCTGCCGAGGTCTCCGGTGTGGAGCCAGCCGTCGCGGAGGCTGTCGAGGGTGGCGTCGGGTTGGTTCCAGTAACCGGCCATGACGACGTCGCCGCGAACGACGATCACACCGATCTCGGTGACCGGCAGTTCCTGGTCATGTTCGCCGATGACCCGTACCTCGACATCGGTTCGGGGGAAGCCCACTCCTTGGAGTCGCTGCTGCCAATTGGGACCGTGGCGGTTGTGGTCCTGCTTGGCCAGGGCGGTGATGGTCATGGGTGTCTCGCCTTGGCCGTAGATCTGTGTCAGTCGGGGACCGAACACGTCGAGCGCGAGTTCGAGGTCGGCGAGGTACATCGGAGCGCCGCCGTAGATGATGGTCTTGAGGTTCGAAAGGTCGGCCGTACGGATTGCGGTGTCGCTGGCGAGGCGCCGAACCATGGTTGGGGCGGCGAAGAATGTCATGCCTGGCCATCGTGCGAGCAGCGTGGCGATCTCGCGCGGGTCGACGCCGCCGGAGCGTGGGATGACGCTGAGCGCGCCCCGAGCGATGTGTGGAAGTCCGTAGAGCCCTGATCCGTGGGAGATGGGCGCCGCGTGCAGGATGCAGTCCTGCGGTGCGATTGCATCGATGTCGGCGTAGTAGCTGAGGGTCATCGCCATCAGGTTGCGGTTGGTGAGCGTCGCGCCCTTGGGCCGGCCGGTCGTACCGCTGGTGTAGAAGAGCCATGCCGGATCGGTCGGTTGTCGTTCGACCGGTCCGATCGGCGTTGCGCCGGCCAGGTCATCCCATTGTTCGCCCGGGGCGACGACGACGGCGCGCATCGTCTCGACAGCGTCGAGCACTGCATCGAGGTCGGCGGCGTGGTCGTCGTCGGTGATGACGGCGATGGAACCGCTGTGTTTGACGATGTATTCGATCTCGTCGCGATGCAGCCGCGAGTTGATCGGCACTGCGACGAGCCCGGCGTGCCAGATGGCGAGGAGCGCTTCGAGGTACTCCGGCCGGTTGCGCATCACGATCGCCACTCGATCTCCGGCGGCCGCGCCGAGGTGGTGATGCAGACCGGCTGCGATCGTGCCGGTCCGGGAAGCGAGCTGTGCCCATGTGGCGTGCACGTCCTCGCCGTGGGCGATGGCTGGCGATTCGGGTCGGCGTCGTCCATGGCGTTGAACCCAGTCGGCGAGGTTCATGGCAGTGGCGATCCCGTGGCGTGGACGCGGTGGTTTCTGGAGAGGAGAATCGTGGTGTGAGGATGAGCGACGAGGAAGCATTGGCACGACTGACGGAATCCGTGCATGGCGTTCTGTCGACCGTGCACCCGTTGCGGGGTGTCGACGCGGTGCCAGTCGTCTTCGCCTTTGATGATCTCGAGCGTGTGGCGATCCCGATCGATCTCGTGAAGCCGAAGGCTGCGGGCCAATTGCGGCGAGAGCTCAACCTCGAGGCCGACCCCCGCGCGGCGTTGCTGGTCGACCATTGGGATCGCGACGACTGGTCGCAACTGTGGTGGGTCCGAGTCGAACTGCACTACGACGCAACCCTGGGACCTGACGGCTGGGGTGACCTGGCGGCACGGTTGGCGGCCCGGTACCCGCAGTACCGTGGTCAGCCGTTCGCCAGGCTGCTCGTGCTCAGCATCGTCGGGCTCACGGGGTGGGCGGCCAGCGGGGGCTGACCCGCGGTCGGTCCGCGGTGCCGTCACGAAGCGTTTACCTTCGGCATGATCTCCTCCGTGAGCCGCTTGAGATCGTCGAGCGTCTTTGACACTGGGACATCGGTGAACGGCGGCCACAGCAGCGGCATCGTCATGCCGGCCTCCTTGAACCGCTTCAGGTTGTCGGTGATCTGCGCGGCAGTGCCGGCGAGCAGGTTGCTGAGCTTGCGGTTCGGGGTCTGGTCCGTCTCCTGATCGGTGATCACGAACCAGATCATGCTGCACATGTCGAAACCGTCATCGAGGGATCGGTCGCTGCCGAGCTCCTCGAGCTCGCGTTGGATCTCGGTCTTCCATCGGGCGATCTCCTCGGGGGTGTCCTGAATCCCGATCCAACCGGACAGCCCGTATTTGGCGATGCGGCTCGCCGAGCGCTTCGGGTCCTTGAGGCCGCTGAAGTAGACCGGCGGATGAGGGTCCTGCAACGGCTTGGCCCCGAAGCCACACCGTTCGAAGTCGGCGAACTCGCCGTGGTACTCGAACACGTCGTTGGTCCAGATGCCCTGCATGATCTCGATGGTCTCGCGCACGTGCTTGTGGCGCTTGGGGAAGATGTGGGCTGCACTGGAAGCAGCGAACTCCTCGGGCATCCAACCCGAACCGACACCGACGTTGAGCCGACCGCCGGACAGGTGGTCGATGGTCGCACACTCGGTCGCCAGCACTGCGGGAGCCCGGTACGGCGTGTCAGTGATGCTCATGCCGATCCGCACCTTGGACGTCTTCGCCGCGAGCCACGGAAGCAGCGGCCAGCCCTGCAGCCATTCGCCGCGAGCGGACACCGGCATTTGCAACGGGAACTGCTCCATCATCCCGAACGGGTACTGCAGTTCGCCCCGGTCAGATGCCTCGGGCACCACGATGCGATCCAAGGTCCACACCGAGTCGAAGTCGAGCTGCTCGGCGAGCTGCGTCAGGTCATCGAGCTCTTGGACCGACACCCGGTCACGGAAGTTCGGTAGGTACAGCGCAAGCTTCAATTTGTTGCCCCCAAGCAGTAGTGCCGGCGCTGGGCAAGTGCACTGCGTCGGCCGGTGATCCGGGCCGTACAACCCGATGATCCCACCCTAGGAATCCACGCTCGTGCGCAGATCAACTGATCATCAACTTCCCATCAACGAGTACCGTGAACGTCGATGTCGGCTCAGCAACGCGTTCTGGTCGTCGACGACGACGACGGCGTACGGACCTCGGTGACGTGGGCGCTCGAGGCCGAGGGATTCGCAGTCGATGCCGTCAACAACGGCCTCGCCGCGATGGAGTCGATCAACGCGAATCCACCGGCGCTCGTGGTGCTTGACCTGTCGCTGCCCGGCCTCGGCGGACTCGACATCCTGCGCCGGCTACAGACAATGGAGCCGTGTCCCGGGAGCCGGCCGATACCGGTCATCGTGTTGTCCGGACGCGACAGCGAAACCGATCGCATCATCGGGCTCGACCTCGGCGCCGACGACTATCTCGTCAAACCGTTCTCCACAGGCGAACTCGCCGCCCGCGCCCGCTCAGTGCTCAGGCGCAGCGCAATCGATACCGCAGCGGGACGACAATTCTCACCACAAGGCCATGGCGTCGAAACCGACCGTGCGTCCCGTCAGGTGTGGGTCGACGCCGAACCGATCGAACTCGCCGCGAAGGTATTCGATCTGCTCGCGTACTTCGTCGATCATCCCAAACGCGTCTGCACCCGAAACGAGTTGCTCTCGGCGGTGTGGTCGAGCCACGACGGGTGGCAGACCGAGGCGACCGTCACCGAACACGTCTATCGGCTACGCCTCAAAATCGAGATCGACTCACAGCGACCGGAGCGGCTGCGTACAGTCCGCAACGTCGGCTACCGCTGGGACGGATGACCGTGCTGTCCGCACAGGACGTCGTCGCAGTCCTCGATCACCAGACCACGATGATGGGCGAACTCGCCTCCGGAGGATCACTGTCACGGGTGCTCGGCTCCATCGTGCTTGCGCTCGAAGAGCTCACACCCGCGAGCCGATGCTCCATCCTGTTGCTGGACGAACACGGGACACTCCGCCACGGAGCAGCACCATCGCTCCCGGCGTCGTACTCAGCAGCGATCGACGGGCTCGTCCCGGGTCCGCTCGCGGGATCCTGCGGCACCGCCGTCCACATCGGAGCACCAGTGATCGCCATCGACGTCGAGACCGATGCCCGATGGACCTCATTCCGACAGCTAGCGAAGCGTCACGGCCTACGCGCGTGTTGGTCAACTCCGATCCGCTGCGAATCCGAAGTGGTCGGCACGTTCGCGGTGTACCACCACACGCCGTACCAGCCGGATTCGCGGGACGAAGAGATCGTCAGACGTTTCACTCACCTCGCTTCGCTCGCCGTTCAATACGACCACGCCTCGAAAGAGCGAGTCGCACGCGCCGAAGCCGAACTCGCACGCCAAGCTGCCGATCGAGCGAATCTTGCAAAGTCACAATTCGTGACCGCGTTGAGCCACGAACTGCGCACGCCGCTGCAAGCCATCGCAGGGTTCACCGAGAACCTGCAGAACATCGACCTCACCGCTGATCAGCGTCGCGTCGCCCTCGAACGCATCGCACTTGCATCCACCCACATTCTTTCGATCGTCGACGACGTCCTCGATCTCGCACGGGTCGAGGCAGCTGCGATGCCGATCGAACTCACCGACGTCGACGCAGCCGAAGTCATCGCGACGTCGCTTGCGATCATGCAACCGGTCGCTGAGCGCCACGCCGTCACCGTCGAACAAGCCGGACCATCACTCAACGTTCGAGCGGATAGCCGGCGACTTCAACAAGTCATCCTCAACCTGGTCTCCAACGCAGTCCGCTTCTCACCACCGGGCAGTGTGGTGCAAGTCGAAACCGCCTCAGCGAATGACACCGCCACGATTCACGTCACCGACAGCGGTCCCGGGATCCCCGCCGAACTCCTCGCCCGACTCTTCGTGCCATTCGATCGGCTCGGCGCAGACGCAGGACGCGAAGGCGGCGCCGGCCTCGGACTCGTCCTCGCGCGGCGCCTCACCGAGGCGATGTCCGGCACGCTGGAACTCACCAGCAAAGTAGGAATCGGCACCCACATCGCCGTGACGCTCCCAAGCGCGAAGCCCACCAGGCGACCGTTCACGACCCCAGCCACCGATTGAGTGGACGGGGGTGCTCGGCTGCGCTTTCTCTCGACATCCGAACCCGTCACTGTGCGCCACAAATCCCACAAAAGCGACGACATCGCGTCACTCCGACCCGTCCGATTTCCGCTAGCGCCAAACGCTCTGTGCAGGAAACGTGCAGAGTCGGACATACGCCGGGTGCCCGAATTCGCTGACCACCGGCTCTGACCTGCTCGTTTGTTGTGCCCGGGACGGGGTTCGAACCCGTACGTACGTTCGTACAAGGGGGTTTAAGCCCCCCGCGTCTGCCAGTTTCGCCACCCGGGCTGGGTTCGGTAGCACGCTACGCCACGCGGGTGTCGGTGGACTTCGCCTCGAAGCCCAGGGCTGCCCACAGTTCCGATCGCAGGCGGAAGGCCTTGCCGGGTTCGAGCCGGTTGGCCACGACGACGCCTTCGATCATGTCTGCCAGCACGGCGGCCCAGGGGCGATTGCGCAGCTTGACGGAGATGACCGCGCCATCGCTGTGGCGGCGCAGGGTGCGGTCCACGCCAGCGATGCGCGGTGGGCAGCGGTAGCTGGGCCCGATCAGACCACGGCGGCGCGCCTCTGCGGTGAGGGTGCGGGCCGCTTGGGCGAAATCGATAGCACTGCCGGTCTTCATGGCCTCACTCTGACAGAAGGGTGCGACAGTCATCCTGGGTGGGCTCGGCATCTCGGCATCGTCGGTGGCTGTCGCACCCCGTCGGTAATGTCGCCCCCGTGACCGACACGTCCGCCCCAACGCAACGCCTCACGCCGGCGCAGATGGCCACGCTGCACGTGCTCAAGCGCCATGGTGAACCGGTCGTGTTCGAAGCCGAGTTCGTGGCCGAACTGCGCGAGCAGGCGCAGGAGGCGTTCGTCGAGTTCACGGACCGGCTGGAGGGCAACACGCTCTTCGTCACCAAGCACACGCTGGCGGCCATCTTCGGCTGCGAAGCGCAGTTCCTCGCGCCCGACGACTTCGAATGGACCGTCGGGCGGGCCCGCGGCCAGGTGTCGCATCGGGCGATCCAGCTGCTCATCAACTGGCGTGGCGAGCCGGCCCCGGCCGAACTGGTCGAGGAAGCGATCGGTCGGCTCATCAACGAAGAGCGCGGCTTGAGCGGCTGGCTCGGTGGACTCGGTGAAGGCGATCTGGCCGACCTGCGCAGCAAGTGCGGCGACCACGTCACGAAGTTCATGGAATGCTTCCCGCCACTCGATCCCCGGTCGCGCCCGGTGACCGAGAGCAGCACGCAGTGGCCAGTCGACGGGCCGATCCTGCTACGCGGCCGCGCCGACCTGACGATGGGCAAGCCGTTCGGGAACGAGAGCCGCAAGCTGATCGTCGACCTCAAGACCGGCCGGGTCGTGCAACGCCATCGCGAGGACCTGCGCTTCTATGCCCTGGTCGAGACGCTGTCGCGCCAGGTACCGCCGCGCAAGCTGGCCAGCTTCTACCTCGACGCAGCCGAGCCGATCGTCGAGGACGTCACCGAGAACATGTTGCGCTCCACATTGCGACGCACGCTGGATGGCATCGACGCGCTCATCGAGCTCCGGGTCGAAGCGCGTCCGCCGCGCAAGTCGCCCGGACCACAGTGTCGTTGGTGCACCCTGGCCACCGACTGCAGCGAGGGCAAGGCCCACCTGCGCAACCTCGCCGGCGACGACCGCGCCGAGGACGTTGACTTCGGCTGACACCCGGACAACCGGCCGAAGGAAGCAAGCGTGCACTCGGATCCGTCAGCCGCAAGCGCCGACGACCGACAGCTGGCCGAAGGAAGCAAGCGTGCACTCGGATCCGTCAGCCGCAAGCGCCGACGACCGACAGCTGGCCGAAAGAAACGAGCACGCGCTCGGATCCGCCAGCCGCAAGCGCCGACGACCGACAACCGGCCGAAAAAGCGAGCACGCGCTCGGATCCGTCAGCCGCCAGCGCCGGCGACCGACGGCTGGCCGAAAAGAACGAGCCGGCGCTTGGATCCGTCAGCCGATGTTGGCCAGGGCGTCGAGCGCGCCGCGGTAGAAGGTCGGGTAGGCGTAGATCATCGACTGCAGTTCGGACACCGGCACGCGGGCGTGGACGGCCAGGTTGAACAGGCCCAACACGCTGCCGCCTCGGGGGCCGACCGACGATGCGCCGACGAGAACGCCTCGATCGGCGTCGACGACCAGCTTCATCAGGCCCTCGTTGCCGGCCTTGTGGATCCAGCCGCGGCTCGACGTCGACGAGTCGGCGAGTCCGACCTGCACGTTCAATCCCGAGTCGCGAGCTTGGGCCTCGGTCATCCCCACCGAGCCGACCTCGGGGTCCGTGAACGTGACCCGCGAGACCGCGTGGTCCTGCGCCAACCGTGGTGACGAGACGCCGAGGATGTCGTCGACCGCGATGTCGGCCTCGTACACCGCCATGTGCGTGAACGCGCCCTTGCCGGCGATGTCGCCAACCGCCCACAGCCCGTCAACACCAAGGACACGCATGTGCTCGTCTACCGTGAACATCGGCCGGGCCGTCTCGTCCAGGCCCAGCGTGTCCAGTCCGATGCCACGCAGGTTCGGCGTGCGACCGGCGGCGACCAGGATCTCATCTGCGGTGACCGCCGATCCGTCGGCCAACGTCACCGTCGCCGGCCCACCGTTGCCGGCGCGTGACACCGACGAAGCAGCGACGCCGACACGGACATCGATGCCCTCGCCGCGCAACACCCTCGTGAGCAACTCGCTCGACTCCGGTTCCTCGGGAGCCAGGATGCGATCCAACGCCTCGATGACCGTGACGGTCGTGCCGTAGCGAGACATCGCCTGGGCGAGCTCCAAACCGATCGCCCCACCGCCAAGCACGATCAGCGACGCCGGATTGCGACGGATCTTGACGATCTCGCGGTTCGTCCACGGCGAGGCATCGGCCAGGCCGGGAATGGGTGGGAGCGCCGGCGACGTGCCGGTGGCGATGACGATGCCGCGCTCGGCCACGAACGTATCGTCGCCGACCACGACGCGTCCGGGACCGTCGATGCGCCCGCGGCCGCGCACGAACGTGCCGCCCTTGCCGACCAAGCGGTCGACGGCGACGGTGTCGTCCCAGTCGTCGGTGGCCTCGTCACGGATCCGATCGGCGACGAAGGTGTAATCCGGAATGACGGTGGCCGTTCCCGCAATGCCATCGACGCGTCGAGCTTCGGCCAACAGGTCGGCACCGCGGATGATCATCTTCGACGGGATGCAGCCGTAGTAGGGGCACTCACCGCCGACGAGATGGCTTTCGATGCCGGCAACTCGCAGACCTTTCTCGGCGAGCGAACCCGCTACCGCTTCTCCCCCGGGACCAAGGCCAACGACGACGACATCGACTGCGTGTTCGGACATGGTGTGCAGTCTGTCACTGGACCGATTGGTTACGTTCCGGCCCCCGAGAGGACTACCGACCATGCACCGCGGCACGGTCGGGAGTCACACGAGGGGATCGTTGGCACATCGCATGCGATCACTAACGTTGCCTCGGCCGCGCCTGCGGTGCACGAAGAGACGGCAGACGATGGACGACGAACGAGTGGCTGAGGCGCTGCGGCGCGGAGACGAGGACGCGTTCCGGTTCATCGTCATGCGCCACCACGCCGGCCTCGTGCGCACCGCGCAGTCCTACGTCTCCAGCCGCGCCATCGCTGAAGAGGTCGCGCAGGACACGTGGGTCGCGGTCATCAAGGGCATCGATCGCTTCGAGGGGCGCTCGTCGTTCAAGACGTGGCTGTATCGCATCCTCGTCAACCGAGCCCGCACGCGCGGCGAGCGCGAGGGCCGCACCCGCCCGACCGACACTGCGACCGACGAGCCCACCGTCGCCACGTCGCGCTTCCACGATCGCGACCACCCGCAATACGGCGGGTGGCGCTCGCGCCCGACCGACTGGGCACTCGTTCCCGACGACGTCGTCGAGAGCGACGCGACTCGAGCGATCATCGACGCTGCGATCAATGCCTTGCCGCCGTCGCAGCGCGACGTGATCACGCTTCGCGACCTGGACGGCCTGACGTCGGCGGAGGTGTGCGACTCGCTCGGACTGACCGAGGCCAACCAGCGCGTCCTGTTGCACCGCGCCCGATCACGGGTCCGGGCCATCCTCGAACAGCACTTCGCGGAGGTGTCGGCGTCATGAAATGCCAAGAGCTCGTCGAGCTGGTCACCGAGTACTTCGAAGGCGCGCTGTCCGACCACGACCGCGAGCAGCTCGAAGCCCATCTCGCCGACTGCGCCGACTGCACGCACTACGTCGCCCAGATGCGCGAGACCATCGAACTGGTCAGCACGCAGATGGCGGACAGCGTCGACGCGACGACCGTGGACCACCTGCTGGCCACGTTCCGCTCGCTCACGACCGGCGGCTGACTCCTGCACATCTCGCGAATCGGTTGAAACGAATCCGACGCTGCTTCGACTGCAGCGCATGCGTTCGGACGAGTTACTCAACCTCACGATCGTGCTCATCGCCGCGTTCTGCGCGCCGATCCTGCATCACGTCATCCGCCGCACCCATGTGCCCGCGGTCGTAATCGAGATTGTCGTCGGCATCGTGATCGGACCCGACGTCCTCGGCTGGGTGATGGCCGACGACACGGTGCGGGTCGTGTCGACGATCGGGCTCAGCGTGCTGCTCTACCTGGCCGGCAACGAGATCGACGTCCGCGCCCTGCGGGGATCAGTCGGTCGCTCAGCGCTGATCGGATTCGTCGCCTCGCTGATCCTTGCGGTGGCAACTGGGGTGGCGTTCGACGCGGCCGGCGTCGTGCACCAGCCGCTCTTCATCGCCGTCGTGCTGACGGCAACGTCACTCGGCATCGTCGCTCCGGTGCTGCGTGACGCCGGCGCGACCACCGGCAACGTGGGCCAGTTCGTGCTCGCCGGCGCGGCGATCGGCGACGGTGCGGCCATCATCTTGCTGTCACTGTTCTTCTCCAAGGACAGCTCCACCACGTCGACGCGCATCGTGCTGTTGAGCGCGTTCGCGGTATTCGTGGCTGCGTTCGCGTTCGTCGGCTCACGTCACACGATGAAGATGCCGCTCGGTCGGATCCTCACGCAGCTGCAGGACACAAACGCGCAGATCCGGGTTCGCGGCACGATGGTGATCGTGCTCGCGTTCGCGGTGCTCGCTAATCGACTCGGACTGGAAGCCATCCTCGGCTCGTTCGTGGCCGGTGTCGTCATCAACGCGCTCGACGGCCGCGCCGCCGAGACGCATCCGCTGTTGAAGGTGAAGCTCGACTCGATCGCGTTCGGGTTCCTGGTCCCGGTGTTCTTCGTGACGTCGGGCATCACGTTCGACCTGGGTGCGTTGCTCGACGACCCGAGCCGCCTCCGCCCGGTGCCGCTGTTCGTCCTTGCCCTGCTCGTGGTGCGTGGCCTCCCCGCCCTGCTGTTTCGTGCCGCCCTCGGCTGGCGCGGGTCGATCGCGGCCGGATTGCTGCTGGCGACATCGCTGCCGTTCATCGTCGCCGCGACTCAGATCGGGGTCGCAGCGGGCATGATCACTCCCGCGATCGCCGCGGCGATGGTGGCCGCCGGACTCGTGTCGGCGCTCGTGTTTCCCATCGTCGGCGCGGCGCTCCTGCCGCCCGGTGCACCTACTCGCACCAGCGATGCAGCTCTTGCCCGATCATGAGCGTCGCGCCGGACGGTGTGTTCGCGCTCACGAGCGTGGTCCCGATCACCTGGGGCCGGAATCGTGTCGGCGCTGGTGTTCCCCATCGTCGGCGCGGCGCTCCTGCCGCCCGGTGCACCTACTCGCACCAGCGATGCAGCTCTTGCCCGATCATGAGCGTCGCGCCGGACGGTGTGTTCGCGCTCACTAGCGTGGTCCCGATCACCTGCGCCGGCCCTGCGTCGGCACGAACAAGGGACGAGGATGGACGACGACGATGTCGTTGGCGCGCTGCGGCGGGGCGACGAAGCCACGTTCCGCCGCGTCGTCGCGACGTACCATCCAGGTCTCGTCCGCGCCGCGCGCAGGTTCGTGAGAACGGAATCTGTCGCCGAGGAGGTCGCCCAGGAGACATGGCTCGCAGTGATTCGCGGTCTCGACACCTTCCGGGAACGCTCGTCGTTCAAGACCTGGCTGTTCCGCATCCTGGTCAACCAGGCCCGCACCCGCGGCGTGCGCGAATCACGGATCACACCGTTCAGCTCGCTCGTCGGTGACAGCAAGGACGAGCCGTCCAGCGTCGACGCCGACCGCTTCCAGTCCGATGATGGGCGCTGGCCGGGGCACTGGCGCGCAGCCCCGACGGACTGGGGCACACTGCCCGAAGTGGTCGTGACCTCGGCCGAGACCCGGCAGGTGATCGAGGATGCGATCGCGTCACTGCCCCGCAACCAGCGTGAGGTGATCATGCTGCGCGATGTCGAGGGATTCTCCGGCGGCGAGGTCTGCGATGTGCTGGAGTTGTCCGAGGGCAACCAACGTGTCCTCTTGCACCGCGCCCGATCGGGGGTGCGGTCCATGCTCGAACGGCATTTCGAGGGAGTGACGGCATCATGAACTGCAACGAGTTGGTCGAGCTCGTCACCGAGTACTTGGAGGGCACGCTGCCGTCCGCCGATCGCCAACGCTTCGACGAACACGTCGCCGAGTGCAACGGCTGCACCAACTACCTCGGCCAGATGCGCGAGACCATCACGCTGACCGGCACGTTGACCACCGACGACGTGTCGCCCGAGGCAGCAGAGACTCTGATCGTCGCGTTCCGGTCATTCACCGCTGACAGCTGACCGCGTCCGTCGCGCCGTCACCGGCGATTGCGAAGGACGCGGAGCAGTTCGGCGACGCTCCAGGCTTGGAACGGGCATCCGGTCGTGGTGTGCGGCGACGAGCCGTCTGCGGTTTCCGACACCGAGCCGAGGCCCCATTCGCCGAGGTGCAGCGCCAGCGTCTCGAGGTCGACCTCGTCGCCTGCGGCGCGCACTGCGTCGGCGTACGGGCCGATCATCCACGGCCACACGGTGCCCTGGTGGTACGCGGCGTCACGTTCGGCCGGATTGCCGCGATGAAGGCCGACGAAGCGCACGTCCGTCGGCGCGAGGGACCGCAACCCGAGCGGTGTCAGCAACTGGTCGCGACACACACGCAACGCCGACGACGGCCCGCCGGGCCCGTGCGGCAGCGACAGCGCGAGCAGTTGGTTCGGGCGGATCGACGCGTCGTCACCCTCGGGCCCATCGACCACGTCGAACAGGCCGAGGCCGTCGTCTCGCGTGAAGCGACGCCTGAACGACGCCTGCGCTGTCGCGGCCACGGACTCGGCGCGGTTGGAATCGAGTCCAGCGGCGCGCTGCATCGCTGCGGTGGCACGCAGCCCGTTGATCCACAGCGCGTTGATCTCGACGGCCTTGCCGATGCGCCCGGTGATCGCCCGTCCGTCGACACGCGCGTCCATCCAGGTCAGCGCGACACCGTCGACACCTTGGCGGAGGAGACCATCGGCGCGGTCGACTGCGATGCCGTATCGAGTCCCGGCCAGGTGGTGGTCGATGATCCGATCCATCACCGGGGCGAGGGTGGCAGCAAGGTCCACGTCACCGGACTGCGTCACGTGGCGATCGATCGCGTGCAGGTACCAGAGCGCCGCGTCCACCGTGTTGTACTCCAACGTGCCGGTGTCGGCGGTGTTGGCCAGCATCCCCTCCGACACCGTCGCGGCCGCCGCGACGAGCAGCTCTCGGCCGTGGGCGGCTCGGCCGGTGGCCAGGAACAGGCCCTCGTATGACGTCATCGTGTCGCGTGACCATGCGCCGAACCACGGGTAGCCGGCGACGACGGACGGGCCGTCAGTGCCGGCCGTGACGAACTGGTCGGCGGCGAGCACGAGCAACTGTCCGGTGCTGTCGGACGCCTTCGAGGCACCGATCAGCACCTTCGATCGCGCCCGGGCCGATGCGACGATCGCGTCGGCGGAGGGTCGGTGTGAACCGATCACCGCGCTCGCGGTCACGTCGAGCGACTCGCCCCGCGACAACACGGCAACGAACCGCCCCGCGGCCCACAGATCTTCCTCGGCACCGAGACCGCGAGCCGCCTCAGCACGCAGTGATGCGCCGCGATACCAGTCGCCTCCCGCCTCCCAGCTGGCGGGCGAGCGCACCGCGTACGCATCCTCGAACACGAACCCATCCGCCGAGGTGACAACCGCGGGCGACGCGTCACCGCGTCGATCGCCGTGCGCGTCGCGCCATGTGCAGAGTGGCGTGACCTCCAAGCCGACCGTGCCGGCACCGGCGATGAGGCGGTGGGTGACGGCCACCGTCGGCTCGCCGTGCGACATCGCGATCTCGCGTTCGATCACGACGTCGCCGATCTGCCACCGCCAGCGGGGCACGCCGTCGCGCAGCTCGAACGTGGCCAGCAGTTCGTGGCCGCGTGGCTGGACCACGCCACCGCGCCACTCGTGCACGGCGAGTTCGACGCGTCGATCGCCGATCACCACGACCGCGTCGAGCGCAGCGAGGCCGACCCGGCGCGACGCGCCGTTGTTTGCGGCGACGACGAGCAGACCGTGGTAGCGACGGGTGCGCAGACCGGCGACCGTGCCCATCGCGTACCCGCCGAGCCCATCGGTGACGAGCCACTCTCGAGCCGAGGACTCGTCCAGCACGCCGCACACCTGCGGACCGAAGCCGATGCCCGTCATGAGCGGATGATGAGGTCGGCGACGAGGCCGGTCCAGCCGGTCTGGTGCGAGGCTCCGAGGCCGGCGCCGGTGTCACCGTGGAAGTACTCGTGGAACAACAGGTTGTCGTGCCAGCGGGGATCGCTCTGCATCCGCTCGGTGTTGCCGAAGCACGGGCGTCGCCCCGATGCATCATCGCGGAACAGCGAGATCAACCGTTCGGCGAGCTCGTCCGCGACCTGCGTCAGTGTCAGCTTCAGTCCGGACCCGGTGGGGCATTCCACGAGCCGGTCGTCACCGAACAACCGGCCGAAGCGACGCAGCGCCTCGATCATCAAGAAGTTGACCGGGAACCACACCGGGCCGCGCCAGTTGGAGTTGCCACCGAACAGACCGCTCGTCGACTCACCCGGCTCGTAGTCCACGGTGTACTGCATGCCGACGAGATCCAGCGTGAACGGCTGCTCACGGTGCACCGCTGACAGGGCGCGCACACCGTGCGGCGACAGGAACTCCGCCTCGTCGAGTAGGTAGGCGAGCACTCGATCCAGCTGCTCGGGCGACACGATCGACAGCAGCTGCCCCGTGCCCTCGCTGCGGGTGTGCATCCGGGTCACGTGACGAGCCAGTTCGGGCTTGTTCGCGGCGAACCACCGCGAGCGCGCCGCAAAGTCGGGCAGGTTCTCCAACGTCTTGGTGCCGAGCGTGGTGGTGGCCACGAGCGGCAGCAGTCCCACCATCGAGCGCACCTTCAGCGGCACGCGCCAACCCTCGTCGGCCTGCAGCACGTCGTAGAAGAAGCCGTCGTGCTCGTCCCACAACCCTCGCCCGAACGTCGCGTCGGCGATGTAGGTGAAGTGCTCGAAGAACTTGGTCGCGACGTCCTCGTAGGACTGGTCGTGGTTGGCGAGCACCAGGCTCATCTCCAGCAGGTCGAGGCAGTACATGGCCATCCATGCCGTACCGTCGGACTGCTCGAGGTGGCCGGCCACGGGCAACTGCGCGGAGCGATCGATGGGCCCGATGTTGTCGAGACCCAGGAAGCCGCCCTCGAACACGTTGTTGTCCTGCGCGTCCTTGCGGTTGACCCACCAGGTGAAGTTGATCAGGAGCTTGTGCATGATCCGCTCCAGGAACTCGTGGTCCTTCGAGCCGTCGATCTCGAACACGCGCATCGCAGCCCACGCGTGCACGGGCGGGTTGACGTCACCGAACGCCCACTCGTACGCGGGCAGCTGGCCGTTCGGATGCATGTACCACTCGCGACAGACCAGGATCAGTTGTTCCTTGGCGAACTCCGCGTCGACGTGCGCCAGCGCGACGCAGTGGAACGCGAGGTCCCACGCCGCGAACCACGGGTACTCCCATGTGTCCGGCATCGAGATGATCTGCGAGTTGTTGAGGTGTCGCCACGCACTGTTGCGACCGTACTTTCGGTTCTCCGGCGGGAGCGGCAACGCGGGATCCCCGTCGAGCCAGCGAGCGACGTCGTAGTGGAACCACTGCTTGCTCCACAGCATCCCGGCCAAGGCCTGGCGCATGATCATCGCGTCCTGGGCCGAACGATCCACCGGGGTCAGCTCGGCGTAGTACTCGTCGGCCTCGGCGGCGCGGGCGGCCATCGCGGCATGCCACGTGTCGTCGATGCCGGCCCCGGTCGGGCTCAGCCGCATGCGGATCGTCAGCGTGTCTCCGGCCGCCACCTCACGTTCGAACCACAGCGATGCCTTCGTTCCGACGCCATCCGCGTTGACCGTCGGCGCACCGTGCACGACGTGGTCGTTGATGCCGTCCTTGACGGCTCGCTCGCCGGGCGCGCTTCCCCACAGCAGGGCCGCGTTCGACTCGTTCTCGCACAACAACGGGACCGCCTGTCCGCCGGTGTCGGTGGCACCGACCAACGTCATCGTGCCGACCGCGTGATGCGTCGCGGTCAGCGCACCCTCGGCGGTCCGCACGATGTGCGGGCGGCGATCGTCGTGGCCCCAGGACCAGGTGTTGCGGAACCACAGCGTCGGCAACGCGTGGATGGTCGCCGCCTGCGGGCTCGCGTTGTGCACGCGGAGCTCGATGCACCAGTCATCGGCAGCGGCCTTGGCGTAATCAGCGGTGATCTCGAAGTAGCGATCGTCGTCGAACACGCCGGTGTCGAGCAGTTCGAACTCGGGGTCGTGCTTTCCGCGGGCGCGGTTCTCGGCCACGAGGCGCTCGTACGGGAACTCGCTCTGCGGGTACACGTACCGCCAACGCATCCACGAATGCGTCGGCGTGGAGTCGAGGTAGTACCAGTACTCCTTGGCGTCCTCGCCGTGGTTGCCCTCGTTGCCGGTCAGCCCGAAGATGCGCTCTTTCAGGATCGGGTCGCGGCCGTTCCAGAACGCGAAGCCGAGACACAGGAACTGCTCGTCGTCACTGATCGCACCGAGGCCATCCTCGCTCCAGCGGAACGCCCGGCTCCGAGCATGGTCGTGCGAGAAGTACTCCCACGCGTTGCCACCCTCGCTGTAGTCCTCGCGCACCGTGCCCCACGCCCGCTCGGCGAGGTACGGCCCCCACCGCTTCCACGTCCCGCGACGCTCGTCCAGCCGATCACGTTCCGCACTCATGAGCGCGATCCTGACATTGCCATCGAAGCAACACCGAACACGTCGCGAAGATGGTCGGACACTCGAAGCGAGTTGGCGATGATCGTCAACGTCGGGTTCACGGCCGAACTCGACACGAAGAAGCTGGAGTCGACGACGTACAGGTTGTCCACGTCATGGGCACGGCAGTTCACGTCGAGCACCGACGAGCGCGCGTCATGCCCGAAGCGCAGCGTCCCGTTCTGGTGCGCCACGCCGTTGATGCCCAACCGCCCACCGAGGTACTGCGTCTTGGTGACCACGTCGCGCTGGCACTGCATCGCGTCGAGCAGGCCCATGAAGCGATCGATGAGACGCTGGTGCGAGCCCAGGTTGCTCGGGCTGTAGCGCAGACTGATCCGCCCGCTCGGGTCGACGGTCACCTGGTTGCGATATTGCGGCAGGTCCTCGGTGGTCAGCCAGAAGTCGAGCGAGCGCGATGCCAGATCGGCCGGGTCGGCGGCGTCAGGGGCATCGAGTGACATCGTGAACGCGTCGCTGCGACCGAGCATCTGCATCGCGCCGAGTGGGAAGCCGTAGCCGCCCATTGGGTCACCGTCGTAGAAGTCGTTGATGCCGAGCGTCTTCTGGAACTCCGTCGGATTCGGGTTCGTGGAGATCGCGATCAGTGACGAGTTGTTGTGCAGCATCAGGTTGCGTCCGACGAGTCCGGACGAGTTGGCCAGGCCATGCGGGTGACGATCGTTCGCCGAACGCAGCAACAGCGCGGCCGAGTTGATCGCCCCGGCTGACACGACCACGGCATCGGCGTCGTAGCGCTCGATCGTGCCGTCGCGCTCGACCACCACGCCGGTGATCACCCGGCCGTCGGCTGACGTCTCCAACCGCTGCACGTAGGCGCCGGTCAGCAAGCTGACGTTCGGGTGACGCAGCGCAGGCTCGACGCACACGACATGAGCATCGGCTTTCGCCTGCACGAGACACGGGAAGCCGTCACAGGTCGCGCAGCGGATGCACGCGCTGCGCTCGGGCTGCGTTTCGTCGATCATGATGCCCATCGGTAGCGCGAACGGATGCAGGCCGGCGCCGCGCAGGTCCTTGCGGAGCTCCGCGATGCGCGGCTCGTCGGACACCGGCGGATGCGGATAGGGGCCGCTGGCCCACGGCTCGAACGGATCGCTGCCCCGCTCGCCGTGGACGTGGTAGAGGTGCTCGGCGCGGCTGTAGTACGGCTCCATGTCCGCATACGTGATCGGCCATGCCGGCGACGCGCCGTCGACGTGGTCGACGACTCCGAAGTCACGCTCGCGCATGCGGAACAGCACGGCCCCGTAGAACTTGGTGTTGCCACCGACGTAGTAGTGCTGCTTCGGCGTGAACTCGCGATCGGCGATGGCGTCGTGCCACGTGCCGCTGTTGCGGTAGCGCTGCTTGCCCCAGATCTCGATCGAGTCCCAGTTCTGTCGCTCGCGACGCAGGTAGTCGCCGCGTTCGAGGATGAGGATCTTCTTGCCGGTCGGGGCGAGCGCGTGGGCGAGCGTGCCGCCACCTGCGCCTGATCCGATGACGATGATGTCGTAGTGGTCCATCTCGATTGTCCTTCGTGACACCGTCAGAAGACGGCGATGGGTGCGGTCCACGCGCCGGTGGCGCCGCGGAGCTTGGAATGGGTCATGACGAACATGAACTCGTGTCGGTCGGTCAGCGATGCGTGCGTCGCGAGATCGGTGAGGCGCAGGTTCTCCATGATCACGACGCCGTAGCGCGTGTTCAGCCGCTGCGGTACGAGGAACGGTCGGGCCGCATCCTCGGCCGGCACCGGTCCGAAGCTCCAGGTGTCGCAGCCGGTGATGCCGACTCGGCGGTCGGTCAACCACTCGATCATCGCCACGCCGGGCCCCGGCTCACCCGTCACGTAACGGTCCGGGTCGTCGTCCCAGCGGGTGCCCCAGCCCGTGTGGAACAGCACTGCGTCACCGGGTTCGATCGCCAACCGCGCACGACCAAGCGCTTCGTCCGCATCGGACGGCGTGATCACGTCCCCCGGCGACATTGCGTCGATGCCGCGAACGGCAGCGATGTCCAGCAACACGCCGCGTGTGACCACCTGCGGCATCGTCTCAGCACCGAGCCGTGTCGTGCCGAACGGCGTCTCGATGTCGGCGATCGAGTGTCCGTTGTACGTCTGCTCGCCGTCCTGCAGATGGTTCAGCGCGTCGACGTGGGTACCCATCTGTGTCGTCGCCTCGAATCGCTCGGCAATCCAGTGGACGTGGTTGTCGCCGAGACCGCCGTCCGGGGCACGCTCGTGCATCCATTGCCGGAACGTCCGTCCCGGGAACGCCGGCGAGGACTCGTCCAGCACATGGGCGAGGTCGATCACGACACCGTCAGAGACCAGCCGGCTGCCGCGCAACACCTCGGCCGGCGTGATCTCGTTCAACGATCCGGCGTCGTCGTCGAGGCCGTAACGACTCTGTGCCACGGTCATTCCGACGACCACGTCGTGCGGAAGTCGGCGTACAGCGTCAGGCCACCGTCGACGAACAACGTCTGCCCAGTGATGTAGGCAGCCTCGTCGCTGCACAGGAACGCGGAGACTGCAGCCATCTCCTCCGCAGTTCCCGCGCGGCCCATGGGGATGTGCGACGTGACCATCGCGCTCTTCTCCGGGTCGTCGACCCAGGCCCGGTTGATCGGCGTGATGGTTGCACCCGGCGCGATTGCGTTGACGCGAATGCCGCGTCCCGCATACTCGAGCGCGAGCGAGCGGGTCAGGTTCTGCATCCCGCCCTTGCTGACCGAGTAGCCGAGATAGCGCGGCTTGGGGATTTCTTGGTGCACGCTGGACACGTTGACGAGCGCGCCCGTTCGCTCTGCGGCCAGCATGTGCCGGATCGCCTGCTGGGCGCACATGAAGCTGCCTCGCAGGTTGACGGCGAGCACCTTGTCGAAGTCGTGGACGCTGATCGAGTCCGAGTCGCCGGACAGCTGGATGCCGGCGTTGTTGATCAAGATGTCGACGCCGCCGAAGTGTTGGATGGTCTGCTTGAACATCTGCTCGACCTGATCCTCGTCGGACACGTCGGCCTCGACCAGCAACGGCTCGTGGCCGGTATCGCGCATGTCGCACATGCACGCGTCGAACCCGGCGTCGATGGCATCGCGCGTCATCTCAGCACCGTCGGGGCGGCCGACGTAGTTGATCGCGACGTTGACGCCCTCTTGTGCGAGTCGGATCGCGATGGCCTGCCCGATGCCCGAGCTCCCCCCTGTCACGATTGCCGTCTTGCCATGCAAACCAATCATCACTGCCCTCCTGGCGTGTCGGTACGCCGGTGCAGTCGAGCGATGGTCGCGTTCGTTACAGGTCGGAGGGCGGAACTTCTCGCACGCTCATGACCGCGATGGGCAGGCCGAGTGCGGCGGTGACCCGGAACGAAGCGATGCGGCGGCCAGGTTGCACGGCGGGCTTCGGTGCGGACATCAGCTCGTCACCGACGCGCTCGTACAGCGCGTCGATGTCGCGCACGTTGAATGCCAAACCCCAGAACGAAGCCGGGCCGGTGGGCACCTGCGCGTGGGTGACGACCTCGACGATCAGCTCGCCGAGACGATGGAAGCCCTGCCGAATCGGTCCCGCCTCGCGGACCCGCTTGAGCGGCGCGCCGGTGGCGGATTCGATGGCCGCACACGTTCGCTCGAGGTCGGCAGTGTTGACGACGACGTGGTCGATCGAGAACACCGTGTTCGGGTGGTCCGCTGCAGGTGCGGCCGCCGGATCTCCGTGAGACGTGTGCAACCCGTCGATGTCGGTGACCGCTTCGTCTGGCGCGCCGGCCAGCACCCACTCGGTCATGCCCCGCTGCGACGGATCGATGCGCAGCCGAATGCCGCCGAGTTGCAGATGGCCCACTCCGGCATCGTCGACGTCGACGTCGAACCCGGCGGCTGCCCACGCCTCGGGCGCCGCGCCGATGACGAGTTCGGCCGCGGTCGTCACGACGGACCACCGAGTTGCCACGTGAAGAACGAGAGCACGTCCGCTGCTTCGTCGGCGCGCTTGGCGACCGGCTTGCCGACACCGTGCCCGGCGCGACCCTCCTGGAGCAACAGGATCGGCCGCTCGCCCTGGTCGGCGGCAGCCCACTGCAGTTCGGCGGTCATCTTGCGGGCGTGCAGCGGATCCACGCGCGTGTCGCCCTCGGCCGTCGTCAGCAGAACCGCGGGGTAGGTGCCGCCGTTCTGCACGCGGTGGTACGGCGAGTAACCCCACAGCCAGCCGAACTCCTCGTCGACATCGGGGTCGCCGTACTCGTCGGTCCACAGCCGGGCGATCAGGAAGTGCGGAAAGCGGACCATGTCCAGTAATGGCACTGCGCACCACACGGCGCGGCACAGATCGGGGCGCTGGGTCAGGGCCGCTCCCACGAGCAGCCCGCCGTTCGAGCCACCGGCAATGGCCAGCCGATCGCGACTCGTCAGTCCCGCGTCGACGAGATGGTCGGCTGCCGCGTGGAAGTCGTCGAAGACGTTCTGCTTGTTCGCCCGGCGGCCGGCGTGATGCCACGGCTCGCCCTCTTCCAGACCACCGCGCAGACCCGCGATGGCATACAGCCCGCCGCGCTCGCACCACGCGGCGACGAGCGGCGACCAGACCGGCGTCTCGGTGATCGCGAAGCCGCCGTAGCCGTTGAGGATGGCCGGGGTGTGCGCGCCGGGGGTCATGTCGGCGCGGTGGATCAGGAACAGACCGATCGGCGTGCCGTCGAGCGATCGATAGGTCGTGGACGTCACGGTGAGATTCGGGATGGCCGTCGCGTCCGTCGTCGTCCACGGCTGCACGACGTTGCCGGGCCGCACGCGGTGCAGCGCGGCCGGTTGGTCGAACCCGGTGACGCTGACGAAGGCCGGCGCATCCGAACCGTCGGTGGCCAACCCGTGGACCGACACGACGCCGAACTCACCGCACGGCCCGAGATGCTGGCCGTCGACGGTCCAGCGTTCGATGCTGTCCACGGCCCGGTCGGTGCGCACGACCAGGATCTCGCCGTTGCACGCCACCGCCGCGCCGATCACGCCGTCGCCCTCGGGCACGACGGTGCGCCAGTGATCGTTCGACGGAGCGCACAGTGGCGTGACCACGACGCGGCCGCGTGGCGCGTCGATGGTCGTCGTCATCAACAGCTGGTCGTCGAGGAAGCTGAACGATGCCGAGGTCTCTGTGTCGAACACGATTGCCCACGTGCTGGTCTCGCGGTCCCAGATCTGGGCTTCGGCGATGCGGCTGGCCCCGACGGACACCTCGATCAGCACGTAGCGTCCCGATGGCGAGATGTGCACGTCGGCCCAGCCGGCGGGACGGTCGGGATCGCTCCAGAGCAGTTCGTCGTTGGCGGTGTCGTCGCCGAGCCGGTGCAACAGGACGCGCCGGTTGTACTGGTCGCCGACCGGATACGACACGTAGTAGAAGCCGGAGCCGTCGGGCAGCCACGCAACCGTGGCACCACGGGTGTCGGGGATGCGATCGGCGTGATGCTGCCCGGTGTCGACGTCGAGCACTGCAAGGGTGCTGTCCTCGGTACCACCCTCGCTCGTGCCGTACGCCACCAGGCGCCCGTCGCTGGACGGGTAGAACCAGTCGATCGCCGTCGCCGCGTCGTCGGACAGCTGCGCCGGGTCGACGAGGGTGCGCGGCGGCTGGCTCGGATCGGTGCTCGAGCGCAGGATCAGCGAGTACTGTTCGTCGCCGGCCGGGCGCTCGAGCACGAACAGCCGGTCCCCGCGCACCGTGGCCTGCAGCACGACGGGCAGGCGCATGAGCGCGACGAGGCGCTCGTGCCACTGGCTCCGATCGGGCCGGGCATCGAGCGCCTGACGTGTGCGTTCGTTCTGTTGGGACACCCACGTGACCGTGGGTGCAGCGCTGCCGTCCTCGAGCCACCGATAGGGATCGGCGACGGCCACGCCGTGATAGACGTCGCTTTCGGCCCCCCGTTTCGCGGGTGGCGCGGGGAGCAACGGCTCAGCCACGCCCCATGTTGGGACGCTTACCGTGGTTGGCCTTCGAGCGGCGAAGCCGGGCCTTGCGCTTCTTGGTCTTCTTCGACATGGTCAGCGATGCTATCGGCGCCCGACGGTGGGTCCCACCTGGTCGGTCAGGCGGCGGTCCACGCCAGCAGATCGTCGACGGACATCGTGTTGATGATCCGCTCGATCGGCACCGCGCCGGCGGCAGCCCGGTTGCACCCGTGGGGCTGCCACTCCAGCTGGCCGGTGGCGTGGGCATCGGAGTCGATCGAGAACATGCAGCCCTTCTCGACCGCGATCGCGAGCAGCTCCATCGGCGGGTCGAGTCGCTCCGGACGTGAATTGAGCTCGACTGCGGTGTTCCCCCGGGCGCAGGCCTCGAACACCTTTCGCGCGTCGAACTGCGACTCCGGCCGCTTGCCGCCGACGAGGCGTCCCGTGCAGTGCCCGAGGATGTCGACGTGGGGCGACTCGACGGCGCGCACCATGCGGAGCGTCATCGGCAGCCGGTCCATGCGCAGCTTGCTGTGCACGCTGGCGACCACCACGTCGAGCCGGGCGAGCATGTCGTCGTCGAGGTCGAGTGCTCCGTCCTCCAAGATGTCAACCTCCATCCCGGTCAGGATCCGGAACGGGGCGAACTCGGCGTTGAGCGCCTCGATGATGTCCAGTTGCGCCGTGAGGCGGTCGCGGTCCAGGCCGTGGGCGATGGTCAGCCGAGCGGAGTGGTCGGTCAGCACCATGTACTCGTGGCCGAGGTCGCGAGCCGCTGCGGCCATTGCCTCGATCGTCGCTCCCCCGTCGCTCCAGGTGGAATGGAGGTGGCAGTCGCCGCGGAGTGCGTTTCGGTAGATCTGACCCTCGGGCGAGATCGGCACCTGCGTCTCGCGATCCAACTTCTCCAGGTAACTGGTGTCGCCGCGCAGTGTCTCGACGATCAACCGCGCCGTGCTGTCGCCGATGCCGTCGAGCTGCTTCAGCGTGTTCTTCGCGGCGCGATCTTCGATCTCGTCCGCCGGGGTGTTGCGCACGACATCGAGCGCCCGCACGAAGGCCTTGGTCTTGAACCCGGTCTCGTGCGCCCGGTCCAGGTAGTGCACGACGCGCTGCAGCGCTTCCACGGGAGTCACCCGGCCAGCGTAACGAAACCTCGCAACGTGGCGACCTGCAGCCCGAGCCGCGGTCGGTGCGGGGGGGGCGCGGCCACAGGGGGGGAGGGTAGGCGCCCCCCCCGGCGGGCGGGGGCCCCCACGCGGGGGGGGCGGGGGGCCGCCGCGGGGGGTGGGCCAGGGGCCCC
>JANNZY010000009.1:0-16005 GCA_031410915.1 Actinomycetes bacterium
GAGGCGGTGATCGAGCCAGGCGGCGAGGCGAGTGGTGGAGCAGGACGAGTCGGTCATGGTCGCGTGAGTGCTCGGCGGGTGCAGTGACCGGAAAAACTGGCCGTCGGCCCGTAGCGTTGGCCAGACGTGACTGGGAACGGCAGGTCTCCAAGCGGTGTGGCACATTGGCGCTCGATGCTCGTCGTCGTGTGCGCGCTGCTCGCGGCGTGCGCCAGTGTCGAGGCCGACGACACGGCACCCACCACCACCACGGCCGCCCCCGTCTCGCTCCCGGCCCCACCGACTGCGCCTGATACCACCGCCACGCCTGACACCACCGACCCGCCTGACACCACCGACCCGCCGGCCACCACCGCCACGCCGGAAACCACCGACCCGCCGATCACGGTCGACTCCACCGTCGTCACGGCACCGCCGCCGTCGGGCGACCCACCGGCTCTGCTCCACCTCGCCGACACGGTTGCGTTTCTTGCGCCCGGAAACGACGCTGTGTCGGTCAGTGTGTGGCGCGACCACAATGCGATCTTCGCCAAGGCCTACGGCACCGGAGCATCCGGCCAAGCGGTTACGCCCGACACGCCACTTGTGCTGGCCAGCGTCAGCAAGCTCGTCACCGCGCTGACCGTCGCCCGCCTCGTCGAGCACGGCGAAATCGACCTCGACGCACCGATGCCGTGGGACCTGATGGATCTGCCCCACGACCCGGGCTGGAACACGGTGACACCTCGAGAACTGCTCGCCCACAGCGCGGGCATGCCAAAGGTGCAGAACCTGTGGATCAACCTGCCTGGCACCTGCCGCGATCCGCTGACGCAGGTGCTCGCCTTCCCGCCCGCCGCATCACGCGGCAAGTGGGTCTACTCGAACGGCAACTACTGCGCGCTCGGGCTGCTGATCGAAGCAGTCACCCACGCCGGCCGCGACGACGTCGCCCGGCTCGCCGTCTTCGACCCGATCGGTGCTGCCGGGCCGCACCTCACCGGCGACGGACTCCAGCCCGACGACGGTCCCTACCGCGAGGGTGTGGGTCGCTTGGAACGGCTCGGTGGCGCGGGCACGTGGATGGCCTCGACCGACGACATCGCGGCGATGCTCGACTCGGTGACGACGGCCGATCTGGACACGCTGATCTATCCGGGCATCTTCACCGATCAGTACGGTTGGGGTCACACGGGCACCATCGACGGGGCCAAGTCCTGCGCCTGGGTGATCGAGGACGGGCGCACCGTCATCGTCGCCACCGTCGCCGGCAACAAGCCGTCCACCGGTGGCAAGGTCTGCGACGCCGTGATCCCGGCTCTCGCGACGGATCTCGGGATCTGGGCCGACACCCCCTACCGCCTTCCCGACTGAGGTGCGTTCAGCGGGCAGCCGCGGCGTCGGCCAGGATCGTGCCCAGCTCGGCTGCGGTGCGTACCACCTCGGAGCCGAAGCGCGTGCCCGGCTTGCGGGTCAGCCGCTCGACCGGACCGCTGACGCTGACCGCCGCGATCACACCACCGTCGTGTCCGATGACCGGTGCCGACACCGACGCAACCCCAGCCTCGCGCTCCTCGACGCTCTCGACCCACTCGCTACGCAAGGGCTCGCCGAGCACGTGCCCGGCCGACCCGATGTGCAGTGGCAACCGGGCACCCTCGGGCACGATCCAGCGCAGACCGTGCGGCGACTGCAACGACACGACACAACGCCGCTCGTCGCCCTCGCGCACGAACAACTGCACGCCCTCGCCAGTGCGATCGCGCAGCGCGAGCATCGCCGGACGGGCCAGCTCGCCGAGCGGGAACGCCTCCGCCGCAGCGCGCCCCATCGCGATCAACTCGAAGCCGAGGCAGAAGCGTCCTCCGGCGTCGCGGCGCACGAGTCCGTGGTCCTCCAGCGCGACCGCCAAGCGGTGTGCGGTCGCCCGCGGCAGGCCGGTCGCGTGCTGCAGTTCGGCCAGTCCGAGCGGGCCGTCGTGGCGCAGCGCGCGCAAAACTCCGATCGCCTTGTCCAACACGCCGACACCGGATACGCTGTCCATCACGCGAGAACACTATCTCAGAAAGTGAGACGGCGCCAATGGGCTCCACACTTCCGCAGAAAGTCTGGGATCGACACGTGGTGCACAGCGCACCCGGCGAGCCGGACCTGCTCTACATCGACCTCCACCTCGTCCACGAGGTGACCAGCCCGCAGGCCTTCGACGGGCTGCGGCTCAGCGGTCGCGGCATTCGCCGTCCCGATCTGACCATCGCGACCGAGGATCACAACGTCCCGACCGAAAACATCGACCAGCCGATCGCCGACCCGATCTCGGCTCGCCAGGTCGAGGTGCTGCGCGAGAACACCAAGGAGTTCGGCATCACCAACTTCCCGATGGGCGACCCGAACCAGGGGATCGTCCACGTGATCGCGCCCGAGCAGGGCCGCACGTTGCCGGGCATGACCGTGGTCTGCGGCGACAGCCACACGGCCACCCACGGGGCGTTCGGCGCGCTGGCATTCGGCATCGGCACCAGCGAGGTCGAGCACGTGCTGGCCACGCAGACGCTGCCCCAGTCGCGACCGAAGTGGATGGCGGTCACTGTCGACGGCGAGTTGCCACACGGCGTGACGGCGAAGGACGTGATCCTGGCCATCATCGGCGTGATCGGCACAGGCGGCGGCATCGGCCACGTGATCGAGTATCGCGGATCGGCCATCCGCGCGCTGAGCATGGAAGGGCGGATGACGGTGTGCAACATGAGCATCGAAGCGGGCGCCAAGGCCGGCCTGATCGCGCCCGACGAGACCACGTTCGCCTATCTGAACGGTCGCGCCAACGCACCGAAGGGCGAGGCGTGGGACGCCGCGATCGAGGACTGGAAGACGCTGCGCACCGACGACGACGCCGTGTTCGACAAAGAGGTCGTCATCGACGCCTCGACGCTCACACCATTCGTCACGTGGGGAACGAACCCCGGCCAGGTGTTGCCGATCGATGCATCGGTGCCCGCGCCGGAGAGCTTCGAGGATCCGACGACGCGAGAGACCGTCGCCCGCGCGCTCGAGTACATGGGCCTCACGGCGGGCACTCCCATTCGCGACATCGGCGTCGACACTGTCTTCATCGGCAGTTGCACGAACAGCCGCATCGAAGACCTGCGCGCCGCCGCGGCGGTGATGCAGGGCCGGACCGTCACCGCCAAGCGTGTGATGGTCGTACCCGGCAGCCACGCGGTCAAGGCCCAGGCCGAGGCCGAGGGTCTGCCGGCGATCTTCACTGCGGCCGGTGCCGACTGGCGCGAGCCGGGCTGCAGCATGTGCCTGGCGATGAACCCGGACAAGCTCGCTCCCGGCGAGCGCTCGGCCAGCACGAGCAATCGCAACTTCGAGGGCCGTCAGGGCCGTGGTGGCCGCACTCATCTCGTGTCGCCGGAAGTGGCCGCGGCGACGGCCATCCTCGGCCATTTCGCCACGCCCGCCGACCTCGAGGAGACCACGTCGTGAAGCAGGTTCGTGTCATCACCGGGACGGGCGTGCCGCTGAAGCGCAGCGACGTCGACACCGATCAGATCATCCCTGCCGAGTGGCTCAAGCGCGTCGAGCGAACGGGCTTCGAGAAGGGCCTGTTCGCGACGTGGCGCGACGATCGCAACTTCGTCCTCAACGACGAGCAGTACGCGGGCGCGTCGATCCTGGTCGCCGGCCCGAGCTTCGGCGTCGGCTCGTCCCGCGAGCATGCCGTGTGGGCGATCCAGCAGTACGGCTTTAACGCAGTCATCGCGCCGAGCTTCAGCGACATCTTCCGCAACAACTGCACGAAGAACGGGCTCGTCCCGGTCGCGATCTCGAACGAGGCCGTCACCCGCATCTGGGAGGCGATCGACTCCGACCCGAACGTGGAGATCACGATCGACATGGAGCGCTTGCTGGTCGAGATCCCGGCGATCGGGTTTGAGGAGAGCTTCCCGATGGAGGCTCAGAACCAGTACCGGTTCCTGAACGGCCTCGACGACGTGGGCATCACGATGACCCATGCCGGCGAGATCGACGACTACGAGGCGAAGCGCCCCGTCTGGCTCACGTAGATCCGCTGACAGCCCGATCGACCTCTTTGGTCGCCCGCATCGCCGCGATCACCGCGAGTGCAGCGAGCACAGCGGCAACCGAAGCGATGAGGCCCTGCCGGTTGAGCACGTCGGTGACGTCGTTGAAGTCGTCGGCGGTGTCAATGGACGAGCGCGAGCTGTAGTTGATGCCCGTGCCGATCAGCCACAGGATGAAGAACACCTGCCACAGCACCAGCGACTTGGCGGTGCCTCGCATCGCCGCGACGGCCTTCTTCAGCTGCCCGAACGGGAGCCAGAACATGCCGATCGGGATCCACCAACCGCCGGCGGCCATGCCTGAGCTGAGACCGGTGCCGCCGCGAGCTTTGGCGTTGTCGACCTCGCGCTTGGACCACAGACAGACCAGGATCGTGGAGGTCAGCTGCGTCACCCACAGCAGCAGCACCGCACCGCCGACCATGCTGTCGGCGTTGTTGAGATCGGTCAGCGGATCGGCGAGCTTGTCGTTGATGAAGTCTTCCCACACACCCTTGCGGGCGAACAGCGCGACGGCCAGGAAGACGCTGGCGGCGGTGGTGAGCCAGAACAGGACGATGGTCGCGGTGCGCAGACCCGACGCGGAACGCACAGCACCCGTGGCCGCACCGGGGCCGCCGTAGGCGACGTACCCGGTCGGCACGCCGGGACCCTGACCCGGAGGTGGTGGTGGCGGCGGAGGTGACGGCGGGAACCCGGGTGGCGGTGGTGGCGGTGGGGGCGGTGGCACACTCGACATGACGAAAGCCTTGCACAGCTGACTCAGCACCACCGATGATGCACTAGACCAACGCGTCGAACTCGCTCAACGCGCGGAGTTTGAGGTTGTTGGAGAAGACTTCGATCGGCTTCGTGAACGGCAGCCGCAACGCCCGCTGCAGCACGGTGCATTGGACATGTTGGTTGTACTCCGCCAGCGTGACCGCCCAGCCATCCTTGCCGGCCCGAGCGGTGCGCCCGCTGCGGTGCAAGTACGCCTTGCCGTCGGGCGCCGGCTCGTAGTGGATGACCGCGCCGATGTCGTCGATGTCGATGCCGCGAGCCGCGACGTCGGTGGCGACGAGGACGGAGATCTCGCCGGAGATGAAGCGCCGTAGCGCCTTCTCGCGCGCCGGCTGGGGCAGGTCGCCGTGGATGGCCTGTGCGCGAACGCCCAACTCCTGCAACGACTCGGTGGCCCGGTCGCAGACCCGCTTCGTGCCGCAGAACACGATGGTGCGCTCGAACGCGCTCGCGATCGCACCGACGACGCGGTCCTTGTCCATCCGGTGCACAGCGAGGAACAGGTGATACATCGTGCCGACGGTGTCGGTCGGCTGGTCGATGGAGACCTCGATCGGGTCGTTCATGTAGCGGCGCACGAGGTGACCGACATCGCCATCGAGCGTTGCCGAGAACAGCATCGTCTGGTGCGGACCGGTGATCTTGCGCATGATCCACTCGACCTGCGGCGTGAAGCCGTCGTCGGCCATGCGGTCCGCTTCGTCGAGGACGAGCACTTCGATCTGGTCGAGATCGAGCTCGTCGTTCTTGAGCAGGTCGATGAGCCGCAGCGGTGTGGCGACGACGATCTCGACGCCCTTGTCGAGCTCGTGGATCTGCTGGTGACGCGACGAGCCGCCATAGACCGCGAGCACCGAATGCCCGCACGCCTCGGCGACGGGTCCGAGCACGTCGGCCACCTGCAGTGCGAGCTCGCGCGTCGGCACCAGGATCAGGCCGCGGGGCTTGTTCTTCTCCGCGGTACCGCTGAGCCGGGCCAGCAACGGCACGCCGAACGCGAGCGTCTTGCCGCTGCCGGTGCGCGCCCGTCCGCAGACGTCTTGGCCCGTGAGCGCGACCGGGATGGCCTCGGTCTGGATCGCGAACGGTTGCGAGAAACCGGCAGCGGCGAGGCCGGCGTCGACTTCTGGGGGAACGCCGAGGGCCGCAAAACCGGTTGGAGTCTCGACGAGGGGGATGTTGGGGGACTTTTCTCGGTGCTCGGGTATGTGTTCAACGGTGGGCCTGCGCGGCCGACGTGGACTACCTCGACCCGCACCGAGGCGGGTGGGAAGATCTGGCATGTCGGGCGCCAGCGTACCGGAGGTATTCTCTCGAAATGGGCACTGACGAGCAGCAACCGGCCACGACGGCAATCACGGCCGGCCGTTGCGCCAACGGTTCGTCGCTCGCGCCGCCACTGTGGTCGTCCAGCGTGTGGGTCTCCTCCGGGCTGGTCGACGCACGCAAGCGGGCCACCGGGCGACGCTCGAAGGAGTTCTACGGCCGCTACGCGAACCCCACGGTGCGGGCGTTCGAGGAGGCGATCGCCGAGTTGGAGGGTGCCGAGGACGCACTGGCGTACGGCTCGGGCATGGGCGCGCTGACCACCACGATCCTGGCGTTGTGCGGCCAGGGCTCCCACATCGTGGCCCAGCGCCAGCTCTACGCCGGCACGCTCGCGTTCCTGCAAGGTCCATGCCGCCGCTTCGGCATCGATGTCACCATCGTCGACGGGCTCGAGCCGGGTGCGTTTGCCGCCGCTGTGCAGCCCGGGCGCACGATGCTCGTGCTCGCCGAAACGCCGTCCAACCCGCTGCTCGAACTCGTCGACCTCGAAGCACTCGGCGCGATCAAGGGCCCGTTCACCGTGGTGGACTCCACGTTCGCGACCCCACTCGGACAGAAGCCATTGCAGTACGGGGTGGACCTGGTCATCCACTCGGCCACGAAGGGCATCGCCGGCCACAACGACGCGACGCTCGGTGTCATCGCCGGCGAGCGCGACCTGCTCGACGAGATCTGGGGCTACGGCGTCCTGCACGGTGCCACGCCGTCGCCGCACGACGCGCTCAACGCGCTGCGCGGCATCCGCACGATGGCCGTGCGCATCGCCCACCAGGCGGCATCCGCACTGCAGATCGCGAAAGAGCTCGCGGCCAGCCCGCACGTCAATGCGGTGTTCTATCCGGGCCTGCCCTCGCACCCGCAGTACGACCTGGCCCAGCGCCAGATGCGCCACAACGGCACGGTGCTGTCGTTCGACGTCGCCGAGGGTCAGGCCCACGCCTCGGCCGTGCTGGACCGCCTGCGCCTCGCTCGCGTCGCCACCTCGCTCGGCGGCCCGGAGACACTGGTCTGCCACCCGGCCACGTCCACCCACGCCAGCCTCACTCCGGACGAGCACGGAGTCGCCGGCATCACGCCCGGTCTGCTGCGGGTGTCCATCGGTCTCGAAGACCCCAACGACATCGTCGCCGATTTCCTGCAGGCCATCGAACCGCTCGATCTCTCCTCATGAACAAGCCGGGTGTCGTCTGCGTCCACGGACTCGGCGGCACCCCGCACAGCGTGTTGCCGCTCACGGCCGCAGTGCACGGCGCGGGCTATGACACAGTCGCGCCGAAGCTGCCCGGGCACGGCACCACACCCTCCGACCTGATCGGGTTGACCTGGCAGGACTGGCTCGGTGCCGTGCGCGCGGTCACCGACGAGCTCGCCGCACGGACGGGCGCTGTGGTCCTGATCGGTCAGTCGATGGGGGCCACACTCGCGTTGCACGTCGCGCTCGCCGACCCGGCCGTGCGTGCAGTCGCCGCGATCAACCCCCTCGTCCTGCCCGCCGACCCCGACGCCAGCGAACACCTTCAACATCTCGTCAGCCGCGGCCGCACGATGCAGCCCGCCGGCGATCCGGACCTGCGCGACCCGAGCGCGCACGACAGCGCCTACCCAGAGCTCGCGCTGACCGCGCTGATCCAACTCGCGCAGTGCGCCGACGCGATCCATCCGCGGCTCGCCGACATCCGGGTGCCGCTGTTGGTCGTCTCCAGCGACCACGACAACGTGGTCGATCCAGCCAATGCCGACGAGTTGTCGGTCCGGGCGCGCGGGCCCGTGACGCGCCTGCGCCTGCCCAACAGCGGCCACGTCGCGGCGCTGGACTTCGACCGTCAACTCCTCAGCCACACACTGCTGACTTGGTTAGCCGATCTGACCGACGAATCAGCCGCTCCTGGCTGATGGATCAGTGAGTAGCGCGGGCGGCGATCGCTCGTTACTTTGTCCCGGCTGCCTGCCCGGGAGGACTCACATGAACGACTTCGAAGCCATCTTGTTCCCCACCACCACCGCGTTGTCCGGACGCAAGGGCATCGCCTATGACTGGCAGAGCCTGACAGCTGCCCAGGGTGTCGCCGAGATCGAGCGTCGTCTCGCCGGAATGGTGCTGGAGCCGGCTGAATGAGCCGACGGCCCCAGCGGGTGCTGGTGCTGGGATGCGGGTCCGTGGCGCAATGCGTCGTCCCGCTCCTCGTTCGTGATCTCGGCATCGAGCCGTCGCGGATCAACATCGTCGACTTCGTCGACAATCGCGTGCGTGTCGCCGACGTGCTCGCGTTGGGCGTCACGTACGAGCAGGACCGCGTCACGCCGGAGAACATCGACGAGTTCTTGACGGCGCGTGTCGGCGGCGGCGACTTGCTCTTGGACCTGGCGTGGAACATCGACAACCCGACGATCCTGCAGTGGTGTCGCGATCACGACGTTCGCTACCTGAACACGTCGGTCGAGTTGTGGGATCCCTACCACGACCTGCACACGACACACCCGGTGGATCGCACGCTGTACGTGCGGCACATGCAGATCCGCCGGATGCTGGCCGGCTGGGGCGACAACAACGGCGCGACCGCGGTCATCGAGCACGGTGCGAATCCCGGTCTGGTCAGCCACTTCGCGAAGCAGGCGCTGACCGAGATCTGCACGCGGATCCTGGCCGACGGCACCGGTGGCGATCGCACTAAGGGTCTCGAAGCCGCGCTGGCCGACAGCGACTTTGCCACGCTCGCGCATCTGAGCGGAACGAAGGTCATCCACGTCAGCGAGCGCGACACGCAGATCACCGACGTGCCCAAGGAGTTCGACGAGTTCGTCAACACCTGGTCGGTCGAAGGTTTTTACGAGGAAGGCGTTGCGCCGGCCGAGATGGGTTGGGGCACGCACGAGATCCGCCTGCCGCGCAACGCTTACACGCTGAACGGCGAGGGACCGCGCAACCAGATCTGCCTGGCCCAGCCGGGCATGACTGCGTGGGTGCGGTCATGGGTGCCGTGCGGGCCGATCCACGGGATGATCATCCGCCACGGCGAGGCGCTCACGATGAGCGACCACCTCACCGTGTGGGACGACTTCGGCAATCCGGTCTACCGCCCGACCGTGCACTACGCGTACTGCCCGTCGGAGTCCGCGATCGCGAGCGTGCACGAGCTGTACCAGGCGGACTGGAAGATGCAGAGCCGCCAGCGGATCCTGAACGACGAGATCACGAGCGGGCGTGACGAGCTCGGCGTGCTGCTGCTCGGCCACGACTACACCGGTTGGTGGACCGGCTCACTGCTGTCGATCGAGGAGGCACGTGCCGCGGTGCCGCACCAGAACGCGACCACCGTGCAGGTTGCCGCCAGCATCATGGGGGCGATCACATGGATGATCGAGAACCCCCACGCCGGCGTCCGGGTGCCCGACGAGTTGCCGTGGGAAGACGTGCTGAAGGTGGCCAACCCCTACCTCGGCACGCTGTTCTCCGGGCCCACCGACTGGACGCCGCTGAAGGATCGCAACGACCTGTTCCCTCGCTTCGGCACGTGGAGCGACGGCATCGACCACGACGACCCCTGGCAGTTCCGCAACTTCCTCGTCTGACGCGGGGTCTACATCTGTCACGCCAGGGTTTCGGCGAGCTCCCCCGTACGTGACGTCATGTGCCGCGGACGGCGGCGACGGCTTCGGCGACGAGGTCGGGGGCGGCCGGGTAGGGCATGTAGAACGCGACCCGGTTGGCGACGCCTGCGAAGCGTTGGGTGAGTCGGGTCGCGACGTCACTCGGCGATCCGCAGGTCGCGAGGGTGTACAGCACATCGTCGTCGACGAGGGCGATCATCTCCGCCCAGCGACCCTGCTTCGACAGCGCGTTCAGCTCGACATGCAGCTCGCCCCAGCCGTGCGCATCGAGCACGGGCCGGTACGACGGCGTCGAGCCGTAGAACGACAGCAGCGCTCGAACGCCGCCGAGCGCGACGGCGAGCTCGGCTTCGTCGCGGCCGACGCCGACGATGGCTTGGCTGATGATCGTGAGATCACTCGCGGCCCGGCCGGCGCGTTCGAGGCCGATGCGCACGTTCGGCAACGTGTGCTCGGTGAAGAAGCGCTCGCTGCTGAACGGCATGACGAGCAGGCCGTCGGCGACCTCGGCCGCCATCTGGGTCATCCTCGGGCCGAGCGCGCCGAGCCAGATCGGCGGGCGGCCGTGCGGGTTCGGGCCAGGGTCGAACATCGGGGTCATCAGCGTGTGGCGGTAGAACTCGCCCTCGAAGCGCAGCCGCTCGCCGCCTTCCCACGCGTCGAAGATCGCCTGCATCGCGAGAACGAGTTCGCGCATGCGTGCGACCGGCGGATCGAACGTCGCGCCGAAGCGGTTCTCGATCTGTGGCTTGATCTGGGAGCCGAGCCCGAGCATGAACCGTCCACCGCTCAAGGTCTGCAGATCGTTGGCCAGGTAGGCGAGCTGCATCGGGTTGCGTGGCAGCGCGATCGCGACGTTCGTGTAGAGGTCGACCCGTGTTCCGGGCGCGGCCAGCGTCAGGGGCACGAAGCCGTCGTGCGGACCCTCGAACGTGAACACGCCGTCGACACCGGCCTCGGCGAGTTGCGCCGCCTCGTTCGCAGCACCGGACACGCCGCGCAGTTGGGTGTCGATCGCGAACGTGGCCACAGGCGGGCACCGTACTGCCGGCCGCTGCGCGTTGGGGGACTTGACCGGGCTGCTATGGTGGCTCTCGATGACGAAGCTGATCGGCCTCCTCCTTACGTAAGGCGAGCGCCACATATCGCGTTCGCCCACGCCCTTGCGCAGCAGCGCAGGGGCTTCTTGCTTTTTCACGCCGTGATTTCACCCAGGAGATTTCAATGCCACCGCCCAACGTATCCCCGAAGAAGATGCCGTTCGAGAAGTACCAGGAGTGGCTGCCCATCGAGCTTCCCGACCGCACGTGGCCCGACCAACGGATCACCAAGGCCCCCCTGTGGTGCAGCGTCGACTTGCGCGACGGCAACCAGGCGTTGATCGACCCGATGGACCCGGAGCGCAAACGACGCATGTTCGATGCGTTGGTGCAGATGGGGTTCAAAGAGATCGAGGTCGGCTTTCCCGCAGCGAGTCAGCCCGACTTCGACTTCGTCCGCCAGCTGATCGACGAGGACCTGATCCCCGACGACGTCACGATCCAGGTCCTGGTGCAGTGCCGCCAGGAGTTGTTGGAGCGCACCTACGAGAGCCTGCAGGGGGCGAAGCGGGCGATCGTGCACTTCTACAACAGCACCAACCCGCTGCAACGTGACGTCGTGTTCGGACTCGACCAGGACGGCATCACCGACATCGCGGTGAACGCGGCGAAGATCGCCCGCAAGCTGGAAGAGACGCTGCCCGAGACCGCGATCCGCTACGAGTACTCGCCGGAGAGCTTCACCCTGACCGAGCCGCAGTACGCGCTCGACATCTGTCACGCGGTGATGGAAGTCATCGAGCCGACACCGGAGCGCCCGATCATCTTCAACCTGCCGGCGACGGTGGAGTGCTACACGGCCAATGTCTACGGCGACGTGATCGAATGGTTCGGCCGCCACGTCCGCAACCGCGACAGCGTGGTCATCAGCCTGCACCCGCACAACGACCGCGGCACCGGCGTGGCTGCGGCGGAGTTCGGTGTGATGGCCGGTGCCGACCGCGTGGAGGGCACGCTGTTCGGCAACGGTGAGCGCACCGGCAACGTCGACGTCGTCAACCTGGCGATGAACCTGTTCGCCCGCGGCGTGGACCCCGAGTTGGACATGGGCGACATCGACGCGCTGCGTCGCGTGGCCGAGTACTGCAACCGCCTGCCGGTGCATCCCCGGCACGCGTACGTCGGCGATCTCGTCTACACGTCGTTCAGCGGCAGCCACCAGGACGCGATCAAGAAGGGCTTCGACGCGCTGTACGCGAAGGCGGCGCTGAAGGGCGACAAGCCCGACGACTACGAGACCTGGGGCGTGCCGTACCTGCCGATCGACCCCAAGCACGTCGGCCGCACGTACGAGGCGGTCATCCGCGTCAACAGTCAGAGCGGCAAGGGTGGCGTGGCCTACGTGATGAAGACCGAGCACGGCTTCGACCTCCCCCGCCGGTTGCAGATCGAGTTCTCGAAGACGATCCAACACATCACCGAGGACAGCGGTACCGAGATCAGCACCGGCGTCATGTGGGACACGTTCCAGCGCGAGTACCTGGGACCCGACCCCGCGATCCAGCTGATCAGTCACGAGATGACGTCGAGCAGCGAGGGCAAGCTGACCGAAGTGACCGCGCAGCTCCTGGTGGACGGGGCTCACGTGACCGTCCGAGGCTCGGGCAACGGTCCGATCGACGCGTTCGTGACCGCGATCAACGACGCGCTCGACATGGAGATCGACGTCGTCGACTACGCCGAGCACGCGATGGGCGCGGGCAAGGACGCTTCCGCTGTCGCGTACGTCGAGTCGCGGACGTCGGACGGTCAGGTCAAGTGGGGCATCGGCACCGACGAGAACATTCTCACTGCGTCGTTGCGCGCCGTCGTGTCCACCGTGGTCCGCCAGCGAGGCTGACCAGTGCGCATCCTGATGATCGGCGGCACACGTTTCGTCGGCCGCCACATCGTCGGGGCTGCGCTCGCCGCGGGCCACGACGTCACGTTGTTCCACCGCGGTCAGACCGGACTCGGTCTCTTCCCCGACGTCGAGCACCGCCTCGGCGACCGCACCACTGATCTGTCCGCGCTGGCGACAGGCACGTGGGACGCCACGATCGACACGTGTGCGTACTACCCGCGCCAGGTGACCGAGTTGCACGACACGCTCGGCGACCGCGGCGGGCAGTACGTGTTCATCTCCAGCGTGTCCGTCTACGCCGATCCGTCGGAGGCCGCCTACGGCGAGGACTCGCCGCTTCGCGAGACCGACGACCCGACCGCCGAGGAGATCACGAACGACAACTACGGCGCGCTGAAGGTGCTGTGCGAGCGCGCCGCCGTCGACCGCTTCGGCCCGGGCACGTTGATCGTGCGCCCGACCTACGTGGTCGGCCCCGACGACTACACGTGGCGCTTCCCGTGGTGGGTCGCCCGCATCGCCGCGGGTGGCGACGTGCTCGTGCCCGGACCGGCAACGGATCACGCGCAGGTCATCGACGGGCGCGACCTGGCTGCGTGGATCATCGAGATGATCGGCCGCTGTGTGCCGGGCGCATTCCACGCGGTCGCGCCGTCGGCGAGCCTCACGTGGGGTGAGCTGATGGAGTTGATCGTCGACACCGTCGGGCCCGCGGGCACCACGCTCGTGTGGGCCGACGAACGGTGGATGCTCAACGAGGGCATGAATGGCGCGCTCATGCCGATGTGGTCCGGTGGCGATGGCGGCCGGCTGATTTCGGCGGCCGATCCATCGGCCGCGTTCAGCGCCGGCTTGATGCCACGGTCACTTGCCAGCACCATCCGCGACACGCTCGCATGGACCAGAACCCAGGAGCAACCGGCTACAGCCGGGCTGCCGCCCGAGCGGGAAGCGGACCTGCTGCAGCGTCTCAGTATCCAGAACCCCCGGCCGTAGACATCGAACTAGGGTGAGCCGGATGAAGCGGTGGCTGCGGCGTCTCCTGATCCTGCTCGTGATCGGCGGGTCGGGCGTCGCGTTCCGCGCCGCCAAGCAGAAACGAGCGGCGTCGACCGCAGCGTCGCTCGGCCCGTCGACGGAGTGGCCACCGCTGCAAGCCGTCCGTGCGCCAGCCGTGCCTCACCCGCACGAGGTCCAGCAGTTCACCGCAACCCTGCTCGCGACTCCGGCGGACACCGATTGGGTGCTGCCCATCGACGGCCAGTGCCCCGAGGGATACCCGATCAAGGCCAACGACACGAGCCGCATCTTCCACGTCCCCGGCGGGCGCTTCTACGACCGCACCGTGGCCGAGCGGTGCTACGCGAACACCGAAGCGGCCGAGCGCGACGGCTACCGTCGAGCGAAGGCCTAACCGATCTCTTCCCTCAAGGAGCCAGCATGAAGGTCAGTGTCGATTTCGACGTCTGCGCATCGACCGGGGCATGCATGCAGACATGCCCCGAAGTGTTCGAGGTACGCAGCGACGGCTACCTCTACATCCTGCAGGAAGAGCCCGGCGAGGAACTGCGCGAGAAGGTCGAGATGGCGGCCGACCTCTGCCCGACGGCGGCGATCACCGTCGAGGGGTGAAGCCCTTCCAGGCCAAGCTCGCCGCCGCCTGGCAGCTGTCCGGGTCGATGCTGTGCGTCGGCCTCGATCCCGACTTGGCCCAGATGCCTGCACCGTTGCGTGGTCGCGACGATGCGATCGAACGGTTCTGCATCGACATCGTCGACGCGACGGCACCGCTGTGCTGCGCGTACAAGCCGCAATTCGCCTACTTCGCGTCCATCGGCGCGGAGCGTGCGCTCGAGCGCGTGTGCGCGTTCATCCGCGAGGCGCATCCGAACCACATCCTGCTGCTCGACGCGAAGCGCGGCGACATCGGCCCGACGGCCGAGCATTACTCGCGGGAGGCGTTCGTCCGCTACGGCGCGGATGCCGTGACGGTCAACCCGTACCTCGGCACGGACGCCGTCGAGCCGTTCCTGCGCCACGAGGGCAAGGCCACGTTCATCCTCTGCCGCACCAGCAACCCCGGCGGCGACGACTTTCAATCGCTGCTCGTCGATGGCCGGCCGCTGTACACCCACGTCGCCCGGCGGGTGGCCGAGCAGTGGAGTCGCATCGGTGAGTGCGGGCTCGTCATCGGGGCGACCTACCCGGGCGAGGTCGGCGTGGTGCGCAACATCGCTGCCGACCTGCCCTTCCTGGTCCCCGGCGTCGGCGCGCAAGGCGGCGATGTGGATGCCACGGTGCGCGCCGGGCGCGACTCGACCGGACTGGGTCTGTTGATCAGCTCGTCGCGAGCGATCCTGTACGCCAGCAGCGGCGAGGACTACGCCCAAGCCGCAGCCCGTGTCGCATCTGCGACCCGCGCTCAGATCGCCTCAGCGTGAGCGCGATCGCTCTCCTGGATGTGCAGGATCGGATTCTCCAACCCCGACAGCTCCTCCTCGATCGCGCGGAGTAGCAGTTTCAGGGCGCGGTGGCGTCGAAGATGATCTCGACCATCGGAGCTGTCTCGACCAGCACGTCGACCGGCTGTTGAGTCCGATACCACGTCGCGCTGAGATGTTCGAGCACCGCGCGGCGGCTCACCGCATCGGTGACCGGAATCGCTCGGGCGGCGAGATCGAGGTGGGCGTCGCGCTTGAGATGCACGGAAAGGCGCTGGTCTCGCTGGAGGTTGGCCAGCCAGTCGCGTCGACCCGGTGTCCCCGTGATGAAGAAGCGACCGTCCACGTCGAGCATCCAGATCTCGATCCGGCGAGGCAGCCCGGTGTGTCGGCCCGTGGTCGTGATGTCGACCGTCGGGTCGTGGGCGAGTTCGGCGCGCACGACATCCACAGCGACAGCGTATTACGTCTGTCGAAGGGGAACGAGATGCCTGTCGCTGGCGGCGCCGAGGGCCGCGACATGCTCGATGAGGCGGACGGCAGCCGGTTCCGGCAGGGCGCGCGAGATCGCGCCGTCGATCTTCATCACGTCAGGATGGGCTCTTCGAAACCGGACAACGTTGCATGGTCCGCACCCAGATCGTCGAACGCGACGTGACGCCCATAGCGTGGCACCGGTTGAAGATCTCCGACCGTACGCTTCTCCACGTCGATGATCGGCTGGTCGTGCGATCGCAGGGCGTCGGGTCGATCGAGCACCTGACGCCGCCGAACCACCTGCTGATCACCATGGTCGACAAGCTGATATCCCTTTCCGGTCATTCGGAAAG
>JANNZY010000010.1:0-51125 GCA_031410915.1 Actinomycetes bacterium
GGCGGATCTCACGCTCGACATCCATGAACGCCATGTCGCGGTCCGCGCCCCCAAGAAACCGGAACTCATCCAGATCCACCAACTCGGCCACAGCTTGCATTCCGTTCACCTCCCACACCGACACCCGCGCCACGCGCGGACCGAATCAACGAACCAGGAACTCGGGGACGGGACTGAACCCGTCAAGACGTTGCACCGTCGGGGAAGACGAACATCAGCAACGCTACCGAACACACGCGCGCCCACCAACACCAATCCCACAAAACATCAGACAAATTGTGGAGTGAGGACTCGTCGCCGACTCGGGCTCGCTGGCGAAGAACGGTTGGGCAACCTGAACCCGTATCGGCTCGCGGAATCACCGAGAAAGGGCCTGGTCGAGGGCACCACACGAATCGGGTGCCCATACACGAGACGGTTCTACACAACAGCCAGAATGTCTTGGCGCGTGATCAAACGTCCACAGAGCGACGGCGGTGCCGTTCTTGGCACCCTGCGGCGGTTGCCATCGGTGACAGAGTGCGCCCTCGCTGCGGGGCTGGCCCTAGAAAAGACGGAAGAACTCGCCCACTCCGCGCCGTGCCAGGTCCAACCACGTCGGCCGCCTGTTGCGTGACCTTTCCAAGGATGGCCTGGCCGACTCGTCGAACGAACACCTCCGGGAACGCTCGAGCCATTGTGCTGATTGCGCGCTCGACGTCGGACCCTGAAATGGCATCGGTACAACCGGTCAGCGGCGGGTGGTTCTTGCGGGGGCGGGGGCGAGGCGGCTGAGGCGGGCAACGAGGACTTCCATCACGAGGTCTTCGGGGAGGTCGCGTTGGCCGCGGAGGTCGAGGTCGGCTTGGGCGAGCAGGGCGATGGCGCGGGACACACCGCTGCCGCCGAGGCGGCGGTACTGGTCGAGCACCTTGCGGGCCGGAAAGCCAGGCTTGATGCCGAGCACCTCGGCGACGGCGGCCTCGCTGTTGGCGTCGGTGCCGTCGACCTTGAGCAGCTTGACGTAGTGGTTGTGCAGCGTGGCCATCGTCTGCAGCGGGTGACGCGATTGCGACATGCGCGCCAACAACTCGAGCGAGGTCTTGGTGTCGCCGCGATCGATCGCGTCGGTCAGGTCCCATGGTGGCACCGAGCCGGCGTCGCCGAGGAACGGTTCGATGTCGGCCACCGAGAGCTTGCCGTTCCGCCCGTAGGTGGAGGCGAGCGTGTCGAGCACTCCCCCGAGACGGCCGGCTTCCTCGCCCATCCAATTGGCCACGACGTGCAGGGCACCCGAATCGAACCTGAGCCCGGCGGCGGCAATCTGCTCTTCGATCCATTGTGATCGGTCACGCTTGGACGACGGCGGCGTCGTGTTGGTGGTGGTCGAGCCGGCCTTCTTCAAGGCGTCGGTCAGCGACTTGGCAATGCGGCCACCGCCGGCGACGAGGACGAGGTCCGTGCTCGGTAGCGGGTCGTCGAGATATCCGACGAGCGGCGCGACATCGTCCGCATTGAACCGACCGACGTCGCGTGCGACCACGACGCGGCGATCAGTGAGGAACGGCATGGTCTGCGCGGCATCGACGACGGCGCGCAGCTCGTACTCGTCGCCGCCGTAATCGTCGACCATCAGCGTGCGGTCACCGTCGCCGATCAGGCGGTGGACGAGATCGGTGACCGCGGCGTGCACGAGCGATTCGTCATCACCGGTGATCAGGTGGAGCGCCATGCACCCACCTTCGCACATCGCATGGCGCGAATGCCGAGGAACGCAACGAGGCACACCCAACCGACAGCGGGCCACGGGGCGGGTGGTTCGATGCGGGCCGCCAACGCCGCGACGGTGGCCACCCAGCGCGTGCCGAGACCACTCGGCAGCTGCACGACACGACCGATCGCTCCACCGAGCGCACCCGCGGCCAGGCCGGCCGGCAACCCGAACAACATCACGAACCCGGCGACGGGAACGGCCAACAGGTTGGCCGGCACGGACACGATCGGCAGCGTGCCGAACACGAGCAGACTGACTGGCGCGACTGCGATCTGGGCCCCGATGGTGACTCCGGCAGGTACGGCAAACCAGCGCGGCCCGGGCAGGAGTGCTGCGATACGACCGCTGAGCAGAGCGACACCGGCCGTCGCCGCCACCGACAGCCAGAAACCCACCGACCACACCAGCATCGGGTCGACCAGCACCAGCGCGCCGACCGCGAGCGCGAGGACCCGCCCGGGCGGCTTCTCGCGGCCCAGCAGCGCACCTGTCGCCGCGATTGCAGCCATCACGCTGGCCCGCACGATGGACGGCTCGAAACGAGTCAGTGCAGCAAACCAGGCGATGGCCCCGAGTGTTGCCGCCCAGCGCAGCGCCGGACGGAGGCGTCGTAGCACCGGTGCCGCAGCGGCCAGGACGAACGCGACGTTGGATCCGGAGACGGCCGTGAGATGGGACAGGCCCGCCGACCGGAAGTGCTCGATCACGGCGATCGATTGGTAGCGATCGTCTCCGATGACGAGCCCGGCGAACAGTGCATCGTCGGGCTCGCGCACCAGTGACGCACCGGCCGCGAAGAGTCGGCGCACCCGGTTCGAGGCGCGGTCGGCGACCCCGCCGGGGTCCCAATCGCCGATGCGATTGATGTCGAACCGGCCGACGACGTGGCGGATCGCAGCCCGGTGTGCCGCTTCGATGTCCAGCACACGGCGGCGTCCCTGCATCGCCGCGCACTCGCCGGCCAGCCGGGGTGACAGCCGACGACCGGGCGAGCCGCGGGCCCAGACCTGGAAGCGCTCGCCGTCGATCTCGACCACCGCAGCGACCGCTCCTTGTACCGGAGCCGGATCCGTCACCAGGCAGACGCGACCGCTGTACGCGCCGAGGCTGCGGGGCACGGCATGACGCCACTCGTGGTCGGACCGCGTCGCGCCGAGACAGCCGACGGAGACGCCGAGCAGGACGATGCCGATGCGCGGCCGGCGGATCAGTGCCAGCGCGGCTGACACGGCGACCACCGGCAGCGCCCGCTGCAGCCAAACGCCGAGCACCACCAGCGCGACCACGAGCGCCACCTCGCTGTCGGCGACCGAGCGCCACCACCTCGCGCGCCCGCCTCGGTACGATCGGCTCATGTCCATCGCCGGGTACCGCCCGCTTCCCGTCGTGCCCGGCGGACCCCGCGCGTTTCGGTACCGACTGCGACGTGTCGGCCCCATCGCCGGCCTGATTCCGGCCGCGCTGCTCGGCGTGGTCGCCTTCGTGCTGCTGCACGACAACACGTCCACGCCGCGAGGCATCGCCGGCTTTGCCGCGACGCTGTTGGCCGCGCCGGCGTTGATGGCGTTCGGCGTCCCGATCGAGTCTGCGTCGTCGCGCCTGCTGCTGGGCATCGCGGCGAGTGCGGCGCTGTGGATCGTGATCGGTCTGGTCGCTGCGTTCCGCTCGACGCGGTCACCCGTGGCGAGCTGGCGCGACTTCTGGCGAGAGTACCTGTGGCTGGCCGCGGGTGTGTGGCTCGGAGTCGCTGGCGCGCTGTTGGTGATCGAGGTCTCGCTCGGGCGGCTGCTGCTCTGACCGTCATACCGTCACCAGCTCGCGGATCGCATCGAGCTTGGCCGGGCCGATGCCACGCACGTCGAGCAGATCGTCGACGGTGAGGAACGGCCCGTCGCGCTCGCGATGGGCGACGATGGCCGCTGCCGTCGACGGGCCCACACCGGGCAGCGCGTCCAGCGCCTCGACCGTCGCGGTGTTGAGGTCGACTGGAACCGACGCCACCGCGGAGTCGCCACCCGAACCGGCCGACGCACCCCCACCACCCGTCGGGTTGACTGCGACCGGCACCGGCTGGCCGACACGCGGCACGAAGACCCGATCGCCGTCGCGGACCGCAGCTGCCAGGTTCAAGACGTCGGTGTCGGCGTCGGCGGTCAGCCCACCCGCTGCTGCGATTGCGTCCGTGACCCGGGCCCCCGTCGGCAACTCGTAGACGGCCGGCACGAGGACTGCGCCAGCCACGTAGACCACGACGTTCGCCTGCTCGAGCAGCACCGTGGTGGTCGCGGCCTGCTCGACGTCGGGGACGAGTACCGCCGACGAGGAGACCGTGGTGGTCGTGGCAGACGCGAACGGCAATGCCGACTCGACCGGTGGCGATGGCGTGCGCAACAGCCAGAAGCCACCGGCGCCGACACCCACGACGGCGATCGCGCCGACGACGAGCCGCGCCGGTCCGACCCAGCGCAGCCACTCTCCGGCGGTTGCCGCGAGCGAGCGCGGCGGCAACGGCCGAATCGGCAGTTCGTGCATCGACCCTCCCGTACCATCCACGACCAAGCCGGGCCACGCTGCAAGCGGGCCACCGGGTTCACGACGTCTGGGGGAAGACCGGGTGCACGATAACGACCGTCAGCGGGCCACGACTCAGCGAATCCCAGAGACTGCACGAAGCGTGCAACAGCACCGGCTCACGAACAGCGCAAGAGTGGCCGAGGGCCGGCGGCCCGGCAATCAGTGCGCGGCGTCGGCGAGATCGTGCGCTGGCACGGCGGTGGCCAGCGAGCGGCGAGCCACCCAGTCGGCCTCGATCTCGAGCGGGATGCGGTGGTACGCGCCCTTGTGTCCCTTCAGCCGCAGTCGCCAGACTGCGTATGCACTGAAGTACCGAACGCCGAATCCGACCACTCCGTGACGTCGCCACTGCCGGACGTGGACCTGCTCGTGACGAAGCAGGTACGGCGAGTTCTCGTGGCCGTGGCGGACGATGATCGTGGCGCCGATGGTGACGCCGTCGCTGCCCTTCGGCACGGGGCCGCCGACCCACAGCCGGTATCCGTCGCGCTGTTCGATGGGCATGAACCACCATATCGCGACCCGACGCGCCGCTGTCCCACACTCGCCCGTCGCATCCAACGAACCCCTGGTCACGCTCGGTCTTCGGACGAGCACTCCGCGACTGCCTGTAAGGTTCGTCACGTCTCGGAACAACTCGCACCGGGAACCCACGCCCCTGGCATGTGGACTCGACGCGATGGATGGATGGACAGTTGATGGTGGACGACGCAACGCGCCCGGAGCAGCAACACGGCCTCGTCGTGGTGGCCAACCGCCTGCCGATACAGCGAGTCGGTGACGAATGGCAGACGAGTCCGGGCGGCCTCGTGCGCGCCCTGCTCGGCGTGGTGCGCGCCCAACACGGCGCGTGGGTCGGGTGGGCCGGCGATACCGGTTCCGATGACGACTCCCGCCAACTCGACGGCATGACCGACCTGCCCCACCCGGAGGAGGTCGAAGGCATCGAGTTCGTTCCCGTCCCGCTCAGCGAGAGCGAGTTCACGCACTACTACGAACGCATCTCCAACGATGCGCTGTGGCCGCTGTTCCACGACGCGATTCGCGAGTCGCACTTCGACCCGGAGAGCTGGGCCGTGTATCGCGATGTCAATCGCAAGTTCGCCGACGCCGCCGCCGAGCAGGTCGCACCCGGTGGCACGGTGTGGGTGCACGACTACCACCTGATGCTGGTGCCGGCGATGATCCGCGAGCAACGCCCGGACATTCGCATCGGGTTCTTCTTGCACATCCCGTTTCCGCCGCAGGAGTTGTTCATGCGCATGCCGTGGCGCGAAGAGGTCTTGCTCGGCCTGCTCGGCGCGGACCTGATCGGGTTCCAGCGGCCGGTCGGCGCTGAGAACTTCGTCGCCCTCGCCAAGCGGCTGCTGAACACCGACACTGCTGAGGACACCGTCGTCACCGACGATGGTCGCCGGGTCCTGGTCGGTGCGTTCCCCGTCAGCATCGACGTCGCCGAGATCGAAGAGCTCGCGTCACGCCCGGAGCTGCAGGCCAAGGCCACAGAGATCCGTCGCCGCCTCGGCGATCCCGACGCCGTGTTCTTGGGCGTCGACCGGCTGGACTACACCAAGGGCATCGACCTGCGCCTGGCCAGCTTCGGCCAGTTGCTCGAGTCGCGCGGTCAGCCGTGGGCCGACGCCGACAACGCGCCGCTCGTGATGATCCAGGTCGCAGTGCCGGGACGCGAGGGCGTCGAGAGCTACGTCGAGGAACGCCACCGAGTCGAACAGCTCGTCGGCGACATCAACGGCGGTTACTCGTCGATCGGACATCCCGTCGTGCACTACTTGCGTCGCAGCTTCTCGCTGGCCGACCTCGTGCCGCTCTATCTGGCCGCCGACGTGATGGTGGTGACTCCGCGGCGAGATGGCATGAACCTGGTCGCCAAGGAGTTCGTTGCCGCACACACCGACGGTCGCGGCATCCTCATCCTCAGCGAGTTCGCCGGGGCAGCGGGCGAGCTCACCGATGCCCTGCAGGTCAACGCGTACGACCCCGACGCGCTGGTCAGCGCGATGAACACGGCGCTGGAGATGTCGCCCGAGGAAGCCGCGCGCCGGATGGCGAGCCTGCGCGATGTGGTCACCGCGCACGACGTCCACGAATGGGCGCAATCGTTCCTCGCCGCAGTGACGGAGGTCCCGAGTCATGCCTGATCAACCAACGGCGAAAGCAACCGACCCCACGCACACGACGCACGACGACAATTCGCTGGCGCTGGCGGAGCGGGTCAACGCGCTGCCGCGCCCGTGGCTCGTCGGCGTCGACGTCGACGGCACGCTCGCGCCGATCGTGTCCCGGCCGGAGGACTCGGCGCTCGAACCCCACGCCCGCGAGGCACTGGAGGCACTGGCCGACCGGGTCGGCGTGATGGTTGCCGTCGTGTCCGGCCGTCCGCTCCACGACCTGCGCCACAAGTTCGAGTTGCCCGAGCGAGTGATGCTGCTCGGCTCACACGGGGCCGAAGCGGGGTCGGAGATCGATGCCCGCAGCGACGACGAGGAGCGACTGCTGCAGGCGACGATCAACGCGATGCTGAGCGTCGCCGACGATCTGGACGGCGCGTGGATCGAGCACAAGCCGCTCGCTGTCGCGTTGCACGTGCGCCAGGCCGACCCGGCGCGAGCGTTGCAAGCGTTGGCCGACATCGAACCCGTCTTGCAGGGTCTCGGCGCGATCACGCTGCATCGCGGCAAGATGGTGCTCGAGGCGGCGGTGCGCCCGACGTCGAAGACCATCGCCTTCGGTCGACTCCGTGAGCGGTTGCAGCCGGCGACGACGTTGTTCATCGGCGACGACGGCAGCGACGAGGACGTGTTCCAGTCGCTCGCCGATCACGACATCGCGGTCAAAGTCGGCGCGGGACCAACTGCGGCCGCGCACCGTCTCGCCACTCCGCGCCACGTCGTGCAGTTCCTGACCACGCTCGCAGCCAGTCCCGACCGCCAGCCCTGACCGGACGGTTCAGAACAGGCGGGCGGTGAGCTGCTTGCGGTAACCCGCCGTACGTGGATCGTCGTTGCCCATCAGTTCGAGGATGTCGACGAACTGCTGGCGGGCTTCGTCGTCGGCCTTGACCTTGTCGAGCAGCGCGGCAAGCGTGGCGTCGTGGTCGTCGTCGGGCGTCTGGCCGAGACGAGCCGCCGCAGCGACCTTGCGGGTTCGCTCGGACTCCGGGATGCGGGCGAGCAGCGCGAGGGCTTCCTCGCCACGGCCGTCCTCGACGAGGATTTCACCCACGGCGACGATGGCGTCCTCGTTGCCGGGTTCGAGTTCGAGTGCCTTGCGCAAGCTGGCCTCGTCGCCCGCGGCGATCAGCTGAGCGAGTTCGGTCTCCTGCGAGCTCGGCATCAGGCCCTGCACGAACTGGGTGATGACGTCTTCGGGATAGGCCCCGACGAATCCGTCGACCACTGCGCCGTCCTTCAGCGCGTAGACCGCCGGGATCGACTGCACCTTGAACGCGTCGGAGATGCCGGGGTTCTCGTCGACGTTGACCTTGACGAGCACGACCTGGCCGTTCGTCGCGTCGGTGACCTTCTCCAGGATCGGCCCGATCGTGCGGCACGGACCGCACCAAGGTGCCCATAGGTCGACGACCACGGCGGTGGTCTTGGAGCGCTCCACGACCTCGGATTGGAACGTTGCATCGGTGACATCAACAGCCATGTGGCCAGGATACCGGCACCCTGCGAACGCAGTTCCCGGCCGCAGGACGGGTACGGTGTGCCGTCGATGAACGACACCCCCGGCATCGATGTCCCGTCCGTGACCGGGTGGCTGCAGGCCAACGTCGGCGGCGCTCGCGGGCCGTTCACGTTCGACATGATCGCGGGTGGTCACTCCAACATGACCTTCGCCGTCACCGGGGTCGACGGCACACGATTCGTGTTGCGTCGACCGCCGATGGGCCACGTCCTGGCGAGCGCACACGACATGGGCCGCGAGTTCAGAATCATCTCCGGGTTGCAGACATCCGCCGTCCCGGTTGCGCCGGCGCTGGGGTTCTGCGCGGACCCCGCAGTCAACGGCGCACCGTTCTACGTGATGGGCTTCGTCGAGGGATACGTCTTGCGCGATTCCACAGCGACGACGAAGGTGTTGTCGCACGACGCCCGCCGCCGCGCCAGCGAGAGCATCGTCGACACGATGGCCGCGATTCACCGCGTGGATCTCGTGACGGCCGGCTTGGACACGCTCGGCAAGCACGAGGACTACATCGCCCGCCAACTGCGACGGTGGTACGGGCAGTGGAACTCGCAGAAGACGCGCGAGCTCAGCACCGTCGACGAGGTCCACGACGAACTGCTGCGACGGATCCCTGCGCAGGGGCCGGCGACCATCGTTCACGGGGACTACCGCCTCGACAACTGCATGGTCGACGGCGACGGCAACGTCGTGGCCGTGCTCGACTGGGAGATCTGCACGCTGGGCGATCCGCTGGCCGACCTCGGCCTGTTGATGGTCTACTGGACGGGCCCGAACGACGACGCGTCGGCGTGGACCGGGTCGGCCACCACAGTGCCCGGGTTCATGGACCGCGCCGAGCTCGCCGACCGGTACCGGGCGCAGACCGGTGCCGACCTGACTCATCTCGACTTCTACGTCGCGTTCGCCTACTGGAAGCTGGCGTGCATCCTCGAGGGTGTGTACGCCCGTTACCTCGGCGGTGCACTCGGTCGGCGCAACGCAGACGACCTGCTGCCGTTCAAGATGCAGGTCGACGGCGCAGCGGCACAGGCTGCGGCAGCCCTCGGTCGTGCCGGATGAACGAGCCCTACACCATCGCCGGCGGCGAGCTGCCCACGCTGGTCGCGCCCGTGATGGTGGTGATGCTGACCGGCTGGATCGACGCCAGCGCGGCCGCAGCGGCGGCGATGGCTGCGATCGAGGACGAGAGCGACGCGGCGACCATCGTCACGTTCGACGGTGACACGTTCGTCGACTACCGCGCCCGGCGGCCGACGATGGAGCTGCGTGAGGGCGTCAACACCCGGCTCGCCTGGCCCGACATCGAACTCAAGGCCGGCCACGACCTGGACGGCAACGACGTGTTGATGCTCACCGGTCCGGAGCCGGACATGGCCTGGCGGCGCTTCGGCGCGGAAGTAGCCGGCCTCGCGACGCGACTCGGCGTACGCCGGATGGTTGCGCTGGGCTCATATCCCTTCGCGACGCCGCACACTCGACCGTCGCGCCTGTCGCTGTCCACACCGTCGGCGGCGATCGCCGCGTCACTGCCGCTGCTGAGGAACTCCGTCGACGTACCCGCCGGCGTAGCCGCCGTGTTGGAGCACGCTTGCCACGATGCCGGCATCGAGGCACTCGGGATCTGGGTCCAGGTGCCGCACTACATCTCGTCGATGGCGTATCCGGCGGCGACGGTCGCCCTGCTGGCCGGTCTCGGCGACGTCGCCGATGTGCGCTTCTCCGGCGCGGCCGCACGACGCGAGGCTGTCATCCAGCGCCAGCGGCTGGACGAGCTGGTCGCGGGCAACGACGAGCACCGCAACATGGTGGGCCAGCTGGAGGCGTTGTTCGACGCTGCCGACGAGGCGAGTACCGCCGGCGGCGGGCCAGGCCCGATGTCGGCCGCCGACATCCCCAGCGCTGACGAGTTGGCTGCCGAGTTCGAGCAGTTCCTCCGCGACCAGAACGAAACCTGACCGGCCGGCGGACATCAGCACGAGGACGGCGGGGTTTCAGTCAGTGGTCGGCGAGTGCGACCGCGTCTTCGACGAGCGCAACCTCGGGCTGCTCGCGCAGACACCACACGTGAGCGAGCACGCCGATGCCGATCACCACGACGATGTCGCCGACGCTGAAGACGTTGGCGAGCGGCCATCCGGCCGGAATCGAGAACACGTCGCCGAGCCAGGCCAGCTTCGCGTCGCGCACCGCGCCGGAGTTGCTGAAACCAGTGTGGGCCAGATACCCGGCGCTGCGCAGCGCTGCCGGCGAGGCGGGCATCACGCCGCCGTTGGCCATGATCGCGGCGAGGTTGAGCGCGCCGCCGATGCTGATCAGCGTGACGCCGGGGAGCCCTCGATTGGCGAAGGCGAACCCGGCCGCCATCGCATAGGTGGCGACGTGCACGACCTGGCCGAACACGTTCGGTGTGGTCCACGGGCCGCTGACGAGCAAGGTCTGAACACCGAGCGCGCCCCACACGAGCCACCGGTGGCGGATCGGCAGCGTGCCCAACCGACGCAGGTCGCCGCGACGCAACAGCACGGACGCTATTGCGAGCAACGAGCAGACGAGGATGATCACAACGCTCCTCCCATGGCCATCGCGACTCCAGCCGGCCGATCGGCGAGCCACCGGGCCGCATCGCCCACCGCCATCGGCCGCGCGATCGCGTAGCCCTGCACCAGGTCGCAGCCGATCGCGGCAAGTTGATGGATCGTCTCGATGTTCTCGACACCCTCGGCGATCGAGGTCAGACCGAGCGAGCGACAGAGGTCGAGGATCGTCTTGATGACGAGGAAGTTGCGATCGTCGACGGCGATGTCACTGATCAGCGAGCGGTCGATCTTCAGCGCATGAACGGGCGTCTCGAGCAAACGCGAGAACGACGAGTAGCCGGACCCGAAGTCGTCCATCGCCAGGCCGAAGCCCATCGCACGCAGGCCCTCGATCACGTCGAGCACGACGTCTTGCTGCATTGCAAACGCGCTCTCGGTGACCTCGAGCTCGATCATCGACGGATCGACGCCGTGGTCGGCGACGATGCGCGCCACGGTCTCGGGGAAGTGACGCTGGCGCAGGTTGTGGGTCGAGATGTTGACGGCGACGCGCAGCGGGGAGCCGGCGGCGTTCAGCGTGCGCGAGTCACGGCAGGCAAGTTCCAACACGCGGACGGTGAGTGCGTCGATGAGGTCGGTGTGCTCGGCCAAGCCGATGTAGTCGTTCGGCATGATTCGACCGAGCGTCGGATGGTCCCAGCGCACGAGCGCCTCCATCGCGTGCACCGCTCCGGTGCGGGCGTGCACCTGCGGCTGGTAGGCCAGGGTGAGTTCGTCGCGCTCGAGCGCACGCGCCAAGTCGGGCAGCAGCGAGATGCGCCCACCGCTCATGTCGGTGGCGGCCTGGGAGATGTACACCTCGACGGTCGTGCGCTGCCGCTTGGCGCGGTACATCGCCTCGTCCGCGTGGCGGAGTGCTTCCTCCGACGATGTGATCGAGCGATCGAGCAGCACGGCACCGATCGATGCCGACGTGGACAGCGGGAAGCCTTTGATGTCGAGCGGCGCGCACAACCGCCGGGCCAGCTCGGCACCCGCTTCCAGCGCCTGCTCGAGGGTCGCGACATCAGGGAGCAGAACTGCGAACTCGTCGCCTCCGAGCCGAGCGGCGATTGCCTCGCGCGCCGCGAACCCGGTGATCAGGTCGGCCACCTGGCGCAAGACCTCGTCGCCGGTCTGGTGGCCGAGGCGGTCGTTGACGTTCTTGAACCCGTCGAGGTCGAGCAACAACACGCATCCGCATGCGTCGCGACTACGGGACGCATCCAGGTTTCCGTTGACGTGATCGTGGAATGCCGGTGCGTTGAGGAGGTCGGTGAGGTGGTCGTGACTGGCGCGATGCTCGCGCTCCAGCGCCTGACGGGCGCTGTTGTAGACGAGGAACGCGATCAATCCGAGCAACGGCACGGTGACGAGGCTGAAGTCGGCTGCGATCACGAACAAAGGGGAGAGGACGAGCAGCGCGCCGTCGGCGGAGACCGACAGACCACTGGCCCGGCGCACGATCGAGGTGATCGAAACCCCGAGGTTGAGCGCGATCACCACACATGTGAGCACGCTGTTGCAGAGGAAGATCGCAACCGCGGCGCCGAGTGTTGCCGCCATCCAGCCAACGGAGTAGTCGGCGGTGATCGAGATCGGGCGGTGGAAGCCGCTGAGCGTCAGCACGACCGTTGCTGCGAACAACGCCAGCACGGTCTGCGACGCGTTGAAGGCGGTACGACGCAGTCCTTTGCGATGGATCAGGTCCGGCAACAGACTGGCCACGGACATCGAGAGCATGGCCAGCAGCGGCGAGCCGAGCAGGAGGATCGCGAACGCGAACGCCCACCCGGCCGTCACCTCGCCGGCGTTGCGCAGCCGCAGCCATCCGGTGCTGTGCATCTCGCCGACCACGAGCATCGTCGCGAACAGGCCCACGGCGGGCAATGACACCGACTCGCGCCACAGCCGCAGGTCGATGGCAGCAGCCGCGACGAATGCCGCCACTGCGGCAGCAGCGACGGCGACGATGTACTTGTCGAGCGTTTCGAGGCGTGTGCGGCGCTCCGGCGTGGTGGTCATGATGGTGAATTCCTCAGGGGCGTGGCAGGCAACGCTGCCCACCACGCCCGACGAGAATCATTACCACTTGAAGGGCGCGCCGAGCGCCCCGACGAGCGCCACGATGGTGCCGATAGCGGCCCCCGCGCGGTAGCCCGAAGCAGTGATGTGCGTCGAAAAGCGACGTCGTTGGTTCATGATTTCACCCCCACTTCCGCGGCGCGCCGAGCGCCGCGACGAACGCGACGACGGTCAACACCTTGCCAGCGTGGGACTGGATGTATGCCCGCATATCAAACCACCCTCTCTAGGTTGACCACCCGCTGCAGTCAACTGATGACGCTCAGTAAAGCAGGTTGTGGCATCGCCGTGGGGCAAGGTTTGAGCAACGTTGCAGACGATTGTCGACCACCGAACGTGACCCGCCCGAGACTCATCGTCCCAGCGTGGTGTCCATTTTCAACGAGTTGTCAACGAAACTGCCACATTCTCGACCACGGATTGCGCGGGAGGCTGCCGCGCCGACTGTGCGCCTGACGCCGTCGCAGCACTACGTTGCCTGCTGGGCAGTGATCTCGCACTCGAGGGGGCATGACGACATGAAGGTCGACGGGGGCATCGGCACGAACCTGGCCAAGGCCGGCGAGCAAGCCAAAGAAGTGGAAGCTGCGGGGTACACCGGCGCGTGGACGGCGGAGACGAGCCACGATCCCTTCTTTCCGCTGCTGCTCGCCGCCGAGCACACCGAGACGTTGGAGCTGGGCACGTCGATCGCCGTCGCGTTCGCTCGCAACCCGATGACGCTGGCCAACATCGGCTGGGACCTGCAGTCATTTTCCAAGGGGCGGTTCATCCTCGGCCTCGGCAGCCAGATCAAGCCGCACATCACGAAGCGCTTCAGCATGGAGTGGAGCCACCCCGCGCCGCGCATGCGCGAGATGGTGCTCGCGATTCGTGCGATCTGGGCCACCTGGCTGACCGGCGCCAAGCTGGACTTCCGGGGCGACTTCTACAAGCACACCCTGATGACCCCGTTCTTCACCCCGGACTCGACCGATCTCGGCGACTTCGGTGTGCCGAAGATCTTCCTGGCCGGAGTCGGCGAGCTGATGACCGAGGTCGCCGGGGAGGTCTGCGACGGCTTCATCTGCCACGGCTTCACGACGGAGAAGTACCTGCGCGAGGTCACCATCCCGGCGCTCGCCCGCGGGCGGGCCAAGGCCGGCAAGACGATGGACGGCTTCGAGGTCATCGGGCCGAGCTTCGTGGTCACCGGCAGCACGGAGGAGGAGCTGATCACGGCCGCCGCCGGCACACGCCAGCAGATCGCGTTCTACGGCTCGACGCCGTCGTACCGCACGGTCTTGGAGTTGCACGGCTGGGGCGGCATCCAGGACGAGTTGAACACGCTCAGCAAGCAGGGCAAGTGGGCCGAGATGGGCAACGTCATCGACGACGAGATCCTCAACACCTTCGCTGTCGTCGGTGAGCCGGAGACGATCGCGCCGGAGCTGCACCGCCGCTACGGCGACGTGATCCAGCGGATCAGCTTCTACGCGCCGTACAAGACCGATCCCGACCGGTGGAGCAAGGTGCTCGACGACCTCAAGGCGTCGTAGCACCGACGCAGATCATGCTGCCGCCAGGCCGGTCAGCCAGCGTTTGGCGTTGTCGCCCAGCGCGGCGACGTCGTAGCCGCCCTCTTGCAGCACCACGGTCGGCAGGCCGAGCTCGCCGACGGCACGTCCGCAGCGTTCGAAACCGTCGGCCGTGAGAGCGAGGTCACTGATCGGATCGGTGAAGAACGTGTCCAGACCGAGCGACACGATCAGTGTGGACGGACCGAAAACATCGATCGCCGCGAACGCCTGGGCCAGCGCCTCGATGTAGGCGTCGTCATCGGTGCGTGCCGCGAGCGGGATGTTGAGATTGGCACCACTCCCCCGGCCGGTGCCCGCCTCGTCGGTGTAGCCGACGTTCCACGGGTAGGCGCGAGTCGGGTCGCCGTGCAGCGACACGTATTGCACGTCGTCGCGCTCGTAGAAGATCTCCTGGGTGCCATTGCCGTGGTGGTAGTCGACGTCCAGCACGGTCACTTTCGTGCCGGTCGTCGTAGCCACGTGATGGGCGGCGATCGCCGCGTTGTTGAAGAAGCAGTACCCGCCGTACAGACCGCTGGTCGCGTGGTGACCCGGTGGGCGGCACAGGCCGTAGCTGGACCGCTCGCCATCGAGCACGAACTGCGTCGCGCTGAGCGCTGTGTCAACGGCCGAGCACGCTGCGTCGTAGGTGCCGACCGTGAGCGGCGTCGTGGTCTCGAAGCACCACCAGCCGAAGCGGGCCAGGATCGACGCCGGCTCGCCGCGCTCGGGCATTCCCTTGCGCAACGCTGGCCGGTAGAAGACATCGGCCATGACGTCGGCGTGCGGGCCGGCGACGTCTTGGTACTCCTGCCACGCGCTGGACAGAAAGCGCACCAGTCCCGCGTCGTGCACGGCCGTGATCGGTGCCGTGCCCCACTCGTCGGGAGCACTGAACTCGAAGCGGTCGTCGGCGGCGAGCACGGCGTGGATCGCGTCGGCTCGGCCGACGTGTTCGAACGTCGGCATCATCGTCGACGTCTCGAAGGCCACCTTGGGATCGTGGAGCCGGTGGCGATCGGTGTAGACGACTCTCATACGAGCTCCAATTCTTCGTTCATGTACAAATCGCGGCACTTGGCCCGCTGCAACTTGCCCGACGACGTCTTTGGCAGCGTGCCCGGCCGAACCAGCATCACGTCGCGGGGCGGCAAGCCGCAGACCTGGATGGTGCGGTGATGGATCGCCTCGCGCACGCCGACGGGATCCTCGGTGCGGACCTCGGCCACGACGATGACGGTCTCCTTGCCCTTGTAGCCTTCGACGCCGAACGCGATCACGTTGCCGGCGCGCACACCATCCAGGCCGCCGACGGCGCGTTCGATGTCCTCCGGGAACACGTTGCGCCCGCCGACGATGATGACGTCCTTGATCCGGCCGCAGAGCACGAGCTCGCCGTCCAGCATGTAGCCGAGGTCGCCGGTACAGAGCCAGCCGTTGTGGAACAGCGCGGCCGTTGCATCGGGCCGCTTGTAGTAGCCCGGCGTGACCGATGTACCGCGGATCAGCAGCTCGCCGACGTGACGCTCGGCCAACTCTTCGCGACTGTCGGGATCGACGATGCGCATCTCCAGATCCGGCACGGGGCGGCCGAGCACCGGCAGCCGGCGAACGGAATCGGCCTCGGTGTCGGGCGTGACGTCGATGGCCTTCGCGACCCGATCTCGTTCGAGCACGATGCGGTCGACGTCGTCGGTCAGCAGGCCGCGATGGCGGGCCGGGAACGCGCCGCCGATGGCGACCTCGGCCATACCGAACGCCGGGAACACACTGCCCGGCTTGAACCCAAATCGCGACGCTTCGGCCACGAACGCCTCGACCGCGGCGGGATCGACCGGCTCGGCACCGCTGAGCGCGAGCGTTAGCGGGGACAGGTCGAGTCCTTCCATCCGCTTCAGCGCACGCGTGGCGAGCACCCACGAGAAGTTCGGGCCGGCCGTGGCCGTGCCGCCGTGGTCGCTGATCCACTGCATCCAATTACCGGGGTGGGCCATGAAGTCCTGCGGCGCGGCCTGCACCAGCTGGCATCCGTTCGTCATCGGGATCGACAAGAACCCGACCAGTCCCATGTCGTGGTAGAGCGGTAGCCACGAGACCATGACCTCGTCCGGTCCGAGCTCGGCTGCGGCGCACGAGGCATCGATGTTCGCCGTCAGCACGCGATCGGGGATCATCACACCCTTCGGCTCGCTGGTCGAACCGCTCGTGTACTGCAAGATGATGAGCCGCTCGGGATCGTTCGGCGGCAACTCCAGCCGATCGCCCGTCGGATGTCCCGGTCCGGGCATGACTGCGGCCATCGCCTCGATCGGCGGGTCGCCGGGACCGGCTTCGTAGAACGCGGCGAGCGCGTCGTCGATCAGCACGAGCTTGGCGTCGCCGTGCTGGATGCGGCCGCGAGTGCTCTCGACGAACGCCTCGAGCGACGCCATTCTCATCGGCAACGGCAACACCATGCTGGCGATGCCCGCCAGCCAGCAGCCCTGGATGATGGTCATCAGCGGCCTGCTGGTCGGCCCGAGGATCGCGACGTGGTCACCGGGGACCAACCCGCGGGCCTGGAGCGCAGCACCAACTGCTCGCGCTTCGTCGTGGATCTGTGCCCAGGACATGAAGTTCGGCCCATCGTCGGACATCACCGAGGCCCCGACGAAGCGCACCCCCGTTGGCCGGTCGGCGGCCTTCTGCAAGCGGTCGATGATGGATCCGTCGGTCAGTGCCATAGACGGGGCTTACGATACTCGCGGGGGTCGGGGCGCACGGGTTGCGCCCTGGCCGACCGCAACTGACCGCGGCTTCGAAACGCCCTGCTCGTAGAGTGGGAGCCCTATGGCGAACGCCGAATCCGACATCCCGCCCTTCCGCTATTCGTCGACGCTGGCCCAAGACATCGAGCTCCGCTGGCAGGACTGGTGGGAGGCGAACCGCGCGTTCGAGGCACCGAACCCGGCCGGCCCGCTGGCCGATCCCGAGGGAGTTGCGGGACGCGAGAAGCTGTTCGTGCTGGACATGTTCCCGTACCCGAGCGGCACCGGTTTGCACGTCGGCCACCCGCTCGGCTTCATCGGCACCGACGTCTACAGCCGTTACAAGCGGATGGCCGGTTACAACGTCTGTTACACGATGGGTTTCGACGCGTTCGGTCTGCCCGCCGAGCAGTACGCGGTGCAGACCGGCCAGCACCCGGCCATCACCACTGCGTCGAACGTCGCCAACATGCGCCGCCAACTGCGTCGGCTCGGGCTGAGCCACGACCCACGACGCAGCATCGACACCACCGATCCCGGCTACTACCGCTGGACGCAGTGGATCTTCCTGCAGATCTTCAACTCGTGGTACGACACCGACGCCGGCCGCGCCCGGCCGATCGGCGAGCTGATCGCGGCGCTCGAGTCCGGTTCGCAGGCGACGCCAGACGGTCGGCCGTGGCCGTCGCTGTCCGTTGCCGAGCAACGCGCCGTCGTCGACGATCGCCGCATGGCGTACGTGTCCGAGGCCCCGGTCAACTGGTGTCCGGGCCTGGGCACGGTCGTCGCCAACGAAGAGGTCACCGCCGACGGACGCAGCGACCGCGGCAACTTCCCCGTGTTCAAGCGCAACATGCGCCAGTGGATGATGCGAATCACCGCCTACGCCGATCGGCTGATCGACGACCTCGATCTGCTCGACTGGACCGACGCGATCAAGACGATGCAACGCAACTGGATCGGCCGCAGCGACGGCGCGCGCGTGCGCTTTGCCAGCGTCGCCGGCGACATCGAGGTCTTCACGACGCGTCCCGACACGTTGTTCGGCGCGACGTTCATGGTGCTCGCTCCCGAGCATCCCCTCGTCGCCGGTCTCACCACGCAGAACCAGGCCGCGGCCGTCACCGAGTATCAGCGCGCAGCCGCGGCGAAGAAGGAGGTCGACCGCCAGGACGTCGGTAAGGCCAAGACCGGTGTGTTCACCGGCTCGTACGCGATCAACCCCGTCAACGGCGTCTCGATCCCGGTGTGGATCGCCGACTACGTGCTGATGGGTTACGGCACCGGCGCGATCATGGCGGTGCCGTGCGGCGACCAGCGCGACTTCGAGTTCGCCGGCCTGTTCGACCTGCCGATCCCGGCGATCCAGGAGCCACCTGCGGCGTGGTTCGCCGAGCACGGCATCGACCCATCGCTGGACACGTCCACATGGCCGCTCGCGTTCGTCGGTGACGCGCCGTACGTGCATTCGACGAACGCCGACGGCCTCGCCCTCGACGGGTTGTCCTCCGTGGCCGAGGGCAAGCGGTTGACGAACGAGTGGCTTGCCGCGCACGGCTGCGGCGAGGGCACGGTCAACTTCAAGCTGCGCGACTGGTTGTTCAGCCGGCAGCGCTATTGGGGCGAGCCGTTCCCCATCGTTTATGACGAACTCGGCCCGATCGGCCTGCCCGACGAGTCGCTGCCGGTCGTGTTGCCCGAGACCGACTCGTTCGCGCCGCGCACGTTCGACCCGAACGACGAGTTCAGCAACCCCGAGTCACCGTTGGACCGGCTCGACTGGTGGACCGAGGTCGAGATGGATCTGGGCGACGGGCTGCGGTCATATCGCCGTGACACCAACGTCATGCCGCAGTGGGCCGGTTCGTGCTGGTACGAGCTGCGCTACCTGGATCCGACGAACGAGAATCAGTTCGTCGACCCCCAGGTCGAGCGCTACTGGATGGGCCCGAAGGGCAACGGGCATCCCGGTGGCGTGGACCTGTACGTCGGTGGCGTCGAGCACGCGGTGCTGCACCTGTTGTACGCCCGCTTCTGGCACAAGGTGCTGTTCGACCTCGGCCACGTCAGTTCGGTCGAGCCGTACTACCGCCTGTTCAACCAGGGCATGATCCTGGCTGCGGCGTTCAAGGACCCGCGCGAGATCTACGTCGAGGCTACTGAGGTCGTCGAGCGCGATGGCCAGTTCTTCCACGGCGACGAACCTGTCACGCGTGAGTGGGGCAAGATGGGCAAGAGCCTGAAGAACGCCGTCTCGCCCGACGAGATGTACGACGCTTACGGCGCTGACACACTGCGGCTGTACGAGATGAGCACCGGCCCGATGGACGCGTCACGTCCGTGGGAGACACGAGACGTGGTCGGCATGTACCGGTTCCTGCAGCGGCTGTGGCGCAACCTGGTCGACGAGGAGACCGGCGCGCTGCGCGTCGGACCGGCGGCCGACCCCGCCACGATGCGCCTCGTGCACCGCACCATCGACGGCGTGCGCGCCGACATGGACGGGCTCCGCATCAACACCGCGATCTCGAAGTTGATCGAGTTGAACAACCACCTGACCAAGCTCGGCGCGTGCCCAGCGGATGTCGCCGTGCCGCTGGTGTTGATGATCGCGCCGCTGTGCCCACACGTCGCCGAGGAGCTGTGGGCCAAGCTCGGCCACACGTCGTCGTTGATCCGTGAGCCGTTCCCGGTCGCCGATCCGGCGTTGCTGATCGCCGACACCATCGAGATGCCGGTTCAGGTCAACGGCAAGTTCCGCAGCCGAATCGTGGTCGCCGCCGACGCATCGGACGCCGACGTCGAAGCCGCTGCGCTGGCCGACCCGAAGGTCGGCAACTCGCTGAACGGGTCGACCCCGAAGAAGGTCATCGTCGTCCCCGGCCGCACCGTCAACATCGTCGTCTGATCTCACCCTCACCCCCAGTTCCGCGCAGCGTCCGACCCCCCTGTGGGGGTGCCACCACTCCACGGAACTGTGGGGGGTCCGCTTGTCAGGGTTGCCAGGGGTCGACGAGGGTTCGGCCGACCATGCCGCCGGCCAGGATCTTGTCGAGTGCGGCCGGGAGGCCGGCGAGGCCGATCACGTCCGGTGTGTGATCGTCGACCTGTGGCGGGCGGAGGTCCGTGGCCAGGCGGCGCCACAGGTCGCGGCGGATCTCGATGGGCGTCTGCACGCTGTCGATCCCGAGCAGGCTCACACCACGGAGGATGAACGGAAAGACAGTGGTCGGCAGGTCGCCGCCGCCGGTCAGGCCGCTGGCCGCGACCGCACCGCCGTAGCGCAAGGTGCGGATGACGTACGCCAGCGTCGAGCCACCGACGCAGTCGATTGCGCCGGCCCAACGCTCGGTTTCGAGCGGGCGCTTCGATTCGGCCGAGGTCTCGTCGCGCGAGATGATGTCCGTCGCGCCGAGGTCGCGCAACCAGCCTGCGCTGTCCGGCTTGCCGGTGCTGGCGACAACTTCGAAGCCTTGCTTGGCCAGGATGCCGACCGCGACGGACCCGACACCACCGGTGGCTCCGGTCACGAGCACTGGGCCGGAATCGCGATTCACACCGTGGTGCTCGAGCGCGGCAACGGACTCGGCTGCGGTGAACCCGGCGGTGCCGATCATCATCGCCTGGCGGGCATCCAGCGTCGATGGCAGCGCGATCACCCATGCCGCGGGCACACGTGCGAAGCCGGCGTATCCGCCGTGATGGGCCACGCCGAGGTCGTAGCCGTGAACCACCACCTGCTGACCGACCCGCACGTCGTCGGTGGTGGACACGACGACCTCGCCCGCCAGGTCCACGCCGGGCACGAGTGGCGAGATGCGCGCGACACGACCCTTCTCAGTGCTCGCCAGACCGTCCTTGTAGTTGATGCACGAGTACTGAACCCGGACCACGACGTCGCCGGGCGACAGCTGATCCAAGGTCATCTCGGTGATGGTCCGCGACCAGCCTGATTCGGTAGGGCCAACGTTCAGCGCGGGAAACGGATCGATGAGCGAGGTCATGTGAGCGACCCTATCCGCGGCCGTCGGCCGGGCCGGAAGGCATCAGACTGGCGCGGCAACGGCGTCGGTGTGCACGTCCATCCACCGTTGCGAGCGGAAGCGGCGCAGATTGATCCAGGCCCGCATCGACATCCACACGAGGAGCGCTCCCCACAGCCCGCCGATGCCGAGTGACGGATGCACTGCAACGATCACCAGGCAGGGTACGAACGGCCCGAGGTTCACGATCGCGGCCCGGGCCAGGTAGCGGGCGTCATGCCCGCCGATCAGCACCCCGTCCAGTGCGAACGCGACGGCACCGGGGAACTGCATCACGGCCAGGATCACCAGGCCGGCCGCAGCACGGCTGACGACGGCACGATCGCCGGTGAACAGGTGCGCCACGATCGGGCTCGTTGCGGCGAGGACGACGGCAAAACCAGCCGCGACCCAGAGCGACAGGCGCATCGTGGAACGTCCAACGGCCATCGCCTGCTCGCGGTCGTGGCCGCCGAGTGCTCCCGCCACCAGCGATTGCGCCGGAATCGCCAGCGCGTCGAGCGCGAGCGCCAGGAACGTGAACAGCTGCAGCACGATCTGATTCGCGGCCAGCGTCGGCGTGTCCACCGTGGCCGCGACTCGAGTGAGCGAGACCCACGCGGCGAGCATCGCCAAACTGCGCATGCCGAGCTGCGTGCCGCGCTTCAGGATCGGTTTCAGCCGTGTCCACCTCGGCGCGATCCGCGCCAGCTGTGGGCGCATGATCCAGACGAACGCGGCAGCGGCCAGGATCTGCACGATCGTCGTGCTCCACGCCGAGCCGGCGACGCCCATGTCGAACCCGTAGACGACGATCAGCTCCAACACGACGTTGACGACGTTGGCCACGATCACCACGATCAACGGTCGGCGCAGATCGTTGACGCCGCGCATCACGCCATGGCCGACGAACGTCACGAAGACGAACGGCAATCCGATCGCAGCGATCCGCAGGTAGGTCGTCGCGGCATCGAGCACGGGTCCGTGCGCGCCGAGAAGCCGCGCGAGCGGGCGGGCGAGAACGACGAGCAGCGCGGCGAGCGGCACTCCGAGGATGACGGCCAACCACGCCGAATCGGTTCCCAGCAGGCGAGCTCGCTCATGATCTCCCGCTCCGATCGATCGGGCGACGTCGGCCGTCACTCCGTACTGCAGGAACATCAGCAGCGATGACACGGTGAGCAGCACGATCGCCGCGATCGCCAGCCCGGCCAGTGGATCGGTGCCCAGCCGTCCGACGATGGCGGTATCGACCAGGATGTACAACGGCTCGATGGCCAGCGTTCCGAGCGCCGGGACGGCCAAGGCGATGATCCGCCGGTCGATCTGGGAGAGGGCCACAGGCGTCATCGTCGCACATGCCGTCGACACGCCGTCGCCGGTTCCTGCGGTCGGTGCCGGACGGCGTTTCGGCCCGCACAGACGTGGGAACATAGCGGCCACTCCTGCCGACGCCGGCGGGCTGGATGAGGAGGTCGACGGTGAGCAGGATCGTGGTGGGCGTCGATGAGTCAGCGCCGTCGAAGGCCGCCCTCCGGTGGGCGATCGAGGAGGCCAGGCTGCGCAAGGCCGAGCTCGACGTCGTGGTGACGTGGAACCATCCCGTCGTCGCCGCCGCCGAGCCGATCATCGTGCCGATGCCCGACACCGAGACACTCGTTGCGACGGCCAAGACCACCGCCGACCACTTGATCCACGAGTCCGGGCTCGCCGAGTCGGGCCTCGTCTACAAGGTGCTGACCCCCGAGGGCCGCGCCGGCGAAGAGCTGGTCACCTGCGCGAAGGACGCCGACCTGCTCGTCGTCGGCTCGCACGGCAGCGGCGCACTGAAAGAGCTGCTGCTCGGATCGGTCTCGAACTACGTTGCCCACCACAGCCGTTGCCCGGTCGTTCTCGTGCGGACACCCGACTGACGTCGAGCGGTAGCGTGGCCCCATGAACGTTGATGTGAACGTGGACGTCGTCGACTACACGGCTGCAGATGCCCCCCAGCGCTTCACCAAGTCGTTGCACGAAACGGGTTTCGCGGTGCTGATCAACCATCCGCTACCGCAGCAGCTGGTGCAGCGGATCTATGACGAGTGGCTCGAGTTCTACTCGTCCGAGGCGAAGTTCGCGTACCGGTACAGCGACGACAACCAGGACGGCTACTTTGCCCCCGACGTGTCCGAGACGGCGAAGGGCAACACGATCCGCGACATCAAGGAGTTCTTCCACGTGTATCCGTGGGGTCGCTACCCGAACGAAGTCAGCGACGCAGCGCAGCAGTACGCGGCGCAGGCCAAAGAGATCGCCAAGACGCTGCTCGGCTGGGTCGAGGCCAACACGCCACCCGAGGTCGGGGCACGCTTCTCGCGGCCGCTGAACGAGATGGTCGACGGAAGTGATCGCACGTTGCTCCGCGTCCTGCGCTATCCGCCGCTGACCGGTGCCGAGCCCGAGGGTGCCGTGCGTGCGGCGGCTCACGAGGACATCAACCTGCTCACCGTCTTGCCCGCCGCGAACGAGCCCGGACTGCAGGTCAAAGATACCGCCGGCAACTGGCACGACGTGCCGTGCGACTTCGGCAGCCTGGTCATCAACTGCGGCGACATGCTCTCGCTGGCCAGCGGCGGTTACTACCCGTCCACCACGCACCGGGTGATGAACCCGACCGGCGACAGTGCCACCCGCTCGCGCCTGTCGCTGCCGTTGTTCCTGCATCCCGCGGACGACGTGATCCTGTCCGACGACCGCACTGCCTTCTCGTTCCTGCAAGAGCGTCTGGCCGAGCTCCGCAGCCAGGATCTCAAGCCCCGCCAACCGGCGTCGTAACCCGCCGCGCATCCCCTGTCGCTGACACACCATCGTGGGAGACTGACCCGGTGGTGGCGAAGACGATCGACGGGGCCTTCGTGCGACGTGCACGCAGCGAGCTGATCGCCCGTGACGACCTGTCCGGACGCAGTCTGGCGCGCCGCCTGTCCGACCAGATGGACGGCTGGTTCGACGCGCTCGGCGCCGAGCTCCCCGATGGCTGGTCGATCATCGCCACCGGCGGCTACGCCAACGGCTTGCTGTGCCCGGGCAGCGACATCGACGTCGTCTTGCTGCACCCGCAGCGGATGGCGCCGTCCGACGTGCGCGACATCGCCGAGACGCTGTGGTACCCGATGTGGGACGCAGGCGTGAAGCTCAGTCCGGCGGCGCACTCTGTGAAGTCGTTGCTGGCGCTGGCGTCGGGCGACCTCGTCACCGCGACCGCGATTCTGCGCACTCGCACCCTTGCCGGGGGCGACGCCGATCCGGTCGAGATGCAACGTAGCGCGCTCGAGCAGTGGCGCAAACGCTCGTCACACTGGCTCGGACAGCTGCGCACCGTCACGCTCGAACGCTGGTCACGCACCGGCGATGTCGCCTCGCTGCTGGAGCCCGATCTCAAGGATGGCCAGGGTGGGCTGCGCGACTACGACGGGATTCGGTGGGCACTCGCCGTCGACCGACAGGACATCTCGGACGCACTGGAGTCTCCGGTCGAGGACCTGGCCGGGCCGGCCGAGACGCTGCTCGCGATCCGGTGTGAGCTGCACCGCCTGACCGGCAAGTCGACCAACGTGTTGCTCCTGCAGGATCAAGATGCGGTGGCTGAAGCGTTGGGCTACGCCGATGCCGACGTGTTGATGGGACGCGTGGCGGAGGCCGCGCACTCGATCGACTGGATCAGCGAGCGCTTCTGGTCGCGCATCGACCGCGCCCTGCGCACCGTGCGCAGCAAGGGCCGCAACCAACCGGCGTCGCGCCCGACGGCCACCCTTCGTCCGGGCGTGACGGTGATCGACGACGAAGTGCACGTGAACCTCGATCTCGCCGAGGTGGACCAGTCGCTGATCCTGCGAGTCGCCGCCGCGGCCGCCCATGCCGGCTACCCGATCAGCCGCCGCGCGCTCGTCGCCCTGTCGGGCATCACCACCGACGACGACGATGCCGTGTGGGACGAGCGCACTCGCCAGGCGCTCGTCAGCCTGCTCGGAGCGGGGTCCCACCTCGTCGACTCGGTCGAGGCGCTGGAGCGTTACGAGCTCTTCAGCAAGGTGGTGCCGGAGTGGCGACACGTGCGCAACCTGCCCCAACGCAACGCGTTCCACACGTTCACGGTGGACCGCCACCTGCTGCAGACCGTCGCCAATGCCGGTGCGTTTGTGCGCGACGTGGCCCGACCCGACCTGCTGCTGATGGGGGCGTTGCTGCACGACCTCGGAAAGGGCTTTCCACGCGACCACACTGAGATCGGTGTCGAGCTCGTCGACCTGATGGGACCGCGAATGGGCTTCGAGGCGGCCGATGTCGACGTGATCCGCGGGCTCGTCGAGAACCACCTCCTGCTCCCCGAGACAGCGACGCGCCGCGACCTGAGCGACCCGCGCACGGCCGAGAACGTGGCAGCGCTGGTCGGCGACGAGACCCGGCTCGGTCTGCTCCGAGCGCTCACCGAGGCCGACAGCTTGGCCACCGGTCCGTCGGCGTGGTCGTCGTGGAAGGAGTCGCTGATCGATGAACTGGTGCGCGCTGTCTCGGCCGTGTTCGACGGTCGACCGCAACAGCGCGAACAAGTGTCCCTCGACGAACGGTTCGGCGATGTGCTCGCCGAGGTGCGTCGCACCGGCGACCTGCGAACTCGCCACGAGCGCGACGGCGTGTTCGACGTCTGGGTCGTCGCAGCCGCCGACCAGCGCGGCCTGTTCTCCAAGATCGCTGGAGCATTCGCCGTGCACGGCATCGACGTGGTCAGCGCGCAGGCGTGGACGAGTACGGACGGGATCGCCGTGGACCAGTTCCGCGTGCCGCATACCACTACCAGCGTGCGCCCGGAGTGGTCGCGGCTCGAGGCCGATCTCCGCGGCATCATCGCCGGGACGGTGGACATCGGTAGCAGGATCGGCCAGCGGATCCGCTCGTACAGCCGCGCCCACCGCCGAGCCATCGCTGCTGCGCCGCCCCGGCTGGAGGTGCTGATCAGCAACGACGCATCCGAATCGATGACGATGATCGACGTGCGTGCGCCGGACGCGATCGCAGTGCTCTACCGGCTGGCCGCCACTTTGGCCGCTCGCGATCTCGACATTCGTTCGGCCACGGTGGCCACGCTCGGTCACGAGATCATCGACGTGTTCTACGTGCAGCGCGCAGGCCGCACCGGTGCCGCGCGTCAGATCCCAGCTCGGGATCACGAGGCCATCCGCGACGAGTTGAAGCTCGCGCTGACCACGTGACGTTCGACGCAACCTAATACCTGACCAATTTGGTCGGGTATTGGTGACGATGTGTGCACCGGACGCCACGCCGGAGTTGGAGACCCCCTGACCACTCCGGCGTGGCGCCGGGTCAAACCGGTGCGCCCGCTGCGCCAGCCCACGCGTGGACCGAACGCGACCCAAAGCACACACACAAAGCACGCGTGGGCGAGATGTGAGCTCAGGCACACGACAGGGCCGCGCGCGGGCGGGAAGTGTGGGCCACCACCTGTGGGACACGCATGGGCGAGATGTGAGCTCAGGCACACGAAACAGCGGCGCGTGGGCCAGATGTGAGTTCGGGCACACGTCAGGGCCGCGCGCGGGCGGGGCGTGTGGGCCACCACCTGTGGGACACGCGTGGGCGAGATGTGAGCTCAGGCACACGAAACAGCGGCGCGTGGGCGAGACGTGAGTTCGGGCACACGAAACGGCGGCGCGTGGGCGGGACGTGGAGCGGGATACACACAACAGGCACGCGTGGGTGGAGTGTGGTCAGCGGGGGGCGAGGCCGATGGGGTTCGGGAAGGAGATGATCTGGGCAGCGACGACGTCGCGGGCGATCGGGTCGAGGGCGGCGAGAAGGCCGGCGCGGGCTTCGTCCGACAGCGAGGCAGTGGCGCGGCCGGCGAGGCGGTCGGTGATGGTCTCGACGCGATCGCGAACCGCCTGGCCGGTGACGGTCAGTGACGCTGTGCCGTCGAGCAGGCCGCGCGACTGCAGCCGATCGACGGCGGCGCCCCACTCGTGCTCGGTCCAGCCGCGGCTGTTGCGGATGCGTTCCTGTGGTGTCCCTCCGTCGGCGGAGATCAGGATGTGGGCCTCGCAACCGTCGATGCCCTCGGCGACCAGCGCGGCGATGTGGCCGTCGCCGCGATGCTCGCGCAGTGACGTCGTGTGCTGCCACAACCGCTCGACCGGATCGTCCGGCAGCGGCAGATCCCGATTGGCCGCGAAGAGCGCCATTCCCCCGCCGTGCTGCGTTGCAAGCAGCGACGACAGCGTCTCGTCCAGCTGCGCCGCCACGGCATCAACGGTGGTGCTCGCCGTGCGCAACACCGCCGCAGCGGACGACGCCCGCGCCTGCAGCAGTGCCGCCGGATCGCAGTAGGTCCACACGTCGGGCACGGCATGAACGACGATCGAGGGCGCGAAGTTGAAGAACGTCGCCTCGACCACGCCTGGCGCGACCGGCCCCATCGGCGCGGCCCGAAAGCCGAAGTAGCCCATCCAGTACCCGCGTGCGCCGGCGTCGGTCGCGGCCTGCTTGCACGCCTCGGCGAAGTAGGTCACCGCGTGGATGGTCTCGTAGCGAGCCCACAACTCCCGCTCGAACGATGCCCCGATCATGCTGTGAACGCTAGCCACCGCGGTTGAAGGTGGTCGGACGAGATGTCTCGCAGGCGACGGTCACCCGAGCGCGGATTCCAGCCGGGCCAACTCGCGAGTGACTCGTTGCGCGCTGACCGGCACGGCGGTTCCGAGTGACTGCGCGAACAAGCTGACGCGCAGCTCCTCCAGCATCCAGCCGAGCTCGACCACAGGCTGCGTGACCTTGCTCGGCGGCAAGGATTCGACCCAGCGGGCGTAGCGTTGCTCCAGTTCGCGCACTTCGCGTGTGCGCTGCTGGTCGCGGACGGGGTCTTCGGGCAGCTTCTCCAGTCGCCGCTCGATGCCCCGCACGTAGCGCAGCACATGGCCGAGCCGGGCTGTGCCTGCTGCGGCGACGAATCCAGGTCGGAGCAGGCGATCCAACTGGGCGCGGGCATCGTGCACCGAGGGCTGCACGGTGGACGTGATCAGCCGGTCGAAGCGCTCGTCGACCCGCGCTGCGGCGACGACGACGACGCACGCCGATCGCAGCGCACGCGCGGTCGCTTCCGTCAGGCCGCCGCGGGCCCGCGCCAGGAGTTGCTCGAACGCGGCGTATGCCCAGGGAAGACCGTCACCGTCGTCGATCAGTTGGTCGGCGGCGGCCACGACGCAGTCGTCGACAAGCCGGGCCAGGGACAGGTCGCCACGGCGACCGAGCGCGAGCTTCACCGCGTTGGGCACATCGCGCTCGAGTGCGCGGCGGGCGGCCGGCGCGTTCAGGAGCAGCAACCGGCGCACGCCGCCGCGATGGATCTTGGTCTGGATCTCGGGTTTGGTGAAGACCCGGATCGCGACACTGTCGCCGTCGTCGAGCAGCGCCGGGTAAGCACGCACGACGTGACCACTGCGCTCGGTCTCGATGACAGAAGGCAGGTCACCGATGTCCCATGTCGTGATACCGGTGCGCTCGATGCTCGGCGCGGCCTCGGCGATCGCCGCTCGCAGCCGGCCACCGATCAACGTGCGCAGCGCGTCGAGGTCCTTGCCGACGGCGATCGGCCGGCCGTCGTCTCCGTCGATCGAGAACGTCACGCGCAGGTGGTCGGGCACCTGGCGGGCGTCGAAATCACCTGCCCTGATCCGCTCGCCGGCGATGGTCGACACCACGTCGGCCAACGTCGACACGATGCTGGGCGCGCTGCGATCGATGGCCGCGGCCGCGCGGGCGGACGACTCGGCCAGCGGGACGAGGTTGCGCCGCAGCGCCTTCGGCAGTGTCTTCACCAGCGCGGCGACCAGGTCGTCGCGAAAGCCGGGTACATGCCAGTCGAAGCCATCGCTGGTCACCCGGTTGAGCACGGTGATCGGCACGTGCACGGTGACGCCGTCGCCGACCTCTCCCGGTGCGAATCGGTACGTGACGGCGAACGTGAGGTCGTCGCGCCGCCACTCGTCGGGATAGTCGGCGATGTCGAGCGCACGTCCGCCGTCCGTCAGCGCTTCCATGGTCAACCGCAGCAGGTCTGGATGTCCAGCTCGTTCGCGCTTCCACCACTGATCGAAGTGTCGCGCCGAGACGACCTCGCGGCCGACACGTTGGTCGTAGAACGCGAACACCGTGTCGTCGTCGACCAGGTTCCAGCGGCGGACGCGGTCGGCCAGGGCGCGCACCTCGGCGATGAACGCCTGGTTCTCGGCAAAGAAGGTATGCCGTGTCGTCCAGTCGCCTTCGACGAGCGCGTTGCGGATGAAGATGTCTCGCGCGCCGTCGTGGTCGACACGGTCGTAACCAACGGTGCGGGCCGTCACGATCGGCAGCCCGTACAGCGTGACGCGCTCTGACGTGACGGCGCGGCCCTGGCGGGCGTCCCAGCGCGGTTCGCCGTACGAACGCTTGACGAGGTGGGCACCGGTGCGCTCGGCCCACTCCGGCTGCACGGCGGCAGCGACACGTGCCCAGAGTCGATTCGTCTCGACGAGTTCGGCGGCCATGATCCACTTCGGTGGGCGCTTGCCCAGCACCGAGCCGGGAGCGATGACGAACTTGGAGTTGCGCGCACCGCGGAACTCGCGGCTGTCGCCTTCGCGGACGCCGAGGTGCGAGAGCAGTCCGGCAAGCAGCGCCTGATGCACACGATCGGGGTGGCTCGTCGTCGTGCCCGCAGTGAGCCCGACACCCGCCGTGGCCTCACGCAACTGGCGGTAGAGGTCCTGCCACTCGCGGACGCGCAGGTAGTTGAGGAACTCGTTGCGGCACAGTTTGCGGAACTGGCTCGAGGACAGTTCCTGCTGCTTGGCGCGCAGGTGGTCCCACAGTGCGACGAATGCGAAGAAGTCCGATCCTTCCACCGCGAAGCGACGATGCAACTCGTCGGCCACCTGTTGCTTGTCGGCCGGGCGTTCGCGGGGATCCTGGATGGAGAGCGCGGCGGCGATGATCATCACCTCGCGGACGCATCCGTGGTGCTCGGCCTCCAGCACCATTCGGCCAAGGCGCGGGTCGACGGGCAAGCGCGCCAGGCGCTTGCCGGTCTTGGTCAAGCGGCGGCTGTCGGCGGGTTGCTCGGGCTCGATGGCGCCGAGTTCTTCGAGCAGCGCGACGCCGTCGCGGACGGCTCGCCCGTCGGGCGGGTCGAGGAAGGGAAACGCGGCGAGGTCGCCGAGGCCGATCGCGGTCATCTGCAAGATGACCGACGCCAGGTTGGTGCGCAGGATCTCGGGCTCGGTGAACTCGGGCCGTGACGCCAAGTCGTCCTCGCTGAACAGTCGGATGCAGATGCCGGCAGCGACGCGGCCGCAGCGCCCGGCGCGCTGGTTGGCCGATGCCTGCGACACCGGCTCGATCGGCAGCCGCTGCACCTTCAGCCGAGTGCTGTAGCGCGAGATCCGGGCGGTGCCGGCGTCGACCACGTACCGCACACCGGGAACGGTCAGCGACGTCTCGGCGACGTTCGTGGCCAGCACCACGCGGCGTCCGGTGTGCGGTTCGAAGATGCGGTGTTGCTCCGCGGAAGACAGCCGCGCATACAACGGCAGGACCTCGGTGTGGCGCAGCTCCAAACTGCGCAGCGCGTCGGCGGTGTCGTGGATCTCACGCTCACCGCTGAGGAAGACCAAGATGTCGCCCGGCCCTTCTTCGGACAACTCGCCGACGGCGTCGCAGATCGCCTGGACCTGATCGCGGTCGTCGTCCATGTCGTCGTCGAGCGACGCCCCGAACGGCCGGTAGCGCATCTCGACCGGGTATGTGCGGCCGGAGACCTCGATGATCGGTGCGTCGCCGAAGTGCGCCGAGAACCGCGCAGTGTCGATGGTGGCCGATGTGACGATCAGCTTCAAGTCCGGTCGGCGCGGCAGCAGCTGCTTCACGTAACCGAGCAGGAAGTCCACGTTGAGGCTTCGCTCGTGCGCTTCGTCGATGATCAGTGTGTCGTAACGCGACAGCATCCGGTCGCGCTGGATCTCGGCCAGCAGGATGCCGTCGGTCATCACCTTGACGAGAGTGGAGTCGCCGACGCGGTCGTTGAAGCGGACCGTGTACCCGACCGCGCCGCCGAGCGTGGTGCCGAGCTCGTCGGCGACTCGCTCCGCAATCGTGCGCGCTGCCACCCGGCGTGGCTGGGTGTGTCCGATCAGGCCGTTGACCCCGCGCCCGCCTTCGATGCAGAACTTGGGCAGCTGCGTGCTCTTGCCCGACCCGGTCTCGCCGGCGACGATCACGACCTGGTTGTCGCCGATCGCGGCCAACACATCATCGCGTCGGGCGGTGATGGGCAGCGCCTCCGGGTAGCGCATGGCGCGCGCGAGCGGCTCGGCGACAGTCGCGCGCAACTCGACGCGTGGCGAAGGATCTCGGGGAGCGGACATGGGGTGTGTGCCTCTCCGACCAGCATGCCAGCAGAGCGGAGCGGCCCCGCACAGCTTTCGCCGCCGTCGGCAACCGCCCGACGATGTTCGCCAGGGCGGTCGATCGGGTACCGTCCCGAGGTCATGTTGGACAACGAGGAACGATCCGCGCCACGGCTGGAGCCGGGGACCACGCTGAGCGATCGCTACGAGCTCGTCCGGCGCATCGCGATCGGCGGCATGGGTGAAGTGTGGCAAGCCACGGACCAGGTGCTGGGGCGCACGGTGGCGGTCAAGGTGATGCGGGCCGAGCTCGCTGACTCTCACGAGTTCATCGAACGCTTCCGCGCCGAGGCCCGTCACACCGCCGGGCTCAGCCATCCGGGCATCGCCAGCGTGTACGACTACGGCGAGGACGGCCCGTTCGCCTTCTTGGTGATGGAGCTCGTCGACGGCGAGCCGCTGTCGCACCGCCTACACCGCCAGCCCGTGGTGCCGCTCGCCGAAGCGTTGTCGATCCTGGCCCAGACCGGCGATGCGCTGCAGGCGGCCCACGATGCCGGCGTCGTGCACCGCGATGTGAAGCCGGGCAACCTGATGCTGCGGGCCGATGGCGTGGTGAAGGTGACCGACTTCGGCATCGCTCGCGCGGTCGACTCGGTGCCCGTCACTGCGGTCGGCCAGGTCGTGGGCACGGCGCAGTACATGTCCCCCGAACAAGCAGCCGGCCACGGCACGAGTCCCGCCAGCGACGTGTATTCGCTTGGCGTCGTGGGCTACGAGATGCTGGCCGGCCACCGTCCCTTCCGGGCCGACAGCCCCATTGGACTGGCGATGGCTCACCTCCATGAGGTGCCGGCGCCGCTGCCGGACGACCTGCCCACGGGGATACGCAGGTTGATCGAGCAATCACTCGGTAAGACACCCGATGTCCGCCCCGAGTCGGCTCAGGCGTTCGCCACCGAGGCCCGTCGCGGACTGCTGGCCATTCTGCCGCCCCCCGGCGAGGCGCAGCCTGCCGGGCCGACCGCGGGCGGGAGGAACGCTGCGGCGACGATGGTCGGAGTGCTGGGCGCAACCGAGATCGCCCCGGCGCGGGCTCCTCGCATCCTCATCGATCAGCGCGAGATACGGCCGCGCCGGGCCCGGGCCCTCGCTGGTGCCGCCTTGTTCGTGTTGATCGCGATCATCGCCATCGTGCTGGCAAGCCGCGACGACAGTCCGCAACAGCTCGTCGACGCTGCGATGGCTACGGCGCCGCTGTCCGAGGGGGCGACTACCACGGTTGCGCCCGTACTCGCACCAGTCGAGCCGGTCGTTGCGGTCACCAATCCGGCAACCGTCGTCGTCGATCCCAACGTGCTCGTGGGATACGGCGCCGAGCAGGCCGAGCTGGTGCTTCGCCAGCTCGGCTTCCAGGTGTCCACCGAGACCGAGAAGAGCAGGGCGGCGCGTGGCGTCGTGGTGCGGGTCGAGCCGAACGGGGATGTCCCGTACGGCGCGACGGTCACACTCTTCGTGTCCGAGGGCAAGGGCAAGAAGGACGACGGCAACGACGACTGAGACGACCGTGTGTGAACATGGCCGGCGTGGCTGACAACTCCGCTGACCGACCGCTCTCGCCCGCAACCATCGCCGTGGTGGCCGGCCGACCCGGCGGCGACGGCTCGCCCGCCAACCAGCCGATCGTGCTCGCCTCCAACTTCCGCGGCAGCGGCGAGTACACACGAACACACGGCACCGAGACCTGGGCGGCACTCGAATCGGCGATCGGCGCGCTGGAGGGCGGGCGGGCATTGTCGTTCAGCAGCGGGATGGCCGCGTCAGCTGCAATCGTCTACGCGCTCGCTCCGAAGGTGGTCGTCGTGCCGATGGTCAGCTACATGGGCGTCCGGGCGCTGCTCGGTGAGCACCGCGCCCAGGGCCACATCGAGCTGCGCCCAGTGGACATCACCGACACCGCCGCCGTTGCGGCTGCTGCGTTCGGCGCGGATATCGTGTGGGTCGAGACGCCGACCAACCCGACGCTCGACGTCGCCGACCTCGGTGCGATCGGCCAGGCGGCGGCGGCCGCCGGCGCTCGGATGGTGGTGGACTCGACGATCGCCACTCCGTTACTGCAACGCCCGCTGGAGCACGGCGCGGCCATCGTCATGCACAGCGGCACGAAGTTCATCGGCGGCCACAGCGACCTGCTGATCGGCCTGTGCGTGACGTCGGACGATGCCGTTTTCGATCGGCTCGTCGCGGCGCGAACCTATGGTGGCGCGACGCCCGGCTCACTGGAGGCGTTCCTGGCATTGCGCGGCCTGCGCACGCTCCCGATTCGACTCGCAGCGATGCAGGCCAATGCGCACACGCTCGTCGACCGGCTACGCGCCCACCCGAACGTCGCCGATGTGCGCTATCCGGGCACCGGCGCGATGGTGTCGTTCATCGTCAGCGGCGGCGCGGCACCGGCCGACGCGGTGTGCGCCAACGTGCGCATTGCGGTGCCCGCGACCAGCCTGGGCGGCGTCGAGACCTCGCTCGAACGGCGGCAGAAGTACGCTGGGGACGCGCACGTGGATCCGGGTTTGTTGCGGATGAGCGTCGGCATCGAAGACGTCGAGGACATCTGGGCTGATCTCGATCAGGCACTTCGCACGCCGCTGCAAGGCGCCTCGAACTAGGGTCGCCGCCGATCGATCGGAGATCGTGCGTGCCCGTGTCCCTGCCCAAGTTCGTGAAACCGCTGCTGCGCGGCAGCCCGACGGCGCAGCGCCTCGCGCGCCGGCTGCGCCCGCAGCAGAGCTTCGACCCGGCAGCCACCGAGTTCGCGGCGATGAAGCGGCACAAACTGGCCCGCATCGAGGCGATCCTGAAGCCGCGCATGCCCTACGTACGCAAGCCTTTGTTCTACGACTTCTTGAGTGAGGCGTTGCAACGCGAGTTCCACATCGCCGACACCGACAACATCAGCTCACTGGCCTACGACTCCAATGTGACCGCGTTGATCGAGCGGCACCGCGACGGACTCGTGCTCGACTGCGGCGCGGGGCTGCGTCCCGAGTACCTGCCCAACGTCGTCAACTTCGAGATCTGTTCGTACCCGACCACCGACGTCCGTGGTGTCGGCGAGCGGCTCCCGTTCCGTGACGGGGTGTTCGAAGCGGTGCTGTCGTTGCAGGTTCTCGAGCACGTGCGCGACCCGTTTGCGTGCGCGCGGGAGATCGCCCGCGTGCTCAAGCCGGGTGGCACGTTGTACTGCGTCGTGCCGTTCCTGCAGCCGGTGCACGGCTATCCGAGCCACTACTTCAACATGTCGATGCAGGGTCTCGGCCGGCTGTTCGAGGACTCGCTCGTCATCGATCGCCAAGAGGTCGGGATGGGTGGGCGGCCGATCTTCTCGCTGACGTGGATGCTGCAACGTTGGCTTGCCCAACTTCCGCCCGACATCGCCGCCACCTTCGCGGACAAGCGCGTCTCAGAGCTGATCGGATCGCCCGAGATCCTGCTCACCGAGCGATGGGTGAGCGATCTCCCAGATGCGGCCAACGCAGAGTTGGCCTCGGCCACCACGTTGTTCGCACACAAGCCATTCGTCGAACCGGCGCCGCATGGCGTGCTCCAACGGATCCGCCGGCTCGGGAACTCGATCAGGCCGGGAAGTAGCCGGTGACGTCGACTACGACGTGAGCCGGCATCGAGACGTAGACGCACACGCGGCCACCGCTGCCGGCCTTGGCCAGCACGGCGTTGGCGATCGTGTCGCCGCGCTCGACGTTGAGGTTGGAAACGGTCGGCCGGTCCGAGCCGCACGGGTACACCGACGCGTAGCCCGCCGCGCCAGGTTCGGTGACGGTCACGTTCAGAACGAACGCGCCGGCTCCGACCGGTACCCCCGCGCGCCCGGCCACAGGAATCTCGATCACCGCGCCCGCCTGCAGCAACCCGAGTCCCTCGGCGGTGCCGTCGATGGTCGCGCCGTCGGGGCGAGTGTCGCCGAGACGGGCCGGCGTGATCGCAAGGAATCCGTTGCTGGCCGGGAACCAGCCGGCCACGTCGACCACGATGTGCATCAGCGTCGACGACGACACACAGACCGTGCCGCCGGCACCAAGCTTGGCAACGACGGCGTTGGCGATCGTGCCGCCGGCAACGACGTTGAGATTGGAGCCCAGCGGGCGTGGCTGCCCGCACGGGTAGACGACGGCGTAGCCGTTGGTGGCCGCACCTGTTGCGGTCACAGTCAACACGGCAGCGACCGCTTCCACTGGCACACCCCCGCGTCCTGCGACCACGATCTCCGTCGTGCCGACTCGGACTCCGGCACCGACGCCGACACCGTCGATGGTCGAGGTGCCCGCGCGTGAGTCGAACAACCGGGCCGGTGTGAGCGGCGCGTACGGCGACCCGCTCGGCACGATGCCGTTCAGATCGACGACGAAGTGCGAGCCCGCTGAGGAGTAGAGACACACCGTGCCCCCGGCGCCGATTTTGCTGACGACGGCATTGGCGCGGGTCATGCCGGCGACGGTGTTGATGTTCGAACTCGTCGGTAGCGCTGCGCCGCACGGGTAGATCGTGGTGAACCCGGCACCCGCGGTCTCGGTCACGGTGACGTTGAGCGCCACTGCGGTGGCGTCGGCGGGCACGCCAGCGCGGCCGGCCACGACGAGTTGCAAGGTGTCGCCCGCACCGACGAAGCCGGTGCCGGCTTCGATGCCGTCGATGGTCGTTCCACCGGGACGGGTGTCGGCCAACCGCACCGGGGGCACCGCCTGGAACGTCGCGTTGCCGGTTCCTCCGCCGGGTTGCGGTTGCGGGTTCATCGGCAGCGGGGTCGGCGTCGCCGGAGTCGTCGTCGGCGTCGGTGTGGTCGCCGGTGTGGTCGTCGACGTCGGCGGCGCGGTCGGCCCGGACGGTGGCGTCGTCGGGGTGACGTCAGCACCCGTCGCACCGGACGGCGGCGCTGCAGGTGGCGCGAACAGCAGACGGTTTGCCGTGGCTCCTGGCAGGCCGGTCACGTGGTTCGCAGTTGCCTGGCCGATGACGCCGGCGGCCACCTGCGACGGCGTCCAGCCCGGCTGCTGTTGCAGCATGAGCGCGGCCACGCCGGCGACGTGGGGACTGGCCATCGACGTGCCGCTGAGCGACGCCGTCGCAGTGGTGGATGCGGACCACGTCGACAGCACGGACACCCCGGGGGCGAACAGGTCGACGCAGGCGCCTCGATTGCTGAAGCTGGCCATCGCGTCCTGCGTCGTCGTCGCGCCGACGGTGAGCGCGTTGGCGGCGCGGGCCGGCGACTTCGTGCATGCATCGGTCGACTCGTTGCCCGCAGCGACGACCACGGTGATGCCGTCGTCGACAGCGGCCTGCACGGCAGCGTCGATCGCGGCGTTTGCGTCACCGCCGACGCTCATGTTCAACACGGCCGGCGCACCGGCCCGGTGGTTGGCGATCGCCCAGTTGATGCCGGTGACGATGCCCGAGCTGGTGCCACTGCCCGAGCAGCCGAGCACCCGGATCGGCACGATGGTGACGCCCTTGGCCACGCCGTAGGTGGTCGAGCCGATCGTGCCGGCGACGTGGGTGCCGTGGCCGTTGCAATCGGTCGGGCCGTTGCCGTCGTTGATGTACGCACCGGACGCGACCCGGCCACTGAACTCGACGTGGTCGGCACGCACCCCGGAGTCCACGACGTACACGGTCACACCGGCCCCGTTGGCTGCGTAGCCGAACGTGTTGTTCAGCGGCAGATCTCGTTGGTCGATTCGGTCCAGTCCCCACGGAGCCGCCGACTGCGTGCCACCGGGTGTGGAGACATCCAGGCTGACGACCTCGTTCCTGGCGACGGCGAGCACGTCCGGGTCACGACTGACGGTTGACACCTCGCTCGGCGAGAGGCGCACGACAGCACCCGTGACCGCACCATCCGCCGACGGATCGATGACGCGGTCGATCTCGGCCCCGGCGGCCTCGAGCCGATCCGTGATCGCGTCGGAATCGGCGGTTTCGTCGTAGACCACGACATAGCTGTCGTGCGCCGGTACCCCGGTTCCGGCAGCGAGCACGGCGGACGAGTCCGTGCTCGCTGCGGTCCCGGCGGAGACCATGGCGCGGACGTCGGAGAACGCAGCGGATGCCGCGACAGCGACAACACACACGATCAGACGACGACTCCCTGCCATGGATCCGAATGTCCGCACCGCTCGCGGGCGATGCCGGGTGCGTGCGCGGACCTGACCAAATCTTGAACCGCCTGCTTCTTGACAGATTGTGCGTTTCCGGCAGCAGGTGTGCGCCAGATGCCCTCGTCAGCGTGCTGCTGGACCGATGTCAGCAATCACGCCGCGGTGATCCGAGCCGTCGAGGTCGAACGCTCGACCGTCACGGGCCCCCCAGTCCGACGGCACGACGAGGTGGTCGATGCGCAGCGACAACAAGCGCCAGAAGCCGGAATGACGGTGGAACGTCGCGATCGGCCACCGGCCACGAAGGACGTCACGTCGATCGCGGATCAGGGTCCGGTACCCGCTGGCCCGGTCGGACAGGTTCAAGTCGCCGGCAAGCACCGTCGGCTCGATCTCGGCGCGGATGCATCGGTCGAGGATGTCGATCGCCCGTCGGTGGCCGGCGAACGAAATCAATCCCGCCGTGCGCCAGCGTCGCAGCGCAGGTCGAGGCACGTGCGCCGAGTAGAGGACGAAGGGCGTGTCGCCACCGACTCGAACGCGATGCACCTGGCCGGCCACCCGCTCGGGCATCGCTAGTTCCTCGATCGGTAGCCGCGAGAACACCGCCTGACCGAAGTGGCGTGATCGTCGCTGTCGATCGCGATCCGATGGGGGAAGGCGGGCGTCAACAGCGCGTCCGTTGCGTCGGTGAGCTCGCACACGACCAGCACGTCGGCACCGATCGCGATCGCGCTCCGTGCTGCATCGGCCGGGCGCGGGCTGTCGTACTGCAGGTTGACCGACGCGAGCCGCACGGGGCGATTCGGCGGCGACAGCGGTCGCGGCACACGCGGCAGCACGATCGCGACGAACGAACCCAGCGCGAGTGCGGCGGGCACCAGCGCGACGGCGCGCTGGCCGGCGATCGTGCACCCGACTGCGACCGGCGCACCGATCATCACCCCGAGCGGGTGGCCGAGCACGGCCAGGTCGCCGAACGCACCGAGCCAACCGACCACGCCGCACGCAATCAGGGCCAGCACGACCACGACACAGAGACTCACCGCCAACACCCCGCCATCATGGCCGCCAGAGCCCGCCCAACCCCGTCGCTTCTGAATCGTTCGCACCACTCGGCCCACGCGCGAAACTCGCCGACGCCTTCACCAAGACTAGAAACAGGTTCTAGTCTTGGAGCCATGACGATCTCGCCAGACATCGAGCGCTACACCATCATCACTGCGGACTCCCACGCCGGCGGCAGTCACGCGCAGTACCGCGAGTACCTCGACCCGAAGTACCGCGACGACTTCGACGCCTGGCGCGGCAAGTACCGCAACCCGTTCAAGGACCTGAAAGACGATCGCCGCCAGCGCAACTGGGACACGGCTCGTCGATGGAGTGAGCAGGAGTCCGACGGTGTCGTCGCCGAAGTGATCTTCCCCAACACTGTTCCGCCGTTCTTCCCGAGCTTCGTGCTGTTCGCGCAACCGCCGAGTCCAGAGGACTACGAGCACCGTCACGCCGGCGTCCTCGCCCACAACCGCTGGCTCGTCGATTTCGTCAACGAGGCACCGGATCGGCGGGCCGGCATCGGCCAGATCTTCCTCAACGACGTCGACGACGCGATCGCCGATGCCATCTGGTGCAAGGAGAACGGCCTGCGCGGCGGGGTGCTGATCCCCAACGTGCCTCCCGACGTGAAGTGGGTCAAGCCGCTCTACGACCCGTCCTACGACCGACTGTGGAAGGTGCTCGAGGATCTCGAGATCCCGGTCAACGTGCACGGTGGCACGGGCGCTCCCGACTACGGCGCGTATCCGTTCTCGATGCTGCTCTACATCAACGAGGTCGGCTTCTACTCGCAGCGGCCGTTCGTGCACATGGTGCTCGGCGGCGTGTTCGCCCGCTTCCCGAAGCTGAAGTTCGTGATCACCGAGACGGGCTGCTCGTGGGTGCCCGAGCTGCTCAACCGGCTCGACCGCACGATCGTGCAGATCCGCGAAACCGGGGCCACCGGTGAGATCCGCTACACGGACGCGAACTTCCTCGACCTGACGGCCACCGAGTGCTTCCGCCAGAACGTATGGATGGGGGTCAGCCAGCCCGGACCCGACGATGTGGCCGCGCGCCACGTGCTCGGCCCAGACCGGTTCATGTGGGGCAACGACTATCCCCACGACGAGGGCACGTACCCGTTCACCCGCGAGAACCTGCGTGCGCTGTTCAACGACCTGGCCCCCGCCGAGATGCACGACATCCTGGCCGGCAACGCCGCGAAGCTGTACGACTTCGACTTGCGAAAGTTGGCGGCGCTCGGCCGTGAGTTCGGGCCGACGGTCGACGAACTGGCCCGGCCGCTGGAGAGCCTGCCCGACAACCCCAACGACGCGCTCGTTCGTGCCGCGGGCGGTCGCAACCGCATCACCTGACTCGCCGGGCATGTGCCACGCTGGAGCATGCTCGATCATCTCGGAATCCAATGTGCCGACATGGCGGCCAGCGCCGCGTTCTACGACACCGTCCTCGCCACCCTCGGCCACAGGCGGCTCATGGACTTCGGTGTGGCGATCGGCTACGGCACCACCAAGCCCGATTTCTGGATCAGCGAATTCGACTCCGGCGAGGGCTTCCGCGAGTCACACATCGCCTTCTCTGCACCTGACCGGGCCGCGGTGCGGGCGTTCTTCGACGCGGCCGTCACAACTGGGTGCGAGGTGTTGCACGAGCCTCGCCTGTGGCCCGAGTACCACGACACCTATTACGGCGCGTTCGTGCGCGACCCCGACGGCAACAACGTCGAAGCCGTCAGCCACCTCCCCGAACCCGACTGACGGTTCAGCCCTCGGCGCGGGCGGCTTCCCATTCGTCGCGCGTGATGGCGTACTCGACGTCGCCCTGTTCGTCGCCGGGGATGCGCACCGGCCACTCGGCGTGGAACGTGCGCACGAAACGAAGGCCGGCCTTGACCATCACCCGCCGCGACGCGTCGTTGACGGCCATCGTCTGCGCGTTCACACGGGTCGCGCCCAGCGACTCGAACGCCCAGTCGATGAGCGCACGCGAACCCTCGGTGCCGTAGCCCTTGCCCCACGCAGCGTGTCGCAGGCGGTAGCCGATCTCGGGCTCGTCCGGTCCGGAGTGCTCGCCCGGTCGGAGGTGGAACCACCCGATGAACTCCCCGCTCGACCGCTCGATCGCCGCGTAGAACCCGTAGTTCGGCATGCCTCGTTCCGGGTAGCCGATCCACCAGTCGAGGATCTCCTCCACCTCGGCCCGATCGACGGGCGCACAGTTGTCGATGTAGCGCTTGACCTCCGGATCGCTGTCCAGCTCGACAACCAGTTCCAGGTCGTCCCTGGTGAACCGTCGCAGGATCATTCGCCGAGTCGTCAACACCACATCCACGACGAGCAGTCTCGCGGACGTCGGCAGCACCCAAGAAACACTCGTGCAACCCGATCCCTCTGCTTCTGGGTGGTTCCGGCCACCAGAGTCCGCGCCGCCAACACCCAGAACCGCGCCGGAACCCCACAGCCCGGCTTCTGGGTTCCATTCGGCCCACCAGCACCCAGAAGCGCTCGGCCCGTCCAGCGTCCGCCCTCTGGGCGCGCCCGGCCACCAGAGTCCGCACCACCAACACCCAGAACGGTCAGGTGCCCGAGATCCGAGCGACGAGCATGATGCTCTCCGGGTCAGAGCATCGAGACGGGAAATTCCTGAGGCGAGCGTCGGCCGCGAGTCGACTTGCCACCATCTCGCCCGACGCGTTGGCGGCGATCAAGCGCAGAAGCGTCCGCTGACGCTCGGTCACGAGAGCACCCGATGCGGAAAACGCTGAGCGTCTGTCCAGTTGCGGTGATTGTGGAGCTGAGGGGAATCGAACCCCTGACCCTCTCCATGCCATGGAGATGCTCTACCAACTGAGCTACAGCCCCGAATACGGACTCGCAAGATACCAGCGGCTCCGCGAGGCTCCAAACGTGTTGCCGGAAGTTCCGCTACAGCGTGCGGCGCGAGCGGAGTCGGCTGCGCATCGGGCCGACGGCCAGGCGCATGACGACGGTGATGAGGCCGGCCGACGCGAGGGTGCGGGCGGTGAGCGGCATGCGCGCGAGAACCGGCGCGACGAAGATGGACGCGAACAACGCGACCGGATAGACCCAGGCGACATCGGTGATGATGCGCTTCCACAGCGGGCGGCGCGGCTCGGAACGCGATGGCAGGTCGAACCAGTCCTCCACACCGACGGTCCGGTGCACGCGGGCGCTGGTGACGAACTGATCGGCCTCGGCCAGGAGTGCGGCGCGTTGGGGCGACCGCTCCCACAGGCGCAGCGCGAGGCCGTCGACGAAGCGGAACACGATCTGCCATTCGCCACCGTCGGGGCCAGGGTGCAGAACACCGGCACCAAGGCTGCCCGGGAACGCCCGCGCCTTGGCAACCATGGTGTCGCTCCAGACGGCAAAGTCTTCCTCGCGGCCAGGTGCGATGCGGCGCGACACGGTGACCGTCACCGGCGCGTTGGCGATGCGGGGCAGTTGAGCGGTGTCGAACGGGCCGGACAGAACTGTATTCATGGCAAAGATCGAGAGTAGCGGTGACATCTGTTCAAGCGATGGTGCCGTGCGTCACGGTCCGTGGTCAATCGACGAATGATCGGGTAACCGGCCACCCAACGTCGAGCGTTCAGCTGACCGCTTCGGCAGTCCAGTCGATGAACGGGGCGTCTCGGTAGAGCCGCTCGATCTCGTAGAACGAGCGGGTCTCGTCACTGAAGACGTGGACGACGATGTCGCCGTAATCGATCAGCACCCACTGATGCTCACGGGCACCTTCCACGCGCAGCGGCGAGCGGCCGGTGGCCTCACGCACGGCCTGCTCGATCTCGTCGGTCAGCGAGCGGACGAGGCGGCGGTTCGACGCGCTGGTGATGACGAAGTACTCGGTGACGGCCAGGATCGGCCCGACTTCGATCACCAAGGTGTCGGTGGCCTTCTTGTCGTCGGCGGCCCGCGCGGCAAGGCAGGCCAGGTCTCGGGATGTCATCTCGGCGGTCATCTACGACGTCACCGTAGCGGCGGTCTCGATGGTCGCCTCGCTGGATCCCACCGTCGGGTCCGTTGTGGAATCGCCGGTGTCGGCGGTGTCGGGCGTTGTCGCGGCCTTCTCGGCCATGTCGGCGAGGTAGCTCTTGCCGACGACGATGACGACGTCGACGAGCGGGAACTGGAACGTCGGCTCGACGAACGAGACCTCGCCGAGCGCGTTGGTGAACGTCTCCAACTGCGTCGCCTCGTAGTTGCCCGTCGTGTACAACGTCGTTGTGTCGGGCAGGACTTTGTCGGCGGGGGTGAAGATCTGGGGGGACACCGAGATGACGTTGCCCTGCAGGAACAGGATCCGCTGGACGAGGTTCTTGGTGACGTCGACCGGAGTGACGCCGACGAGTCCGGCGGCGTCGATGTCGGCCTGGGTGACACCGTTCTCGATGCGGAAGCTGACCGTCGCGTTCGGCGCGATCATCGCCGACGGGGCGAGCCCGGACATGAGCAGCACGACCGAGGCAACGTCGAGCCGGCCGAGGTCGAGGCCGTTGGGGTTGTTCGTGCCGGTCAGTGGCGCGGCGGAGAGGTCGCTGAAGATCTGCACCGGTCCGGCCAGGAGATGGGCCATGAAGTCGTTGAAGTCGGCAGGCGTCGTCGACGTCGCGGTCTGCGGCTGGAACCCCGCGCCGACAGCCTGGGCCACGCCGTTCCAGACGGCGCGCACGGTGGGGAGCCGCTTGGCGACCGTCTCGGTCGGGACGCGTGCGGTGAGCACCGCGGCGGCATCGGTGGGTGTCAGCTCGGTGTCGCCAGCAACGAACAGCGTGGTCGTGCTGCCGTCCGGTGAGACGTTGACCACGTTGTCCGGCAGCGATACGGGAATGTCGCCAAGCGGTTGCAGCAGCGCGGCCGCAGCCGTCTGATCGAGCACGACGTCGTGGTTCAGCGTGACCCGCATCAACGATTCGACATCTGCGCGCAACCCTTCCTCGCCTCCGTTGATCAGGCTGTCCGAGATCGGCAGTGGCGTGTCGGCGGCGGTCTGCGCCGTCGTCGCGTTGGTGGGCACGATGACGAGCGTGCCGCCTCGCGCCGGTGTCTGGTCGTCGGGTCGGGGCGCGAGCACCATCACGGCGAGCGCAATGACCAGGTTGTCCTGGTCGACGATGGCCATCATCGCTGTCGGTGTGGACGGGAAGGCGATCTCGTCGAGCACGTCGACCTGGGTGCCGGCCTTGGAGTCCTGCAGCACGTTCCAGCCGAGGTAGGCGAGCAGCGGCGCGGCGACGACCACGAGCACACCGGAGAGGGCGGCGGCGATGGTCCAGTTGCGCCGCCGCTCGGGTGAAGCCGTCATGAAGCGATTCCGTACAGGCGGCGGGCCCGGATCACGTCGAGCACCGGCTCGGTGATCAGGTAGTCGAGCGGGCGGCCGTCACTGAAACGGGCGCGGAGATCGGTGCTGGAGACTTCCAGGCGGGGCACCTCGACACGCAGCCAGGTGAACGCCGGAGGCAGCTCGACGGCCTCGCCGGGACGGTCGACGACCACGAGTGACGAACGACCGGCCACTTCCTCGTACCGCTCCCAGGTGGTGATGCCGGCGGCCGCGTCGTCACCGACGATCGTGAACAGCTCGGCGCCAGGGTGCTGATCGGCCAGGGTGCACAGCGTGTCCGCCGTGTAGCTGGCACCACCGCGGTCGATCTCGTCCCGCCCAGCGACGAGGCCGTCGACGTCCGCCACGGCCGCTTCGACGAGCGAAAAACGGTCTTCAGCAGGGGTGATTCGCCGACTTCCTTCCTTTTGCCAGGGCACATTGGCCACCATCAACACCACCAGATCGAGTTGCAGGGCGTGACGCACGTTGACGGCGGTCACGAGGTGACCGACATGCGGGGGATCGAAGGTGCCACCGAACAGTCCGATACGTTGCGGCACGGGCGCAGAGTCTAGGAGATGGCTCGGACCAAACTGCGCCGCGCGTCAGGCCTGCTGAGGGGATATGCACCAGGGGTACTTGACCGATGGTGTACTCTGGGAATCCCCCACATAGCAACTCGACACACCCCGTCCCGAAACCCCCCGTCGACCCCGCCTCTCGCCCTGTCAAATCTACTGCGAACGCGCCCTGACGAACCCCCTTTGACGACGGCATTGTGAACGGCGAATCAACAACAGGTGTGTCCTCTCGCCACGTCCCCCATCGCACGCGAATTCCCCACAAGAACGGTTGTAACCACGCACATGAATGACTCCATCGGTCTGTATCTCAACGACATCGGCAAGGTTGCCCTCCTCAATGCCGAGGAAGAGCGCGAGCTGTCTCGCGCCATCGAAGCCGGCCGCGACGCGGCCGAGCGCATCGCCAACGGCGAGAAGGGCGTTGCCCTGAAGAACGCAGTCAAGGCCGCCGCGAAGGCCAAGGACCGCTTCATCCGCTCCAACCTGCGCCTCGTGGTGAGCATCGCTCGCCGCTATCCCCTGCCCCAGGGCATGGACCTCCTGGACCTGATCCAGGAAGGCAACCTCGGCCTCGAGCACGCCGTCGACAAGTTCGACTGGCGTCGTGGCTTCAAGTTCTCCACCTACGCCACGTTCTGGATCCGGCAGGCCATCGGCCGCGCCCTGGACCAAAAGGCCAGCCTCATCCGCATCCCCGGCGATCGTTCGGCCAGCCTGCGCGCCGCGCTGCGCCAAGCCAGCGGCGACGGTGAGACGTTGGATCTCGGCAACGCCGAACTGCACCGCCTGACCACACCGGTCTCGCTGGACAAGACCATCGGCGACGACGGCGATGCCACGCTCGGCGATCTCATGGCCAACGGCGACGGCACGCCCGAGGACGCAGTCATGGCGATGGTGGACTCCGATCTGCTCGACGAGCTGCTCGGCACCCTGGACAAGCGCGCCCGCTACGCGGTCGAGGCCCGTTTCGGCCTGCTCGACGGCGAGCGCAAGAGCTTCCGCGAAGTCGGCGAGCACCTCGGCGTCACAGCGGAAGCCGCGCGTCGCTTGGTCAGCCGCGCCGTGGCCGGCCTGCGCGAAGACGCAGTCCGCATCCTGGCGGCCTGATCGCATATGGTTCCGGACCTGTGATGGCACGGTCGTGGACCCCCTCTTCCTGGCAGGCCTTTCCGGCTGCGCAACAGCCGGACTGGCCCGATGACGGCGCACTCGACCGTGCGCTGAAGCAGGTCCATGCCTTCCCGCCGCTGGTGTTCGCGGGTGAGGCACGCAACCTGCAGGCATCGCTGGCCAAGGTCGCAGTGGGCAACGCCTTCCTGCTCCAGGCAGGTGACTGCGCGGAGAGCTTCGAGGAGTTCTCGGCGGTCAACATCCGCGAGAAGCTGCGCGTCATCCTGCAGATGGCGGTCGTGCTGACGTACTCGCTCGGCGTGCCCGTCGTGAAGGTCGGCCGCATCGCCGGGCAGTTCGCCAAGCCGCGCTCGCCCAACACCGCGCGCGTCGGCGACGACGACCTCCCGGTGTTCCGCGGCCACATCGTCAACGGTGCCACGCCCACTGCCGCGGCGCGCACGCCAGACCCGGACCGGCTCGTGCAGGCCTATCACCAGAGCGCATCCACATTGAACCTGGTGCGGGCGTTCACCAAGGGCGGGTTCGCCGATCTCAACCGGGTCCACGCCTGGACGCAGGAGTTCGTGGCCACCAGCCCGGAGGGGCAGAAGTACGAACAGCTCGCGGCCGAGATCGACCGCGCCCTGCGTTTCATGCGGGCCTGCGGCATCGACACCGAGTCGAACAGCAACCTGCACGAAGTGGACGTCTACACCAGCCACGAAGCGCTCCTCCTCGGCTACGAGGAAGCGTTGACCCGCCAGGACTCGACGACAGGTGGTTGGTACGACTGCTCCGCGCACATGCTCTGGATCGGCGAACGCACCCGCCAGCTCGACGGCGCCCACGTCGAGTTCTTGCGTGGCGTCGGCAACCCGATCGGCTGCAAGGTCGGTCCCACGACCACCGCCGAGTTCGTGCTCGACCTGTGCCAGGCGCTGAACCCGGCGCAGGTTCCCGGCCGGCTGACGCTGATCAGCCGGATGGGATCCAATCTGGTCGAAGACAAGCTGCGGCCGTTGCTGCGCGCTGTGCGCGACGCTGGTCATCCCGTGGTGTGGGCGTGCGATCCCATGCATGCCAACACCTACACGGCCACGAGCGGGCGCAAGACCCGCAACTTCGACGACATCTCCGACGAGATCGGTGGCTTCGTGCGCGCCCACAGCGCCGAGGGCACGTGGCCGGGTGGCATCCACGTGGAGTTGACCGGCGACGACGTCACCGAGTGCATCGGCGGGGCCGACAAGATCCTCGATTCCCAGCTCGACGATCGCTACCAGACCGTGTGCGACCCGCGCCTCAACGGGCGTCAGAGCCTCGATCTCGCGTTCCGGGTCGCGGACCTGATCCGCACCAACGGTCTCGCCTGAGCCGGTTCGCGCCGTGAGGCCGCTCGAACTGATCGACACCTGGCCGGTGCCGACCGTGGCGGCGGCGACGATGACGTTCGACGGGTCGATCGAGGCCCGCGGCAACGCCTCGCAGGTGTTCCGCATCGCCTCGCTGTCGAAGATCATCACCACCTGGGCGGTGCTGGTCGCGGTCGAGGAAGCCTCGCTGCATCTCACCACACCGATCGGCCAAGAGGGCTGCACGCTGCGCCACCTGCTCAGCCATGCGGGCGGCTACGGGTTCGACGGCACCAAGCCGATCTCACGGCCGGAGTCCAAGCGGCAGTACTCGAACACCGGCATCGAGCTCGCTGCGCACGGCGTGGCCGCAGCAACCGGGATGCAGTTCCCGCAGTATCTGTCCGAGGCCGTCCTCGGCCCGCTGCAGATGGCCAACACCACGTTGCAGGGCTCGCCGGCCAAGGACATCTGGAGCACCGTTGGCGACATGCTCCGCCTGATCAGCGAGATCATCCACCCGACACTGCTCGCGCCGGCAACGGTGGCCGACGCAATGACGGTGCAGTTCCCGGCACTCGCCGGCCTGGTGCCCGGCGTCGGCAGCTTTGACCCGTGTCCCTGGGGTCTCGGTGGCGAGATCCGTGGCGTCAAACAGCCGCACTGGACCGGATCGACCAACAGTCCGGCGACGTTCGGACACTTCGGCGGCGCAGGGACGATGATGTGGATCGACCCTGTCGCGCGCACCAGCCTGGTGGCGCTGACGGACCGCAACTTCGACGACTGGGCTGCGGACGCACTGCGGCTGTGGCCGCAGTTGAGCGACGCAGTGGTGGCCGACGCCGGCTGAGCCCTGAGCCTTCGGGTCAGGCGTCGCCGTCGTCGGCGATGCTCGGCGCGGCGGGGATTCCCGGAGTGCCCGCGTCCTTCCAGGGCGGCCGACACGAATACGGCGGTGTCCACGGACCGCGCCCGCAGAAGACCCACAGGTCGCTGGCCGCATTCGCGCAGTTGGCCATCGAGGCCTTCACGTTGTCGACGGTCCAGCCGAGGCGGCCGAGGCTCCCCGTGGGGGCGAACATCCCCGACAGTGCATTGAGCTGATAGGTGCAGTGTGAATCGTCCTGGGTGGCCAGGTTGAGGTTGACCGCGTCGAACCGGCAGCCGCCCTCGCGGGTGGCGATGTAGACGGCCCACTGCTGCGTCGCGACATCGGCACCGTCGAGCGCGAACTGGTACGCGATCATGTCCGCATCGGCTCGGCTGCACGGGGTGCGGTTGCCGTAGACGGGCAGACCGTCGGGGGTGAGTCCCCACTGCGGCTCGAGCTGCATCGGCGCGGGCCACGGGCCCGACGGGGCGAAGCCACCCGCACCACCCGGGGCACCGACCGTCGAGGTGCCGGCACCGGCGTTACCGGACCAGATGCCGAGCGCGGCAAGGGTGCGCGGGCCGGCGAAACCGTCGACCGTCAACGGCGGGGTGTCGCGTTGGTAGGCCTTGACCGCCTCGACGGTGGCTGTGTCGGACACCCCGTTGGTGAGGCCGTTGTACAGGCCGACATCGCGCAGCGCCTCCTGCATGCAACTGACGCTCTGGCTGACCTCACCGGGCTCGATGGTGGCGTCGGCACGGCACGGGCCGCCGAACAGCGCACCACCGCCGGTGGGAACGGCGGACACGCCCTCGGTGACGCCGGACCAGATGCCCAGTGCCTCCAGCGTGCGCGGTCCGGCCCGACCGTCGACCCGCAACGGCGGATGGGTGCCCTGGAACCAGCTGACGGCAGCCGCCGTGGTCTCGTCGAACACGCCCGTGAGCGGCTGGGTGGACGCGTCGAGCACGCCGAGCGCGAACTGCAGGCAGATGACGTCGGTGCCGGTGTCACCGATGGTGAGTTCGGCGTCGGCCAGGCAGCCTCGAGCCGCCGGGACCGCCGCCGTGGCGGGCTCGGTCGCGCCGAGCGGCCCGAGGCACAGCAGTGCCCCGGCCGCAATCGCGACAGCCGCCCGCACGAACCTCATCTCAGCTCAAACGCTCGATGATCATTGCCATGCCCTGACCTCCACCGACACACATCGTCTCCAGCCCGAATGTCGTATCGGCATGTTGCAGGTTGTGGATGAGCGTGGTCATGATGCGCGCGCCGGTCATGCCGAAGGGATGGCCGAGCGCAATCGCCCCGCCATTCACGTTCAGCTTCTCCATCGGGATGCCGAGCTCGCGCTGCGACGGCAGCACCTGGGCTGCAAACGCCTCGTTGATCTCGACCAGATCGATGTCGTCGATTGTCATCCCGGCCCGCTTCAGCGCCTGGCGCACCGCCTCGACCGGGCCGAGGCCCATGATCTCCGGGTTCAGGCCGGAGACACCGGAGGCGACGATCCGGGCGAGCGGCGTGAGCCCCAGCGCAGCGGCCTTGTCGGCGCTCATCACCATGACCGCCGCGGCACCGTCGTTCAGCGGGCAGGCGTTGCCGGCTGTGACCTGGCCGTCGGGGCGGAACGCGGGTTTGAGCGCAGCAAGGCCTTCGAGTGTGGTGCCTTCGCGCGGGCAGTCGTCCTTGGACACGACCGTGCCGTCCTCCAGCGTGAGCGGGGTGATCTCGTCCTCGAAGAAGCCGGTGGCGATGGCTGCGGTGGCCAGATCCTGCGAGCGCTTGGCGAAGGCGTCCATGTCCTCGCGGGTCACGCCGGTGATCTCGCGCACGTTCTCTGCGGTCTGGCCCATCGCGATGTACGCGTCGGGCAGGTCGGCCTGCGGTGCCCATGTCGACTGGCCACCCTGAGCCCGCTCACGCGTGCGCTCGCCGGACGGCTTGAAGATCGGGTTGGGTGCCGTGTCGCTGGCCCCCGCGGCATAGCGACTGACCGTCTCGACACCGGCGGCGATGAAACAATCGCCTTCACCGGATCGGATCGCGTGGGCCGCCATGCGGATTGTCTGCAGGCTGGAGGAGCAGTAGCGGTTGACCGTCACACCGGGGACGTCACCGAGGCCGGCAAGGATCGCTGTCATCCGGCCGATGTTGAAGCCACCCTCACCAGCGGGCTGGCCGATGCCCATGATGAGGTCCTCGACGTCGCTGGCCTGGACGGCGGGAACCTTGGCCATCAGCGCCTTGACGATCTGCGCCGACATGTCGTCGGGCCGCATCGTGGTGAGCGTCCCCTTGTTGGCTCGCCCGATCGGGCTGCGGGCAGTGGCGACGATGACGGCTTCAGGCATGACGACCCCTTGTGTGATGTGTGAACGCTGCGATCCTACCGACGGCGAGCGCGACGCCGACGGGTGCCGATTCGCGGGTGCCGACGGCGCGAAAGACCTCTGCTGCGGCACCGTCGGGCAGGCCCTAGCACTGCGCGTTCATCTGCTCGGCGCACTTCGCTCACGTCCAGCATCAGTTGCAGACGACGGCTCTTCTAGATTGCGCGTATGGATCTGCCAGTTGTTCCCCTGGGTTCGTTCGACCTGTCCGACTTCGAGTTCTGGACGCAGCCTCGCGAGTACCGCGAGGGCGCGTTCAAGACACTTCGCGACACGCCCGGGCTGCAGTTCTTCGAAGAGCGCGTGTTCGAGGACTCCCCGTTCCCGGCCGGGCCCGGCTACTACGCGCTCGTTCGCTACGAGGACGTGTGGGCCGCAAGCCGCAACGCGCAGCTGTTCTGCAGCGGCAAGGGCAGCAACATCGGCGACATGCCGCAGGAGATGAACGAGTTCTTCGGCTCGATGATCAACATGGACGATCCCAAGCACTTCCGCCTGCGCAACATCGTGTCGAAGGGCTTCACCCCGAAGCAGATCACCCGCGTCAACGACTACGTCAAGGTCAAGGCCCAGTCCATCGTCGATGGCCTGCTCGAGCGCTACCCCGACCGCCAGTGCGACTTCGTCGAGGAGGTGGCCGCTCCCCTGCCGCTGCAGATCATCTGCGAGATGATGGGCATTCCGGCATCGGACGAGAAGCAGATCTTCGCCTGGACCAACGTCATCCTCGGCGCCGGCGACCCGGAGTACGGC
>JANNZY010000011.1:0-3833 GCA_031410915.1 Actinomycetes bacterium
GGCGGATCTCACGCTCGACATCCATGAACGCCATGTCGCGGTCCGCGCCCCCAAGAAACCGGAACTCATCCAGATCCACCAACTCGGCCACAGCTTGCATTCCGTTCACCTCCCACACCGACACCCGCGCCACGCGCGGACAGAATCAACGAACCAGGAACTCGGGGACGGGACTGAACCCGTCAAGACGTTGCACCGTCGGGGAAGACGAACATCAGCAACGCTACCGAACACACGCGCGCCCACCAACACCAATCCCACAAAACATCAGACAAATACTTGGACCCGTGTCCGGCCGATCAAGACTGGCGATCGACTGTTCCTCGGTATCCGGACTTCCTGAACACCGGCGCGCAACCGCACTGCGTCGAACTGCTCTGGGACTACGGCGATCGTGCAGTCGCCGCCGTCGACCTGCGTCGGGTAGTCGTGTCGGCGGTCGGCGACCCATATACATCAATCTCATTTGATTCGATTCATAGATGGGCGTATGGTCACGTCGGTGCCTGATACCGACCCGCCTCCGTTCGTGCGGCTGACAGCGAACCCGCTGCGCTGGCGCCTGCTGCAGGCACTCGTGGAGAGCGACCGCACCGTGCGCGAGTTGATGGAGCTGATCGGTGAACCGCAGAGTCTGGTCTCCTACCACCTCCGCCTGCTCCGCGACGGCGGACTCGTCACCGCGCAGCGCAGCTCGGCCGATCGCCGCGACAGCTATTACGCCATCGATCTCGTCGCCTGCCGCGACCAGTTGCTGCGCGCCGGCAGCGCGCTGCACCCGGGACTGACGCTGCAACCCGCGCCGGCGCAGGAGCGCCACACGCGCCGCGCTCGCCGGCGAGCGCGCGTCCTGTTCCTGTGCACCGGCAACAGTGCGCGCTCCCAGATCGCAGAGGCGCTTCTGGAGCACATGTCGGATGGCGCGATCCACGCGGCGAGCGCGGGCAGCAACCCGAAGGCACTGCACCCCAACGCGGTCCGTGTGCTGCGCAACTATGGCATCGACATCAGCACGAACCGGAGCAAGCACCTCGACGAGCTGCGTGGGCAGCGATTCGACGCAGTGATCACGCTGTGCGACCGAGTGCGCGAGGTGTGCCCGACGTTCCCGTCGCAGCCGCTGCTCGTGCACTGGAGCATCCCCGACCCGTCGCTGGCGGGCGCGACCAATCGTGCGTCGTTCCCCGCGTTCGAGCGCACCGCCGCCGAGCTGGAGACACGGATCGGCTTCCGACTCCCCCTGCTCGCATCAACACCAACCCGAAGGAGCTCCGCACATGTCAGATGACACCGTCAATGTCCGCTACCTGGTCGACGACGTCGAGGCGTCGATCGCGTTCTACACCCGGCACCTCGGCTTCGAGGTGCAGATGAACGCTGCGCCTGCCTTCGCCGACGTCCGGCGAGGCAACCTGCGCCTGTTGTTGTCCGGCCCGAAGAGCTCGGCAGGTCGGCCGATGTCCGACGGCGAGACGCCCGGGCCCGGAGGGTGGAATCGAATCCACCTCATCGTGGCCGATATCGAGGCCGACGTCGAGCGACTGCGCGCTGGTGACGCGTCGTTCCGCAACGACATCGTGACCGGTCCCGGCGGCAAGCAGATTCTGCTGGTTGATCCATCCGGCAACTTCGTCGAGCTGTTCGAGCCCGCTGCTCATTGAGTGCTCGTTCGTGATCCGTTCGCCCTCGAAGAAGGACATCGGGATCGTCGGCACCCGGATGGCCTGCCCGGTCGGCGGCGAACGGATCACGAACGACGCCGACCCGTCGGATCGTGGGCGCCGCTGTCAGACTCCACGGATGAGCGAACGTTTGACAGGGACCGGTATCTGGAGTGGGTTGCTGCGGTACGGCGATCCGGGTGAGATCGCGACGGTCGCCGCGGAACTGGAGTCGCTCGGCTACTCGGCACTCTGGATTCCCGATGTCGGTGGCGATCTGTTCGGACCGCTCGCGAACCTGCTCGGGGCGACATCATCGGCCACGATCGCGACCGGCATCCTCAACGTCTGGATGCACACGCCGGAGGAGACGGCGGCGCAACACGCCCGTCTCGCAGCCGAGCACGGGCCGCGCTGGCTGTGCGGCATCGGCATCAGCCATCGCCCGTTCATCGACCACGTCAACGAGCCGGGCACGTACCAGAAGCCGGTCGAGACGATGGCGAACTACCTCGACGGGCTCGACGCCGCGCCCACTCCGTTGGCCGTCGACGACCGCGTCATCGCCGCCCTCGGCCCGAAGATGCTCGAGCTGGCCCGCACCCGCACCGCCGGTACGCACCCGTACCTCGTGACTCCGGAGCTGACCGCAAAGGCTCGCGCCGGCATCGGCCCCGACGGCCTGGTGGCCAGCGAGCAGGGCGTCGTGTTGGAGACCGATCCGACCGTGGCCCGAGAGATCGCGCGCGCCCATCTGAAGACGTACCTCGGGCTGCCGAACTACTCGAACAACTGGAAGCGGCAGGGCTTCACCGACGACGACATCGCCGACGGCGGCAGCGACCGCCTCGTCGACGCGCTCGTCGTGTGGGGCGACGAGGCAACGATCGCCGCTCGCGTCCAGGACCACCGCGACGCCGGCGCTGACCACGTGTGCATCCAGGTCCTCACCAGCGATCAACGGGCGATGCCCACCGAGCAGTTCCGCGCCCTTGCGCCTGCCCTGATCGGGTCATGAGCGCCCCGCCGACCGGACTTGTGTTGATCTGATACTTGACTCAGTCCAGAATCGGTGATTGACTCGTACCCGTGACGAATTCGACCGATGGGGCGCATCAACTGTTGCGCCAGCACGGGGTGCAGGTGACCGCGCAGCGGCTCGCCATCATGCGGGCGGTGTCGTCACGCCCACACTCGACGGCCGACGAGCTGGCCGACGACGTCCGCAGGGTCATTGGTTCGATCTCGCGCCAGGCCGTCTACGACAGTCTCGGCGTGCTGGTCGACAAGAGCCTGCTGCGACGCATCCAACCGGCCGGGTCCGCCGCGCGCTACGAGAGCAGGGTCGGTGACAACCATCACCACCTGATCTGTCGCACCTGCGGCACCACGGTGGACATCGACTGCGCGGTCGGGTCGGTTCCGTGCCTCACGGCCGACGACGACCACGGCTTCGCGATCGACGAGGCCGAGGTCGTCTACTGGGGATACTGCCCGGCCTGCCGCACCGATCCCGAATCAGCAACACCCGACCCATCCACACCTGTGACATCCACGCAAGCAAGGAGCAGCAACCATGAGTGACGACAAGGTCCTCGACATCAACGACAGCGTGCAGACGTGTCCCGTCATGCACGGCCCGCACGCCGGCCACACGGCCGTCGGTGGCACGGCCAATCAGCACTGGTGGCCGAACCAGCTGAGCCTGAAGATGCTGCACCAGAATTCGACAGCGGGCAATCCGATGGACGACGACTTCGACTACGCAGCCGAGTTCAACAGCCTCGATCTCGCCGCGGTGAAGCAGGACCTGACGACGCTGATGACCGATTCGCAGGAGTGGTGGCCGGCCGACTACGGCCACTACGGCCCGTTCTTCATCCGCATGGCCTGGCACAGCGCGGGCACGTACCGCATCAAGGACGGGCGTGGTGGCGCGTCCAGCGGCACGCAGCGCTTCGCCCCGCTGAACAGCTGGCCCGACAACGGCAACCTCGACAAGGCCCGCACGTTGCTGCTGCCGATCAAGCAGAAGTACGGCCGCAAGCTGTCCTGGGCCGACCTGATGATCCTGGCCGGCAACGTCGCGTTGGAGTCGATGGGCTTCGAGACGTTCGGTTTCGGCGGCGGCCGTGAGGACGTGTGGGAGCCGGAGGAGGACATCTACTGGGG
>JANNZY010000012.1:0-28864 GCA_031410915.1 Actinomycetes bacterium
GGTCAACGGCCCGTGGAAACCCGCCGACGGCCACCGCTGCAATCCAGCCAAGCTCCTGCTCGATCCCTACGCCCGGGCCATCGAGGGCACGTTCGATTGGGGTCAGCCGACGTTCGGCTATGTCTTCGGGGACCACAACGAGATCGACACCACCGACAGCGCCGGGTCGACCCCGCGCAGCCTCGTCGTCAACCCCTTCTTCGACTGGGCCACCGTCAAGCCGCTGCTCTTGCCGTGGGCCGAGACAGTGATCTACGAGGCCCACGTGAAGGGCGCGACCATGCGCCACCCCGGCGTCGACGAGGAACTGCGCGGTACGTATGCGGGCATCGCCCATCCGGCGTTCATCGACCACCTCAAGGGCCTCGGCGTCACCACCCTCGAGTTGCTCCCGGTGCACGAGTTCGTCCATGACGGGCACTTGCTCGAGCGGGATCTGCGCAACTATTGGGGCTACAACTCGATCGGCTTCTTCGCGCCGCATCACGAGTACTCGCACCGCCACGGCCAGGGCCAGCAGGTGCAGGACTTCAAGCAGATGGTGAAGACGCTGCACCAGGCCGGCATCGAGGTGATCCTCGACGTCGTCTACAACCACACCGCCGAGGGCAACCACATGGGCCCGACGCTGTCATTCAAGGGCATCGACAACGCTGCGTACTACCGCCTCGTCGGTGACGACAAGCAGTACTACATGGACTACACGGGCACGGGCAACACGCTGAACATGCAGAACCCGTTCGTGCTGCAACTCGTGATGGACAGCCTGCGCTACTGGGCGACCGAGATGCACGTCGACGGATTCCGCTTCGACCTCGCGTCGACGCTGGCGCGCAGCCTGCACGAGGTGGACAAGCTCTCAGCGTTCTTCGACCTCGTCCAGCAAGACCCCGTCGTCAGCCGGATGAAGCTGATCGCCGAACCGTGGGACGTCGGCGAGGGCGGCTACCAGGTCGGCAACTTCCCGCCGCAGTGGGCGGAATGGAATGGCCGCTACCGCGACTGCATCCGCGATCACTGGGCCGGCAACGCGCATGGCCTCGGCGAGTTTGCCTACCGCATCACCGGCTCCAGCGATCTGTACGAGGCCGCCGGCCGCCGGCCGCACGCGAGCATCAACTTCGTGACCGCGCACGACGGCTTCACATTGCGCGACCTGGTGTCCTACAACGACAAGCACAACGACGCCAACGGCGAGGACAACAACGACGGCGAGAACCACAACCGGAGTTGGAATTGCGGGGCGGAGGGACCGACCGACGACCCGGGCGTGAACGAGTTGCGCGCCCGCCAGGAGCGCAACTTCCTCGCCACGCTGCTGCTGTCGCAGGGTGTGCCGATGCTGGTCGGCGGCGACGAACTCGGTCGCACGCAGGGTGGCAACAACAACGCCTACTGTCAGGACAACGAAGTGTCCTGGTACGACTGGACCGACGTCGACACGCAGTTGCAGGCATGGGTCACCGGCCTGATCACGTTGCGCCGCGACCATCCGACGTTCCGCCGCCGCCAGTTCTTCCAAGGCAAGTCGCTGCACGGCGAAGGAACAGTCGATCTGGCCTGGTTCGCGGCCGACGCGAGCGAGATGACCGACGACGACTGGAACGAGGGAGCGGTCAAGTCGATCGCGATCTACCTGCGCGGCGACGCGATCGAGCAGAGCGCGCGTGGCGAGCAGATCCACGACACCAACTTCTTGTGGCTCGTCAACGCAGACCACGATCCAGTGCAGTTCACCCTGCCCGCCGTCGATTGGGGCGAGCAGTGGCGGGTGACGCTCGACACGACCACGAGCGAAGTCGACGCACCGGATGCGCGCGTCTTCGAAGCGGGTGCGACGGTCGACCTGCTGGCCCACGCTCTGGTCCTGCTGGAGCACGTCGTCAACGAGACCTCTGCCTGATCGGCGCGGCGATGGCACTTCCCTGGCCGGTCGCTCCGATGAAGGCGACGAGCGGTCGTCTGCCCCGCGCCGAGGACGCCGCGTGGATCTACGAACCGAAGTGGGACGGTCATCGCTGCCTCGCCCGTGTCCGCGGCAACGAGGTCGAAGCCGTGAGTTCGACCGGAGGAGCCCGAATGCAGCGCTGGCCGTTCTTGCAGGCGCTGGCCGGCGCGTTCGGCCACGACCACGTCGTGCTCGACGGTGAGGTGATCGCAATGGACGAGACCGGCAGGCACTCGTTCCAGTGGGTCGGTCGACCAGACCGCGCTCATGCGTTCGTCGTCTTCGACGTTCTGCAGTTGGACGGCCTCGACCTGTGCCCGCTGCCGTGGACGAAGCGGCGTGACTGCCTTGAATCGATCCTGAAGCCGACTCCCGAGGTGTTCATCACACCGGTCACCGACGATGCTGAGGCGTTGATGGCTGCGACGCGAGCGCAGGCGATGGAAGGCATCATCGCCAAGCGAATCGACTCGGTGTATCTGCCCGGGCGACGGACGACCTCGTGGATCAAGGTCAAGCACCGCTACCAACAAGAGTTCGTGGTCGGCGGCTACCTGCTCGGCGAAGGCAATCGCAGCGACGCATTCGGGTCCGTGCTCGTGGGCTTCTACGAGGGCGAGCGGCTGCGCTTTTGCGGTGCTGCCGGGTCGGGCTTCACCGAGCGCACGCTCGGCGAGATGCAGGCCCACCTGCGCCGGCTCGCCACCGACGAATGCCCGTTCGACCCCTTGCCGAAGTTCCCACGCGGCAAGGCCCGCTGGGTGCGGCCCGAGGTCGTGGTCGAGGTCAGCTTCGCCGAGTGGACCGACGACGTCATCATGCGCCACCCGGTCTTCCTCGGCATCCGCGACGACAAGCCACCACGAGCCGTCATCCGCGAGATCTGACCGTCCCAACCACCTGCCCACGCGCGTGCGAGGCGTGCGGCTTGCTCCACACCCCACCCACGCGTGGCGGGGACGTGCGCCTGGTGTCACGGACCGCACACGGGCGGGCGGGGCGTGGAGTTGTCAGGGGGCGAGGGTGGTGATCCAGGAGATGGCGGCAGCGGGGGTGGGTTGGATGGCGAGCTCGTCGCGCATGTCCTCGGCGCGGCGGCGGTAGGTGGGGTCAGTGAGCACATCGTGAACTGCGTCGGCGACGTCGGCGGGGGTGGCGTCGACTGCTTCGAGGACGCGCGCCAGGCCGAGCGCTGCGGCACGGGCCGAATTGTAGGGCTGGTCCGCCCCAAGCGGGACCAGCACTTGCGGCACACCGTGGGCGAGCGCGCCGAGCATTCCGCCGGAGCCGCCGTGGCTGATCATGACGTCGACCATCGGCAACACGGCGGCCTGCGGGACGAACCGCTCGACTCGGATGCCGTCGCGCTGCGGACCGAACTCGGCCGGATCGATGTCGTTGCCCACGGTTGCGACGACGTCGACGTCCAGGGCGGCCAGACCGGCGAGCACGCGCTCGAACAGGTCGCCGCATTCCAAACTGAACACCGTGCCGAGCGTGAAGTAGATCGACGGCCGACCGGCGTGCACGGCGCGATGCACGACATCGACGCCGCGGAACGATCGGCCGGTGGACGGCAGCGCGAACTCCGGATCGCGCAGCGACGGCGGGAACGGACACAACACCAAGTCGCGACACAACATCGCGAGCTCCGGATCGTGGGGCAGACCATGCTCAGCGCGCAGCTCATGCAATGGTTCGGCCACGACCCAGGGCCGCACGAACGCTCCGGACGCCATCACGAGCACGGTCACGACCGGCAGCCCGAGCCGCTCACCGGCAACGGCTGCGCCGAAGTCGGCCTCGTCGCGCAGGAACACGTCCGGGCGCCACTCGTCGGCGATGGTCAGCAGCGCCTTGGCGTGGCGGTGGCCGAGCCGGCGAGCGAACCCGCCGCGCAGGTCGCGGTCCTCCTTGTCCAGATCGAGGCGTGCCAGCGGGATTCGCTGCCGCGGCTGCGGTGACGGAAGGTCGCCGATCGGGAAGAACGGATACCCACGCCGCCGGATGGACGATGCGAACCCGGCGGCGCCGGCGATGGCAACGTCATGGCCGAGCGAGCGCGCAGCGTCGGCCAGCGGCAGCAACGGCTCGAGGTGGCCGCGACCGCCGGCGAACGTGACGAGCAGACGCATCCGATGTGTCTACCGCACGCGCGAGCAGGCGCTGGTGAGGAAGGCCGACCGAGCGTGCACAATGTGGTGATGGACGATTCCCCCCGGCCCCGGTTCCACCTGGCGATGCCCGTCGACGACCTCGACGCCGCCCGCGCGTTCTACGGCGAGACCTTGGGGTGCGAGAAGGGGCGCAGCGCGGACACATGGGTCGATTGGAACCTGCGCGGGCATCAACTCGTCACCCACCTCGCGCCCGCTGGAACGGATCGGCACCACAATCCGGTCGACGGTCATGACGTGCCCGTGCCGCACTTCGGACTGATCCTCACCGTCGCCGACTTCCACGCGCTCGCCGATCGCCTGCGCCACGCCGGCACGCACTTCGTGATCGAGCCGTACGTGCGCTTCGCCGGCGAGACCGGCGAGCAGTGGACGATGTTCTTCTACGACCCGGCCGGCAACGCGATCGAGTTCAAGGCGTTCGCCGACGATTCACAGGTCTTCGCCGTCTGAGCGTTCATCGCCTCGCACCGATCTCGAACAGTGCCACGCCGGCCCGCGCTAGCGTCTCGCCCATGCCGACTTGGTCCGACTCCGGCACCGACCAGCACGGTCTGACGATGACCGCACCGAGCGAGGGCGTCGCGCTGTACGACTCGACGCTGAGCCACTTGCTGCCCTACGACGCCGGCCTGCTGGAGCTGCTCGGGCGCTTGAACGACGAGCATCCCGACATGGCGATGACCAACGTGATGACGGGCTACCTCACACTGACCAGTACCGACCAGCCCGACGTGGCCGGCGCAGCGGACGCGCTGACACAACTGCGAGCGACAACCATGAACGAGCGCGAAGCCGCCCACGAGCGTGCGTTGGCGGCGTGGGTCAGCGGCGATTGGCACGGCGCTGCAGCTCTGCTCGACGACCTGCTCCAGCGGTGGCCGGCTGATCTGCTCGCACTGTTGGTCGGACACCAGCTCGACTTCTTCCTCGGGGATGCGGCCAACCTGCGCGACCGGCCGGCGCGCAGCCTGATGTCGATCGACAGCGAGCATCCACACGCCGGCTTCGTGCACGGCATGTTGTCGTTCGGCCTGGAGGAGTCGGGCCACTACGAGGCGGCCGAGGATGTCGGCATGCAGGCCCTGGCCGTCAACCCGCGCGACGTCTGGGCAGTGCACGCAGTGACGCACGCGAACGAGATGCGAGGCCGGGTCGACGACGGAATCCGTTTCCTGCGCGCCCGGGCCGCCGACTGGGCGGCCGGCAACCTGTTCGCAGTGCACAACTGGTGGCACCTTGCGCTGTTCCACCTCGAGGCCGGCCAGCACGACGATGTGCTCGCGATCTACGACCACGAGATCCACCACGCGGAGTCGATGGGCGTGCCGCTGGAGATGCTCGACGCCAGCGCCCTGCTGTGGCGACTGAAGCTCGATGGCGTGGACACCGGCGACCGATTCGACACACTCGCCGACGCCTGGGCCGGCCGGGCCGCGACCGCACCGTGGTACGCCTTCAACGACCTGCACGCGGTGCTGGCGCTCGTCGGCGCGGGCCGCATCGCGGACGCGGCGGCCGTCGTCGATCGCCTGGATGCATACGTCAAGAGCGGGATCGGTGGATCAAACGTGATGATGACCGCCACTGTCGGCCTCCCCGCATGCCGGGCCATCGTGGCCTACGGAAAGGGGCGCTATGGCGACGCAGTCCGCGAGCTGGCACCGATCCGGCGGATCAGCAGCCGCTTTGGCGGCTCGCACGCCCAACGCGACGTGCTGCAGCGCACGCTGCTGGACGCAGCCCTGGCCGACGGGCAGCACGACGTGGCCCGGATGCTCGTGTCCGAACGTCTCACATCGCGCGACACCTCGGTGTACGGCTGGGCCCGCCGAGCACAACTGATGCGCGCCATGGGACGCGCCACCGACGCCGACATCGCCGACGAGCAGGCACTGACCTACCGCCAACGCTTCGCCGCGGCCGGGTGAGCGCGACGCTGCGTCAGGCCGACTTGCGGGCTGGGGTCTTCTTTGCGGTCGTGGCCTTGTGGGGTGCCTTGGCCGCCGCTTTCTTGGCCCCCGCCTTCTTCGCCGCTGCCTTCTTGGCGGCACCCTGCTTGGTGGGCGCAGATTCGATGCTGGTGGCAGACGGATGGCTGGAGCGAGCCTCCTTCGCCGAACGCAGGCTGGCTTCCAACGCGGACGCGAGGTCGATGACCTTGGCCTTCTCCTGAGGTTCTTCGGCGAACACTGGGGTCTTGCCGGCCGCCTTCTGCTCGATGATCTTCTCGATGCCGAGGCGGTACTCGTCCTGGTACTGGCCGGGCTCGAACTCCTCGCTCAACGCTTCGACCAAGGACTTGGCCATCAGCAGCTCTTTGCTCGAGATCTCGACGTCGTCGAGCGACTCCATGCCCTCGACCGTTTCGACATCGACCATCTCGTCCGGGAAGACCAGCGTGGACAGCGTGAGGTGCGTGCCGTCGGAGCGGACTGCCGCGAGGTACTCCTTCTGGCGCATCACGAACCGACCGACACCGACGCGGCCAGAACCCGCCATCGCGTTGGCCAGCAGGGCGTAGGGCTTGGCCGTCTTGTCCGGCACGATGATGTACGACGAGTCGAACATCAGCGGATTGACCTCTTCTTCGGGCACGAAGGTCTCGAGGTTGATCTCTTTCGACTTTGCCGGCTGCAGCGGCGCGAGATCGTCGTCGGTGATGACGACGTAACTGCCACCGCCCATGTCGTAGCCCTTGATGATCTTCTCCGACGGCACTTCGTCGCCCGAGTCCTCGCTGACCTTGCGGTAGCGAATGCGCGACATGGTGCCCTCTTCGAGCTGGTTGAACGAGATCGATTTGCGTTTGACCGCGGGCATCAACCGGATCGGGATGGAGACCATCCCGAACGAGATCGAACCGGTCCAGATCGGACGAGCCATAGGAACGCAGAATACCCGGTCGGTGTGACAGCGAAACGAGCCCCGCCGTCGGCGACCGGTTCAGGCCAGCGGTGGAAGCTTCTGGGCCACGCCGAAGAGCGCGGCGAACGGATCACCGACGCGCTCCAATCGATCGATCGCATCGCGAATCGTCCATCGGTCCGAACGCAATTCCGGATCATCGAGCTCGTCCCACTCGATCGGCATCGAGACCGGCGCGCCCGGCGCGGGGCGCATGCTGAACGGCGCGACGAGGGTCTTGTTGATCTGGTTCTGGGTGTAGTCCAGCCGGGCGAGGCCCTTGCGGTCGTCCTTGCGCCAGCTCCAACTGACGAGCTCGGGATATACCCGGCCGACCGTGCGGGACAACGTCTCGACCCAGCGCGACGTGTCCTCGAACGTGTAGCCCGAGTCGATCGGGATCCAGATCTGGATGCCGCGCTGGCCGGTCACCTTCGGGCAGGCGACGATGTCCAACTGCTGCACGGCGACCCGGAACATGCTCGCCAGCGCAAGCGTCTCGTCCCACGTCGTCTTCGGACCCGGATCGATGTCGATCAGCGCGTACGACGGCTCGTCCGGATTCGCCGCAGTGGACGTCCACGGATGGATCTCGATGCCGGCGAAGTTCGCCGCCCACACCAGCGACGGGGCGCCGTCAAGCAGGAGGTAGTCGCGCGTCTCGTCCTCGCTCGCGCGCGGGTTCGGCCAGCGGCGGACGAACTCCGGCGCGTGGTCCGGGACGGCCTTGTGCCAAAAGCCGCGCTTCGCGCCGACGATGCCGTCTGGAAAGCGGTTCAGGTTGATCGGCCGGCCTGCGACGTAGGGCGCGATCCACGGGGCGATCTGCGCGTAGTAGCGGATGATGTCGCGCTTGGTGATCGCCGCTTCGCCGTCGCGACCGGGCATGAAGACCTTGTCGAGGTTGGTGAGCTGCAGTTCGACCGGGCCGGACAGGCCGTCGATCGTCCACGTGCCCTTCTTGTCGGCCAGCTCGTCGAGCGCGCGCAACTGCGCTTTCGTCGGACCCGGCCAGCGCGGCAGCTTGTTCGCGACGACCTCGTCGTTGGTCCGGCCGGTGAGCACGGAGTGCGGATGCTGCTCTGCGTCCCAGCCATCGACCGCGTCGTCGTCGCGCTTGTGGATCATCAGCCACTGATCGTCGTTCGTGCGCACCAGGACGAATCGGCCACGCACCTTGTGTCCGTGCAACACGATCTTGATCTCGCCGTTGTCGATGCACGTCTCCGGGTCGTCCTGCTCGTAGCCGGGGTCCGGCTCCCACCAACCGTCGTCCCACAAGATCACGTCGCCCTTGCCGTATCCCGACGGGATCACACCCTCGAACCAGCCGTATGTGAAGGGATGGTCCTCGACCTTCACGGCCAGCGCTCGCCGCTTGGGGTCCAGACTCGGCCCCTTTGGCACGGCCCAGCTGACGAGCACTCCCTCCACTTCGAGGCGGACGTCGTAGTGCAACCGAGTGGCACGGTGCCGTTGGATCGCGAAGCGCAGCCGGCCGGACTCGTTGACGTGCACTCGGCCGGCGGGCTCGGGTGTCGACGCGAAGTCGCGCATCGACTGATACTCGGACAGCTTCGGAGCCCGCGTGGTCGCCACGACCCGAATGTACCCGTCAGCCGCCGGCCACGAACGCGGTCACGACGTCACGACGTCCCGACGTCACGATATTAGGTCGTCTCCAGCTCCAGCGGTTCGCTGACGTTGTCGGGCAAGACCAACTGCTCGCGGGCATGCTCTTGCCGGACCGCCTTGACGATCACCTGCAGCGCACCGGATGCGGGAACGGCCAACAGCGCTCCGAGTATGCCGAAGATCTCGACAGCCAGCAGCACGCTGAGCAAGACGACGAGCGGGTTGACCTTGACCTTGCGGGCCATCACCCACGGGTACAGCACGCCGTTCTCGACCTGCTGGTAGACGACGAAGAAGATCAGTGAAACGAGTCCCGCCGTCGGCGAGTGCAGGTACGCCGCAACCACCGCCACTGCAGCACCGAGCACTGCACCGACAAGTGGGATCAGGTCGGCGAACGCCACGAAGAGCGCGAGTACCACCGGGCTCGGCACGCCCAACACCACAAGGCAGGTGAACGCCGCGACACCGGCGACCAGGCTGATCAGCAGGTTGCCGATGACGTAGCCGCTGACTGCGCCTGCCGCCTCGACCGCGGCGCGCTTGACCGACGTTCGGCGACGATGCGGGATCAGACCGATGAACGTTCGGCCGATGGCCGACGACTGGCTCAAGAACAAGAACGTGATCAGCGTGATCGAGATGAACGCGAGCGTCGCACTGAGCACAGTCTGCGCGGTCTGGAACGCCGAGCTGTCCAGACGATCGGCGGCGCGTGCCAGTTCGGCCTCGTTCTCCTTGACGTAATCGACGAGGTCAAGCTTCTTGACGAGGTTGCCGACAGGACCACGTCCGTCGGCTGCGTCGCGCACCGTACCCGGCAAGTCGTTGACGATGTTGAACAGCTGCGTTCGCACCGGCAGAACGAACAGCGCGACAACTCCCAGCGTGACGGCGAGAGTGGAGAACACGACGATGCCCGTGGCGAGCGTGCGACGATCACCGATTCGCGGCTCGACCCGCTTCACGAGCGGCGCAAGGACGATCGCGAAGAAGCCAGCGATGGCGACCCATGTGATGATGCGCGCCGTGGCGACGATGAGGTACAGCAGCAGGAAGGTCGCCAGCACCACGCCGACCGTGCCGACGATGGTTCGCCACGGCACCGCCGACCATGTGAGAACGTCATTGTCGTCGGACGCATCCGACGGCACTCCGATCAACAGTCGATCTGAATCGGGTCCCACGAACTTGTCCTGCACCGGGCCCGTGTACCCCCTCTTGCGCCTGGTCAAACGTCGTGAGCCGGGTCATCCGACCGGCGTTGGAATTGTTTATCGACCAGACGGCGCGGGTAGTTCCATCAGCATCAAACGAGCCGCCAGCTCGTGAAGCATCGCAATTTGAACAACTCGCTCAGGAGATGAACAACATGAGTTTTCTGCTCTGGATCTTGGCTGTGATCCTCGTCGTGTCCGGCATCGTCGCTCTGCTCCGCAAGGAGTACACGTGGGGTCTGGTCCTCGTCATCGTCGGTCTGCTCGTCGGCCCGGGTGGCGTCAGCATCTTCACCTGAGACCGGGTGATCACGTCCGCTATTCAACATCACCAACAAGGAGACAACACATGGGTTCGAACATCGATGACGCCAAGGGCCGCGTGAAGGAAGCAGCCGGCGCGCTGACCGACGACCGGGACCTCAAGAACGAGGGCAAGGCCGATCGGGCCGGTGCCAAGGCGAAGAACGTCGTTGAGAACGTCGAGGACAAGGTCTCCGACGGGATCGACGCGATCAAGGATCGTTTCAACAACGACAAGGACTGAAACGACAAGTAATTGAAGCGACAAGGACCGATCGTCGGTCCGTCCTTTCGAGAGGGGCCCCTTGCCGGGGCCCCTCTCCGTTGCCCAGGTGATGTTTGATCCCGGCCGACGTCGGGTACGGGTGATGGCTGACGCGACTGCGTTGCGCTCTACTGTGCTCCCGAACAGGGCACTTGCACTCCATGCTCGACTGAGGGAGAGTCACCATCTATGGAAGAGATCGGCAAGAACGAATCGATCAGAGTCATGATCGATGAGGATGGGACGGTGGTCGCCGAGGGCGACATCGACTTGGCCGGAGGACCGCTGCTCGATACCGCGATCCTGCGCCTTGAGGGGTCGAAGCCGGTCGTGATCGACCTGGCGGCCGTCGAGTTCATCGACTCGTCCGGGCTGCGCAGCCTGCTCGCCGCGAGCCGTCGCGCCGAAGGGCGGGGCACCACGGTCGTGTTGCGCAGGCCGTCGTCGGGGGTGCTGCGACTGCTGGGCATCACTGGCACGACCGAACAGTTCCAGATCGAAGGCGGCCAGGAGTCAGAGTCATGACGATGTCCGAATCCGAGACTCCGACACAGGGAACGACTGCGGCGTCCGGGCCGGTCACATTGACCTTGCCACCGATCGCGTCGATGGTGCGCGTCGGGCGCCTGACGGCGAGTTCGATCGCCTCGCTGTCGGACATGACCATCGACGACATCGACGACATCAAGATCGCCGTCAGCGAGATGATCACGCTCTTGATCCAGAGCGGCAGCCGAGCCAACGTGACGTTGCGCTTCGAGACGACGTCCGGTTCATTCACGATCGAAGCCACGACGCCGGCGACATCACTCGACCTCGGCCGCAACGATCTCGCTCTCGCCACCGCAGTGCTCGACGCTGTCTCCGACAGTCACGAGGTCGCGTTCGTCGACGACCGCATCCTGATGAGGATGGTCAAGGCGATCGCATGAACACCCCCGAAGCTCCCCGTGACGAGGAGGAGATGCGAGATCGATTCCGTGCCCTTCGGGAGACGGACGATCCGAAACTGCGCGACGCACTGATCGTCGACCACACATGGATCGCCCGCACGGTCGCGCGCCGATTCGACCAGCGCGGCGAGGCGTTCGACGACCTCTTCCAGGTCGCGTCGCTCGGACTGGTCAAGGCCGTGGACCGTTTCGACCCGGAGATGGGCACCAACTTCGTGTCGTTCGCGATGCCGACCGTCGTCGGCGAGGTGCGGCGCTACTTCCGCGACCACACCTGGAGCGTGCGCGTGCCCCGCAGCGCGAAAGAGCTGAAGCCGATGATCACCAAGGCGATCGAGGCGTTGCAGCAGAGCCTCGGGCGATCGCCAAGCGTCAGTGAGATCGCCGAACACCTGCAACTCAGTGTGGACACGGTGCTCGAAGCGATGGAGGCGTCAGCGGCGTACCGCACGTCGTCGCTCGATGCACCGGCGCGCTCCGGCGAGCAGGCCCCCGAGACCCATCGCGGTCTGGCTCAGGACGACTCCGAACTGACCCGGCTGATCGATGCGACCACGATCCGCAAGCTGCTGGAAACCTTGCCCGGTCGGAGCCGGATGATCCTGTACCTCCGCTTCTTCGAGCACATGAGCCAGGCCGAGATCGCCGAGCACGTCGGCACGAGCCAGGTCCACGTCGGCAGGTTGTTGAAGGCCGGACTCGAGCAACTGCGGAGCCAGATCAATCCCGAGGACTTGAGCGAACTCGTCTGACGGCGGGCGGTGATGTTTCGGAATCGACCGAGACGGGCACTACTCAAGCCGTTCGTTCTCACGTCGTCGAGCTCCAAGGATGGAACCCATGGCCTCTGCCAAGCCCACCACACAGCCCCGCAAGGCCGCCAACAAAGGTGTCCGTGCCATCGGGGCCGTCACCTCTGACCGCCTCGCCTCGTTTACTGCCCCCGGCCTGAGCGCCAAGGACGGCGCCTTGGTGGTGAACATCCTGCAGCAGCGGCTGAGCGCGCTCGTCGATCTCGGCCTGACGATCAAGCACATCCACTGGAACGTGGTCGGTCCGTCGTTCATCGGGGTGCACCTCATGCTCGATCCGCAGTACGACGGCGTGCAGACGATGGTCGACGAGACGGCCGAGAGAATCGCGACCCTCGGTGGTGTGCCCAGCGGTCTGCCCGGCTACATCGTCGCGCATCGCGCGTGGGACGACTATGAGCTCGGTCGCGCTGACAGCCAGTCACACCTCGGTGCGCTGGACCTAGTCTACCGCGGCGTGATCGAAGACCACCGCACCGCGATCGACGCGACCGACAAGCCAGATCCCGTCACACAGGACATGCTCATCGGGCACACGGGCACGCTGGAGCAATACCACTGGTTCGTGCGCTCGCATCTCGAGGACTACGCAGGCGGGTTGGCGAATGCCGGCGCAACCACCGAGATGGGCGCTGCTCGCGCCGCGGCGACCAAGATCCGAAGCCACCGCAACGGCAGCTCGAACGGCCGCAAGACACACTGACGCACTCGGTTCTCCGATCGCTTTACGAAGGGACATGTCATGTTCAAGTTCATCCGCCGCCGCGTCCGACCTGTCTGGCGCACCGCTGCTCTCGCCTTTCTGTGGTCGAATCGACGCGACGTTGCTCGCTGGGCGAAGTTCGCCAAGCGTGCGGTCGACGGCGCGGCTCGCCCGTCGACGGCAGATCTCAAGTTGGAAGCGAAGGTCCGCGCATCGCTCTCGACCGACCCAGTCCTGCGCGCCGATCCGTCCATTCGCGACGTCCGTGTCCATGACGGAATCGTCGTGCTCGAGACGCCGGCCGACTGGAAGAACAAGAGTCTGGCCGTGACGCGTCTCACGCAGGTGAAGGGCGTCGAGTCCGTGCATACTGCAGCTGACGTGAACGAGCAGAACTGGCTCGATGTCGATGTGATCGACGTTCCGGTGAGTCCCGCCCACGCCGCGGTATGACCCACGCCGTCACCATCGATCGTCGAACGGAGTCCTAACATGGACAAGTACACGCTTCCCGCCCTGCCCTACGCATATGACGCACTGGCCCCGCACCTCTCACAAGAGACGCTGGAGCTGCACCACGACAAGCACCATGCCGCCTACGTGAAGGGTGCCAACGAAACCATCGAGAGATTGGCTGTCGCCGAAGCGTGGCAGGTGCCCGGTCTCGAGCGTTCGCTTGCGTTCAACGTCTCCGGCCACGGACTGCACTCGCTCTTCTGGGAGAGCATGTCGCCGGAGATGGAGCAGAAGCCGGCCGGTGCCATCGCCACCGCGATCGACCACGCCTTCGGCGGTTTCGAGCAGTTCAACAAGCGCTTCACGAACGCGCTCACGACGATCCAGGGCTCGGGTTGGGCCCTGCTCGTGTGGGAGCCGATCGCCGAGGAGCTGCAGATCGTGCAGGTCCAAAACCACGAGGGCTCACTGCTGATCGGCGCCACTCCCATCGTCGCCGCCGACGGCTGGGAGCACGCGTATTACGTCGACTATCGCAACGACAAGGCCAAGTGGGCCGAGGCGTTCACGCACATGACCGACTGGGCCGGCGCGTCGGCACGCTTCGACACCGTCGTTCGTCAGTCCGCGACGGCCTGACCGGTCGCGATCACAAGGTGTTCGTGATCGCGCCCGTTTCCGCGCCCTGCACCAGCCGTGCATACTTGCCGAGCACCCCACTGGTGTAGCGGCTGCGCAGCGGCTCCCAGCCGATCCGGCGAGCGGCCAGTTCCTCGTCGCTGACGAGCAGGTCGAGGCTCAGGTTGTGCACGTCGACTCGGATAACGTCGCCGTCGCGCACGAACGCGATCGGACCGCCGTCGACGGCCTCTGGTGCCACGTGGCCGATGCAGAAGCCCCACGTGCCGCCGCTGAAGCGACCGTCGGTGACAAGCGCGCAGTCGTGACCGCGACCGGCACCCTTCAACGCACCGGTGATCGCCAGCATCTCGCGCATGCCGGGCCCGCCCTTGGGGCCCTCGTAGCGGATGACGATGACGGTGCCGGGCTGCATCGACCCGGTGAGGATCGCATCCATCGCGCCGGACTCGCCGTCGAACACGCGAGCGGGCCCTTCGAACAGCTTCTGGTCGGCGGAGAGCCCGGCCACCTTGACGACCGACCCCCGTGGTGCGAGTGAACCAGTGAGCACGTTGATGCCACCCTCACTGTGGATCGGCCGGTCGACCGGATACACCACCACGCCATCGGGGGCGGGCGGGTCGATCTCAGCCAGGTTCTCGGCCATCGTCTTTCCAGTCACGGTGATCACATCACCGTGCAGCAAGCCGGCTTCGAGCAGATGCTTCATCACGACCGGCACGCCGCCGACGCGATCGAGGTCGCTCATGTGGAACTTGCCACCGGGCTTCATGTCGGCGATGTGGGGCACCCTCGCCGCGATGCGGTTGAAGTCGTCGAGATGCAATTCGACGCCGGCCTCGTTCGCGATCGCCAGGAGGTGGAGCACTGCATTGGTCGAGCCGCCCAGCGCGCTGGTGACCGCAATCGCGTTTTCGAACGCCTGCTTGGTCATGATCTGGCGCGGCGTGATGCCGAGGCGCAACAGGTTGACGACCGCCTCGCCGGCGCGGACGGCGTCGTCCTCGCGGCGGCGGTCGACGGCCGGCGGCGACGCGGTGCCGGGCAGGCTGAGGCCGATCGCCTCGGCGATCGAGCTCATCGTGTTGGCCGTGAACATGCCGCCGCACGCCCCCTCGCCGGGGCAGGCCTTGCGCTCGATCTCGCCGAGCTCCTCCTCGGTGATCGTTCCAAGCGCGCACGCGCCGACGGCCTCGAACACACTCGTGATATCCAGCGCGTTGCCGTTGTGCTGGCCGGGCATGATGCTGCCGTTGTAGACGAACACGCTGGGCAGGTCGAGGCGGGCCGCGGCCATCAGCATCGCCGGGATGCTCTTGTCGCATCCGGCCAGACCCACGAACGCATCGAGCCGCTCGGCGTGCATCACGCACTCGACGGAGTCGGTGATGACTTCGCGGCTCACGAGCGAGGCGTGCATGCCTTCGTGGCCCATGCTGATGCCGTCGCTGACCGTGATCGTGCCGAACTCCATCGCAAAGCCGCCGGCGCTGGTCACGCCTTCTTTGACCCGGCCGGCCAGCTTGCGCAGCGTCATGTTGCACGGCGTGACCTCGTTCCAGGCATTTGCAATCGCGACTTGGGGCTTGTCCCAATCGGTGTCACGCATGCCGACCGCACGCAGCATCGCCCGGGCCGGCGCCTTCTGGAATCCATCGGTCACGTCGCGGCTGCGCGGCTTGATGTCGACGGGCTGGTCAGCGTTGGTGCGGGGCGTCTCCGGCATGCGGCCACGGTACCAACCTCGCCGCCGGGCCCCCTCGTCCAGTTGGCCCGCGGGCCGAGGCCGAGGCCGAGGCCGAGGCCGAGGCCGATGTTGCCGATTGCTGCGGCAACATCCAGCACAACTCGCCCGCCCCACCCGACCGTGGCGTATGTCGCCGCCCGGAGCGGCACGATCCAGCACGCGCACTGGACGGCGCTGCGTCAGGCCACGGGTGGGGTCATCACAGAGTTGGGGTCGCAGTTGCTGCCGCAGACGGCGATGACCACCTTCTCGTTCGGCTGGGGCACGTACGCGCCACAGCGCAGCGCCGCCAGAGCGGCTGCGCCACCCGGCTCGACCACGAGTCGCAGTTCGTCCCACAGCGCGCGCTGCGCGGCACGGATCTCCTCGTCGCTGACGAGCACGGAGTCGTCCACGTAGTGCTGCACGATGGTCCATGCCACCGCCCCGAGCTGGCTCGAACCCAGCGAGTCCGCCGCCACTCCGCCGACAGGCACCGAGACGGGTCGACCGATCTCGCGCGCGGCGTCGAGACATCGACTCGTCTCCGGCTCGACGCTGATCACCCGCCGCCTGTGCTGCAGCCATGCCGCTTGCCCGGCGATGAATCCACCGCCACCTGCCGAGACCACGAGGGTGTCGAAGTCGGGCACCTGCTCGTCGAGCTCGACCGACATCGTGCCCTGCCCGGCGATGACCGCTGGATGCTCGAAGGGATGCACTGCCAGCGCGCCGGTCTTCAGCTGACGTTCCAGCGCAGCGAGTTGTGCGTCATCGAAGTAGCCCTCGATCACGTGCACGTCCGCGCCATAGCTGGCGATGCGATCGCGCTTGATCGTCGGGCTCGTCGACGGCATGAAGATCTCGACCCGCTGACGCAACTGCTGGCCGACGAAGGCGACGGCGGCGCCGTGGTTGCCACCGGACGCGGCGATCAGCCCCGACTCGCCGATCTCACGGCCATCGACAGCGCTGAGCACGCGGTTGAACGCGCCGCGCGACTTGAACGATCCGGCGTGCTGCATCAGCTCCAGTTTCAACGTGACGGGCACCGGAATGCCCAGCTGGCCGGCACGCATCTCGATCACCGGGGTGCGCCGGACGTAACCGCCGATGCGGTCCATCGCGGCCGAGATGTCGGACGGCTTGACCGCGGGTTCCGTCGTGTCGAGTGCGCTCACGACCAGTCAGGGTAGCCACGCCACCATCACCCACGAACGTGCCGCCCCGACCGGCAACATCCAGCACGCTCGCGGGCTACTTCGAGACGCCGATCGGCGCGGTGACCGCGGACAACACACTGATCAGGTCGGCGGGGGCGACTTCGATGTCGAAGCCGCGCTTGCCACCGCTCACGAAGATCGTGTCCCACAGCTCGCACGTCTCGTCGATCGCGGTCGGCAGCCGCTTCTTCTGGCCGAACGGGCTGATGCCGCCGAGCACGTAGCCGGTCAGCCGCTGGGCCACGACGGGGTCACACATCTCGGCCCGCTTGCCGCCGACTGCCGTGGCCAGTTCCTTCAACGACAGCTGCCCGCTGACGGGCACGATGCCGACGGCCACGCCAGGCGACCCGATGCCCTCCACGCTCGCGAGGAGCGTCTTGAACACACGGTCGGGGTCCACGCCGATGGCCCGCGCGGCCTCGGCCCCGAAGTTGCGCTCGTTGGGGTCATGGCCGTACTCGTGCTGTTCGAACTCGACGCCGAGGTTGGTCAACATCACCGTCGCCGGCGTCGCGCCGCGTGCCTTCTCGCTTCCCACGCTTGCCACGGTAGCGAGCACCGATCGTAGGGTCGTGGCCATGACGGAGACGGCTGCGACTCACCCGATGGACTCAGTCGGCATCATCGACTTGATGATCGGCTTCCCGAAGAAGAGCGCTGCCGACCACTACCAGTTCCTGGCCGGGGCAGTGAAAGATGCCGAGTCGAAGACGATGGCGATGCCGGCTCAGTACATGTTCAACGAGGTACCGGGCGACGTCGGTGCAGATGCCGACACCGTGTCGATGTTGCTCGCCGACATGGACCGCTGCGGCGTGGCTCGCGGCATGGTGCACATGGGCAGTGACGAATCGGTCCGTGCACTGACCGCACACCCCGATCGCATCATCGCATGTGTCGACGCCGATCCGACCGATCCCGTGGCTACGATCCGACGCATTCGTCGCGCCCATGCGGACTGGGACGTGAAGGCGGTGACCTCGTTTCCATCGGGGTTCGTGCCGCAGGTGGCCGTCAGCGACGCCGCGTACTATCCGATTTACGCGACATGCGTGGAGCTGGACCTGCCGATGGTGATCAACGCCGGCGTGCCCGGACCGCGCGTGCCGATGATGGCCCAACACGTCGAGCACTTCGACCGGGTCTGCTTCGACTTCCCCGACCTGCGCCTGGTGATGCGCCACGGCGCCGAACCGTGGCAGGAGCTGGCTGTGAAGCTGATGCTGAAGTGGCGGAACTTGTACTACATGACGAGCGCATTCGCGCCGAAGCACTTCCCCGGCGAGATCGTCGACTATGCCAATACGCGGGGTACGAACAAGGTGCTCTACGCCGGCTACTACCCGATGGGTCTGTCGCTGGATCGCATCGTGGCCGAGCTGCGCGAGGTGCCGTTCCGCGACCACGTGTGGCCCCGGTTCCTGCGCGACAACGCTGTCGACGTCTTCCGCCTCTGAGCAGCCGCGCTGGATGTTGCCGGTCGGAGCGGCACGATCCAGCTCGTGGCTGTCCTTGCCGCGCGAGTTACCGGGATGTGCGTTGGCGTTCGGCTTCGCGCCGAACCAGCGCTTCGATCCGCACGACTCGGCTCCGCGCCGTCGGGTGCGTGACGCCAAGACTGTCCAGCTGCAGCGGGCCGGGCTGGTGCACCGAAGCATCCGCCGCGCTCTCGTCACGTTCCGCAGCCGTGACCCGCCTGAGCGCGACCGCGAGCTCGCGGCCAAACCCCATCGCGACGACCCGACGATCGGCCTCGAACTCCGAGCGCCGACCGACCTTGTTGGCGATGCGATTGCTCACGAGCAGCCCGGCCAGGAAAACCCATGCAAACCCATGCAGGATCGCTGCGATCAGCCGTCCCACTGCGCTGAGCGCCGCCGAGTGCGACACGAACGACCGTGTCGCCGCAGTGGCAACGTTGTCGAGGAAGAATCCGATCCGGGCGAGGATGAAGATCGGCAGGCTGAGCCACTGTCGCAGGCTGAGCGCCACCGTGTGGAACCCGAGGTGATGGGCGAGTTCGTGGGCCAGCACGCCGGTCATCTCGTCGCGTGGCAACGTCTCGATCGCGTACGACGTGACCACGAGCAAGCTGCCACCGCACGCGAAGGCGTTCAACTCGTCAGACGGCAGCACTGCGAGTGCGTAGCGACGGGGCCGGATGCCGACCTGCTGGGCGACGCTGCGCCAGGCCGGCTCGAGCACGGCGGCCTCGTCCACGGTGGCACGTTGCGCCCCGAGCATGCGCATCACCACAACGGTCTGGAGTGGCCGCCAGAACATCACCACCACTGCCGCCAGATGGATCACGGCGAAGAGCCAGAACGGCACGTGCCACCACAGCCGGATCGGAAGCCAGAACACGGCTACCGACAACAGCCAAATCGGGAGCAGAGCGACGACGGGCAGCAGTGACGCAATGGCGGAGGCTTCGACCGAACGATCCACGGCGCGACGACGAGATCTGCTGCTCACGTCGTCTTCACCAGTTCGTTCGCGCCCACGTCGGCGTCCAATCTACGAGGTTCGGCAACGGTCCGGACCACGCCGCAGGTCCCCGGGTGGCGGCAATGATCGCCGGCCTCCCCCGCCTATCAGAAGGCAGTCCGACGACCCGGTGTGAGTTTCGGCACCATCAGTGCCACTATGTGCACGGCCATGGCGCGGGCATTCGTGGAATTCGACCGCTCAGCGCGGTGCCCGATCACGCACGGTCGATAAGCCCTGCACCTTCGTCAAGATCCTCAAAGATCGAGCGCCATCCGTGCACAGAGTGGTCTCCAGCGCGTATCATTCATCATCCAACTGGCGCTGTCCGGGGATGTGTGGTGGGAAGGAGGTGCGGTGAGTATTGACGTGGCGTCTCGTAGCTCGTCTGCGCCCTCGGTCCGCGAGCTCCTCGACCAGGCCAAAGCAGTCGAACACGAGGACTCGTCTGCCTCCCGCGTCCTCGTCCAGCAGGCTCGGGTGCTGGCCCGCAGCCAAAGCGACGAACCCGGTGAGGCTGAGGCGTTCTACCGGCTGGCGAGCCTTGCCTACTACGGCGGCCAGGCTGACGAAGCGTTCGGCGTCGCAGTCGACGCCCGCGACCTCGCCCGCAAGTGCGGCGCCATCGTCGTGGAGGTGTGGGCGCTCAACCTGATGGGCATCGTCCACTTCAACGCCGGCAACCACAGCGAGGCGTTGGCCTGTTGCTTGCGCGGCCTGGAGATCTACCGCACCACCGATCATCGCCTCGACGAAGGCAACCTGCTCAACACCGTCGCTGCGGTGCACCACTCCCTCGGCGACACCGATCGCGCCATCGTCACCTACGAGGCCGCGCTGTCCGCCAATCGCCAACTGGCACGACCCGACTTCGACGCCATCACGCTCGCCAACATGGCGCAACTTCGGGCAGAACGGCGCGAGTTCTTCCTGGCCGTCAGCCTCGGCGAATCAGCGCTCGAGCTGAGCCGCGACCACGCACCGGGCTTCATGCCCGAGGTGCTCGCCAACCTGGGCGAGGCGTATGCCAGCCTCAGCGATCCGGTCCGGGCCAACGAGTGCTTCGACGAGGCGCTGCGCATCCTCGACGACCGTGCCCAGCGCGGGTCGGAGGGCAACCCCACCGGGGTCATCTCGGTGCGCATGGCTCGCGGCAAGGCCGCCATCGCCGACGCCGATCTCGTCCGGGCCGAAGACGACCTGCTGATCGCACTGGACGTCGCCGAGCGGGCCAAGATCCGGCCATCCGAGCTGACCGCGCACGAGCTGCTGGCCCAGGTGTACAAAAAGCTCGGCCGCTTCGAGGAAGCGCTCGCCCACCAGGAAACTCGCTTCGAGCTGCACCAGGACCTGTTCAACCAGGGCACGGATCTGCGCATCAAGACGTTGCAGATCGCTCACGACACCGAGCAGGCCCGCCAGCAGGCCGAGATCCTGCGCCTGCGCACCAGCGAGTTGGAAGCACTCGTCCGCGGCCGCACCCACGAGCTGGAGGAATACCAGCTCGAGGCGTTCCAGCGGCTCGCCGTGCTCGCCGAGTTCCGCGACACCGACACGGGCGAGCACACCGTACGCGTCGGCGACCTTTCCGCCGAGGTGGCCTACGAGCTCGGCGAGGAGCCGGCGTGGTGCGAGCAACTGCGCCTGGCCGCCCGCTTGCACGACATCGGCAAGGTCGCCGTGCCCGACGCGATCCTGCTCAAGCCCGGCCCGCTCACCGTCGACGAGTTCGAGATCATGAAGACGCACACGACCATCGGTGCGCAGATCCTGTCCGGCAGCACCTCCGAGTTGATCCAACTCGGTGCCGTCGTCGCGCTCAACCACCACGAGCGTTGGGACGGCACCGGATACCCGCGTGGGCTGACCGGCGAGAACATCCCCCGCTGCGGCCGCATCTGCACCGTGGCCGACGTGTTCGATGCGCTCACCAGCGTGCGCGTCTACAAGCACGCGTGGTCGCAGTCCGACGCCGTCGCCTACATCATGGGCGCACGCGGCAGCCAGTTCGAGCCCGAGGTCGTCGATGCGTTCCTGCGGGTCATTGGGCGGCGCATCCCTGCGCTCCGCACCGTGATCGCGAACGAGCTGCCCAGCGGCCCGTCGCCGTCGCGCCAGCACCACTGAGTACCATCCAAGCCGTGGCTGCCAGTCGTCGGGAACGGATCGAGACGCGGACGCGCAACCCGAAGTGGAAGAACCCTCCGGTTCGGATCGAGATGCTCGAGTGCATCAACTGCGACGCGTGTCTGCGGCACTGCCCCGATCAGTTCGGCGCGATCTTCAACCATGGCATCGACGTCGTCGTCATCCCCGAGCTCTGCAGCGGCTGCGACAAGTGCCTGCCGGTGTGCCCGGTCAACTGCATCTACCCGTTCCCCGAGTGGCAGCAAGCCGGTTACGACCAGGAGTGGTGGGACAACCCGCTGACCCCGAACGACTCCTACACCTGACGTTCGTCCCACGCGAATCTGCTGGTCGGCAGGGTTCTTGGCCTCCGTCCGCGTACGCTGCACCATGGCTACTCCGCGACCGAAGGTCCCACCCCCGGCGGACACGCCACTCAAGCAGTTGGCACAAGACATCCTGCTGACCCGTGCCGAGCTGAAGCCATCGGTCGAGTTCGTGCTCAACTCATCGCTCGACGAGGACGGCAAGATCGTCGCGATGGAACTGTTCCAGGCGGCGCTGGGCGACCCGTGGGACGCGATGCGCGACCCGAAGAAGGCCGTCGCCGAGGCCGCTGCTCGCGCCGCGAGCTGACCCCACGGCGCTGGTCGCGAGCGGTCGCCGCTCGCCGCCGTCCCGTATATTGACCGCCATGACTGACACCCTGATCCCGGGCGCGGAGGCGTGGTCACACGTCGCCGACGGCCACCGCGGCGCGCTCGTCCTGCACGGGTTCACCGGCAACCCGGGCTCCATGCGCGGCCTGGCCGAAGCGTTCGCCGGCGGCGGGTACCACGTCGAGATGCCCCGGCTGCCCGGCCACGGCACGACGGTCGAAGACATGCTCACCACGAGCTGGGCGGACTGGTCGGGCGAAGTCGAGGCGGCCTATCAACGCTTGACGGAGCGAGCCAGTACCATCGTCGTCGCGGGGCTCAGCATGGGCGGCTCGCTCACGCTGTGGGTGGCCGGCCAGCACCCCGACATCGCCGGCTTGGTCTGCGTCAATCCGGCCACGCAGCCGCAGGCGCCCGAGATCGTGGCGATGCTCGAAGCCATGGTGGCCGAGGGCACGATCGTGATGCCCGGCATCGGCAGCGACATCGCCGACCCGGATGCGAAGGAGAGCGCCTACGAAGGCACTCCCATCCCCTGCTTGCTCAGCCTCGTCAACGACGGGCTGGCCGTCATCGGGCCGACCTTTCCGTCGCTGCGGATGCCGCTGCTGCTGCTCACCTCGCCGCAGGACCACGTTGTCGAGCCGGTGCAGTCCGATTTCCTGGCCGACACCTACGGCGGTCCGGTGGAGCGGATCACGCTCGAGCGCAGCTACCACGTCGCCACCCAGGACTACGACAAGGATCTGATCTTCGCCGAGTCGGTGGCCTTCGCAGACCGGGTCGTTGCGTGATCCACACCGCCACTGCGGTCGGGGCCAGACCTGCAAGCATCCCCAGCCCCTCGTCGGGGTCGATCGACATCGGCCCGCTCAGCGTGCACGCCTACGGTTTGATGATCGCACTCGGCGTCGTCGCCGCCGTGTGGTTGCTCGGGCGTCGGATGGAGCGCAAGGGCATCGGCACCCGCGACGACGCCAACTCGATGGCCGTCTGGGCCGTCATCGCCGGAGTCATCGGCTCGCGGATCTACCACGTCCTCACCGACTGGGAGAAGTTCTTCGGCAAGGACGGCCATCCGGAGAACATCCCCAAGATCTGGCAAGGTGGCCTCGGCATTCCTGGTGGATTGATCGGCGGCATCGCCGTCGGTGCCTGGTACCTGCACCGTCGAGGCATCCCATTGGGGATGGCGATGAACGCCGCGGCGCCGGCCCTAGCCCTCGCCCAAGCCATCGGGCGTTGGGGCAACTACTTCAACCAGGAGTTGTTCGGCAAGCCCACGACGTTGCCTTGGGGTCTCGAGATCGACGCCGCCCATCGCCCGGCAGAGTACGCGACCAGCACCACGTTCCAGCCGACGTTCCTGTACGAGTCGCTCGGCAACTTCTTGATCTGTGGCGTACTGCTGTTGATCGATCGTCGCTACAAGGTGCGTCCCGGTCACCTGTTCGCGATGTACCTGATCGGTTACGGCGCGCTGCGCTTCGTGGTCGAAGGCATGCGCATCGACGAAGCCCACCACGTCGGTGGCCTGCGCTGGAACCAGTGGGTCGCCCTCGCCGCCGTGGTCGGTGGCCTGATCTACCTCGTGGTCACCCGCCACAAGCCCGCCTTTCGCGCCGCCCCCCTTGCCGCCGCCACCGCCCCCAGTGCCGACGACGATGAAGTTGACGAGAACGCCGACGAAGTCGCCGAACCGGAACGCGACCCGGAGCACGAGCCGGCCCAGCCCCACACCGACAGCGACAGCGACAGCGACAGCGACAGCGACAGCGACAGCGACAGCGACAGTCACTGAAGGATGCACGAACTGGTCACGCGTTGGCACAACGTCGCCGGGACCACGCAATCCGGGCACGCGTGGGCGGATCGTGACACTGGCCGCCCGATGTGGACGCGCGTGGGCGATGAGTGACCGGGCACACGAACTGGTCACGCGTGGGCACAACGTCGCCGGGACCACGCAATCCGGGCACGCGTGGGCCGGGCACACGAACCGGGCACGCGTGGGCACAATGTCGCCGGGACCACGCAATCCGGGCACGCGTGGGCGGAACGTGACACTGTCCGCACGTTGTGGACGCGCGTGGGCGATAAGTGGCCGGGCACACGTACCGGGCACGCGTGGGCGGAACGAGGCGCTGGGCGCTCGTTGTGGACGCGCGCGGGTGGGGCGTTACAGGCTGCGCAGGCGGGCGGCGAGGTCTTCGGGGACGACGGGGTTGAAGAACTCGTCGCACGCGACTTCGGCAGCAGCGATGAAGCGAAGCACTCCCGGACCGCGCCACGGCGACGAGATCTCGATGTGGAACCAGGCGTCGGGGTAGTCCTCGGCGGCAGCGGGCGTCGTCGGTCGCTGCATCAGCCACATCATGTACGGCAGCGGCTGGCCATAGAGTCGGTCGAGGCGGGCGAACACATCAACCAACAACACGGCGAGACCGTCCCGGCACCCCTCCGACATCGAGGCCAGGTCAGGCACCGCATCGTCGGGCGCGATCGTGAGCGCGACGGGGTACGTCGGCGCGTAGGGCACGTACGCATGCCACCCGTCGACACCCGCGACGGCGCGTTCGAGCGCGGCGCCGTCGGGCTTCCACCCGTTGGCGAAGAGCCGTCGGGGACGTTCCGGGATGTGGTCGTAGGCGTAGATCTGGCCGTGCGGATGGGCAATCGTCGCGCCGACCTCGGCGCCCCGGTTCTCGAAGACGAGCACGAAGTCGACATCGTCGCGAGCACCGAGCTCGATCGTGCGCTCGCGCCACAGGTCGATCACCTTGCGCACTCCGCCGGCACCGAGCGACCACAGCGTCGCGTCATGCTGCGATGTGTAGAGCACGACCTCGCAGCGATCACCGGGCATCGCCGGCCACCGGTTGCGGAACCAACGGACGTCGTACGGATCGGGAGCCTCCAACCCACCGGGACAGAACGGGCATCCGGTGCTCGGCAGGTTGGGGCGGGCCTGGCGCGAGTGGACGACGTGCACCGCCGTACCGAGGTGCGGGTCGACGCGTTGGTCGCTGCCGGTCACGTCTGCTGGGCGAGCCGGGCGCCGGACGCGGTGTCGAAGAGATGCACGGCATCGCCGGCCGGGACGAGCCGGACGCGATCACCGGGATGGTGACCGCTCAAGCCCTCGGCCCGAGCGACCACGAAGCCGGAGACCCCCTCGACCGTGCAGTACAGATACGCATCTGAGCCGAGCTCCTCGACGGTACCGACGGTGGCTTCCAGCCCGCCGCCCGCAGCGACGCGCAAGCCTTCCGGGCGGATGCCGACGGTGATGTCGTTCGAGGTCGCGCCCGTACGCTGCTCGGGTGCGACAGCGACGGTGAGACCGCCGAACGTGGCCCCGTCCTCGGTGAGGTGCGCGGGAAGCATGTTCATCGCCGGCGACCCGATGAACCCGGCCACGAACAGGTTGACCGGGCGGGTGAACAGCTCCTTCGGTGACGCGCACTGCTGCAGGATGCCGTCTTTGAGCACGGCGACTCGATCGCCCATCGTCATCGCCTCGACCTGATCGTGGGTGACGTAGACCGTTGTGACACCGAGCCGCCGCTGCAGCGCGGCGATCTGGGTGCGGGTCTGCACCCGCAGCTTGGCGTCCAGGTTGGACAGCGGCTCGTCCATCAAGAACACCTTCGGCTGGCGCACGATGGCACGCCCCATGGCCACGCGCTGGCGCTGGCCGCCCGAGAGCTTGGCCGGCTTGCGATCGAGATACTCCTCGAGGTCCAGCAACTTGGCGGCGTCGGCCACGCGCGACGCGATCTCGGCCTTGGCCATCTTCTTGATCTTGAGGTGGAAGCCGATGTTCTCGCCGACCGTCATGTGCGGGTAGAGCGCGTAGTTCTGGAAGACCATCGCGATGTCGCGGGCCCGCGGGGGCAACATCGTGACGTCGGTGTCGCCGATCAGCACGTTGCCCGAGTCGATCGGCTCGAGTCCGGCCAGCATCCGCAAGGTCGTGCTCTTGCCGCAGCCCGACGGCCCGACGAGGACCAGGAACTCACCGTCGGCGATGTCGAGATCGAGGTTGTCGACCGCAGGTCGCTGACCGGACTGGTACACGCGGCTCGCGTGCTGGAATGTGACGGCAGCCATGGCTAGGAAGTCCTCCGGACATCGACCGACGCGAGGTCGGGTTCATCGGGATCGGCAATCAACACATGACCGACATGCTCGTCGAGCATCGCCCGGGCCTCGACCGAGATACCGCTGTCGGTGACGACCGTGTCGGCATCGTGCAGCGGCGCGATCGAGCTGAGTCCGGTGACGTTCCACTTCGTGTGGTCGGCCAGCACGACGAGACGTTGTGTCGCGTCGGCGAACGCGCGGTTCGTCTCCGCCTCGTTGAGGTTGGGGGTCGTGAAGCCGGCTCGCGCACTCATGCCATGGACGCCCATGAACACGGCGTCGAAGTGCAGCGTGCGCAACGCTTGCACCGCGACCGGGCCGACGAGCGCATCCGACGGCGTGCGCACCCCACCGGTCAGAATGACCGTTCGGTCGGGGCGCGGGCTCTGGTCGAGCACGTCTGCAACACGGATCGAGTTGGTGACCACGATGAGATCGGCGATCTCGGTGAGGTGATAGGCAAACTGCCACGTGGTTGTGCCGCCCGTGACGCCGATGGCGGTGCCGGCCCGCACCAACGTGGCCGCAGCCTGAGCGATGGCCAGCTTCTCGTTCGTGTTGCGCAACGACTTCGCGGCGAAGCCGGGCTCGTCGGCGCTGCGGTCGGCAGTCGATGTCGCGCCGCCATGGACTTTTTCGATCAGTCCGGCTTCATGCAGCGTGTCGAGGTCGCGACGCACGGTCATGTCGCTGACGCCGAGCAGCCCGGACAAGTCGCTGACTCGCACTGCGCCGCGCACGCGAACCTCGGTCAGGATCACCTCGTGGCGCTGGCGGGCAAGTGCGCGTGACGACAATGCGTCATGCGTGTTGGCCTGCTTGGAGCGGCGGCTGGAGGCGGGCACGCTCCGTACTTTGCTCTCACGAGCAGCGCAAGTCAACAGAATCGAACACATCTTTCTCGCGCAGTGTTCGATTTCTGACCCGATCCGTGACTCTTTGTTCGAACTTGCGCGTTCGCGCTTGACAACCGGTTCATTTCTGTGAAACATAGCGTTCACTTCCGTCGCCCATCGACGTCAGAAGACTGCATCCTGAGGGGGATCAATGTCGGGGACCGAGCGTTCACCCAGCCCGCGCGAATTCGGGTTTTCCATCAACCGCCGCCAACTGCTGCTCGGCAGCGCATCGGCAGCCGGCCTGGCTGCGTTGCTCGCCGCGTGCGGAAGCGATGACGACAAGGCTGCAAGCACCACTGCTGCCGCAGCCGCCTCGACCGCAGCACCGGAAACCACGACCGGTGCCGCACCGAGCGGCGACGAGGTGACCTTCGGTTCAAACTACAGCGACGACAAGGTCAAGCAAGCGCTGCAGGCCGCAGTCGACGCCAGTGGACTGAACGTCAAGGTCAACACGACCGACCACAACTCGTACCAGGACAACATCACCAACTACCTGGCCCAGCCCGACGACGTGCTGAGCTGGTTCGCCGGATACCGCATGCGCTTCTTCGCCGACAAGGGCCTCGTCGGCGACATCAGTGACGTGTGGAGCGGACTCGACGGATTCGCCGACAGCTTCAAGACCGCAGCCACGGGCAACGACGGCAAGCAGTACCTCGTGCCCTTCTACTACTACCCCTGGGCCGTGCACTACCGCAAGAGCGTCTTCGCGGAGAAGGGCTACACCGTGCCGACGAACAAGGATGAGCTGCTCGCCCTGGCGACGAAGATGCAGTCCGACGGCCTCGTGCCCTTCGCCTACGCCAACGACGGCAAGTGGCCGGTGCAGGGCACGTTCGACATCTTGAACATGCGCGTCAACGGCTACCAGTACCACGTCGACCTGCTCGCCGGAAAGGAGAGCTGGACCGACGATCGGACCAAGGCCGTGTTCAGCACCTGGGCCGATCTGCTGCCCTTCCACCAGGAGAACCCGAACGGTCGCACATGGCAAGAAGCGGCGACATCGCTGGAGAAGAAGGAAGCGGGGATGTACTTCCTGGGCACGTTCGTCGCCACCAACTCGACCGACGCCGAGTACCTCGACGACCTCGACTTCTTCAACTTCCCCGAGCTCGACCCAGCGGTCGGCGCAGGCGCGTTGGACGCGCCCATCGACGGCTTCATGATGGCCGCCAAGCCGAAGAACGAAGCGGGAGCCAAGGCGCTGCTCGCGGCACTCGGCTCGCCGGCGACCATCGATGCTTTCCTCGCGATCGAGGGTGCCAGCGTCGCGGCCAACTCCGGTGCGGACACGTCGGGCTACAGCAAGATCCAAGCCAAGTCGGCCGAACTCGTCGGCGCGGCGACCAACATCGCACAGTTCCTGGATCGCGACACCAGCCCGGATTTCGTGTCCAACGTGATCGGCGACGCATTCGCCAACTTCGTGGCCGATCCATCGCAAGTCGACTCGATCCTGGCAAGCATCGAGGAGCAGAAGTCGACCTACCTCAGCTGATGATGGCGCGATGAGCACCATCTCCGACGCAATCTCCCCCGCGACGACGGCGGCGCCTCCCACCGGGGGGCG
>JANNZY010000013.1:0-16053 GCA_031410915.1 Actinomycetes bacterium
GCGGCGGCAGACCCGGCGACGAATAGACCTCCGACTGCCATTGCAACGACGATCGCGCTTTGTGCGATTTTCTTCTTCATGGTTGAACTCCCTTGGTTGGACCTGTTGGATTCAGGATGACTCGAGGGCGTCGAGTGGGGCGTCCGGGGAAATGCTGATTTCCTTGCGGGGTAACCCTCGGTCGAGGCTCCACGCCTCAGAGCGACAGGCAGGTGATTGGATGCCGACCTTCGCAGTTAGGTGCCGGTTGGAACCTTGCTCGACCGCAGCACCTCCAGGCGATGTTGGTACTCATCGACTTCGATCTCTCCGGCCGCAAGCCGTCGGGCGAGAACTTCCTCTGCCGAGTCGCTCCCGTGGCTTTGTGGCCGACTCGGCGAACGGACCAGACTCACGATCGCCCACGCCACAAGGCCCCAGAATGCGACCATTCCGATCATCATCAGCGCCCAGTTCCATCCCGACCAACTGTCGTTCCAACTCCAGTGCATGCGTTCCTCCTCGTTGAGATGCGACTTCATTGGGCCACATGGCCGCGTGCGGCGCATCGGTAGCCGCCACCTATTCCGACTGCGGGACAGCACGGACGAGCCCGAGGAGCATCGCTCGACGCTGGATGCGACTCGCATGCGCACGCCTTGGCCGATCGGAGCGCATCGCAGAGTTCCTCGGCGACTCGTTCCCGGCTGAGCCACGCGCCGGCGCCGCAATGGAGCGCAGCGTGGCGGTAGGCGGGATCTGGCTCAGGGCCGATGACGACGACTCGGGCGAGCGCCAAGGTCGCGGGTAGCCGGCGGCAGCACTCGGCGAAGTCCGCGGTGTCGACGATCACGAGATCCGGTGACGAAAGGGCCGTGCTGTCGAGTTCCGATAGGTTTTCGACTGCGGAGACAATCCAGTGATCTCGGTCGCGGTGGAGGAGCTCGACGATGAGCTCGCGCATGGCACGGTGTGGGACGGCCACGACGACGCTCGGCTGGCCGGCCCAGCCTTCGCGCACATCGACGGGCGTCATCGTCATGCCCCAAGCTTGCAACCAGAGCGGTGGAAGGGCATCCGCGCTGGCTACGGAGCGGTGCTGCGGGAGGTCACGGACCGGGGTCGTCTCCGCCGAGCAGTCCAGCTTCTTTGGCGCGGCGGACCAGCTCGGCCCGGTTGCGGACGTTGAGCTTCTGGTGGATGTGGGACCGGTGGGTCTCCACGGTGCGCACCGATACATACAGCTGCTGGGCAATCTCGGCATTGGTGAGCCCGAGTGCCATCATCCGCAACACCTCGAGCTCGCGATCGGACAGCTCACCACCCGGTCCTCCGAGACGGGCGGGCGGCGCATCAGGGGCGAGCAGGGCAGCACCCAACGTCGGATGCACGTACTGCTTTCCGCTGGCCACCAGTCGAACGGCCTGGACGAGTTCGATGTCGGCGGCGTCCTTGATCAAATAGCCGGCCGCGCCAGCCTCGAACGCCCGCCGCAGGTAGGCGACGTCATCGTGGCCTGTCAGTACGAGCACCCGGGTTGTTGGGCTGATCCCGACCACCGCGGCAGTCGCGTCGATACCGCTTCCGTCCGGGAGACCCAGATCCATCACGAACACGTCAGGTCGGCACGTCCCGGCCAACGCCACGGCCTCCTTGACACTGCCGGCCTCGCCCACAACCTCGAGGCCGTCCTCGGCGTCGAGAATTCGTCGCAGACCGCTGCGAACAACGGCATGGTCGTCGCACAGCGCGACCCGGACGACATCAGGCAAGGGGCAACTCCAGCAGGAGCGTCGTGCCAGAGCCCGGCGTCGACGAGAGTTCCACCGTTCCGCCGACGAGGTCAGCCCGTTCGACGATGCCAGTCAGCCCGAGATGCCCACGCTTCGGTACTGCGTTGGTCTCAAAGCCGACACCGTCGTCCTCGACGAGCACGCGTACTCGGCCTTCGGCCACGATCACCGTGATGCTGGCGGTGGCAGCTCGCGCATGGCGGGTGATGTTGGTCAACGCCTCCTGCGCGACCCGATACACGACGGTCTCGATCTCGGGCGGCAGCCGATCTGCAACGAAACCGTGGGCGGCAACCGCGACAGTGGTGTCGCCGCGGGCGGTCATGTCCTGGGACAGACGTTCAAGGGCAGGAAGCAGTCCGACGTCGTCAAGCACGGTTGGCCGGAGGTCGAAAGCCAGTTGACGGGTCCGGCCCAGGGCATCGGTCACGAGAGTACGAACGTCGTCCGTGCGCCGGCGGGCGTCGTCGAGCGCGATCTCGTCGCCAGCCAGCGAGGACTCGAGGAGCCGGAGGCCCAGCAACACCGAGGTGAGGGCCTGCCCGACGTCGTCGTGGAGGTCGCGCGACACCCGAGCCCGTTCCGCCTCCTGTGCGTTCAGGATCTGGCCCAACATCTCGCGTTTCGATGCCGCCCGCTCCGTTGCCGCGGCAAGGTCGGCGACCGCGTCGGCGCGGGCCCGTTCTGTCTGGACGAGATGGGCGCTTTCGATTGCTCCGACCGCAAACGCGGCGAACGCGACCACCAGGGCCTCGTCCTCGTCCGTGAAGGGTTCACCGTCGGCCTTCTCTGTGACATAGAGGTTGCCGTACCGCAGACCGCTTCGACCGACCGGCACCCCGAGAAACGTCCGCATCGGCGGATGATTCGGGGGGAACCCGCCAGCGCGGGGATCGGTGCCGAGTTCTGCGAGCCGGATCGGTCCGCTGGCGACAATCACCTCACCAAGCAGCCCGTGTCCATCAGGAAGGCTCCCAATGCGTGCCACTGTGTCGTCATCCATTCCATGGTGGATGAACGACTCGATCACGCCCGCCTCGTTGTAGATCCCGAGCGCTGCGTACTTGGCGTCGGCGATCGTGGCGGCCCCCGCCACGATCCGCCGCAGCACCGTGCCCAGCTCGTGCTCGCCAGCCAGCACCAACACCGCTTCCAGAAGCGCCCGAACCTTGAGCGGCCAGCCAGCAGCACCGCCTTCGAGATCCTGTGTGGTCGTCGGTGGCAGCACCGACACAGTGTAGTAGACCCCGGCCTGTCGGGTATCTGCGGCAGTTTGCCGAACAACTGCCGCACGTGACACTCGCCATGTGGTCCGGCGCCGACCACGACGTGCCCCTGACCAATCCGAGCGAGGCCGTCAGCGTGATCACCCGCGCCGCAGAGGTGCTCGGTCGCCTCCGCGCTGCGGGCGACCCGAAGCCAGGTTCCGTAGCGGGCACCGATGATGACCGGCCCCGTCCAGACCACGATGGTGGGCATGAGCTGTAGCGCCCGCGACGAGCCCTTGCCGCAGGAGGACCGATGACCCACCCCACCAAGACTGTCCACGACCACCACCACGATGCTGGCGGTGTCAGCGCAGTGACCGCGGTGATTGCGGTGCTGCACGTCGGCAACGTGCATCGGGGGTCCGAGAAGGCTGTGGTCGAGTCGCTCCTCCAACGCCTCCCCGGCGTCACGCTGGTCGAGGCCAACCCCGTGGCTCAGACCGCGACGGTCACGTACGACCCGAGCGAAACGTCGGTCGCTGGTCTTCAGGCGTGGATCGAGGACTGCGGCTACCACTGCGCCGGCCAGTCCGTTCCTGGCCATGTGTGCATGCCGATGCAAGAGCCGGGTCAGGGTGCGAAGCCGGGATCGAGCGACGCTGATGGATCCGAGTCAGCCAAGCATCCGGCTGGCCACGGTGAGGTGTCGGCGACGCGGTCGCCGCACGACGCGATGGGCCACGGTGGGCACGCGGGTATGTCGATGGCGTCGATGGTCGCTGACATGCGTCGACGCTTTCTGGTCGCGGCCGTGCTGTCGATCCCGATTCTGTTGTGGTCTCCGATCGGTCGTGACGTTCTCAACTTCAATGTCAGCGCACCGTTCGGGCTCCGTGACGACATCTTCCAGCTCATCTTGAGCGTGCCGGTCGTGTTCTGGGCGGGCTGGATCTTCTTCGATGGAGCAATTCGGGCATTGCGGGCGCGCACGTTGGACATGATGGTCTTGGTCGCGGTCGCCGTAGCAGCAGGGTGGTTGTACTCGCTCGTGGTCACGCTCACCGGCGGCGGCGAGGTGTTCTACGAGGCCGCTTCGGTGTTGGCAACGTTCGTGCTGCTCGGCCACTGGTTCGAAATGCGTGCCCGCGGCGGCGCCAACGAAGCAATCCGCGCCCTCATCGATCTCGCACCACCCAAGGCCACTGTTCTGCGCGACGGCAACGAGATCGAGATACCCACAGCGGAGGTCGCAGTCGGCGATCTGCTGCTGATCCGCCCGGGCGCGAAGGTGGCCGTCGACGGAATGGTCGAAGACGGTGACAGCGACCTCGACGAATCGATGGTGACCGGCGAAAGTCTCCCCGTCCACAAGACGACCGGCGACCAGCTCATCGGCGCAACCCTCAACACGACCGGCACACTCCGCGTCCGCGCAACCAAGGTCGGCGCCGACACGGCGCTGGCTCAGATCGTGAAGTTGGTCCAGGAGGCGCAGAACTCCAAGGCCCCCGGCCAACGCCTCGCTGACCGGGCCGCGTTCTGGCTCGTGTTCGTCGCTTTGCTCGGCGGCGCTGCGACGTTCGCGGTGTGGTACCTGCTGGCCGACCGTTCGGTCAGAGAAGCGATGCTGTTCGCGATCACCGTGGTCGTCATCACCTGCCCGGACGCGCTGGGCTTGGCGACCCCGACGGCGATCATGGTCGGCACCGGCCTCGGCGCCCAGCGGGGGGTGTTGTTCAAGAACGCGATGGCACTCGAGACTGCGGCCCGCATCGACACGGTCGTGATGGACAAGACGGGCACGCTTACCAAGGGAGAACCGGAGGTCACCGACATCGTCAGCGAAGGCATCGACGAAGCCGAGATGCTCGCGCTGGTCGCCGCTGTGGAACGAGAGTCCGAGCACCCGCTCGCCCGGGCAGTCGTGCTCGCCGCCGAGTCCCGGGGCGCGGCCAAAATGCGCGCCGAGGACTTCGACAGCGTCCCGGGACACGGCGCGATCGCAACCGTCGACGGACGACGGGTTGCTGTTGGCAACCGGCGGTTGATGGAACGCGAGAAGATCGACCTCGGCCCGCTCGCCGAGCGCCGCCAGCAACTCGCCGAGAACGGTCGCACCGCAGTCGTGGTGGCCGTCGACGGTCGAGCCGTCGGACTCATCGCGATGGCCGACGCACCACGCGACACCGCGGCAGCGGCGGTGGCGGCACTGCGGGCCCTCGACATCGAAGTGGTGATGCTCACCGGCGACAACGAGGCAACCGCCAAGCGGATCGCCGGGATCCTCGGCGTCGACACCGTGATCGCCGAAGTCCTGCCCGGCGACAAATCGGCCAAGATCGCGGAACTACAAGCACAGGGTCGCAAGGTCGCCATGGTCGGCGACGGCGTCAACGACGCCCCCGCCCTCGCCCAAGCCGACATCGGCATCGCGATCGGTGCCGGCACCGACGTCGCCATCGAGACCGCCGATCTCGTGCTGATGCGATCCGACCCCCTCGACGTCCCAGTCGCGCTGCAAATCGGGCGCGGCACACTGCGCAAGATGCGCCAAAACCTTGGATGGGCCGTCGGCTACAACGTCATCGCCCTCCCAATCGCCGCCGGAGTGTTCGAGCCAGCGTTCGGCCTGGTGCTGCGCCCCGAGATTGCCGCCCTCTCGATGTCTGGTTCCAGCATCATCGTCGCCGTCAACGCCGTGATGCTCAAACGAATCAAGCTGCCTGTCGCGGCTTCGACCCCGCACGACTTACCCAGATCGTCACCAACCCGCTGACCAACGCCATCAAGTTCACACCGGCCGGCGGCACCAACGATCTCGCCGTACGACAGAACCCGGCACAACGACAGGCGACACTGACCGTCACCGATGACGGACCCGGCGTCCCCATCGACGACCGCCAACACGTGTTCGAACGCTTCTACCGCAGCGAATCCACCCGCCCGGTCGCCGGCAGCGGCATCGGTCTCACTGTCGTCGCCCAACTCGTGAAGGCGCACGCTGGCACCGTCGAACTCGTCGACTCCACCGTCGGCACCGCGATCACCGTCACGTTCCCGATGTCGCCGCCGCTCGTCCCCTGATAGCAGGATGCCGAAACGCGGACCGGTGCACCTTCACTGCTGCGACCTGGATTCTTCAGGAATCTGTTGAACCATCCACCAAATAGTGGCAACATCTGTTCATGTCTTCAGATGTCATGATGGTGCGGGAACGCAGGCTTCGGGTCGCGCTCGGGTTGAACATCGTGATCGTGGTCGCGCAGATCGTGGTCGGCATCGTCGCCGCGTCGTTGGGCCTGCTCGCGGACGCCGCCCACAATGTGACCGACGTAGCGGCGATCATCGTCTCATTGATCGCAGTGCGGTTGGTGCGGCGTCGGGCGAACGCGTCGCGCTCGTTCGGCTACCACCGTGGGACGATCTTGGCTGCACAGGCCAACGCGGCGAGCATTCTGATCGTCTGTGTGCTTGTCGGCTTCGAGGGCGTCCGCCGGCTTGCGGACCCGCAGCCGGTGAAGGGTGGTCTGGTGCTCGTGGTCGCGTTGGTCGCCGCGGCGGCGAACTTCGGTGCTGCCGCTGCGTTGGGCGGTGCCGGCCATGCTCATGCGGGTGATGGCGATGACGATGACGATGACGACGGTGGTGATTCGCATGACCTGAACATGCGCTCGGCTCTGTTGCACATGATCTCCGATGGCGCCGTCTCTCTTGGGGTGGCGTTGGCCGGGTTGGTGATCCTGCTGACCGGCGGCTGGTACTGGCTGGACCCGGCCGTGTCGCTGCTCATCTCGGCAGTGATCGGCGTGCAGGGCTGGCAGCTGCTGCGCTCCACGGCCGACGTGTTGCTGGAGTCGACTCCCGCCGGGCTCGACGTGGATTCGCTGTCGAGCACGATGGCGGCCGTCAACGGGGTCGAATCTGTTCATGACCTCCACGTCTGGACGTTGTCGAGCGATGTTCGGGCGCTCTCGGCGCACGTGGTCCTCGATGGACACCCTTCCCTCGAGGAGGCGCAGGTGGTCGGCGCTCGGGTCAAGTCGACGATCGGCGGGCGGTTCCGCATCAGCCATGCGACGCTCGAACTGGAGTGCGAGGCATGCGGAGTGCCCGACGATTTCTGCACGATCGACACGACCAGGAGCCGGCCATGACGCCAGCCGTCGTGCCGATCGATCCCGACGCCTGCGCGGTCCGCATCATCGACCACGACAAGGTCGCCACCGCCCAAGCGCGGATGATTCCCGATGGCGAGGCCCAGAAACTGACCGAGCTGTTCCGGCTGCTGGGCGATCCCACCCGCGTGCAGATCTTGTACGCGCTGGTCGAGGTCGGCGAGCTGTGTGTGTGCGATCTCGCCGCGGTCGTCGATGCCCCAGAGACATCCGTGTCGCACGCACTGCGCTTGTTGCGAACCGCAGGCGTGGTCCGCAACCGCAAGAGTGGTCGCATCGTCTACTACTCCCTCAACGACGCACACGTCCGGCTGCTGCTCGATGTCTCCGCAGAACACCTCCGCCACGAGCCGAACCGATTGTGAGCGTCACCCACGCGCCGGGGTTGCAACGGCAAGCCGTCCGGCTGGCGTGGGCGACGATCGCCTGGAACCTCGTCGAAGCAGCGGTCGCGATCGCCGCCGGCGCTGCGGCGAACTCGATCGCGCTGGTCGGGTTCGGTCTCGACTCGACGGTCGAAGTGATGTCGGCGATGGTGATCGTGTGGCAGTTCCGAGACCTGGCGGAGGATCGCGAACGCCGAGCGCTCAAGGTGATCGCAGTCAGCTTCTTCGGCCTCGCCACCTACGTGGCCGTGCAAGCGATCATCGATCTGGTCGGCACGTCACGACCCGACTCGTCGCCGGTCGGCATTGGCCTGGCAATCGCATCCCTTGTCGTCATGCCGTTGTTGGCTCGCGCCAAACGGCGCACCGGCAACGCGATGCGCAGCGTCACTGTCGTCGCCGACAGCAACCAGACCAAGCTCTGCGCCTACCTGTCAGCGATCCTGCTCGGTGGTCTCGTGCTCAACGCTACGGTCGGATGGTGGTGGGCCGATCCGATCGCCGCCCTCGCCATCGCCGCGCTCGCGGTCAACGAGGGTCGTGAAGCGTGGCGCGGCGAGACCTGCGACGACTGCTGCTGAGCAGCGCGACCAGCGCCCGTGCTGTCGCCATGTATGCCGCCGTGGCGGATCGCTGTCACGTTGAAGACGTCGAGCGACAGGGCTTGCTACTCAGGTAGGACCGTCAGTAGTATGACCGTATGAAGGTCAGTGTGAGCCTCCCCGATGATGATGTCGAGTTCCTCGACACCTACGCCGAACGAGAGGGAATTGCGTCCCGTTCAGCGGTCGTACACAAGGCAGTTCGGATGCTGCGAGCGTCCGAGCTCGGTTCCGCGTACGAGGATGCGTGGGCCGAGTGGGCCAACAGCGACGACAGCGCCGTGTGGGACACAACGACCGCTGACGGGCTCGCCGATGCGACGGGGTGAGATCAGGCTCGTCGACCTCGAACCCGTGCGCGGTGCCGAGGCTGACAAGCAACGGCCCGCAGTCATCGTGAGCAACGACGGAGCGAACAACACCGCCGAACGCCTCGGCCGCGGTGTCGTGACGGTCGTCCCGGTGACGTCCAACACCGATCGCGTCTACCCGTTTCAGGTTCTGTTGCCCGCCATTGTCACCGGACTTGCCGTCGATTCGAAGGCACAGGCGGAACAGCTTCGCTCCGTCGCGGTCGGGCGTATTGGTTCACGAGTTGGCCTGTTGACCACCGACCTGCAAGCAGATCTCGACGAGGCGCTCCGCATTCACCTCGCCCTGTGATCGCCAATGATGCGACACGCAGATCGCGCCGCGCGGTCGCCCGGTTGCGGAACGCTACAGTTCGCGGATCGGGACCGTGACTCGTCATCAGCTCGTGGAGCTCGTTCGCTCCTGCACCGTGATCGTTGCTGCCGGAGCTGCCCCGACGGGCAGCGAGCACGGGTCCGGGTTCTTCGTCGCACCCGGCATCGCGGTCACCTGCGCGCACGTACTCGCGAGGGCTGGACCGTCCGCCCACCTCTGGTGGCGAGGCATGAGTTACCCGGTCGTCGAGTCTGTCATGTCGCCGCCGAACGCGGCCGACGCGCTGGGCCCGCTCCCTCCGTTCCCAGATGCAGCCGTGGTGCGCGTGAACATGACGGATCATCCGATCGTCCCGATCGCTGCGCCCATCAACGGCAGCGAGCTGTGGTGCTACGGCATGTCTCGAGCACGCGGCGGCACGCTGACCCGGCCCGAGCGCGACGGCCGGCTGATGAAGATGGGCAACGTCGAACCCGGATCGTTCCTCGAGATGTCCGGAGGCAAGATCCAGGCGGGGATGAGCGGGGGTCCGATCCTGGATCTCGACCGCCTCGGGGTGGTCGGGATGACCCAGGCGGAGAACAACGCGCAGGACGTCAGCTTCGGGGTGCCGCTGGCCGCAGCACTTGCACCATGGACTGCGAGCGATCTGATCGCCGACAACGCCATGCTCCACAACGACTCGATCGAGGCGCTGCGACGCGAGCAACTCGCGCTCGGGGCGCTCCCCAACCGCGTGGCTGGGCTGATCGAGACGGCCGTGCCACGAATCCTCGGATACCTGCAGGACAAGTACCACATCGTTCCACCGGCGCTGCCCGACGACGAGAGAGCCGAGTGGGCCGCACGACAGCTGTTCCGCCTGTCGATGGGAGACCTCGTCGCCACGTTGCGCAACGTCGTCGGGGACGGGTTCACGCACAACTGTCGTAATGTCTTTGGGTACGTCGGCGCGTGCGTGTCCGTCGCCGACACGCTCGACTCCAACTGGATCCCGGCCGATGGCGCGATCGACCTCCGCGAGGAGCTCGATTCCGGTTCCGGGCGCCTGATCCATCTCGGCACGGACAGCCCGACGTCCGCGACTGCCCTCGTGCAGCGGGCGATGGACGAAGCCGTGGCCATCACTCGCTGCGGCGGCGCGTACAGTGCTGAGTCGGTCGGAGGAATGCCGAAGCACCAGTTCGACGACATCCTCGCATCTGTTCAGCAAGCGGTCACTGCCTCGCCGGAAGAGTGGCAGCAAGACGCGGCCAACCTCTTGGCCTGGACACGCAAGAACGGCACGCTGGTATCCGTCGATCCCGGGCCGGCACCGGACCGGGTCCTGCTCGATTCGCTCACCGATTCGTTCCCCGGCCTCCCGATGGTGATCACCCGCCGCGCGTTCACGCCGCCCGCTGGCGCGGAGAACAAGGTGTACACGGTCGCCCCGGCGATCAAGGCCGAGAACGAGCGGTGGGTGCTGCGGAACCTGAGGAGCTTCAACGATGTGCTCAGCAGACTTGGCGTCGACCCGTTCGATCTGGAGGGACTGTCATGAGTGAAGTCGGATATCAACCCCTGTTCGTGCCCGACTCGAACGCTCAGCCGTTCGACGTCGTCCGGGCCCAGCGACACGGCGACAGGTCCGGTTCCAAGTCAACCGTGCGCTACATCTTCGATGGCGACACGGCGCTTGCCGTCAACATCGCTCTGGCGACGGGTCGACCACTCCTCCTGCGCGGACATCCGGGTACGGGCAAGACCTCACTTGCGCGAAGCGTGGCCGAACAGATGAATTGGCGGTTCTACGCCGACACGGTCTCGTCGCGCACCTCAGCTCGCGACCTGCAGTGGACCTTCGATGCCGTCGCCCGACTCGCCGATGCACAACCGGGACCAACGGTGATTCGACCCGACGAGGCCTACGTGAAGCCGGGTGTGATCTGGTGGGCGTTCGATCGCGACAGCGCGGCGTGGCGGGGACTGCCCGTCTCGGAACGCGGAGGCGCAGGTTTTCTCCCGCTCGAGGATCCCTCCGACGTCGACTCGGATCGATCGGTGCTGCTCATCGACGAGATCGACAAAGCCGACCCGGACGTTCCGAACGACCTGCTCGAACCACTCGGCAGCCTGCAGTTCCGGTACAACGAGACAACCGTCGTCACCGCCAAGGAACCGCCGCTCGTCGTGATCACGACCAACGAAGAGCGCGACCTGCCACGAGCATTCTTGCGCCGCTGCGTCGTGCACACCTTGAAGCAGCCCGATCCAGGCCGCTTGCGGGACATCGCGATTGCGCATGCCGGAGACGACTTCGACGACGAGCAGTACGAAGCGATCTTGAGCAAGTACAAAGAGGTCCGCGCCGAACGGGTCAAGCGGAGGGTGCCGCCGCCATCGCTGGCCGAGCTCTTGGACGCGCTGGCAGCATGTCGCGAGCTGAGCATCGGGACCCAGTCGCGGGAATGGCCGACCTTGGCCCTCAACCTCTTGGACAAGGCAACCACGATTCCCGACGAAGAACCCTGAGATGGAGGCCGTGGCACCCCCGCCGCGACGTGCTGTGCGCCAGCAGGTCGGTCACGCGTCGGCGATCTGGCTCGGCGACGCGGTGCGCGCCATCGCCGTGCTCGACGCCGGTGAGCAGACTGCCCGCAAGATCGTCGAGATGCTCTCCCTGACCCTGCCCGTGCCACGTCGAACCATCGTCGATCAGTCCGTGACGGTTCGCGATCCGCACCGCATCGAGCAACGGATCGTGTCGAGGCCTCGGCCGTCAGCGGCGACCAATGCTCCGGCGGCGGCCCAGCCATCGCTGAGCCCGGCCACGTCGACTGCCTTGCCGCCCATCGTCGAGCTCGAGCCGATCATGGCCAACTCCTCTCCGCTCCAGATCCCGATGCTGAGCGAGGTGCTTCCACAGCCACCTGCACCTCTCGACCTACCGGCCAGCCTGCTTCCGAAGATGCAGCAGCGGACCATCCTGTCGAGCATGAGCGGCCGAGTCGCCGCCGTCGGCGAGATCGATACCGATGCGCTGGTCGAAGCCGTCGCCGAGCGACGGCCCATCCAATCCCTCCCGCGGCGCACCAGGTACACGACCGGTCGTGGCCTGCAGCTCCTGCTCGACTTCGGCGAAGGCATGCGCGGATTCGAGCGCGACCGGGACGAGGTGGCCGCAATGATCCGTTCGGTCGTCGGCGTCGACGGCCTCGAGGTCCTCCGCTTCGCGACGACGCCGGTCGACCCGTTCGGCGCAGGGATCGGCCCGAAGCCGACGTGGCGTCGGTACGGCGCACCCACCGGCGGTCGACCGGTGCTGCTCATCACCGATCTCGGTGCCGGCCCTTCGGGGCGAGATCGCGACGGTGCCGTCGCACGCTGGCTGGAGTGCTCGACGTTGTGGCGAGCGGCGGGATCACCCGTCGTCGCGCTCGTGCCGTTGCCACTGGAGCGGATCGACCGATCGCTACGCGCAGCGGTCAGCGTGGTGCAGTGGGATCGCTCGAGCAACATCCGCACGGCGGTCGCGGCATCTCGCCTCGCATCGAGGCGTGCGCCGGCGGAGGCGCGCCGATGAGTACGACCGACACGGACGTCGCAACCGATCCGATCGAGGCGCTCCGAGCCCGCAACCCCGCCGCCGTCCGTTTGGCGACGCTGGTGTCGACCGCGATGCGAGTCGAGCCGACGCTCCTGCGGCTGTGCCGGATGCTCCTTGCGGACGCCGACGTCGGTGCCGAAGCCGACCTGTGGGCGAGCGACCTGCTGGCCGGGACGTCGCCACTCGCGCTCACGCTGCGGCCGCCCGTCGCTCGCGCGCTGCGGCGTGAGCTCGCCGACATGCCGGCCGACCTTCGGGACGAGGCGCTTGCCAGTGTCAACCGATCTCATGCGGGCGAGCACTGGTCGGTGCGCCTCGAGGAACGGCTGAACCAGCTTGAGGTGACCGGCGACATGGACTCGGCCGACGAGCGGCGCGATCTGCTGCTGGCCGCTGTCGGCGAACTTCGTTCGGCCGCGACCTCGACGTCCGGCGATCCGCAGATGCGCGTCGACATCGCCCGATGGCTGCTGAGCGCGCTCGCCCGCCTGCCCGACGATCTGCAGAGCACCGAGGCCGCCTACGCGGCGGGCGTCGCCGGGTCGTTGCACCTCGACGGACGGGTCGATCGAGCTCGTGCCGATGAGAGCGGCAACCGCGAACGCTGGCGGACGTGGCTGATCGAGTCTGCGTCGATCGGGCCTCCACGAGAGGTCGGTGTCCGCTTCCTGCCGGGTGTGCTCGAGATCAACACCCCTCCCGATCGAGATGTCGTGATGATCCGCCTGCCGCGCACCGAACCGTGTGTCGTCGACGTGCACGTCCCTGGTCCGACCGGGACCGTGGTCACGCGCCTGTCGATCGAGGGCACGACCGCCGTGTCGATGCGAGTCGCGGTCGACGAGCTCGTCCTGTCGGCTGTCGACGGGTCGCGCTGGACGGTTCGCCGAGGGGGCGTCGCTCCGCCGTCGGGATTCGATTTCAGCCGGATCCGCGAGTCGCTCCGCCCGTGCCTCGCCCAGCAGTTCCTCGTCGACAACGCGTTGCGCACGATCGGGAATGCGTGGTGGACCGCGATCAGCGGACCTGCGGGTACCGGGAAGTCGACCCTGCTGAACCGAGTGCTCGACGAGCTGGCCGCTCCCGGGTTCGGAGCCATCGTGGCGACCCATTTCTTCGGGGTCGAGAGCGCATGGGATGATCCGTCGGCACTGGTTGCGTCGATCGAGTCGCAACTGCGCAGTGCTCTCGCAGTCGCCGGGCTCGGTGATCTGGCGACCGACCCGTCCGAGGGCCACCCCGGTCGGCGCATGGAGGCAGTGCTGAGAGCCGTCGCCGCGACCGGAGCGCGTCTGGTCGTCATCGCGCTCGACAACCTTCCGGGGAACAGCCCCGACGAGGTAAAGGCGGCACTCTTCGAGCGAGTCTCGATGCCGAGCCGGCCGCCACCGTCGGTGCACTTCCTCGTCAGCACCCGGTTCCCGGGCGGAGTGCGCGACTGGTTGGAGGACGGGGACCCCATCCAGTTCGTCGACGTGAGCGAGACCGCCGACGTGTGCCGAGCGATGGTCGAGGCGACGGGCAACACGCACCTCCGAGAGGTGATCGGGTTGGTGAACGCGAACCCGCGAGCCCTCCGACGTGTCCTCGACTGGGTCGAGCAGCAATCGGATCGACCGATCGCACTGGCCGACCTGCCTGCACCGCTGGTCGGCCGCGATTTGGTCTCGTGGGGCCTCCTGGACGAACTCCTTCCACGAATCTGGGGCGTCGTGGCAGCTGTTGCGGAACCGGGTTGCACGATCGGCGATGTCCTCACCGCGGTCGATCCCACGGAGTCGCCGTTGCGGGTCGTGGAGGCGTTCAGCGCTGTCCCCGATCTCTTCTGGGTCGGTGAGGCCGATCATCCGCGTGACCGCGAGCTCAGAGTCGTCGACGCTTCCGTGCGCGAGTCGGCCATCGCGCGCACGGGGGCGGACGAGGTCAGGCGTGCGCACGAGTCGTTCGTCGCATACTGGGAGGACGACCTCGTCGCAGCCACGCGCTATCAACTGCTCAACGCGACCACGCACTCACGGGCCGCGGGTCATCCGTTCACATTCGCTGCGAACGTCGCCTTCCTCGCGCGGATCGTCAGAGTGGCTGGTTCAGGGGTCGCCCGCGAGGTGCTCGCGTCGGCCGAACACGCGGATCTCCAACTCGTCGCCGTGCTCGATCGCGCACTTGCCGAGACGGGTGTGCTCGCCGACGCAGAACCCGCTCTGGCGGAGAGCCTGCTGATCTCGGAGTTCGTGAGATTGGGACGCGATCCGGCTGAGCTGGGTGATCCGCGGTGGCCAATGGTGCTCCAGCTCGAGCGCATCGTTGCGCTCACCGAATCGCGCCCGGCGTGGACGGTCGCTCTGCCGCGGCCGCTGATCGCTGTGCAGGGTGCGACACTCGTACTCGCGTCGCCGTCGACGGTGCAACGACTCGACCCGGCGGACGGCAGGGTGATGAGCGAGACAGCGATCAGTCAGAACACCGTGGCACTGACCGCAGACGACGACGCGGCCGTGATCGTCACCGGCGTTGGCGCGTTCACCGTGGACGAGCCGTCACTTCGTGGCGCGCCCTACGGTGCGCTCGCTGGTGCGGTGGCGGCAGCACTCGTCCCCTCGGGGCTCGTGGTCGGATACGCCGACGGACGGGTGCGAGTCCATGCACCTGCGATCACCACCGTCGAGCTGACCGGCCACTCCGGACCGATCACGGCCATTGCCGGTTTCGGCGAGCTCATCGTGACCGCCGCAGCCGACTGCACGGTACGTGTCTGGCGCACGGATGGGCGGACGGCCGGCATCCATCGCGGCCACACCGCTCCCGTTCGACACCTTGCCGTCGTCGACGGTGACGTGGTGAGCGGAGATGACGCGGGAGGACTGCGGGTCTGGTCCCCCGAGACGGGCCGGCAGCGGGCGGTCATCGGCGGCCACGAAGCGGCGGTCACCGGGTTGGTCGCGCTGCCTGGCGGCGTCGTGTCGACCGCCCTCGACGGCAGCGTGCGCTGGTCCGGTGTCGGCGTTGGTGGATCGCCCGAGCGGGTGCTGCGCGCTCACGGGCTCGGAGTGGTCGCCGCGACGCGCGGTCCGAAGGAAATGGGACCGGATGTGGCCGTGACCGTCGACTCCGACGGCACCGTTACATGGTGGACGCCGGCCAGTGGCGCGATCGGGACCGTTCGCCCGAGCGGCATCGTCACTCCTGTCACCGACATCGTGTGCGTCGGCAGAATGGCCGTCGTCGCTCACGCCGGCGGTGCGACGGCCGTCGCTCCCACGACGACGAGCGGCGACGGCTCGATGGACACCAAGGCTCTGACGGTGAGCGCCGATGGCAGGTTCGTCGCCACCCTCGTCGAGCACCAGCTGGAAACGCTGGACCTGCAGACCGGCGCGATCATCGACGCCCGACGGCTGGAGCGTGACGAGACGACCATCGGCCTGACCACAGCGGACGGCAACCTGATCATCCTCGGAGAGGACGGCAGGATCGAGATCGGTCGGCGGCCCGAATTCGTGGGATCGGATCTGCCGGATGCGCCCGCATCGTCGACCGCTTCGTCGACTTCGGTGGCTTCGTCGTGGGGACCCTCCGAGCCCAACTCGAACGATCTACCGGACAACGATTCGGACCGCTGGTTGGACCCGGTCGG
>JANNZY010000014.1:0-17598 GCA_031410915.1 Actinomycetes bacterium
GTTCGGTGTTCGACGGGCGCAGGTTGAACCACCAGCTGCCGTTGTCCACGGTGAGACCGTCGAGGCGATCCTGCTCGCTCGACGAGAAGGCGGCCGCCACGTGCTCGATCACGGCGTGCACGTCGCCGACGTGGGTGTTGATCTCGCCGCTCGACGAGTAACGCTCGTACGGCTTGCGCAACACAGACAGGTCGTGCTGGGCGCGACTGACCTCTTCGAGCATGATCATCGTCGCGATCAGGCCGCTGTCGGCGCGGTAGTTGTCGAGGAAGTAGTAGTGCGCCGAGTGCTCGCCACCGAACACGGCACCGGTCTCGGCCATGATCTGCTTGATGTAGGAATGACCGACCTTGGTCCGCACCGGCACGCCGCCGTTCTCGCGGATCACCTCGGGCACGGCCCGGGAGCAGATCAGGTTGTACAGGATCGTGGCCCCGGGGTTCTTGCGCAGCACCGCAGAGGCGAGGATCGCGGTGGTCGTCGAACCGCTGATGCCGCGGCCTTGTTCGTCGACCACGAAGACACGGTCGGCGTCACCGTCGAAGGCGAGGCCGACGTCGAACCCACCGGACACGACCCGAGCTTGCAGGTCGCGCTGGTTGGCCGGCTGCAACGGGTCGGCCGGGTGATTGGGGAACGTGCCGTCGAGCTCGCCGTACATGATCTCCAGATCGACGATGGGCAGACGTTCGAACACCGCGGGGACGACGAGGCCGCCCATGCCGTTGGCGGTGTCGGCGACGACTCGAAGCGGGCGAAGCTGCGCGACGTCGACGAACGAGATGACGTGGTCGGCGAACGCCGAGAGCAGGTTGCGCTGCGTGGAACGTCCCGGTCGTTCGGCCGGCAGCGGACCCTTGCCCTCGAGCACCTGCTGGGCGATCTGCTTGATCGTGTCGAGACCGGTGTCGGCGCCGACCGGGCGTGCGCCGGACAGGCACAGCTTGATGCCGTTGTACTGCGCCGGGTTGTGTGATGCAGTGAACATCGCGCCCGGCGCGTCGAGGCGGCCGGCGGCGAAGTAGAGCAAGTCGGTGGAGGCGAGACCGAGGAGGACGACGTCGACGCCCTGCTCCATCACGCCCCGGGCGAAGGCATCGACGAGCTCGGGCCCGTGGGGGCGCATGTCGTGCGCGACGATCAGGTGAGCAGTTGCGGTGAAGGACGCGAACGCGACGCCGAGTGCGTGCGCGACCTCAGCGTCGAGCTGATCGGGCACCGTCCCTCGGATGTCGTAGGCCTTGACGATGTCGTCGAGGCGCGATGAGCGTGGATGTTCGGTGTCGGACATGGCGCGAGCAGGCTATCGGGGCGGTTCCGATTCGTCGAGCACCTCGGTAGAGCCGCCAGGACGAGCGCCCCCGGCCTGCGGCGTCGCGTCGGCAGCCTCGTGCAGTCCGACATCGGACTCCGGCGGCGGCTGCCACAGCAACGGATCGCGGGTGATTCCGTCCTCGGTGGCCGACCACGAACCGAACGTCGAGGCTCCGACACCGGTCGTCGACGAGACCGGCTCGACCGGCACGATGAACGGGTGTGGTGACCGGTGCCGGATCGGCACCCACCTGCGGAACACGAAGATCAGCACGAGACCGACGATCGTGAGGAAGTAGGCGATGAAGTCCGACGGTGTGCGGGCGTACTCCATCGAGACGTGGTTGGACGTCGGGATGACCACCATCAGGTTCGGGGCGATGCGGTACGGGCCCTTCGCGCCCGAGACCTCCCAGTTCGGGAAGTAGCTGACCTTGACCAGCACCGGCACACCGATCGTGTCGACGTCGAAGCTGACCGTCTCGTTGCCCATCTCCACGTTGGTGACCTGCACCGGGTCGAGCTGCACCGGCGTGATCGGCTCGCCCGGCACCACCACGTCGACGCGGTTGTTCTGCACACGGTTGTCGTCGACGACGGCGTCGATGTGCTGCCACTCGGCCGGGCCGTCGGCGGCGGGCATCGCTGCCCACTCGGCGGTGTTCTGGAACCAACTCGTACCCAACTCGAGCCAGCGCTCACGCTGATCGCCCGAGCGTGTCTTCACCACGACCGGTTGGACGGTCATGGGCACGACGATGTCGCTGTCGACCACCTCGTAGATGTGCCACGGGCCGCTGGTCGCGAGCGGGATCAGGCCCTGGGCGGTCTCGGCCTTGGCGACGGCCGCATCCGTCCAGGCCATGTAGTACTTGATGCCCAACTTCTGCAGGTAGGGCACGCCGAGCTCGGGGCTGTTGTCGGTGTAGCGCAGCTGGCGCACCGGGTTGGAGCTGTTCGACGACATCGCCGCCGCCGTCAGGAAGTGGTACGGCGTCGTGCCGCTTGCTTCGAAGAACAGGCCCTCGCTGCTGCCGATGCAGCCGTCGGTCCAGTGCGGGAGCAACATCAGCGCCATCGTGGTGCCGTAGCGACCGTTGTCGCCGTTGTTCTCCCACATCGCGCGCCCGCAACCGAGAGTCGGATCGCGGCCGATGCCGGCCATCGTGTCCACCAGTGCCTTGTACTCGCCATACGCGGGCTTGCCCTCGTAGCCGGTGAAGTTGTAGCGCGACCAGCTGTCAGCCAGACCGCGCTTGTTCGTGCTGCGGTTGGTGTACAGGACGAGCTGCGAACCGTCGTCGGGGCCGAGGCTCAACGTGTAGCGCCCGTCCTTGCTGATGCCGCTCGCGAAGAAGTCGACCTGGAACTCGACCGCGAGCATGAGCAGGACGATGCTGAGGCAGGAGAACGCGCCGATCGCGCCGCCGACGACGCCGGAGCGCCCGGTCGGCTCGGGCACCGCGGCACCGGAGCGACCGGCGCGACGTTCGCGCGTCACGGCGAGGCCGGTGCGGGCCCGGGTGACGACCCAGACGAGGCCTCTGATGACCTCGACGACGCCGACCATCATCAACAGGTAGCGGAGCAGGTAGATGAACGGCAGGATGCGCGGGTTCCAGAGCAGCCCGATGAGCGGCAGCGAGTTCTCGGCGAACCGGGTCAAGACGCACAACGCGATGATGGTGATGCCGAGCCACGCTCCGGTGAGATGGCGGCGCAGGATCGCGGCGATGAACCCGATCGCGGCGAGGACGAAGATGATGCGGTCCAGCGTGACGTCGAGGTTGAAGAACATCTTCCAGTACGAGTCGTTCGGGCCCTCCGGCCGTTTGCCGTACTTCATGTCGGTCATGTACGCGGTGCCGCTGACGAACGGGATGATCCAGAACGTCGTCAACAACGCAGCCGGGAGCATCGTCGTCAGGAAGTACTTGAGGCGCGTCTTGTCCAGCCACACGATGGTCATCAACGCGACCGCGACGACGACGAAGATGGCGACGATGCCGTGGCTCAACACGGCTAGGGCCAGCACCACCGCAGTCCGGCCGCGATGCTTGCCGGTCTCCAGCCCGCGGGCGTACAGACCGAGGCCGAGCATCGCGAACGACAACGCGATGCTGAACGAGAACTCGCCGGCCATCGTGCTCTTCACGTTGCCGCCGTAGATGGCGAAGCTGTCGTCGAGCAAGAAGATGAGTGCGCCGAGCGAGAACAGCTCTGGGATCGGGAACGCGAAGCGGGCCAGGCGGCCGAACGCCCAACAACACGCCGGCAGGGTCATGATGCCGAGCACGACGACGATCTTGAACGCGACGCCGTACGAGAGAAACGGCAGCGCGTTGAGCGCGACGATGAACAGCGCCGGGACCACCATGTAGAACCGGTACATCGGGAAGCCGTCGTACCAGTACGGGTTCCAGCCACTGAGGCGGAAGTCGCTCAGCAGGTGATCGCGCAGGTACGCCGGTCCCATGACGTGAGCGCCCATGTCGCCGCCCGTGGGCGTGTTGGCCTGGACGATGAGATCCCAGTGCACGACGTTCATCGTGATGATGAACATGACGAGCAGGAAGAAGAACGCTGTGAACGACTTGACGGCGCGCTCGAGCGTCCACGGCGCGTCGATCCAATCGAGCGGACGGCGGATGAGCCGGCGACCGAACGCCCGCGCCCGCTGGGCAACCCAACTCGAACTCGGGTCGCGCCCGTCGAGGGGCGGAGCAGCATCCAGATCGTCGACGCTGGTCGAGCCCGCGTCGAAGGGTTCGGCGACATCCAGGTCGGGCGAGTCGGACACGTGGGTCATGGCGGGCGACATTCTCGCATCTGATCCGGTGGATTTGACGTCACGAACGGCGGTGTTGCGCGAACGTTTCCGCCATCCGTCATCGAGCGACGAGAGCGAGCCCGGTCGCATTGAACGCCATGTGGGCCACGACGGCGAGGCCGATGCGATCCGTCGTCCACGCGCACACGCCCAACACCAGACCGAACACGAACAGGCCGGGGTACTCGACGGGCCGGAAGTGGATCAGCGCGAAGAACGCGGCGACCAGCACGACGGCCGCGATGTCGTCCAAGCGGCGCCGGGCCGCACCCTGCAGCAAGCCGCGGTAGACCAGTTCCTCGACGAGCGGCGCGCCGACCACCACGACGGCGATCAGCAGCACGAGCCAGCCGCCAGTGGCCTTGTCGTACAGGTCGCGAGCGTTCTCTTCCAGCTTCTTGTCGGCGAACGCGCCGGGCCACAGCGATTGCAACGGCCAGTAGACCAGGCGCAGCAGCACGAGTTGGCTGAGCACGCCGACCGGGATGCCGACGAGGTCGATCGGCCGGAAGCGCAACGAGTAGTCGGTGGCGAAGTTCCCGGTCGCGAACCGCCGGCCGACGATCACGAGAGCGACGATCTGCGGCACCCACAGAGCCAATGCTCCCGCGGCCGAAACCCACACCGGCCGATCGGCCGCCGGTGTGTCGGCGTGTGGCGCGAGCACGATCGCGCCGGCCACGTTGCCCGCCAGCCAGCCACACGCCCAGGTGCCGAATGCGAGCGGCAGCGAGATCGCCGCCTCGGTGGTGACAGCTGGCGACGGTGACCGCGGTCGGCGAGCGGAGGGCGTCACGGGCACCGTCTCACGGTACCGCGCAGGCTTCGTCAGCCAGCGGCCGCGTACACGTACTCGCGTGCGACCCGGCGATCGTCGAGCCGCCAACCGTGGGGCACGCTGAGCCGAGAACCGTGACGACTGCAGAGGTCGTACGCGTGGGGGTCGCGCTCTGGCGACAGGTCATCGAGCCACACGGCCGACCGCGCGTACTGATACGTGAGTGTGATGACGGCTGATTCCGCACATCCGGACCGTGAACACTGGCGCTGCACGACCACGAACGGTATTGCGGCGCGCGATTCGAGTGGTGGATGCCACCTGGATCGGTCCGCTGTTCGGTGCCGGGACCGAAGCGGATCGGGTGACAGTTGCCATGGTCGACGGGGTCGCCGAACTGCGAGCGCGACCGTCTGCACCCGCTGGAATACACGTAGCATAGGTCCATGAGCAACTTGCCTCCGCCGCCTCCGCCGCCTCCCCCCGGGCGCGGCACCGGCGGCCGCGGACCGAATGGTCCGACACCCCCGTCTCCCGGCCGTCGCGCCGGTTCCCCTGGTCTGCCGAAGTGGAGCATCGCGCTGCTCGTCGTCGTCGTGGTCGGTGCCCTCGCAGCCACCCAGTTCTGGCCGTCGCCGGCGTCGGAGAAGCTGACCTACAGCGAGTTCTTGATCCAGGTCGACAACGGCAACGTCAAGGACATCACCATCGACAACGGCAGCCGCAACATCAGCGGCGAGTTCGACAACGGCGAGAAGTTCTCGACCACGGCCGACAACCAGATCAACGAAGCGGACACCACGCGCTTCGCCGCGGGCGGTGTGAAGTACGGCTTCAAGCAGCCCGAGAGCAACTGGTGGGCGGGTCTGCTCACCCTGCTGTTGCCCTTCGCGCTGATCATCGGCTTCCTGATCTGGATGCAGCGCCGGGCGTCGGGCCAGATGGGCAACGTCATGTCCGTCGGTCGCAGCCGGGCCAAGACCTACGACGCCGACAAGCCGTCGACGACGTTCGCCGACATTGCCGGCTACGAGGGCGTCAAGCAAGAGATCCGCGAAGTCGTCGACTTCTTGAAGATGCCCGAACAGTTCCGCGAGATCGGCGCCCGCGTGCCCAAGGGCATGCTGCTCGTCGGTCCTCCAGGAACGGGCAAGACGTTGTTCGCCCGAGCCGTCGCTGGTGAGGCCGGCGTCGGTTTCTTGTCGGTCACCGGTTCGGACTTCATGGAGATGTTCGTGGGTGTCGGGGCCAGTCGTGTGCGTGACCTCTTCCAGCAGGCCCGCAAGATGGGTCGGGCGATCATCTTCATCGACGAGATCGACTCCATCGGCCGCAAGCGTGGCGCCGGCCTCGGCGGCGGCCACGACGAGCGTGAGCAGACGCTGAACCAGATGCTGTCCGAGATGGACGGTTTCGAGACCAGCGAGGGCATCGTGATCCTCGCGGCCACCAACCGCCCCGACATCCTCGATCCCGCCCTGCTGCGTCCCGGTCGCTTCGACCGCCAGATCGTGGTGCCGCTGCCCGAGGCCGAAGAGCGCCTCGCGATCCTCAAGGTGCACAGCCGCGACAAGCGGATGGGCGCCGACGTCGATCTCGACGTGATGGCCAAGGCCACGCCCGGCATGAGCGGCGCCGATCTCGCCAACCTCGTCAACGAGGCGGCCCTCGTGGCCGTCCGGCGCGGCTCGAAAGAGATCAACCGAATCGACTTCGAGAACGCTCGTGACCGCGTCGTGCTCGGTGCGCTGCGCGAGAGCATGGTGCTGTCGGCCGAGGAGAAGCGGGCGACCGCGTACCACGAAGGCGGCCACGCACTGCTCGCCACGGTGCTGCCTCACGGCGACCCGCTGCACAAGGTGACCATCCTGCCCCGCGGCATGGCTCTCGGCGTCACGTGGAGCCTGCCCCAGGAGCGTCACACGTACTCGAAGGAGTACTTCGAAGACACGATCTGCAAGGCGATGGGCGGCCGCGTCGCCGAGATGATCGTCTTCGGCCACCTCAACAGTGGCGCCGCCAACGACCTCGAGCAGTCCACGAACATCGCTCGCCACATGGTGCGCGAGTGGGGCATGAGCGAGCGGATCGGCCCGATGGCGTGGGGCAGCCAGCAGCATGTGTTCTTGGGCGAAGACCTGATGAGCAGTGGCCGCGAGTACAGCGACCAGACGGCCCGCATCCTCGACGAGGAGATCTCCACGTTGCTACACAGCCAGCAGGAGCGGGCCCGTGAGCTGATCCTGAAGCATCGCACCGGTCTCGACCTGATCGCCGAGGCGTTGCTCGAGCACGAGACCATCGACGGCAAAGAGGTCGCCCGCCTGATCCAGCAGGGTCTCGGCGAGCACGTCCAGACGACCGAGATGGAAGACCCGGCCACCACCATCGCCGGCGACTGAACTGGCGACTAGGCCGGCGACTCGCCGGACGACCGACCGAGATCGGGTTCGGGCGACGCGCCCGGCTCGCGAACCTCGGCGTACGCGGCCCACAGATCCGTTGCCGTCACCGGCCCGAGGAAGCTGGCCCGCACCACGCCATCTCGATCGGCGATGACCAGAGCGGGCACCGCGTCGATGCTGTAGCGCTCGTGCAGTGCCCGCTGGGCGGCGTACTCGACGTCGACGACGGCCACATCGCGACTGGCCAGGACGGCGGCTTTGCGCTTCACGTCAGCGCACGTGTGGCACGACTCTGATGTGAACGTGACCACGATCCACTCGCAGTCCGGGCTGTCGAAGTCGGCCCGGTCGAGCTGGGTCGGCACCTGCCAGTCGCCCTGCGTCGGGGGATCGCTGCGACGCCGCTGCAGCACGAGCGCTACCGCAGCGACGACGACGATCAGGGTCGCGGCGACGAGAAGTTGCACGGACCACACTCCGGAAGCGCCCACGAGCTGGACGTGCCACTGAGGTTCTCGCCTCGCGGCAGCACACGTTCGACGAACACGCGTTGCGTGGCCTCGACCACGATCGGCCGTCCGAACACGCTGGGGTCGGTGAGATCGATCGTCGTGACACCACGCGCCGGCAGAGTGACGGCCTCGAGACCGGGCACCGCGACCTCGCCCCCCGTCCCGATGGCCTTGACCGTGATGATGGCGTCTTCGTTGTCGACGTTGAAGACGACGAGCGCGCCATCGGTGGCCGCGTCCACGCCGATCGGTGCGTACCAGCGGCCGACGACGTACTCCGACGTCATGCCCATCACGACCGAGGTCGCAACCGAGTCGCCTGCAGGACGGGTCTGGACGCGTTCGATGACGATGGATGCGTCGGCCAGAGTCGCGAACGCCATTGCGTGGTGTCCGTCGGGGAGGTCTTCGACGCTGGCCATGTCGAAGCTGACCACGGCACCGGCTGCCACCTCGATCGGCTCGGGCTGGACGAAGTCGTTCGCGACCGGCACACCGAGCACGGTGGGCGTGATGCTGACCTGCTCGTCGGTGGGGTTGAACATCATGTACTGCTCGGTGATGCCCTCACCCTTGTCACCCTCGGCGAACCAGACCAGGTCCGACGGTGCCGGCGCGCCGAGTGTGAGCGAGTACCCGAGGCGGTTGCCACCGACGTAGTGCTGGGCCCGCTCGACGAGCAATTGACCGCTCTGGGCGATGACCTGCACGCCGATGATCTCCTCGTCGACCAGGCCGCTCTCGGCGACGTTGATGACCTTGACAGACTGCGGCTGAATCGCGTCGCCCTGGAAGGCCGGCGGCTCGCGACGCACGCCGTTCTTGGTGAAGAAGGCAACGTCGATGCTGGCAACCGCTGCGCCGGGGTTGGTGATGACGAGCTGCTCCACGCTGCCGTCCACCGTCCAGCCGTCGGCGAAGTACCACGACGACGACGGTTGGGTGATGCACGACACGACGGCGTCGCCGGCTGGGTGCAGGGCGCGTTGTTCGACGATGCCCTCACCGCCGTCCAGCTCGACGACCGCGGCCACGTAGTCGGAGCTGAGCTGGGCGCGCACACCGACGACCAGGTTGTCGCGGGGCGGCACCGTGATGTCGCTGACGACGGGTGCGACGCCGTCTCCGCCGAGCAGTGTGAGCCGGCCCTCGACGGCGACATCGACCGGGTTGGTGATGATGAGCTGGCCGTCGACGGTCTCGTCGCCGGCGGGCACACCGGGGCAGTACCACGTCGTGGTGATGGGTGTGCGATGGGACGCGTACGGCCGTGTGACCTGTCCGACGGTTGCGAAGCGCGGCGTCGTGACTGCCTGCGACTGGCGTCCGGCCAGGACGACCGCGAGGAGGCCGCCGATGACGACGAGCACGATCAGCATGCGTCGCAGCGTCATCGCGCCGACTCCGGTGTCGGGCCGGTGTTCGCCGGCCTCGAGGCCTCGACGAGCGCATCGGCCGCGACGACCCAGGGCAACGTGTCCGTCGGCGAGCGATCGCCGAGGTCGAGCACGGGGCCGCCCTCGACAGCGATGCTGCGCCGCCGACGACGTACCCAACCCCAACGCATGTTGCTGGCCAGAACGAGGAGCAACAGCCATGCCAGCAGTTGCACCACGACCGTGACGCGCCGGCTCGTATCGGTGCGATAGACGAGCACTGCGTCGCCGCCCGTCTTCACATCGAACACGGTCGTCGTGCCGAAGGCGACTCGTGGTACCAGATCGGTACCGCCGACGGTGAGCCGCCAGCGCGAGTCGAACGGTTTGGCGAGGTGCAAGACGCCGTCGGGAATCGTGCCGCGGCCGGGCCCGCGATCGGGCATGCCGACGAAGATCGGCACGGACCCGGCGATCTCGCTGGTGGCCAGCGATTCCGAGCCGGCCTCGAGGCTGGCCGCCGCTGCTGGCGCACTGAGCACGCTCTCGGTCGGGATCCAGGCCAGATTCTCGAACGCGATGTAGCTCGGCGGGGTGACGAGTCGCTTCATGTCGAGCTGGCCGGTGAGGGTGTCGATCAACCCGGACGGGACGGGTGTGCGATCGTCGTTGGTGGAATCGACTCCGTCGACCACCGGCACCACGATGTAGCGCACCGCGTACGGGGCGAGGAGCCGGCCGATGCGGGCCGTGGCGTCTGAACCGAGCAGCTGGAGCACCGATCCGGCATCGGACTCGGCCCGTGACGGCAGGCCGGCCCAGTGCTCGCGCACGGACAACGCTCCGTCGTCGACGAGCGAGTACGACACGCCCGACTCGCCGCCGCGGTCGAGCCGCCATGAACTCACCGGCATCACCCGCACGTCGCCGACGAACAGCACGCGAAAGTCGCCCTCGACCGGATCGACACCGAACTGGTCGTCGGGTTGCAGCAACACGTTGGTCGGCGTCGACCAGTGGCCATTGCCCGTGGCCGCGACCGCCGGCACCGCGCCGAGCACCAAGGCCAGGCCGGACAGCAGACCGACCGGCTGACGCCAACCGAAGCTGCCACCCTGCACGTCCTGTTCGAACGCAGCCGCAGCACACGCCGCAGCGATGGCCAGCCCGACCGCCGCCGGTGCCATCAACAGGCCGGCCTCGGGCAGGCGGAACGGCAATGCGCCGCGGGCGCCGAGCACGACGAGCGCGAGCGAGCCGACCGCAAGGGCGCCACCGCGCGCCGCCCACGTCAGCCGCCATCCCCGGGCGAGCAGCGGTGCGGCGACGACCGGCAGCCAGAGCGCGACGGCCAGCACGCCGAGGCGGTCCGGGCCGACCGCGAACCGCAGCGCGCGGGCGATGGTGAAGTCGCCGGACTGCGCTGCGGGCGGACCGACGAATGCATCCCAACCGTTCGTACCGACCAACTCCGAGAACCACGGGATGTTGAGCAGGATCGCCAGGCCCGCGGCGAGGACCGCCGCGCCGAGCAGCATCAGCGCGATGACGACCGACGAGCGGGCCACCAGCGTCGCGATGGCCAGCAGCAGGCCGACCACGGCGACGATCAGCGCATACGTCGGCGCGAACGCGGTGACGACGGCGGTCAACAGCGCCAGTTGGCCGATCCGGCGGACCTGATCGCGACGATCCACGGCAGCGACGCCGTCCGCGACATCGTCGTCGGCGCGCGCCGACAATGCTGGCTCGATGCGCGCGGCCCGGCGCAGCAGGTGCACGACCCACGGAGTCGCGCCGTACGCGGCCACGACACTCCACTTCCCAGCCCCCAGCGCGCCGTACGGCAACGGCACCGCGGCGTAGGCGACCAGGCCGATGATGCGCGCCCGTGACGACGGGAAGATGGACATCAGTCGCCACGCGCCGTAGTACCCGAACGGTAGCCAGGCGAGCACGGCAGCCGTGTGGAACAGGCCCATGTGGCCGAGGCTGACGATGCCGGACACCCCGAGGATGCCGATGCCGGTCGGTGCGGCGGTCGTCTGGCCGAGACCGTGACCCCACCAGCCCGACCAGTACTCGGACAGGAACGCGCGAGTGCTGGACGGGAACGACATGAACTCACCCACGCGCGGCACACCGTCGAGGATGAAGTTGCGACTGCCGAGCACGGCGAGCACGATCAGCGAGGCCCACGCGGCGAGTTGGCCGGCGGTGTTGCGGCTGAAGCGCCGGCTGCCGACGGCACTGGTGTCCACCGCCATGTGCATCTGCTCGCGGGTGCGCAGGTACGAGGCGAGACGGGCGCTGCCACGGATCTGCAACCCGGCGACTTCGCGATACGGCACCTGGCGCAGCTTGGCCACCTCGCGCCGGCGGCGGATGATGGACCCGATCCGGGGCACGAGTCCGACCGTGGCCCGCAGCGAGGCAACGGCCTCGCCGAGGCGGCCGGTGAAGAGTCCGACGACCAGCTCCAGGATCGACAACAGCACGAGTTGCAGCAGGACGACCGGCAACCGCAGTCCGCCGGTGAGCGTCGCCACGGTCCGAACGCGGTGGTGCGCGGCGATGAGACGATGGCTGAGATCCGGCCGGCGCTCGGTGAGTCGCTCGCGGTGGCGAGCCCGGGCCGCAGGCACGACGACGACGCGTGCGCCGCCGAGGTGCGCCCGCCAGCACAGATCGAGGTCTTCCCCATGGAAGGTGGCCGAGACGTCGAACCCGCCGAGGGCCCGGAACAGGTCGGCGCGAACGAGCATGCAGGCCGACGGCAGCGCGAACACGTCGCGAACGGCATCGTGTTGTTCCTGATCCACCTCGCCCGGCTCGACCAGCGGATCGACCTCGCCGAAGCGGTCGACGCCGAGTCCGACGTGCTGCAGGATGTAGGGGTCGTCCCACTCGGTCAGTTTCGGCCCGACGATGCCGGCGTTGGATCGATACAGCTCCTCGACGAGCGCTCGGGTGCTGGTGGGCTCGAGCGCGACGTCGTCGTGCATGATCATGAAGAAGCCGTTGTCACCCTCGACGAGTCGGAGCACTTCGTTGGCCGCGGGACCGAAGCCAGGATTGCCCGGCACGGCACGGACGAACGCCTCCGGTAACCGCTCGCGGATCCTGTTCGGAAGATCCGCTGGCTCGCCGGCGACCAGGAACAGCGTCTTCAGGTTGGGGTAGTCCTGCGTGGCGAGGCCTTCGAGCACATCCTCGAACTCGGGCGCTGGATCGTGGACGACCACGACAGCCACCACCGAGGGTGCGAGTTCGGAGATGACGTCCACGAGCAGCCGAGGCTACAGGCCGTGACTCGGCGAATGAGGGCAGTGAGATCGGGCGCACGCCCCCTCCAAAGACATGAACGAAGAAGTGCTTGCAAAAGTTAGCACTCTGCGGTATTCTGTTCACATGGCTACTCCCTCCTTCCCCAAGTTCCCCTCGTTCCCCAACATCGACTTCAGCTCGCTCGACCTGTCCAAGCTTCCCAAGGTGGAGCTGCCGTCGGTCGACACCGACGCGATCACCACCGCGGCGAAGGACGCGTTCTACGTGACGGTCGGTCTCGGCGTGCTCGCCTACCAGAAGGCCCAGGTCCGCCGGCAGGAGATGACGAAGGCGTTCAACGACCAGTTCGGCAGCGGCAAGGCCCAGTTCGAGACCCAGGTTGCCGGCCTGGAGACCCGCCTCGACGCGCTCGAGGCCAAGATCGACAGCGCTGTCGGCGAGCTCGAGAAGCGCCTCCCGGAGAAGGCCGGCGCCCTGCTCGGCCAGGCTCACGACGCCGCCAAGGCCGCCCGCAAGCAGGTCCGCGAGCTGATCACCTCGTCCGCGGCCTGATCGCGCCGGCTGACTGATCGGTCAGCCGTACCACCCGGAGACGTCGATCAGGGCGTCCATCGCCACACTCGTCTGCACGCACCAGCGGCCACTCCCGTCGACGATTCCCGTCACGGTGGTGGCCGCTGTTCGTTTGGCCACGTTGCGGACCATCGAGATCGGCGGGATCGGCGACAGGCACGGATGCACGGTGATGTAGCCGTCCTGGGCCGCGTCGACGGCAGTGACCTCGGCCGCGACGGCGGTCACGCCCGATGTCGGGACTCCCCCGCTGCCGACGACGCTGATCGCCCGGTTCTGCCCGCCGGCGAACCGCCCGGCCAGGCCGACGTCTTCGCGAGTGTCGAGCAACCGGTAGGGCATCTGGGCATGGAACTCCGACGTCGCGGTGGGGCCGAACCAGCCGCTGACGTCGACCACGAGGTGCATTGCCGTCTGCGCGTAGAGGCATAGCCCACCCGTCGGGTCGAGACCGACCTGCACGTGGTTGGCCGAGGCAACCCCGGACGTCGCGTTGAGCACCGACGTCGTCGGCCGCGTCGGATCGCACGGCCAGGCCGTGACGAACCCATCGGCGACCGCGTTGGACGTGTGCAGCGTGACGGCGACGGCCGTCGCCGACGCGGGGACGCCGTACGAGCCGGCGATCTGGACTCGCACGACAGCGCCAGGCGACACTGCGGCACCGTTTCTTGAGTCGAACCGTCGTTGCGCGGCGATCGGCTCGAAGCCCTCGCCCGTCCCGGGCGCGTACACACCGCTGAGGTCGATCACGAGGTCGGTCGGGATCGACGCGAACACGCAGAACCTGCCGTCCGCGTTGAGCGGCACGATGGCCGTGCCCGGAATGATGCGCCCGGCCACGACGGGCACGATCGACGCCAGCGGCCGCTCGGCACCGCATGGATACGCCGTCAGGAAACCGCCGACCGGTGGTGCCACTGCGGTCACGTTGACGACCACGGCTGTCGCACCATCAACCACGTCGGGATCGATCTCCACGGTGCATCCGCCGCCGACCGGCGTCGCCTGGGTGCCGAGCCCGATCCGGGTGTCGATCAGCCGGCGTGGCGCAAGCGGGGTGAAGCGGCTAGCCGTCGCATCGGCGCCGGCACCGGCCACTAGGTCGGCCGTGCGTCGGTCGCAGCCGTCGGCTGGAGCCGACGGGGTGGCCGGGCTCGGCGACGTGGCGCTGTGCACGGTGAACCAGTTCGACTTCAGACCGAGCGCGCTGCGGAACGACGCGCCCGAGGTCTCGACCGAGGCGGCGGTGCCGGTCACCGTCATCTTCAACACGCGCCCACCCCAGTCGCCGTTGCCATCGCGCGTCGAGACGGCGATGCTCGTGAACGATCCGATCGACGGATAGGCCGCTTCGATGCGCGCACCGTCGATCGTCGTGGTCCATGCGTGGCCGGCGTTGCCCGTGACGTCGTCGCCCTCGTCGACGACCGGGGTGAACCCGAGTGACGAGACGGCGGTGAAGCCACCCGACGACGACGAGAACATCGCGTACGCGACCGGACCGCCGGCCGAACCGACGCGGCGAACGACCCCCGCCGTGGCGAGGACTGCGGCGTCGGTGGCTGCGAACTCCTGGGCGACGAATGCACCGGCGACGCCGGCGCGGTACGCGGCACCGCGGTAGGTCTGGCAGTTGTTGTCGCACGTCTTCGCGTACGAGTCCTTGTTCTCGGCCAGCCCGTAGCTGCGTGCCGCGACAGCCTGGGCCTGGAGCGCCTGCGCGCCTTTGCCGCCGCCCAGTGCGGCCCACCCCCACGACACCTCGCCACCGACGACTGAGCGCAGGTACTGCTCGAGCGCAACGACGTTGACGGTGCGGTTTGCGCCGGTGCTGCTGTTCACGGCGCGCAGAGCGCCGCGATAGGATCGCACCCGGCCCGTCGACGGCTCGCACAGCGCGGCGAGGTCGGCGTAGTCGGCGCTGGCACTCGTGTCGGTCGAGGGACGGAACGTCACCGACCCGGCCTGGTCGGCGATCACCACCGTCCATCCGCTGCCCGCAGCATCGAGGCTCGACGTCGCCGGCGGACAGGCGCCGGCGTCGGCGCGGCCCCAGACCCGGTAGTGGCCCTCGGCCATTTCGCGTGCGACGAGCGACCGCCACGTCGCCGGTTGCCCGGCGGATGGCGTCCAGCCGTCGATGGTCAGCGCGCCACGATCGTGGACGACCGCTGTCTGGGCTCCGTCGAGCGCGCTGAGACGAATCGTCATCTCGCTGTTCGGTGCCGTGGCGGCCACGGTGCCGCCGTAGTAGTGGTCGAGGATCTGGGCTGACGACCATCCGGAGTCGACCGCGTACCCGAGCGCTCCGTACTGGCTGAGCCCGATGCCGTGACCGTACCCGTGCCCGTCCAGGGTCAGCGACGCAGCGGCGACGACCGTGTGCGGCGGCGCGGCGACGACGGCTGACGCACACAGCACCGCCGTGATCAATCCTCCGGGAAGGGCCCTCATGTGCGTTGTCACCTTTCGTCACGAACGAGAGATCATCGGCAGGACAGCCCCGGGACGTGAGCCATCCGCGTGCTGCGAAAGATGCGTCGCGAGGCCTGGCGATGACGCCTGGATCAAGCCCGTCTGCCGCTAGCCTGGCGCATCTTGGCCAAACGCGACGACCAACTCACGGCGGCTCAGCGCCTCCCGCTCCCCGAGGGCACGCTGCCGGTGGGAGTCGGTCTCCTCGTTGCCGGGGTCAGCAGCTACGCCTTCTTCAAGGTCGGCGTGCAGGCGCTCGGCGAAGAGGGCTTCAAGCCGATCAGCAGCTTGTGGTTCGCGACGTTCTTCCTGGCGCCGGGATTCTTCCTGCCGCTCGAGCAGGAACTCGGCCGGGCGATCGCCCATCGACACGGACTCAGCCAGGGTGGATTGCCGATCCTGAGGCGGATCTTGCCGCTCGCCATCGCCCTGACCTCGCTCGTCGTGCTCGCCATCGGCGTTGCGTCGGGGTACATCACCAAGCACTTCTTCGAAGGCAACTGGGTCGTCACGGCTGCACTGATCGTGGGCTTCATCTCCTACGCGCCGGCGCACCTGGCGCGCGGCATCTGCTCCGGACACGGCCGGTTCAGCTCCTACGGCATCGTCATGGCTGCCGATGGTGGAGCTCGCATCATCGGCTGTGTCGTGCTGTGGGCGTTGGGAGTCACCAGCGTCGGTGCGTACGCGTTCACGATCGCGCTCACACCACTGATCGGCGTCGTCGCCGTGTACAGCCGCGGACACCTCAAGTCCGATCCGGGGCCGCCCGCACCATGGTCCGAAGTCACCCCGAACCTCGGTTGGCTGCTGCTCGGCTCCGTCTTCGCGTCGGGCCTGGTCAACGCCGGCCCGATCGCCGTCGATCTTCTCAAGGGCAGCGCCAACAACGACCGCGTGACGCAGTTCAGCTACGGCGTCCTGCTCGGCCGGGTGCCCCTCTTCCTCTTCCAAGCGGTGCAGGCCGCGCTGCTGCCACGTCTGGCGCGCCTCGCGGTCCGCAACGAGCTCAACGAGTTCCGCGAGGGTTTCCGCAAGCTGCTGCTCGTGGTCAGTGGCGTCGGCATCCTGGGTGTGGCCGGCTCGGCATTGCTCGGGCCGTTCATGCTGAGCAAGGTCTACGACGCCGACCTCAGCCGGCGCACGATCACGATGCTGGTCTTCGGTACGGCCATCTACATGGTCGCGTTGACGTTCGCGCAGGCCGTGATCGCGTTGCACGGCCACGCGATCGTCGCGATCGGCTGGGCGGCCGGCATGGCGTCGTTCGTCCTGGTGGCGTGGCTTGGCTCCGACGACCTGTACCTGCGCGTCGAACTCGGTCTGGTCACGTCGTCGGTCGTTGCGGCGGTCTGCTTCGCCTGGGGCCTGCAGAACCGGTTGAAGACCGGTGTCGCCTTCGACGCCGGATCGCTGCTCGAGGCGGCAACCGACGTCCCGTTCGAGATGTAACCGGCCCGCCGCGAGTCAGGCCGGAATCGGGAGACCGGCGCGCGTTGCCTCGTAGTTGAGGTCGTGGGCCACCATCGTCCGCACGAGTTCGGCGAAGCCGACCTCGGGCTCCCAACCGAGCTCGGTGCGAGCCTTGGTCGCGTCACCGATCAACAGATCCACTTCGGCCGGACGGAAGAAGCGCTGGTCGTGGCGAACATACGTCGCCCAGTCCTCGATGCCGACCTCGGCGAACGCACGCTGGAGGAGGTCGTCGATGCTGTGCATCTGGCCGGTGGCGATCACGTAGTCGGATGGTTCGTCCTGCTGCAGCATCATCCACATCGCCTTGACGTAGTCGCCGGCGTAGCCCCAGTCGCGCTTGCTGTCGGTGTTGCCGAGCACGATCTCGGTCTGCAGACCGAGCTTGATCCGGGCGACGGCGTTGGTGATCTTGCGGGTCACGAACTCGAGGCCGCGACGGGGACCTTCGTGGTTGAACAAGATGCCACTGCAGGCGAACAAGCTGTAGCTCTCGCGGTAGTTGACGGTGATGTCGTGACCGAACACCTTGGCGCAGCCATACGGCGAGCGCGGGTGGAACGGCGTCAGC
>JANNZY010000015.1:0-4259 GCA_031410915.1 Actinomycetes bacterium
CGCGCCATCTGCGACCTCGCCCCAATCCTTCGGTGGGGATGTTCGGTAACGAGCGTTGTTGGCCGGCACGTTCGCACATCCGGATCCGGCTGTGATGCACAACGCGTGCTCGGCAATCGCGTAATGCGGCTCGAGATCGTCATAGCGCACCGGCCACACGAACCGCTCGTCGACCACGCCGCCTTCGGTGAAATCTTCGGGAGCGAACCGGGGAACGGCTGCCGTCCAGTAGTTGGAGAGTCCACCGAGCGATTGGCTGGAACGCCACACGATGTCCTGACCGTCCACGGTCTCGTGGCGATGATCGTTGATCAGGCCCTTCTCGCGCCACCGAAAGACGGTGTTACCCGCGGCGCGCACGATGATCCCGCGCGGCACCCGCACGCCTGCGTCGAGCACGGTGACGTCGACGCCGCGGCGCGCGAGTTGCGCCGCGGCCATGGCACCCGCTGGGCCGGTGCCGATGACGATGACGGTCTCTTCGGTGGTCATCCGATCAGATCGACTCATCGGCTTTCGTCCACCGGTCGAGCACCTGCTGCGTCGCCTCGATGAGCGAGTCGTCGGGTTCTCGCGCTGCCAGCATCGCGACGTTGTTGGACAGATGTTCCTCCGAGTGGATGCCGACGAGGATCACGCTGACATCCGGGAAGGACCGGGCGTAGTCCATCGCGAGCGTGCTCAACGTGACGCCCGCGAAGCGTGCCGTCTCCATCAGTTCTTCGAGCAACGGCCACTTCGGATCGTGACGCAGATCTGTCGAACCTGGTCGACGGTGTTCTTTCATCGCCAACGATACGTAACCGCCGCCGAGCACCCCGCGAATCCAGACGTTCGCACCAGTGCTGCGCGCGACTGGGAGGATCTCCGACGCTGCCGCAGGATCGAGCACTCCGAATGGAACCTGGACCACGTCGACTCCTCCCGCATCGAGCCATGAGGCGGCCACGTCCAAGCTCTCGGCACCTATGCCGAGGCGGCGAACCTTGCCGGCCTGGACGAGGCTCTCGACCGTGGCCCTTGCCTCGGGCAGGACGTGTCGTGGCGCGTGGAGGTGCAACACGTCGACGTGGTCGGTTTGCAGCCTGCGCAAGCTGTCATGCAGTGCTGCGTTGATCGCGGCGGCGGAGAAGTCCTGAGCCGAGTAGGCGCCTGAGGTGTGGGTCGCGGCGACTCCGGTCTCCGTCTGCGCTGAGCGGCGAAAGCGAGCGACCAGTGGTGTGATCATCCGGCGGAGGGTTTGCTCGGGAAGCGATCGTTCACGGAACTTGTAGCCGACCTTGGTCGAGATGACAACTGACGAGCGGCGGCCGCGCAGCGCACGCCCGAGAATCGTTTCACTGGCGCCGTGCCCGTAGGCGTTGGCGGTATCGAACACGGTCACGCCGGCGTCGACTGCGGACTCGACCAACTGTACGTCCGACTTCCAGGACCGGCCACGTGACGCGCTGCCGAGACTGACGCATCCGAACCCCAATCGTGGCCCTCCGCGTTGGTCCAGATCCATGGAGAGATTCTCGCACACAGATGGACATTTCCCCCGCGGTGACATTTGCCCGGCGAATCCATTTCCAAGTCAGCGGGCTAGCGTCTTGCACTCGGCACGTCTCGCCGCATGGCCTTGGAGATTTCATGCCTGAAACCGCCACCACTGCACATGTACACTCCCGCGGGCCCTCGGTGCGCGCCACGGTGGAGCAGGTCATCGCCGTCGGTCGGGCACGATGGTACTTCCGTCATGCGACCGAGCGGGGAGCGCGGTTGCGGGTGTGGGGGCGCCCGCGAATCGTCAACGAGGGGCGGATGCTGATCGCCTCGCGCGTGCGCATCCGCAGCATCGTGGCGACCACGGAGTTGGTGGCACACGCTGGTGGCACACTGCAGATCGGCGAGAGCAGTTTCGTCAACTTCGGTACGTCGATCGCTGCGACGGAGCGCATCACCATCGGTCGGGACTGCCACATCGGACCGCACTGCCTGGTGATGGACAACGCGTATCATCGCCTCGAACCCGAGCGCCGCAGTGAAACACCGCCCTCGGAACCGATCAGCATCGGCGACAACGTGTGGATCGGCGCCAAGGTCGTGGTGCTCCCGGGTACGACGATCGGGGAGGGATCGGTGATCGGCGCGGGCAGCGTCGTGAGCGGCGAGGTGCCCCCGCGCTCGCTGGCCGCAGGCGTCCCCTGCAGGGTGATCCGTCAGCTGTGAGCGACTCGCTCCACCACGGTCTGGTGGAAGCCCTCGAGCTCGTCGACGATGGAAACCCAGCTGTATCGATCCTCGACGAGGCGGCGTCCTGCCTTTCCGAGTTCGGCGGCGCGGGTGGTGTCGGTCTGCAGCGACACGATGGCATCGGCGAGGTCGGCGGCGGTGTCGGCCACGAGGAGGTGCTCGCCGGCCACCACGTCGATGCCTTCGCAGCCCACCGTCGTAGAGACCACGCCTTTTGCCGCCGCAAGACCTTCCAGGATCTTCAATCGGGTGCCGCTGCCCATCCGGAGCGGCACGACGAACAGCGCGGCGCGGCGAACATACGGCCGCACGTCGGGCACGGCGCCGACGATGTCGACGTTCGGTCCAGCCAGTCGGGTTACTTCCAATGGTGCATCGAGTCCGACGACCGTGAATCGTGCCCGTGGGCAGCGGGCAACGATCAGCGGCAGGACTTGCTTCACGAAGTAGGTGACCGCGTCGGCGTTCGGTCGGTAGCTGAGCAACCCGGTGAAGACCATCTCGTCTGGGTCGACGGACTCGGCTGGGTCTTCAGCTGGCGCGAAGAACTCGATGTCGACACCATTGGGAGCCACATGAATGGACTGCTGCGGAACGTGTGCAGCGACGATGCGGGCTTCGCGGTCGGACGTGACGATGCACGCGTCGGCCCGCTCCCAGCTGGACATCTCCTCGCGCTTGAACTTGCGGTGCTCGACCCAGTTGAACAACTTGCGGATCGGCGAGCTCTCGGTGCGACCCATGCGCTGGAGCAGCTCGAACTCCAGGTTGTGCTCGTCGACGATCCACGGCACGCTCCTCGGGAGCTGCAGCGAGCACATCTGGCTCGATTCAAACTGCACGAGATCGAAGTGCTCGCCGGCGACGATTGACGTGAGGAGAGTTTGCATCTCAGCGGTGCGCAGGCTCGCGGTCTGGAACGACGTGCGACTCACCATCGCTGTGAGCTGGGCCAGGCGCTTGGCTCGGCGGTCGGCCAACGGGTTCTGCACGGTGTGCACCGAATGGCAGACCTGCTCCAGTGCTTCGATCTTGTCTTCCTCGCCGGGTCGCGAGTAGCAGATCACCGAGACCGTGTGGCGGCGGGACAGCTCGCGGACGATCTGGTACACGCGGATCCCGAACCCCCAGTTCGGCGGATACGGGATGGAGGGCGTGACGATGAGGATGCGCAAGGCGTGACGGGCTTTCGGGCTCGACTGGGAATCCGCAGCGCGGAGGTTGTCCGCCACCCGGGGTTTCGGCAAAGCCTACAGGATCAACCGCAACCGACCCGATTGCCGTCGGGGTCGAGGCCGTAGATGTCCTTGACGATCACGCCGACCGGCTCGCTCTGGAACGCCGGCCCGTCACCGTCGCCGACGCAATCCACGTCAGAGGTGATCGGGACGCAACCGGTGTAGTTCGGATCGCACTCGAAGCCGGGTGGTGCAACTGCGGCGTCCGTCGCTGTCGTCGTGGCCGGGCCGGCATCGGCATCGGGCGCGATGGGCGTCGGGTCGGCTCCGAGCTGGCTCGTCGCCGGAGCGGTCGCGGCCGAGGTGTATCGCTGGATCTCGGCCCATTGCGCGGTCATGCCTTCGAGCGCGGTGATGTCCGCGCGGCCGGTCACTTCACAGGTGGTCCGCATCGTGGCGACGTCTTGCCCGGCCGCGTTCCACATCTCGGTCAGCAACGAGTTGCCGATGAACGCGCCGTACTGAACGAACGCAACGCAGTCGTCGATCAGCGATGTCGCGACGCCGGGCGTTCCGGTGTCGATCAGCGCTGCGGCGACCGTGGTCGACGGCTCCATCGAGGCGACCGTGGTGACCGCGGATTCATCGGGGAGAGCAGTGCCAGCCGAGGTCGAGGTCGAGGTCGGGTCGGCGCGTGCGTTACTACAAGCGGCGATCGCAAGGAGGTAGAGCACGAGACCGTGTGATCGGCCTGCGCGGCGGGGGTGGGGACGGAAACCCATGATGAGAGTTCATCGGCGCGACAGCACCAACTCTTGAACGTGACGGTGCGGACGCGTCAGCGGG
>JANNZY010000016.1:0-4111 GCA_031410915.1 Actinomycetes bacterium
CGTCGTGCTGTTCGATGCGACGTCGGGCCGGGTGGTCGTCGACAAGACCCTCACCACTCCGAGCGCTCCCCTCGACGGCGTGCGCACCGGCGTCACCCAACTCCTTGCGAAAGCGGAGGTGCGCCCCTCCGACATCACCGCCCCGATCGTGCACGCGACCACGCTGATCACGAATGCGCTGATCGAAGGGAAGATCGGCCGTGCGGGTGTGGTCACGACGTCGGGCTTCGGCGACACCCTGCTCATCCGCAACGAGCATCGCTACGACATGTACGACCTGCAGATCGAGTTCCCGGCGCCGCCGGTCCCACGCGACCGTGTCTTCGAGATCGCCGAGCGCACCAACCCGCAGGGTGTCGTCGAGGACACGCCCACGGCCGCCGGACTCGACGTGATCACCGCTGCGCTGCGCGCCGCGAACGTCGAATCGGTGGGCGTCTGCCTGATCAACTCCTACGCCAACCCGGCCAACGAGCGCGTCATCGCCGACCACCTGCGCGCCCACCTCGGCGTGCCGGTGTGCGTGTCGGCCGAGATCTCTCCGCAGATTCGCGAGTACCCGCGCATGATCACCACGGCGTGCAACGCGGCGACGATGCCCGTCATCGGGCCGTACCTGGACGAGCTGCAGAAGTGGCTCGCGGCCGAGGGCTTTGGCGGCTCGGTCCTGATGATGCTGTCCAACGGCGGTGTGGTGTCGGCCGACGATGCAGCCCGGGCACCGATCCGGCTCGTGGAGTCCGGCCCCGCAGCCGGTGCTCTGGCCGGGAGTTGGTTCGCCCGCCGCCTCGGCGAGGAGCGCCTGCTGTGCTTCGACATGGGCGGAACCACCGCCAAGTCGTGCCTCATCGAGCACGGCGAACCGGAGCTGACGAACACGTTCGAGGTCGCGCGCATCTACCGCTTCAAGAAGGGCTCCGGGTTCCCCGTGTCGGTCCCGTCGGTCGACCTGGTCGAGATCGGAGCCGGAGGTGGCAGCCAGGCCCGCATCGACGAGCTCGGCCTGCTGAAGGTGGGTCCCGAGTCGGCCGGTGCCGATCCGGGTCCGGCCTGCTACGGACGTGGCGGCACCAAGCCCGCTGTCACCGATGCCGACCTCGAGCTCGGCCTGCTCGATGCATCGTTCTTCCTCGGTGGCGACATGGCGCTGGACACCGCCGCGATGGCCGCCGCGCTCGGCAGTGTCGCCGACCCGCTCGGACTGTCGGTCGCCGACACGGCGGCGGGCATCCACGAGTTGGTCAACCAGAACATGGCCGCGTCGTCGCGCATGCACGCGGTGGAGCAGGGCGCCGACCTGCGCGGCATCACCGTGCTCGCGTTCGGCGGGGCCGGTCCGGTGCACGCCATCGGCGTCGCCGAACTGTTGGAGTCGCCGCGGGTCATCTTCCCAGTCAACGCGAGCGTGCTGTCTGCGTTCGGCACACTCGTCAGCCCGGTGCGCATCGACCTCGCCCGCAGCATGGTCCGCAGCCTGGCAACCGTCGACAGCGCGGAACGCGACACGCTGCTCGGCGAGCTGCGCGACGAGGGCCGGCGCGTGCTGGCCGCCGCAGGCGTGGCCGACGACACCATCCGCTTCCGCTACGGCGTCGATGCCCGCTACCTCGGCCAGGGCAACGAGCTCACGATCTGGGTCGGCGAGGGCAACGAGTGGCCGGTCAGCTACGACCAGGTCGTCGACGCGTTCGAGACCGACTACCGCCGCATCTACGGCCTGACGATCCCCGACGTCGGCGTCGAAGCGGTCACGTGGCGGCTGTCGGCGTACTCGGCCGCAACTCCGGTCGAGCCGCAGGCGCAGCTCGGCACGGGCATCGCCGAGCCGCACCGCAGCCGCCCGGTTCGTTTCCAGCGTGGCCACGATGCCGTCGACACGCCGGTCTACCGCCGCACCGAGCTCGGCGTCGGCCAAGCCGTCGTCGGCCCGGCCATCGTCGAGGAGCGCGAGACCACAGCGGTCATCCGCCCCGGCTGGACCGCCACCGTTGCCGCCGACGGTTCCCTGATCGCAGAACGGAGTGCTCCATGAGCAACGAACCGAGGTTCGACTCGATCGAGCTGGAAGTGCTCTGGCAGAGCTTGATCGCGACGGTCAACGAGCAGGCCCGCGCACTGCAGCGGGCTGCGTTCTCGCCGATCGTGCGCGAAGCCGGCGACCTGGCCAACGCCGTGTTCGATCGTCGCGGCCGAATGGTGGCGCAGGCCGTCACGGGCACGCCAGGACACATCAACTCGCTCGCCCGCGCCGCATCGGCGATGCTCGACGAGTACCCGCCGGACAGCCTCAGCGAAGGCGACGTGCTGATCACCAACGATCCGTACAAGACTGCCGGGCAGCTGCTCGACGTGACCGTGCTCTATCCGGTGTTCGTCGACGGCCGGGTCATTGCCTTCTTCGGCTCCACGATCCACCACACCGACGTCGGCGGCTACGGCATCGGTGCCGGTGCGCGCGACGTGTTCGAGGAAGGGATCTGGATCCCGATCTGCCGATTGATGATCGGCGGCGAGCGCAACCGCGACGTCTGGAAGTTCATCCTCTCCAACGTGCGCCAGCCCGACCACATGGCCGGTGACCTGCACGCGCAGATGGCCAGCGGCGAGGTCGGCGCGCAGCGTCTGCGGTCGCTCTGCACCCGCCATGGCCTCGACGACATCGAAGCACTGGCCGACGAGATCATCGAGCGCAGCGAAGCGGCGACGCGGGCCAGCATCCGCGAGCTGCCTGCGGGTACGTACCGCGCCAGTGCGGTGCTCGACCTGGCCGACGGAAGCGAGATCGACATCGTGTGCGCGGTGACGGTGGATCCGGTCGCCGGTGAGATCCTGGTCGACTACGCCGGATCTTCGGGTGCGAGTCCGTACGGCATCAACGTCGTCAAGAACTACACCCATGCGTACACGACGTTCACGGTGCGATCGGTGCTGAACCCGGAACTGCCCAACAACCACGGCAGCCTGGCCCCGATCCTGGTTGAGGCGCCGGAGGGTTCGATCGTCAACGCGGTCTCGCCGCAGCCGTGCACGGCGCGTCACGTCGTCGGCATGTTCTTGCCCAATGCGCTGCTCAAGGCGCTGGCCCAGATCCGGCCGCAGCAAGCGATGGCCGAGGGCTCCGGCGCGGTCTGGACGATGCAGGTCAGCGGCAACCACGACGACGGACGGCCGTTCATCACGGCGATGTTCACCTACGCCGGTGGCGTCGGCGCCCGGGCGTCCAAGCCCGGACTGTCTGCGTGCTCGTACCCGACGGGCGTCGCTGCTGTGCCGATCGAGGTCGTCGAAGCGTCGGCCCCGATCCGATTCCTGCGCAAAGAGTTGCGCCCGGGCAGCGGCGGAAGCGGTGGCACCGGCGGTCAGGTGGGCGGTCTCGGCCAGACCATCGAGTTCACGGTCGACACGACGAGGCCATGGCAGTTGAACGCCGTCACGTCACGGCTGGCGATGGCACCGGAGGGAATCTTCGGCGGCGAGCCCGGCGCAGCCGGCAGCTTCACCGTGAACGACGAGCCGGTGCGCACCCAGGCTCGCGTCACGCTGAAACCGGGTGACCGGGTGCGGCTCGACCTACCCGGCGGTGGCGGCTACGGCGCACCGGCGGAGGCCGTGCGATGACCGTGCTGACACCCGACCTGCTGAACGCCTTCGACGCGTCCGTCGCCGACGTCGCCCACGCGCTGACGATGCCGCCCGAGATCTACACCGCCGCGGAGTTCCTCGACTTCGAGCGGCGCAGCGTCTTCGCCAAGGAGTGGCTGTGCGTTGGCCGCGAGTCGCGAGTAGCGAACGTCGGCGACTACTTCACGACTACGGTGAACGGCGAGCCGATCATCGTCGCGCGCGCCAAGGACCAGACCGTGCGGGCCTTCTCGGCGATCTGCCAGCACCGCGGCATGCAGGTGGCCGACGACTCGGGCAACTGCACCAAGTTCACCTGCCCGTACCACCTGTGGAGCTACGACCTGGGCGGCCGGCTGCTGGGCGCACCCGCCATGGAACGCACCGAGGCGTTCGACAAGAAGGACTACCCACTGCCGTCTCTGGCGGTCGAGCTGTGGCAGGGGTTCGTCTTCGTCAACCTGCAGGCCGATGCGCCACCGCTGGCGCC
>JANNZY010000017.1:0-4632 GCA_031410915.1 Actinomycetes bacterium
CTGCCACGTCGGCAACCGCGAGATCCTCACCGTCAACGCCGCGCTCGCGATCCTCGGCGACTTCGTGCCGATGGGCGTCGGTCAAGCGCTCGGTGTGCGCGGCGGCGGCAACAGCCTGGACAACACGCTGCGCGTGGTGCAGTTGGTGCCGACTGAATGGGTGTTGCTGGACATCCGCGTGCACGGCGTTGGACGCGGCTTCGGGCACGGCCTGGTGCACATGTTCGCCGAGGACGGCACGTTGATGGCCACCGCCAGTCAGAGTTGCATCGTGCGCTTCTGGAAAGGTAGCGAGGACGATTGGCGCCGCATGGCGCTGAACAAGGAGCGAGACGAAACATGAACGCGTTGCCGGTGCGCCCAGGAATGACAGTGCCGTTGCCCGGACCGCTGCACAGCCACCGCGACAAGCTCGCCGAGCTGGCCGACATGGGCTACACCGACATCTGGTCGGCAGAGAGCGACGGAGCCGACGCGTTCACCCCGCTCGCCCTCGCCGCCGCGTGGGAGCCGCGCCTGCGCCTGGGCACGGCGATCGTGCCGGCCTACACGCGCTCGCCGGCCTGCTTCGCACAGAGCGTCGCCAGCATGGCCGACGCCGCGCCGGGCCGCTTCGCGATCGGCATTGGGTCCAGCAGCAACGTGATCGTCGAGCGCTGGAACGGCGTGCCGTTCGTGGAGCCGTACAAGAAGGTGCGCGACGTGGTGCGGTTCCTGAAGGACGCACTCAGTGGCGAGAAGGTGGCCAAGACCTACGACACGTTCACGGTCGATGGCTTCCGCCTCGGCGTGCGGCCCGAGCAGAAGCCGCCGATTCTGGTCGCCGCGCTGCGCGAGGGAATGCTGCGTCTGGCCGGGCGTGAGGCCGATGGTGCGATCATCAACTGGCTATCCGCGGAAGATGTGACCCAGGTGGCCGGTGTCGTGAACGATGCCGCCGCCGGCGAGCCCCGCGAGATCGTGTGCCGCATCTTCGTTTGCCCGAGCGAGAACTCGGACGTTGTGCGCGCTGCCGCGAAGTTCGCCATCGCGGCGTATTTGAACGTGCCTGTCTACGCCGCGTTCCACGAGTGGCTCGGCCGCGGGCCGCAGTTGCAGGGGATGTGGGATGCATGGAAGGCGGGTGACCGCAAGGCCGCACTGGCTGCGATCCCGGACGAGGTGGTCGACCAGATCGTGGTGCATGGATCGCCCGAGCAGTGTCGGGCTCGGATCCAGCAGTACTTCGACAACGGTGTCACCACCACGTCGTTGGCGATCATGCCGTTGGACCCGGACCTGAAGCACTGGCAGGCCGTACGAGACCTGTCGCCCTCGGCCGCCGGCTGACGGTCAGGCTGCCATCTGGCGGCTGGCGGGACGAAGCAGACGATCCGGACGTTCGACGCGGGCGGCCGCCTGGCGGGCGATCTGGGCTCGAAGTTCGGCAACGTGCTGCAAACCTGACCGGCGGGTGCGTTCGTCCAGACGGAACTGGAGCGGGATCTCGACGGTGAGCAACGTCAGCTGCTCCGGCGCGTTGTCGGGGTGGTCAGTGGGGACCCGGGTGAGGTCGATCGAGGTGTCGGTGGCGGCGGTGTCCGAGCCGGTGGTATCCATGTGCTCAGGATGCCCGAAGGGTGTTACAGAGATACCTGTCGGCCCGTGAGCTGGTAGTTCGCGAACGTTCAAGGCGCCGTCAGGGGCCCCGGAGCAGCGGTCAGGTGACGCGGACGACGCAGACTGCGACCGCGACGGCGGCCATCACGACGGGTGCTGCGTACGTCGTCCACTTCGGGAACGACTTCCACTTCGGGGCCAGCATGACGGCGCCACACGCGCCGCCGACCACGACGCCGCCGAGGTGACCACCGATCGAGATGCCCGGGATGAGGAACGTGAACACGAGGTTGAGTAGGAGCGTGCGACCGATCCCGGTCTGGAGGATGTTGATGCCGCGCTGATGCATCGAGATCGCCGCTGCACCCATCAACCCGAACACCGCACCCGACGCGCCACCGGAGGTGGTTCCGTCCGTCGCACCGGAGAGGATGAGGACACCCGCGGACCCGCCGAGCAGTGCCGCGAAGTACAGCAGCATGAATCGCGTGCGGCCGAGCACCGGCTCGAGCATCTGGCCGAGCAGGTACAGCAGGTACATGTTCAGCAGGATGTGCAAGATGCCGAAGTGCAAGAACCCGGATGTGACGAGGCGATACCACTCGTGCGGTTCGAAGGTGAGACCGCTTCGAGTGCTCGCCCCGTAACGGAGGATGTACGGGTTCAGACCGATCTCGTACTGGCGGTCGGTGATCGCGCTGGCCCGTCCGAAGCTCTGGCCGAACGCATTCGAGTCACCCGTCGCGACCCACACGAACACAGCGACGTTGATTGCGATGAGGACATACGTGACGAGAGTGTTCTGGCGGGCGTTGGCGTACCTGACCCGAGTCTTGAGGTCGGGCTGGGCTTGCTTGACGCAATCCGGGCAGTGCGACCCGACAGTTGCCTGGGTGAGGCATTCCGAACAGGCCGGCTTGCCGCAGCGGGTGCAGCGCCGGCCGGTCTCGCGATCTGGGTGGCGATAGCAAGTGGTGACCGTCGGTTGCGGCGGTTCTGGCAGGACCATGGGTTCAGGGTATCGGGGTGCCCGCTGCCGTCAGGGTGCAGGTCACGGCATCCAGTCCGGTGCATCGAGACCGGACGTCCACCACCGATGGAGGTGCTCGAACGCGTAGATGCCAGTGCTGTGGCCGTCGCTCCAGCGCAACGAGATGCCCCATGCGCCGACCAGCTCTGCATCGTCGACGGCGATGACATCGGACTGGCCAGGCCGTGGCCAAGCCGTCTCGCCTCGGTCGCGCCAGCTACGACAGGTCGCGCACGGGCACTCGGCACGCAGCTCGCGCACGGAGAACACGCACACGACCCCGTCGTCGAAGGTGAGCGTGACCGTTTCGGTGCGTTCGATGCTGATGTCGGTGACGTTCACGGCCGTGCTCACGTCACGCCGTCGACCACGATCGCGACCAGGACGAGACCGATGATCAGACCGTTGTACGCGGTGTGGGCGCGAGTGGATTCGATAGTGGCTTCTTCGACCGAACCGGTGCGCCGCCAGGCGCGCAGGTACGCGGTTATGAACGACGCGCCGCCGACGCTGAGCGCGAGCGCGTAGCCGATCGGGATGCCGATCAGCGCGTGGACGAGCCCGAACTGCACCACCTTCAACGCTCGCCGGCCGGTGGACCAATTCTCCGCGCCGCGGCGGAACATGCGCTCCTCGGCGTACGCGAACAACGGCAGTGCCGGGATCAGCAAGCACATGAAGACGAGCGGCACCAGCCACTCGAGCGCCGTGCCCGCCGTCGAGGTGCTGGAGCCGAACACCGGGCTTCCCTCGCCACCGAAAGCCGACCACCAGCCCCAATCGAATCCGGGGATCTGCACGAGTGCCGACGCGACCACGACCACTCCGGTCAGCACGAACGGCACCGGCCAGATGTGCCGCCAGCGGATGCCGCGAACGATGCGCCGCACGAGGTCGCGGCCCTGGCGGGCCAACGATTGGCGGAGCCCGCTGACGAGTCGGACACCGACGAAGGCGAGCACGCCGAACGTGACGACGTCGGTGACTCGGTCGGCGGCGTCGGACACCACGCTGAGTGTACGAGCGCGCCCCGTCGCTAACGTCGGCGCGGGCAGCCAGCGACGCAGAGAGCGAGGCCAGCGATGGCATGGGATTTCGAGACCGACCCGGAGTTCGAAGAGAAGCTGGTCTGGATGCGCACGTTCCTGCGCGAGGAGATCATCCCGTTGGAGACGCTGGCCGAGGACTTCCGCAAGCCTGGTGGCCGAGAGGTTTTTGCGCGCATCACCGCGCCGTTGAAGGAACAGGTCAAGGACAAGGGTCTGTGGGCCGCACACCTGCCGCCGGACATGGGCGGCATGGGCTTCGGTCAGGTCAAGCTCGGCCTGATGCACGAGATCCTCGGGCAGTGTGGGTACGGGCCGAGCATCTTCGGCAACAACGCCCCGGACAGCGGCAACGCGGAGCTGATCTCCGTCGGCGGAACGCAGGAGCAGCGTGACCTGTGGATGACGCCCTTGCTCGAAGGCAAGTTGCGCAGTTGCTTCAGCATGACCGAGCCCAACGCCGGCGCCGATCCCACGCTGCTCACCACGACGGCGACACGCGACGGCGGCGAGTGGGTCATCAACGGTCACAAGTGGTTTTCGTCGAACGCGTCGGTCGCCGACTTCCTGATCGTGATGTGCAAGACGGGTGACACGTCGGAGAGCGCGTACAAGGCGTTCTCGATGATCATCGTCCCGACGGACACGCCCGGCGTCAACATCTTGCGCGACGTGCCGACGATGGGCGAGCCCGACCACAAGACCGGTGAGCCAGGCGGCCATGCCGAGATCCTGTACGAGAACGTGCGCGTTCCGTTCGACAACATCGTCGGGGGAGCGGAGGGCATCGGACAGGGCTTCGCGCTGGCCCAGAAGCGGCTCGGGCCGGGCCGCATCCATCACGCGATGCGTTGGCTGGGGCAGAGCCAGCGCGCGTTCGACATGCTGTGCGAGCGGGCGCTGACTCGCTACACACACGGAAGCATCCTCGCCGACAAGCAGATGATCCAGGACTGG
>JANNZY010000018.1:0-20712 GCA_031410915.1 Actinomycetes bacterium
CGCGCTCCCCGGGCTGCGCCGCCACGTGGCCCGCATCGTGTCCGGCACCGTCACCGGCGGCCAGGTTGCGACGGCTGCGATCGACGTCGAGCGCCGCGATGCGATCCGCCGCAACCACACCGGCACCCACGTCCTGCACCACGCACTGCGTGCGGTGCTCGGCCAGCACGTCAAGCAGGCCGGCTCACTCGTCGGGCCCGATCGGTTGCGTTTCGACTTCAGCCACTACTCCGCGGTCACCGACGACGAGATCAGCCGGATCGAGGAGATCGCCAACCGCGAGGTGCTGAACAACGCGCCGGCACGCATCTTCGAGACGACGAAGGAAGAGGCCGCCGCGCTCGGCGCGATCGCGTTCTTCGGCGACAAGTACGGCGACATCGTGCGCGTCCTGGAAGCCGGCAGCTCGGTCGAACTGTGCGGCGGCACGCATGTCTCGGCCACCGGCGACATCGGCACGATCAAGATCGTCAGCGAGGCCAGCATCGGCTCCAACCTGCGCCGCATCGAGGCGGTCACCGGCTACAACAGCGTGCACCTGCTGCAGCGCGACGAACACCTCCTTGCCGACGCGGCGCGCCTCGTCGGCGTGCCGACCACCGACTTGCTCGACGGGGTGCAGCGCAAGCTGGACGAGATCAAGGCGCTGAACGACGAGATCAAGGCGTTGCGGGCCAAGGCTGCGATCGGCCAGGCGTCCGAACTCGCGACACAGGCCGACGGTGGCGTGGTGGTCAGCCGCGTCGACGGCGTGGCGCCCCCGGATCTGCGCGACCTGGCCATCGCTGTTCGTCAGCAGCCGGGCGTGGAAGCGGTCGTGCTCGGTGGCATCACGCCGGCCGGTGGTGTGTCGCTGGTTGCCGCGGTCACCGCGGTCTTCGGCGGCCAGGCCGGCGACTTGATCAAAGACGCCGCTCGCGCCGTCGGGGGCGGTGGTGGCGGTAAGGGCGACATCGCGACTGCAGGTGGCAAGCACGCCGATCAACTGGACGTCGCGTTGCAACTCGCCCGCACCGCTGCCGCAGGAGCGCTGGCCGCCGGGTGAGGGTGCTCGCGCTGGACCTCGGCTCGAAGCGCATCGGCATCGCCGTCAGCGATCGCAGTGGCACCATCGCCTCACCCCTGACCGTGCTGCAGCGCAGTGGACGCACAGCCACCGATCACGCCCGGATCAAGGACATCGTCGACGAGGAAGAGGCGGTCATGGTCGTGGTCGGCCTGCCGCTGTCGATGAACGGCTCGATGGGCAAGGCCGCACTGGCTGCCAGTGCCGAGGCCGCGGCGTTGGCTACCGTTGTCGGCGTGCCGGTGGAGACCTACGACGAGCGGCGCACGACCGTGACTGCTGATCGCATCCTGCTCGATGCCGGCAAGCGCGCGCCCGAGCGTCGCAAGGTGATCGACAAGGTTGCGGCGGCAGTCATCCTGCAGACCTGGCTCGATGGTCGTCGATGAGGACCGGCCACCCGCCGCTGTTTGACCAGCGCGTCGAGGACGAGTGGGACCCCGACCTCTGGGACGACCCCGAATACGCCGAGGCGGCCGTCGTCGAGCGTGCGCCACGGCGTAGCCGGCTGTTCAAATGGGTCGTGTTCGGGGTCGCCTCGATCCTGGTGGTCGCGGTGCTGACCGCCGGTGCTGTCGGGTGGTGGTACATACGCCAGGTCAACCCGTCCGGCGAGGTCGACGACTCGGTCGAGTTCACCGTCCGCGAGACCGACACGCTGCAGACCATCAGCGAGCGGCTGCAGGCCAACGGCGTCATCACCAACGCCCGTGTCTTCCGCTACTACGTCGACAGCAAAGGCGGCATCGACGTCAGCCCCGGCTATTACGAGCTTCACCCGCGCGACCACATGGGCAACATCATGCGCGTCCTGAACACGCCCCCGGCGGCGACGTACAAGCGGATCACGTTCCCGGAGGGGTTCACCGTCGCGCAGATGGGCAAGCGCGTCGAACGCGACCTGCCGCCGATGACTGCCGCCGGGTTTGCCCAGGCCGCGGCGTCGACGAACATCACGACCACCCTGCGCCCGCCTGGCATCACCAGCCTGGAGGGGTTGTTGTTCCCGGACACCTACCAGGTCGCCGGCAACGAGTCCGAGGCGCAGGTCATCTCGCGCATGATCGCGCTGATGGAGCGCGTTGGTCGCCAGGAGAACCTGGACGCGAAGGCCGCCGAGCTCGGCATGACGCCGTACCAGATCCTGATCATCGCCTCGATGATCGAGCGCGAGGCCAAGTTCGACAGCGACCGGGCCAAGATCGCGCGCGTCATCTACAACCGCCTGTCGCCACAGATCGACATCCCGCTGCAGATTGACGCAACGCTGTACTACGGGGCTGCGCCCGACGCGTCGTTCTCCGACTTGAAGGCGACGGACACGCCGTACAACACCTACATCCACAGCGGACTGCCGCCGACGCCGATCGCCAACCCGGGACGAGCCTCGATCGAGGCCGCGCTGAACCCGGCGCCGAACCCGGGCCTCGGCGACCCGCTGTGTCGAGACCTGCAACCGGATCAGCCGTGCGCGTACGTCTATTACGTTGTGTCCGACGCCGAGGGTCACCACGTCTTCGCGGCCACCATCGATCAGCACAACGCGAACGTTGCGGCGGCCCGCGCCGCCGGCCTGTTGGACTGATGACCATCAGCGCGACCACGCGCGTTGCCGGTGTGATCGGCTCGCCGGTGCGGCACAGCCTGAGCCCGGTGATCCACAACGCCGCATTCGCCGCGGCCGGAGTGGACTGGGTCTTCGCCGCGTTCGAGGTCGTGCCCGGCGGCGCGCCCACCGCGCTCGCTGCGATGAAGGCGCTCGGCATCGCCGGACTCTCAGTCACGATGCCGCACAAAGACGACGTCGCTGCGGCGGCGGACATCCTCGATCCGGCTGCTCGCGCACTCGGCACAGCGAACACGCTGGTGCTGCAACCCGACGGTCGGCTGGCCGCGTACAGCACCGACGGCGCCGGATTCGTGGCCTCGCTGGCCGACGCCGGCGTCGACCCGGTCGGTCGGTCGGTGGCAGTCATCGGCGCGGGCGGCGCCGCACGATCCGTCATCGACGCGCTCGCCCGCAGCGGCGCCGACCAGATCGTGGTGGTCAACCGCTCGCCGGATCGGGCCGCGATCGCCGCCGCGCTTGCTGGTGATCGCGGTCGCGTGGGGACGACGGCGGACATCGCCTCCGCGGACCTCGTCGTCAACGCGACGTCGATCGGGATGGGCACGACCGAACTGCCGTGCGATGCGTCATTGCTGCGCCCCGGCCAGGTCGTCGCCGACGTGGTCTACCACCCGCTGGAGACGGCGTTGCTCGCTGCGGCCCGAGCCGCAGGGGCGACGGTGGTCGACGGCCTGGGCATGTTGGTCCACCAGGCCGCACTGCAGCAGCAGCTGTGGACAGGACGGATGCCCGACGTCGCAGTGATGCGCGCCGCAGCCGAGGCCGAACTCGCTCGCCGGGTGGCCGGTCCACGTCAGTAACCTTGCCGGGTGCTTCGTTACCTGACCGCCGGCGAGTCCCACGGCCAAGCGCTCGTCGTGATCGTCGAGGGCTTGCCTGCCGGGCTGGACATCACCGTCGAGGAGATCCAGTCCGAGATGGGCCGGCGTCGCCTCGGCTACGGCCGCGGCCCACGCCAGCGGTTCGAGGTCGACGACCTAACGCTGCTCGGCGGCGTTCGCCACGGGCGCACGCTGGGTTCGCCGGTCGCGATCGAGATCAAGAACACTGAGTGGTTCCGCAGCGACCGCTGGCACGACGAGATGTCACCCGCGCCGGGCGTCACCAAGGATCCACTGACCCAGCCGCGTCCGGGTCATGCCGATCTCGCCGGGATGCAGAAGTACGGCTTCACCGATGCCCGTGACGTGCTCGAGCGGGCCAGTGCACGAGAGACCGCAGCCCGCGTCGCCGCTGGCGCGCTGGCCAAGAAGCTGCTCGGCACCATCGGCGTCGACATCTTGTCGCACGTGATCCAGATGGGGCCGGCGCGTTCCAAGGCCGGCCAGTTGCCGACGATGGCCGACCTGGCCCAGATCGACGAGTCACCGGTGCGCTGCTTCGACAAGGTGGCCGAAGAGGCGATGATCGACGAGATCAAGGCGGCGGCCAAGGACGGCGACTCGCTGGGCGGCATCGTCGAGGTGCTCGCCTACGGCGTGCCGGTCGGCATCGGCAGCCATGTCCATTGGGACCGCAAGCTGGACGCGTTGCTGGCCCAGGCCGTGATGAGCATCCAGGCGGTCAAGGGCGTCGAGATCGGCGACGGGTTCGACGTCGCCGGGCGGCGGGGCAGCCAGGCTCACGACGCCATCTCGTGGGACGCGACGAACGAGTCGTACCGCCGCGAGACCACGCTCGCCGGCGGCACCGAGGGCGGCATGACAACGGGCGAGGTCGTCGTCGTTCGCGCCGCGATGAAGCCGCTGGCAACGCTGAACAAGCCCACGCTCGCCACGGTCGACGTCGTCACGAAGGAAGAGACCGTCAGCTTCAAGGAGCGCACCGACGTGACAGCTGTGCCCGCGATGGGTGTGGTCGCCGAGACGATGGTGGCGCTCGTGATCGCGGCAGAGGCGCAACGCAAGTTCGGCGGCGACTCGGTGACCGAGTTCGTTCGCAACGCTCGCGCGTTCGACGCGTCACTGCGGTGAGTGTCCTTGCCGACCGCCACCTCGTGCTCGTCGGCCTGATGGGCTCGGGCAAGACCACCGTCGGCCGCGCCGTTGCCGCCCGACTCGGCCGCGACTTCCAGGACTCGGACGCGCTGATCGAGGAGCAAGAGGGCCGCACCGTGCGCGACATCTTCGCGACCGAAGGCGAGGCCGCGTTTCGTGGGTTGGAGACCGAGGCTCTGCGCCGCTCGCTGGCCCAGACCGAGCCGATGGTCATCGCCGCGGCCGGGGGCGTCGTGCTGCGCGAAGAGAACCGGCACGCGCTGCACGACAGCGGTGCCCGTGTCGTGTGGCTGCGCGCCGACCCGAGTGTGCTCGTCGAGCGGGTCAAGAGCGGCCAGCACCGGCCCTTGCTCGACGGCGATCCTGAGCGCACACTGCGCTCGATGTACGAGACGCGCGAAGCGCTGTACCGCGAGGTCGCCGACGCGATCGTCACCGTCGACAATCGCAGCGTGACCGAGGTCGTCGAGGCGGTGCTGCGATGAGTGGCCACGTCGGCGACGTCCGAACCGTGCAGGTCCCGCTCGGGGACCGCAGCTACGACGTGGTCGTCGGCCATGGTGTGCGCCGCGAACTCGGCGCGCTGTTGCCGCGGGGCGCGAAGCGGGCCGCAATCGTCACCCAGTCCGGCCTGCCACTGACGGTCGAACCCGGCATCGACCACCAGGTCCTCACGATCGGTCATGGCGAGGAAAACAAGTCGCTGGCCACGATCGAGTCGTTGTGTGAGAGCTTCGCCGCGATGGGTCTGACTCGCAACGACGTCGTGGTCGGTGTCGGAGGCGGCATGGTCACCGACGTCGCCGGGTTCGCCGCCGCCAGTTGGCACCGCGGTGTCGCCGTCGTGCACGTCGCGACCACGCTGCTGGCGATGGTCGATGCCGCGATCGGCGGCAAGACCGGTGTCAACCTGGCCGCGGGCAAGAATCTGGTCGGCGCGTTCTGGCAGCCGTCCGGGGTGCTCTGCGACCTGGACGCGCTCGCCACGTTGCCACCACGCGAGATGCGCTGCGGTCTCGGCGAGATGGCCAAGTACCACTTCCTCACCGGCGACGACCTGCTCTCGATGCAGCTCGTCGACCGTGTGGCCCGGTGCGTCGCGATCAAAGCCGAGATCGTCGGCAGTGACGAACGCGAGGGCGGCCGGCGGGCACTGCTCAACTACGGGCACACACTGGCCCACGCGCTGGAGATCGAATCCGGCTTCGCCTTGGCTCACGGCGAAGCCGTCGCGATCGGCTTGGTGTACGCAGCACACCTCGCGCACGTCCTCGGTCGCATCGACACCGACCGGGTCAACGAGCACACGGCCGTCGTTGGTGGTCTCTACGAGCTGAACACCGATCTGCCCGCCGTCGACGACGCTCATCTCGTCGCGCTGATGGGCCGCGACAAAAAGGCGCTCGACGGCCTGACGTTCGTGCTCGACGGCCCGACGGGTGTCGAAGTCGTCGCCGACGTGTCGCCGGAAGCAGCCATCGCGGCGTTGGCAGAGATGCGGCATTCGTAGTGCAAACAGTTCGGAGCATCGCCCACGGTCCTTCGCTTGGCTCTAACATCTTCAGGTACTGCGGCGGCGCGTGACAGGAACGGTTGATCCATCCGAATGAGCACCCATATCTCGCGACGACAACTGCTCGCCGTTGCGGCGAGCATTCCTGTCGTCGGCTACCTCACCGACGCCGCAGCCGGCGCGGCACCAATCCCAGCGGCGGCCAGCTTGCCGCCCGGTGCGTCCGCGTTCGCCAGTGTCGCACCGGCGCGCCTGGCCGACACCCGGCCGGAGCAGAACGTCGGCGGCTTCGAGCGCCTCGACCCAAACACGATCCGCGTCATCGTTGCCGGACGCGAGAACGTCCCGGCCACCGCAACGGCGGCGGTGCTCAACGTCACGATCACGAACACCACTGCAGCGAGCTTCGTCACCGTCTACCCGGCCGGCAACGAGCGCCCGCTTGCCTCCAGCGTCAACATCGAGCGCGCTGGACAGGTGATCCCCAACCTCGTCACCGTGCGCCTTGGCACCAACGGCGCCGTCGACATCTACACCCAGAGCCCGGCCGACATCGTGGTCGACGTCAACGGCGCGTACGTGCCCGTCACCGATGCGGTCAAGGCCGGCCGCTTCGTCGGCCTGGAGACGGCGTTCCGCGTGCTCGACACCCGCAACGAGGGTGTCACGGTCGGTATCGGCGAGACCAAGCGGGTCAACGTCGGTTCGGTCGTGCCGCCGACGGCCACTGCGGTGGTCGTCAACCTCACCGCTACCGAGTCCAGCGGACCCGGATTCTGGACCGCCTTCGCCGCGGGCGGCGCGCAACCGCGGTCGTCCAGCGTCAACAATGACGCTCCGGGACAGACGCGCGCCAACCAGGCCATCTTGCCGATCGGCACGGCCGGTGGGGTGCGCGGCATCGACGTGTTCGCGTCGTCCGGTGGTCACCTCGTCGTCGATGTCGCTGGCTACTTCACCGGTCCCAACGACACCACGTCCACCGACGGTCTGTTCGTCCCGAACGTTCCCTTCCGCACGCTCGACACCCGGCTGGTGCAGAAGTACGGTCGGATGTACCCAGGCTGGATCGCCGAGTTCGACTACTCGGGCCGCGCCCTGTCGCAGGCGGTGGTCGTCAACATGACCACCACCGAGACTCGCGGTCCGGGTTACTTCACCGGGTATCCGGCGCGCACCAACCGGCCGTTGGCCTCCAACCTCAACGCGACCTCGGCCAATCAGACCATTGCCAACCACGCCATCCTGCGCACGTCGACGGTCGGCGTGGCCGTGTACACGCAGGGCGGCGGTCAGTTGATCATCGATGTCGCCGGCTACTTCATCGGCACCCCCACCGCCGCAGTGCTCCCCGCGCCGGTCAACGAGGTGCCACCGCCGCCACCGCCTGCTGCGCTGCCGTACATCATCAACATGCCGCGCCTCGGCCGCAGCGGCACCGTCATCGAAGGCGTCGGCAGCAATGTCGTCGACCGCGGCTATGTCGGGCACTGGCCCGGGACCGGCCTCGCCGGCGAGCAGAACCACATGGTGCTGTTCGCCCACCGCACCGAGCACGGTGGCATCCTGCGCAACATGCACACGTTCGGGCCCGGCGACGTCATCACGTTGCGCGTTCCCGACGGCCGCGTGTTCCGCTACGGCTACAGCCGCCGCGACATCACGAACAGCAACGCCGCCAACATCTACAACGTCGGCCTCGCCAACCCGGCCTTCCTGCCGAGCGTCTCACTCGTTGCCTGCTCCAAGACCAACTACCTGCCGACCGACGTCAACTTCCGCCTCGTCGTCACGTTCAGCCTGATCGGCATCGACACCCCGTAAGTCGTCAGTCGCCGGTGACGCCGTCAATGGACTCGCGGAGGAGATCGGCGTGGCCGCAGTGGCGGGCGTACTCCTCGATCATGTGCACCATGATCCAGCGCACGTTGACATCCTGCCCGTGGCGCTGGCTGCGGCCGACCTGATCCAGCGTCGCGCTCGCCACCGCAGCACGGGCGAAGTCGACCTCGCCGGCGAGCGTCGCCAGCGCTTCGGCCAGCGTTGCGTCGACCGGCGGGTGCATGTCGAGGTCCTCGTCGTCGTCGGTGAAGTACAGCGGCGGCGCGTCCTCGCCGACGAGCACCCAACGGAACCAGTTGCGCTCGACTTCGGCCATGTGTCGCACCAGGCCGAGCAGGCTCAGCGTGCTCGGCGGGCATGACCGCAGCCGGGCCCGGTCGTCGTCGAGGCCCTCGACCTTGAGCAGCAGCGAGGCGCGGTAGTAGTCGAGGAACTCGGTCAGCGTGGTGGTCTCGTCGACCGCCATCTGCGGCTCGAGGCGGTCATCCATCGAATGCCTCGCCGTCGAAGCGGTCGATCGTGGTGAACGTCTCCACCGGGGCTCGCTTCAGCTTCGTCGGCTGGCGCACCGGATGGCCGATGAAGATCGTGGCCGCCAACGCGTACGTCGGCGGCAGGCCGAGCACCGGCGCGGCACCGGGTTCGGCGCGACTGAGGAACGTGGTCATCACGCCGCCGAGGCCACGGCTGCGCGCGGCGAGCAACAGGTTCCAGCAGAACGGGTAGATCGACGCGCCACCGGTCATCGGTGGACGGTCGAGGTCCTTGTCCATCATGGCCACCATCGACAAGTCGGCCGCGATGGCGAGCACGACGGGGATGGCAGCGATGTTGTCGAGCAGTTCGTTCGGCGTCACTCCGGCTGCAGCCCTGGTCATCTCGTCCGTGCCCGATTCGACCACCGAGAATGGCGTGCGCCCGGTGGCACCGATCGCGACGTATTCGTCCCACACGGGTCGCATCAGGTCGGCCAGCTGCCGGCGAGCGTCGGGGTCGCGCACGATTGCGGCCCGCCAGCCCTGGCGGTTGCCGCCGCTCGGGGCGAAGCGGGCGTCGTCGAGCAGCGCGTACAGCGTTGCATCGTCGACCGGTTCGGCGGTGAAGCGACGGACTGCGCCGGTGGTTCGGATCGCCTGGGAGAGGTCCATGGTCATCCTCCCGGGATGTCGGCGGTGTCGACGGTGACCGGCCCGATGCCGGGCAGATCGGTCGTCGCCCCGGTCTCGATCTGGCTCGGTCCGCCCGGCGGCGGTGGATCGGTGTTGCGACTCGCGAGCGCGAACAGGAAGCCGGCGACCACGACGCCGACCCCTGCCGCGATGACAGCGAGACGCGTGCGGTTTGGAGCCACGCGGGTCGATCGGTCCGTCTGGTCCATGGCTCGTACGCTAGTGCCGTGTCGTGGACGGGGAGGCTCGCAACGTTCGCCGCGTTGCTCGCGATCGGTCTGACGTGGTCGCTCGGAACCGCCCGTTACGGCGGGCCCGACGAGCCGGCGCACATCCTGCGCGCGGCATCCACGGCGCGTGGCGAGTTGGTCGGTGATCCGGCGCCGACCCTGGCCGGCGGCTACCGATTCGTCACCGTTGATGCCGCACTGACGACGGGCGATCCGTCCTGCTACCGCCACGATGCCGCCGAGCCGGCAACGTGCGCGGTGGCCGAAACGGGAATCACCGGTGACCGGCGGGCGGCGACCTCGGCGGCCACGTACCCGCCGTACTACTACGCGCTCGTCGGGCTGCCGGTACGCCTGTTCGGCGATCCGGCAGAGACGCTGTGGTACCGCGGTGTGGCCGCCGCATGGTGCGCGCTGGTGCTGACCGTTGTCGTGGCCCGGGCCCGTGCGCTGGCCGGCGGCTGGGCTGTCGTCGTGCTGGCCGCGCTCAGCCCCGCGGCGTGGTTCCTGGTCGGCGTCGTCAACCCGAATTCGTTCGAGATAGCGCTCGCGCTGCTCGCCTGGGTCGGCGTGGCCCGCTTCGGCGGCACCCGCGTCGACGCGCTGTGGATCGGCGTCCCGATCGGGGTCGCAGTCCTGCTCCGACCCGTGGCCCTCATCGACTGGATGGTGATCGCGGTCGTGATGGCGGTGCGGTTCGGTTGGCGTCGTCGAGCGCTCGCGTTGCACGGGCCGACGGTCGCCGCGATCGTCGCCACCGGGCTGTGGTCGGCGTGGAGCAACATCGATGTCGGCGATGCGCGCACAGCGAGCAACGCCGGTTTCTTTCGCGCCGTGCAACTGTCGTTCGACGGCACGAGCGACACGTTGCGAGAGATGGCCGGCTCGCTGGGATGGCTCGAGTTCTCGGCACCGAACATCACCCAGCTGCTGTGGTGGCTCGTCGTTGTTGTCGCGATCACCGCCGTCTCGACGCGTCGAGCGGCGCTGCTCATTGCTGCCGCCGTCCTGGCGACGCCGATCGTGTTCGAGGTCGCAGTGCGCGCACGCGTTGGTTTCATCTGGCAGGGGCGTTATTCGATCGCGCTCGCTGTCGGCGTGGTCGCGCTGGCGCTGCCGCGGGCCGCAGCCCGCCACCGCATCGCGCTCGCCGCGTTGATGGCCTCTGGAGCGGCCGAGGTCATCACGCTGTGGAGCGCGCTGCGGCGCTACTCGGTCGGTGTCGACGGGTCGTGGTGGCTGCGCGATTCGGCCTGGAATCCGCCGGTGTCGCCGTGGGTGCTGCTCGCGGTCAACGCGGCAGCGCTGGGATCATTGGCCTTCGGCCACCTTGCGACGCACGACGTTGAGCGCCGAGCCGGCGCGGAACCACTCGACCTGCTCGGGGCTGAAGGTGTGGATGCCCTCGAAGTCGATCGTTGAGCCGTCGGGCTTCACGATCTGGCAGCGCACGTTGCGGCCGGGCACCGGCGGTAGGTCCAACACGTTGATGCGGTCTTCCTCGCCGATCTCGTCGTAGGTGACCGGATCGGCGAAGGTGAGCGGCACGAGACCCTGCTTCTTCAGGTTCGTCTCGTGGATGCGGGCGAAGCTGCGGGCGAAGATGACCACACCGCCGCGGAAGCGGGGCTCCATCGCGGCATGCTCGCGCGACGACCCCTCGCCGTAGTTGCGGTCGCCGATCGCGCACCAGCGCATGCCGGCTTCGCCATACGCCTTGGCCAGGTTCGGGTAGGAATCGACGCTGCCGTCGATCGCGCTCTTGCCCTCGCCGACACCTCCGCCATAGGCGTTGACCGCACCGATGAACAGGTTGCCGCTGATGTTCTCGAGATGACCGCGGTACTTGAGCCACTTGCCGGCCGCCGAGATGTGGTCCGTGGTGCACTTGCCCTGGGCCTTCATCAGCACGGGCAGGCCGATGTAGTCGTTGCCGTCCCATGCCGTGAACGGCTGCAGCAGCTGCAGGCGGTCGCTCGTCGGCGAGACCTCGACGACGACACCGGAACCATCGGGCGGCGGGGGAGTGAACGTGTTCTGGCCGGGGTCATAGCCCTTGTCCGGGAGCACCTCACCGACCGGGGCCTGGAGCAGAATCTCGGACCCGTCCGGCGCGGTGATGGTGTCCGTCGTCGGGTCGAAGTCCAACCGGCCGGCCAACGCCAGCGCGATCACGGTGTCCGGCGAGGTGACGAAGCTGAGCGTGTTGGCCGAGCCGTCGTTGCGCTTCGGGAAGTTGCGGTTGAAGCTGTTGACGATGGTGTTCGGCTGCCCGTTCGCTGATGCGGGACGGTCCCACTGGCCGATGCACGGACCGCAGGCGTTGGCCAACACCGTGGCGCCGATGGCCTCCAGGTCCTGCAGCAGTCCATCGCGTTCGATGGTCGCCCTAATCTGCTCGGACCCGGGGCTGACGAGCAGGTCGGTCTTGACCCGCAGCCCAGCGGCGAGGGCTTGGCGGGCCACCGACGCGGCGCGGGTGATGTCCTCGTACGAGCTGTTCGTGCAGCTGCCGATCAGCGCCGCGCTGATCTCGAGCGGCCAGTCGTTGGCCGCAGCCTCGGCACCGACGGCGGCGCCGACGCGGTTGGCCCGGTCCGGCGAGTGCGGGCCGTTGATCAGCGGCTTGAGCTGGTCGAGGTCGATCTCGATCAGCTGGTCGTAGAGCGCGCCCTCGTCCGGGCGCAGGTCTTCGGCGACGCGGTCGGCGGCGTCGGCGATGGCCTCGCGTCCGGTGGCCTTGAGGTACATCGCCATGTTCGCGTCGTAGCCGAACAGGCTGCACGTAGCACCGATCTCGGCCCCCATGTTGCAGATCGTGGCCTTGCCGGTGGCCGAGATGGTGTCGGCACCAGGCCCGAAGTACTCCACGATCGCGCCGGTGCCACCCTCGACGGTGAGCACTCTGGCGACTTCGAGGATCACGTCCTTGGGCGACGACCAGCCGCTGAGCGTGCCGCTGAGCTTGACGCCGATCACCTTCGGCCAGCGCACGTTGAACGGGAATCCGGTCATCACGTCGACCGCGTCCGCGCCGCCGACACCGATGGCTACCATGCCGAGGCCGCCGGCGTTGGGCGTGTGGCTGTCGGTGCCGATCATCATTCCGCCGGGGAAGGCGTAGTTCTCGAGCACGACCTGGTGGATGATGCCGCTGCCCGGTCCCCAGAACCCGATCTGGTACTTGGCCGACACGCTGCGCAGGAAGTCGTACACCTCGCGGTTGGTGTCGATGGCCACGCCCATGTCGATGGATGCACCGACCTTGGCCGAGATGAGGTGGTCGCAGTGCACCGTGCTCGGCACCATTGCTTCGGGCAGGCCCGCGGTCATGAACTGCAGCAGCGCCATCTGCGCCGTCGCGTCCTGCATCGCCACCCGGTCCGGGTTGAAGTCGTTGTAGGTGGTGCCGCGGCCGATCTCCTGGTTCTCGTCGACCAGGTGGTTGACGAGGATCTTCTCCGTCAAAGTCAGCGGACGACCGAGACGGGCGCGGCCAATCTCGGCCCGGCCCGGTAGACGGGAGTACACACCCTCGACGAGTTCGATCGGAGTTCCTGCGGTCACGGCCATCTCTTTGCCCCTTGCGTTCGGCGGTCGATGTAGACAACTATAATACAAGTGCGCGACCCTGCAACCCCGAACGACCCGGTCCTGCGAACCATCGATCACGTCCAGCTCGCGATTCCAGTGGGCGGTGAGGCCTTGGCCCGATCGTTCTACGCCGGCGTCCTTGGCCTCGTCGAGGTGCCTAAGCCGCCGGCGCTCGCCGTGCGCGGCGGATGTTGGTTCGAGCGCGGCGACGTGCGCGTCCACGTCGGAGTTGAGACCGACTTCCGACCGGCGCGCAAGGCCCATCCCGCGTTCGTCGTCGCCGGGCTCGACGCGTTGGTCGAACACCACGCGCTCGAGGTGACCTGGTCGGACGAGATCCCCGGCACGCACCGCTGCCACGTCGACGACCCGTTCGGCAACCGGATCGAGTTGATCGACGGATGAGGACGATCAGGTATCAGGAGATCGCCGACGACCTACGTGCCCGTGTCGCCGAAGGGAAGTATGCCCGCGGGCGGGTGTTGCCGAGTGAGTCCGAGCTGTCGTCGGAGTTCGACGCCAGCCGGGTGACGATCCGTCGCGCGTTGGAGACGCTGCGCGACGAAGGCCTGATCGCGGCTCGCCAGGGTTTCGGTTGGTTCGTTGCCAGCGAGCCATTGCGTCAGACCCTCGGCCAGCTCGGCACGATCGAGGGACTGCTCGCCGACAGCGGCATCGACCCGCAGCGCCAGATCATCGAGTTCGCGTTCGTGCGCGCCAGTGGGCGTGTGCGCGACGCGTTGCACACCGACCAAGTGCTTCGGGTCAAGCGGCTCAACCTGGCCGACGGCGAACCGTTCGCCGTGGTCACCGTGTGGTGTCCGGCCGAGCTCGGCCAGCACCTGTCGCGCAAGGACGTCGAGCGATCGCCGTTCTACGAGTTGTTGAAGGTGCCGCTGCGCGGTGCCGTGCAGACCATCGGCGCGGACTCGGTGACACCAGAGGACGCTGCGTTACTCGGCGTGCCGGTCGGTTCACCGGTGCTGCGCTGCGAGCGGATCACGACCGATGTCGAGGGCAAGCCGGTGCTGCTCTCCCAGCACGTGTTCCCGGCGCACCGCACCGAGTTCGTCGTCGATCTTCCGCACGCCGAACCGTCGATCGCGCCGAGCGGCCTGCGCCTCGTCGAGTGACCTCTACACCCCGGAGTTTGTGCGAGCGATCTGGTCGACCGCGCACCAGATCCCTCACATGGAGGCCGCACCCCGGAGTTTGTGCGAGCGATCTGGTCGACCGCGCACCAGATCCCTCACGCAGATGGTGGTGGGGTCGCGCGGAACCGCTACACGGCCACGAACTGGCCGTCGACGAGCTCGGCGGCGAGATCGGTCACGTCGTGGGCTGCGCTTGCGGCGACGTCGTCCTCCCAGCCGCGTGCGATCAGCTCGCGGCCGGAGCAGGACCCGGCGAGCGTGTCGAACAGTCGCGCCCGGCTGTGCAAGAACGCGGCTCTGGCAGCAAGAGCCTCCGGCGAGCATCGTGGCGCGGCGACGGCCGCCGAGGGATCCAGCGCCGCCAGGATCGCGCCCGCGCCGAGCATGTCTTCAAGTGCCGGGCGCAGTGGGCCATCGGGGGTTTGCCAGCGCTCGCCGGCGGCGATCACCGCAATCACGCCGTGCCGGTCGATCGCGCTGACGGCACGGCGGGCGGTCGCCGTTGCGTTGCGCAGGCACCCGGCGAGAACCCGACGTGCCCCGAGGTCGCTGGCTGAGAACGACAACGCCGCGCCATTCGGCGACGGCAGCACGAGCCGTGTCCCGGCGGGCATCGTCAACAGGTCGGTCGGTGACAGCGATGGACCACCGTCCTCGCGCAGGCCGGCCAGCACGGCGTTGCGCTCGCTGGCGAATTGCACTGCCTTGTCGCGCGCCCACGGATAGGGGAGCACGGTCGAGCCGCCCTCGACCGCAGCCGAGACCGCCGATGTGAACCGCAGCACGTCGACGACGATCACGACATCGGCGTGCGGCGCGAGTGATCGCAGCCCGTCGAGTCCCCAATCAAACCGAAACGCATACCCGGATTGCTCGTGGGTCACCACTGATCCCAGTGCAGCACCGGCTCCAGCGGCAGCCGCTTGGCGGGCTTGAAGTCGGTGCCGATCGTGTAGGCGATGGGGAACAGGCCGCCCTGGGTGACCTTGTCGAACGGGATGCCGAGGATGTCGGCGGCCCTCTGCTCGCCACCGTTCATCAGGTGGATGGTGGTCCACGCCGACCCGAGGGCACGCTCGCGCATGGCCAGCATGAAGCTCCACACCGCAGGCAGCAGTGAACCCCACGTGCTCGCGCCGGCGAACGCAGGCAGGTTGTCGAGCCGGCCGTCGATGGCCGGGATCAGCAGGAGCGGTGCCCGATGGAAGTTCTCGGCGAGGTAGATCGCCGAGTCGGTGACCCGCTCGGCCTGCTCGGCGCGCGGGTCCTCGTCGGCGTAGATGCGACGCGGGCTGTTGCGGTACAGCTCGAAGTTCTCGGCGTAGATGTCGGCGATCGCCTTGCGCTTGGTCGGGTCCTCGACGACGATCCAGTGCCAGCCCTGGCTGTTCGAACCGGTCGGTGCCTGCAGCGCGATCTGTAGGCACTCCTCGACCACCGATCGTTCGACGGGCCGGTCGAAGTCGAGCCGCTTGCGGACCGACCGGGTCGTGGTCAAGACGTCGTCGGCGGAAAGATTGAGATTCATGTGCGCCAGCTTGTCACGGCAATGGCAGGCTGGTCGTCGTGGACGAGTACGCGTTTGTCAACCGGGCCAACTGGGAGAGCCGGGTCACCCATCACGTGAAGGGATACGGCCTCGACCTGTACGTGGCCGACCCGAACCACCTCAGCGACGTCGTGCGCTTCGACAAGCCGCGCTTGGGCGACATCGCCAGCAAGGACGTCGTCCACCTGCAGTGCCACATCGGCACCGACACCGTGTCGCTGGCCCGACTCGGCGCGAACGTGACCGGCCTCGACTTCTCGCCGTCGGCGCTCGTCGCTGCGCGCCAGCTCGCCGCCGACTGCGAGCAGAAGATCCGCTACGTCGAGGCCGAGCTGTACGAAGCACCCGCGGCGCTGGGCACGAGTCGTTTCGACGTCGTCTACACCGGCGTTGGTGCGCTGTGCTGGCTGCCCGACATCAAGCGGTGGGCGTCGGTCGTGGCCTCACTTCTGCGGCCCGGCGGCCGGCTGTTCATCCGTGAGGGCCACCCGATGCTGTGGGCGCTCGCCGACCCGCGCCCCGATGGCCTCGTCGCGATCGAGTACCCCTACTTCGAGGGGCCTGGGGTCACATTCCTGGAGCCCAAGACCTACGTCGATCACGAGGGTGAGCTGGACGAGCCGGAGACGCTGCAGTTCAACCATGGCATGGGCGAGATCATCACGGCGCTGATGCGGGTGGGCATGCAGCTGACGTCGTTCGAAGAGCACGACACCGTGCCCTGGCCGGCGCTCGGCGATCAGATGGAAGAGCTGCCCAACGGCGAGTTCCGCCTGCGCGACCGGCCGCAACGTCTGGCCGCGAGTTACACACTGCAAGCGGTGAAGTTCTGACCTGACAAGATCGCGGTCATGTCAGACCGGGTCACCGTTTCCATTGCCGGCGGCATCGCCGACGTCAAGCTCAACCGCGCCGACAAGCGCAACGCGTTGGACAACGACATGTTCCTCGCCATCGCCGAGGCCGGCGAACGGCTGAAGACCGAGCCGGGCGTCCGTGTCGTGGTGCTGTCCGGCGACGGCCCGTCGTTCTGCGCCGGCCTGGACTTCGGGTCGTTCCAGCAGATGGCCGGCGGCGAGCGCACCGAGCGGCCCGATGACGGCAGCCCGGGGTCGATGCAAGCCGGACGAATCACCCACCTCGGCCAGCAGGTCGCGTGGGTCTGGCAGGAGGTGCCGGTGCCGGTGATCGCTGCGGTGCACGGACATGCGCTCGGCGGCGGGATCCAGATCGCGCTCGGTGCCGACATCCGCATCGTGCACCCGGACACGAAGCTGTCGGTGCGCGAGGTGCACTGGGGACTCGTGCCGGACATGACGGGCACCCAGTTCCTGGCCGGCCTGGTGCGCCCTGATGTCGCCAAGGAGTTGACGTTCACGGCACGCGTGTTCAGCGGCACCGAGGCGTTCCAGCTCGGACTCGCCACTCGGCTCAGCGACACGCCGTACGACGACGCGATGGCGATGGCCGCCGAGATCGCCGGGCGCAGCCCACACGCCGTGCGCGGCGCGAAGGAGCTGTTCAACCGGATCACCAACGCCGGGGCAGCCGAGCAGTTCGCCGAGGAGCGTCGCGTCATCGGAAACCTGATCGGCAAGCCGAACCAGGTCGAGGCCGTGATGTCCAATTTCGAGAACCGCGCGCCGAACTACGCCGAGGTCTGAATGCGAGTGTTCTGACCACCTGGAATCGATGTTGTCGATCTGTCGCGCGTTCGCGTAACATGCCTGCAACCGTTCGGGCCAGCGTCGTCTCGAGCGTCCACCAAGCCAACCCGACTTCCGTGGATGTGAACGATGCAACTGAACTACCCCGCGCCCACTGGGCTGTACGACCCGCGGTTCGAACACGACGCTTGTGGCGTCGGTTTCGTCGCGAGCATCCGCGGTGCGCGCAGCCGCTCCGTCGTCGCGATGGGCATCGGCGCGCTGTGCAACATGGAGCACCGCGGCGCCACCGGCGCGGAGGCCGACACCGGTGACGGTGCCGGCATCTTGATCCAGGTCCCCGACTCGTTCTTGCGCGCCGTGGTCGGCTTCCAGCTCCCGCCCGCGGGCCAGTACGCCGTCGGACTCGCCTTCCTCCCCTCCGACACGGAGAGCGCAGAGAAGGCGATGGCCTCGATCGAGACGATCGTCGACGACGAGGGTCTGCGCACCATTGGTTGGCGCGACGTGCCCATCGACGCAGGCGTGCTCGGCGTGACCGCCCGCGGGGTCATGCCGTCGTTCAAGCAGCTGTTCGTCGCCGACGCGTCCGGCACCACCACGGCCGGCATCGACCTGGACCGCAAGGTCTTCGTGGCCCGCAAGCGGATCGAGCACGAACTGCCTGCGGAGCAGAGCACGTACTTCCCGTCGCTGTCCAGCCGCACGCTGATCTACAAGGGCATGCTCACCACACCGCAGCTGGCCGTGTTCTTCCCCGATCTCGAGGACGAACGTGTCGAGAGCGCGATCGCGCTGGTGCACAGCCGGTTCAGCACGAACACGTTCCCGTCGTGGCCGCTGGCCCACCCGTATCGCTACATCGCCCACAACGGCGAGATCAACACGGTGCAGGGCAACCGCAACTGGATGCGGACCCGCGAGGCGCTGCTCGCCACCGATCTGCTGCCCGGTCTGGAGCGGGCCTTCCCGATCTGCACCCCTGGCGGTTCCGACTCGGCGACGTTCGACGAGGTGCTGGAGCTGCTGCACCTCGGCGGCCGTCCGCTGCAACACGCGATGTTGATGATGATCCCCGAGGCGTGGGAGAACAACGACATCATGGATCCCGCCAAGCGGGCGTTCTACCGGTTCCACTCGTCATTGATGGAGCCGTGGGACGGGCCGGCAGGCGTTGCGTTCACCGACGGCACGGTCATCGGCTCCGTGCTCGATCGCAACGGCCTGCGGCCAGGTCGCTACTGGGTCACCGACGACGATGTCGTGGTGATGGCCAGCGAGGCCGGTGTGATCGAGATCGATCCGGCCAAGGTCGTCAAGAAGGGTCGTCTGCAGCCTGGGAAGATGTTCCTCATCGACATGGCCGCCGGTCGCATCGTGTCTGACGAGGAGGTCAAGGCCGATCTCGCCGCGCAGCACCCGTATTCGGAATGGCTCGATGCCGGCTTGGTCGAACTGCACGACCTACCCGCGCGCGAGCACATCGTGTTCAGCCACACCAGCGTGCTGCGCCGACAACAGGTGTTCGGCTACTCGCACGAGGAGCTCAAGATCATCGTCGGGCCGATGGCCAAAGCCGGTGCCGAGCCGATTGGTTCGATGGGCACCGATACGCCGATCGCAGTGCTCAGCGAGCGGCCGCGGCTGCTGTTCGACTACTTCGTGCAGCTGTTCGCGCAGGTCACGAACCCGCCGCTCGACGCGATCCGCGAAGAAGTCGTCACGGCGGTCGGCTCCACCATCGGACCCGAGCACAACCTGCTCCAGCCCGGCCCAGAGAACTGTCGCCAGCTGGTGCTGCCGTTCCCCATCATCGACAACGACGAATTGGCCAAGATCATCCACATCGACGACGACGGCGGGTACCCGCAGTTGAAGTCGGTCACCATCAGCGGCTTGTACCGGGTCAACGGTGGCGGGCTGGCGCTGAAGCGAGCGCTGGACATGATCCGCCACGAGACCAGCAAGGCCATCGACGACGGTGCCCGCATCATCGTGCTCAGTGACCGCAACAGCGACGAAGCACTCGCGCCGATCCCGTCGCTGCTGCTCACCGCAGCGGTGCACCACCACCTCGTACGCGAGAAGAAGCGCACCCACGTCGGCCTCGTCGTCGAGTGCGGCGACGCCCGCGAGGTGCACCACATGGCGCTGCTCATCGGTTACGGCGCAGGGGCGATCAACCCATACCTCGCGTTCGAATCGATCGAGGACATGATCGCGGAAGACCTCAACGGCCTCGGCGGCATGGACCCGCACAAGGCGGTCAAGAACTTCATCAAGGCCAGTGGCAAGGGCGTGTTGAAGGTGATGTCGAAGATGGGCGTCAGCACCGTCGCCTCATACACCGGCGCGCAGATCTTCGAAGCGATCGGACTCGGGAAGGAGCTCGTTGACGAGTATTTCACGGGCACGGTCAGCCGCCTCGGCGGCATTGGCCTGGAAGAGATCGCGATGGAGGTTTCGGCCCGCCATACGATGGCTCACCCGACCCGGCCCGAAGAGCGGGCCCACCGCAAGCTCGAACTCGGCGGCGAGTACCAGTGGCGTCGTGAGGGCGAGGTGCACCTGTTCAACCCGGAGACCGTGTTCAAGCTGCAGCACGCGACACGGGCCAAGCGCTACGACATCTTCAAGCAGTACACGTCGTTGATCGACGACCAGGCCAAGCGGTTGGCCACGTTGCGCGGCTTGTTCGATCTCAAGACCGGCGTGCGCGAGCCGATCTCGATCGACGAAGTCGAATCCGTCGGCGCGATCGTGAAGCGCTTCTCCACGGGTGCGATGAGCTACGGCAGCATCAGCGCCGAAGCCCACGAGACGCTGGCGATCGCGATGAACTCCATCGGCGCGAAGAGCAACACCGGTGAGGGCGGCGAGGACTCCGATCGCCTCGTCGATCCGAAGCGGCGCAGCGCGATCAAGCAGGTCGCCAGCGGCCGATTCGGTGTGACCAGCGAGTACCTCGTCAATGCCACCGATCTGCAGATCAAGATGGCCCAGGGTGCGAAACCCGGCGAAGGTGGCCAGCTTCCCGGTCACAAGGTGTACCCGTGGATCGCGGCGACCCGGCACTCGACGCCGGGCGTCGGATTGATCAGCCCGCCGCCGCATCACGACATCTACTCGATCGAGGATCTCAAGCAGCTCATCCACGATCTGAAGAACGCCAACCCCGAGGCGCGTGTCAACGTCAAGCTCGTCGCCGAGGTCGGCGTCGGCACGGTTGCGGCGGGCGTGAGCAAGGCGAAGGCCGACGTCGTGTTGATCAGCGGTCACGACGGCGGCACCGGTGCCAGCC
>JANNZY010000019.1:0-20226 GCA_031410915.1 Actinomycetes bacterium
GTCGACTGGACCCATCATCTCGGCGATCCCGAGCATCCCGACCCGACGATCCACGCCGCGTTCGGATACGCCGCGCAGCTGGTGATCATCGACCGCGCGACCGGGACGATCGAGCGCGTGGTTGCCGTGCACGACGTCGGCAAGGCCGTCAACCCGGTGCTGTGCGAGGGCCAGATCGAGGGCAGCGTGCACATGGGCCTCGGCTACGCACTCACCGAGCAGTTCCCGCACGACCCCGAGACCGGCTTCCCGACCAACGCGACTCTGCGTTCGCTCGGCATCTTGCGGGCCAAGGACGTGCCACCGATCGAGGTGCGCCTCGTCGAGGTGCCCCAGCCAAAGTCGCCGTTCGGCATCAAGGGCGTCGGTGAGATCGGTCTCGTGCCGACGGCCCCCGCCGTTGCCGCCGCGCTCAACGACTACGACGGGCAGTGGCGCAACACACTGCCGATGCGGCCGAAGGGCTCGTCCGACGCTGACGAGTGACCGCCATCCGGTGCCAGGATGGTGGCGATGAACGCTGCGACGGTGACGTGCGAGCGCTGCGGACACGCCGCCGCGGCGGATGACATCTTCTGCACCTACTGCAACAACAAGCTGCCCGAGTTCGCGATGGCGGTGCCCGCACCGGCCGAGCTGGAACCGGCACGCGACGAGGGCGAGCACACCCGTCCGGCACGCACTCCCCCACCGTGGTGGAAGATCGCCGCAGCCGTCGGCGCGCTGGTGGTGGTGTCGGTGATCGTCGCGGTCGTCGCGTCCGGAGGCGACGACGCACCGTCATCCACACCGACCAGTGGACTGGCGGCGATGCGGCGAACGCCGGATCAGCAGTGGAGGCGATCCGTCGACGGATCTCTCGTCGGCCATTTCGTCGACGACGACCACACCATCGCGATGGCGCTGATCGACCAGCGGCTCGTGGTGTCGACGCTGAAGACGGCCACCGGTGAGACGATGTGGGAGCACACGATCGAGCCGAGTCCAGCGACGGACCTCAGCCTGACAGACGACGTGTTCGCCGCCGCGCAGCCACTCGGCGACCACATCGTGATCGTGTTCGGGGCGAACCGCCAGCCCCACCGCGATGTCGTCGTCCTCGACGGCGGAAGCGGCGACGAGCGCTGGCGAGACGAGACCACCACGGATGCGTTCGGCTTCGTCGGCCCGGGAACGATCGGATCCGTCGGCAGCGACAGGGTGGTCATCGAGATCGTCAACGATGCACAGCGTGACGTTGCCGCTCCGATCGAGGTCGGTCAGGTCTTCGCGACTGGGGACGCGACGTATGCCGACGATGGAAGCGCCATCGCTCGGGTCTTCCCCGTGAATGGACCCTCGTTCGCGTTCGAGCACACGGACCCAGCCGCCGCTGCGGCGGGTGTCGAGGGCGGTCTGGTCATCGGAACCGGCGATCGCGTGACGAGCGTGTCGTCGGTCGGCACCCGGCGCTGGTCGGTGAACGGACGGGTCGGTGCGGTCTCATCAGTCCTCGCGATGAACGGTGATCGCCTGCTGGTGACCGGCGAGGGCGGCATCCGCGTGATCTCCAGCGTCGACGGTGGTGATGTGACCAACAATCCCAGCGAATTCCCCCTCGCCAGTGTCGGCGCCGGGCCGAACGGGCACGACGTCGTCTTTGCCATCTCCAGCGATTCGTTCGACCCGACCGTGCGGGTCGGTGTCGCAGTGCTGTCCGCCGGCGGCAGCGGTTTCACGCGGCTCGCCGACCTCTCCGGGTTCAGCCTGCCACTGATCCAATCCGCTGGTTCGGTCGTGTATGTGGCCGAGGGTCAACGCACGGACGAGACCCAGCGGACTTTCGCTGCGTTCGAGCTACCCGGCGGTCGAACACTGTGGGCGATGCCGATCGCCCGGTTCGCCGACGCGATCGTGACTGCCGATGGACTGCTCGTGGTCGACAGCGGCGACGAGCCGTCGTTGACGTTCTTCGCGCCGCCCGCGACCGGCGGGTGAGGCCGGCGATGATGCATGGTCAGCTGGGGAAGGTTCCGTTGGCGTCGACGATGAGATGCGTGGATTGCGACGAGTACAGGCACACCGAACCGTTCGTGCCGACCTTGACGATGACAGAGTTGGGCACGGTCTGGCCGGCGATGTAGTTGAGGTTCGATGCCACTGGGCGTTCGACCCCGCACGGGAAGACCGTGACGTAGCCGTCGCCGGCGGGTTCGGTGACGGTGACGTTGAGCACCATCGTTCCGGGTTCGGCGGGGACCGTGTGCACACCTGCGACGCGTAGCACCGTGATCGAATCGGCGGCAACTCGCGCACCATTGTCGAGGCGCGTGTCGAGCAGTCGGTCGGGGGTGAGTGGCGCATACGACGTGGCCGCAAGGAACCAGCCATTGACGTCGGCCACGAGGTGCATTGCTGTCTGGTTGAACAAGCAGACCCTGCCGTTGGTGCCGACACTGGCGATGACGAGGTTGGCGACATCGCTGCCCGACGCATTGAGGCTGGACGCAGTCGGACGGCCGGCACCGCACGGATAGACGGTCACGAAACCCGATCCCTGCGCGCCGGTCACCGTGACGTTGAGCGCAACGCTGGACGTGTCGGCCGGGACACCGACCCGACCGGTGATCTGCAACTCGGTGGTCGTACCGGCGGGAATGATGCCACCGCCTTGCTGCTGGGTGTCGGCGGTGACCTGGCCAGGACGCGAGTCGAGCACACGTTGCGGATTCGCGGGCACGTACGTGCTGCCCGCTGGGAAGTAGCCGTTGACATCGACGACCAGATGCATGGTCTGGGAGACGTAAACGCACACGGCCCTGCCGGTTCCGATCTGGGCGAGCACGGTGTTCGGTGCGACGGCACCGGCATCGACGTTGAGGTTGGACGCCGTGGGGCGCGTCGAGCCACATGGGAACACCGTCACGAACGCATTCGCAGCAGGCTCGACAGCGGTCACGTTGAGCGCGGCGGCCAAGGCATCGACAGCCACGCCGCCGCGACCGGCAACCTGCACCGCCAGCGTGGTACCACCTGCCTGTCGGCCACCGCCGGCGAGCATGTCGTCCGTGGTGTGCTGGTTGGGCCGGGTGTCGACGAGACGGGCCGGCACGAGCGGCACTTCGTCGGTCACGCTGCCGCCACCACCACCACCACCGCCACCGCCACCACCGTCCGCCGGCGTCGCGGTGACGGTGACGGTGAAGGCGGAGGTGGCCCGCAAACCGACGCGGTCGATGGCCGTGCACGTGACGGTGGTGACGCCGACGGGGAAGGCGGAGTCCGACGCCGGCGAGCAGGACACGGCGGGCGGCAAGATGTTGTCGATCGCTCGGGGCGTCGCGAACGAGGCCACCGCTGTGGTCGCGCCGGGTGCCGCGGCCGCAGTGATGTTGCTGGGTGTGGTCGCGAACACGGGCGGTGTCGAGTCGATGTCGTCGATGCGAGTGACGATGGACTCGGCGGGGCGGCTGACGAAGATCGCCTTCGCTGTCGTGCGCGCGCCGACGCTGAACATCGAGCCGCCGCCGCCGGCCATCATGCCGAACACCGCCCGGTCGCTGGTGGCGATGTCGCCGGGGCTGCCACCGGCGCTGGCGTAGACGGTGGCCCCGACGTTCGTGACCGGGAGGTCATCGGTGTCTCGGAACGTGACGAGAAAGCCACCGCCCGCTGTCGGAACCGGGGCCACAGTGGTGCCAGCCTGGTTCTTGCTGCCGACCGTGCTGTTCGCCGCGCTGACGACACCGGTCGCGGGTGACGACGACGAGCGCCATGTGAACGCGCCGACGCCGATTGCTGCGCCGTTGTTCCACTGGCCGCTGTTGACGACGTAGTTGCCGTCGGTGAGCACCGTGATGCCGTTCGACCCGACCTCGTCGTTGTCGTGCGAGCCGACCAGGCTGTTGGCCGCGGTGACGCTGCCGGTCGTGCCGGCATGGCCGAGGCCGAGGGTGACCGCACCCGCGTCGATCGATCCCCCGACCTGAGCGCCGGAGCTGACGACGACGTAGTTGCCGTTGTCAAGAGCGGCCAGTTCGTTGCCCACACCATCGCCGGCGTGGGTGCCGACCAAGCTGTTCGTGGCATCGACCGTGGCCGCCGTCGACGCGGTGCCAGACACCCATGTCGCCGCGCCGGCAGCGGCCAGCCCGGCGATGCGCATGTTCGGGCTGCCCACGACCGCGTGCCCGTTGGCAAGGGCGACAGCGGACGAGCCGACCCGGTCATTCGCTCTCGCTCCGACGAGGCTGTTGCCGGAACCGACCACACCGCTGGAGGTACCGGCCCCGGACCGCCATGTCACGGCCCCGGTATCGACCGCGGCCCCGTTGTCCCATTCAGGTGCGCCGACCAGGTAGTTGCCGGTGGTCAGCGGCAGCACCCATCGGCCGACGTGGTCATCGGTGTGCGTGCCGACCAGACTGTTCGCCGCACTCACCGCACCGACCGTGTTGCCGTTGGCACTGGCCCAGGTGACGGCCCCAGCAGACGCCGCTGGGCCGTTCGGCCGCAGGTAGCTGGAAACCACGTAGTTGCCGTTGGCCAGCACGAACACGCCGCCTACACCGACCTGCTCGTTCGCGGCCGTGCCGTACAGGCTGTCGTCGATGATCGAGCCGGCGGCGCCGGTCGAGCCGTCACCCCACGTCGCCGCGCCGGCGTCGACGACACCGCCGGCGTCGTAGCGTGACGACGCGAAGACGTAGTTGCCATTGAGCAGCGCGACGATGCCGTCGTCACCGATGCGGTCGGCGTCGTGGTCGCCGACGAAGGAGTTGCTGGCCGAGATCGTGCCGATGCTGCCGGTCGATCCGTCGCCCCATGTGATCGCGCCGGCATTGGAGTGCGCTCCGACTGACATGTCGGCGTTCGACGAGACGTAGTTGCCGTTCGCCAGGGCGACGACCCCGTCGAAGCCGGCGTGTGAGTTCGTCGCAGCACCGATCTCGCTGTTGGTCGCCGACACCGCGCCCCGGATGCCGGTGGCGCCTGACCCCCATGTGACTGCGCCGGCGGCTGTGACGAGTGGACCATTGGCCCATGACGGGCTGGTCACCACGTAGTTGCCGTTCGTGAGTCGCGCAACCTGGCCACCTCCGACGGAATCGTCGGCGTTCGAGCCGACGAGGCTGTTGGCCGCAGACACGCTGCCCTGCAAACCGGTGCGGCCGTCGATCCACGTGACCGCGCCGGCATTCTTCTTGCCGCCGACGGACGTGTACGGACTGGACACCACGACGTTGGTGTGGCCGACCGCAGTGATTCCGCCGGAACCGACCGAATCGTTCGCGGTTGCCCCGGTGAAACGGCTGATGAGCTGGTTCGTGGCGCCGTCATACAGGTACACGGCACCGATGTCGACGCCTGCCGGACCGTCGAACAGGGGATCGGTGATGACGTAGTTGCCGTTCGACAACACCACGATCTCTTCGCCGTACACGCCACTGCCGGGCGGGCCGACCATCTCCGACACCGTGAAGCCGTTCTGCGCAGACGCCGCAGTGGGCGCAATGGCGGTCGCAGTCGCAGTGGCGACCAGCACGAGCAGCGGCACGAGGAGAACGCGTCGGTCAGCGGTGCAGCAGCGCGCAGATTGGGCTCGATCCATGGCCCGATGGTCAGCCGCTCACGGGTGAGCCCGCATCACCTCTCCGGGGTGATCGCCTCGCCGGTCGGTGGCGACAGCAGCGTGTCGGTGACGGTGTTGCGCCGCGCGGTGTGCCAGCGGCGACAGCCGGCATGGTGGAACCAACGCTCGACGGTGTCGCCGGCGACGTTGTCGAACATCCACACGTAGTCGACGTCGCGCTCGCCGGGATCGGTGATCCGGTCGGGCACGGTCGGCATCTCGCCGCCGAACGCGAACTCGTCGATCGGCCGCCGGCCGCAGTGGGGACAGATCAGCCACAGCATCAGCGAGTGCCCGTGCTTCCCTGGTCCGCCAGCGCGTGATCGCGGGCGAAGCGATCGAGTGCGAACGGTTCGAGCAACGTCGGCACCTTGCCGGTCGCGATCAGTTCGGCCATCTGCTCGCCGCCGGCTGGGATGGCCTTGAATCCCCACGTGCCCCACCCGGTGGTGATCAGCAAGCCGTCGACACCGGTGTGGCCCATGATCGGCGAGAAATCGGCGGAGACATCACACATTCCCGTCCACTGGCGCAGGATGCGCAGGTTCTTCAGGAACGGCAGCAGATGGCTGACCTTGCTCGAGCAACTCTGCAAGAAGTTGAACGACGACTGACGCGAGTAGCTCGGCTGCGGGTCGAACTCGGCACCGATCAGCATCTGGCCGCGCGCTGTCTGGGACACGTAGCAGAACAGCTCCGTGTCGCTGACGATCTTGTCGAAGCCCGGCGCGTACCCGTTGGTGACGAAGGCCTGCAGCGGATGCGTGCGCACGGGCAGGCGCACGCCGGCGTGGTCGGCGATGCGGGTGACATTGCCACCGACCGCGCTGAGCACGATGCCGGCCGAGATATTGCCGTTCGCCGTCTGCACGCCGGTGATGCGATCGCCGTCGCGCAACAGACCGGTGACCGGGGTGTTCTGCATCACGTGCACACCACGCCGCATCGCGCCCTGTGCGTAGGCCCACACGACACGATCGTGACGAGCCGTCGCTGCGCCGACGTGGTGCGAGGCTCCGAGCACCGGGTAGCGGCCGCCGCCGGACAGGTCCAGCTGCGGGCAGACGGTCTTCGCCTCCTCCGGCGTTACCATCACCGTCTCCGCACCGCAGGCGGTGTTCAGCATGCAGCGGGCACGCTCGGCACGCATCGCGGTCTCGGTGTGGGCCAGCCACAGGAGGCCCTTCGTCGAGTGCATGATCCAGCAACCCGTCTCTGCTTCGAGCGAGCGGTACAGATCGAGGCTGTGCTGGTAGAAGCGGATCGCCTCGGGGATGCCGTAGTTGGCGCGGATGATGGTGGTGTTGCGGCCGGAGTTGCCCGACCCGATGTAGTTGGCCTCGACCACCGCGACGTTGGTGATGCCATGGCGGGTGGCTAGGTAGTACGCGGTCGCCAGTCCGTGCCCGCCGCCTCCGATGATGACGACGTCATACGCGTTCTTCGGCTCGTGCCACGTGAGATCGAGCAGTGTCTCGACGAACTCGTTCATCGCAGCCGCTCCCACAGTTCTGCCGCGTACGGCGTGTTGGTCAACAACAACGCCGCGTTGTCTCCGGTTGATCCAGTGAGGTACAGCTTCGCTGGCACACCGGCCACAAAACCTTGCGCCAGCACCGGGCGCTCGCTGGCGGCGGGAAGTGGCCAGTCGATGTGCGCGGCAACGTGGGCGAGCTCGCCCTCGTTCAGCCAGCAGCCGCTGAAGCCGGACTCGGGCGCGACGATGGCGTGCTCGCTGCTGATCGACAAGGCCTCCGCGCCGATCACGAACACGTCGTCGGACGCGAAGCGCAGTGCTGTCGCGTTGGCGGGCCAGACCGCGGCGTCGAGCGCGGCAGGCGACGCGACGACGCGTGTGCCGTGGATGGTCTCAGGCGCGGGCACGGCGGCCTTGCGGATCGTAGAACGGCGGGTCGGCCACGGTCGCGACTCGGCCGTCGATCTCGACGGTGTCGGGCCATGGCGTGTGCTTCAGCCAGCCCAGCATCACACCGTGGCCGAGCAACGGCGACGTGAAGCTGGAGGCGACGTGGCCGGCCACGAAGCGACCATCCGGACCATCGACCCAGATCGGCGCGCCCTCGACAGGAGCGGCACCTTCGACCGTGAAGCCGAAGAGCCGACGTTCGTCGGGAAGTAACGCCGTACGGGCGAGCGCGGACTTGCCGATGAAGTCGGGCTTGTCCATCTTGACCGCCCAGTCCATCTTCAGCCGGCGCGGCGTTGAATCCATCTCCGAGTCCATGCCGACGATGACGTGACCCTTCTCCAGGCGCAGCCCGAAGAGCGCTTGCAGGCCGTGCGGGTGGATGCCGAGATCGGCACCGGCCTCCATCAGTGCCCGCCACAGCTCGACCCCCAAGTCGGCCGGATGATGCAGCTCGAATGACGCCTCGCCGGTGAAGCTGAGCCGCATCACGTGGCACGGCACGCCGGCGACATCGGCGCGCAAGTGTTGCAAGAACTTCGGTGGCTCGTCGAGCCCGACGCGTTGCAGCAGCTGCGCGGCGAGCGGTCCGGTCACGTTGATCGCGCCGAGCGACATCGTCTGGTCGAGCACGTGCACGTCGAGACCCCAGCTCTCGATCCAGTCACGCACCCACATCTCCGCGTTGGCCGCGCCGCCGGATGTGAACGTGAGGACGAAGCGGGTGTCGGTCTCGCGACAGATCATGCCGTCATCGATGAGGTGGCCGCGCTCGTTCAGCAACAGCACGTAGCGCGACCGACCGGGACGGATGTCCGCAACGGTCGTCGGGTAGAGCCGCTCGAGGAGCTCGACTGCGTCGGGTCCGGAGACGACCAGCTTGCCGAGTGTGCTGACATCGCCGAGCGAGACGGCTTCGCGGACAGCCCAGTACTCGGTGATGTGATCGCCGTAGTTCCACGGCCGCCACCACCCGCCGAAGCGATCCAGGCGCGCACCGAGCCCGAGGTGTTCGTCGTGCAGCGGCGAGCGGCGGAAGACGTCGGTGTGCACGTCGGCCGCTGCTTCGGCCAGTGTGATCTGGCGCGTCGCGGGTCGTGCGGTGAACGGTTCGGGCACGACGCCGGAGCGGTCGGCGATGAACGCGCGCAGGTGCGGTACGCAGACGCTTCCCTGGCACGTGCCGGTGCCGGTGAGGCTGGCCCGCTTGATCAGTTCCAGCTCCTGGAAGCCACGGTCCCACACGCTCTGCCAGTCGGCGAGAACAACCTTCGAACACGGGCACACCGTGCCGGCCGTCGGGCACGGTGGCAGCGGGAACTTCCCCGCCGCAGATCCGACCGAGCGCACGGGCAGGTCGGGCGCAGCCATGCGCGACAACACGTCGCGCGGAGCGAAGCCGAGACCGACGATCAAGGTTTCGCACGGCGTGTTCGTCGTCGCGCCGTCGTCTCCGAGCGTGACGACCCCGGTGACCCGGTCGCCGTCGCCGAGGATCTCGACGAGCGAGCCGGAGACGGCTGTGCACGCGACACCGTCGGGTGCCGTGCCGATGGCGACAGCGTTCGGCATGGCGATTCCCCCCGCGTGGATCGCCCGTGCGGCTCGGGCCGTCACGATGCCGCGCAGGCCGTTGCCCGGACACGCAGGCTGCAGCTCGGCTGCGCCCGTCGCGACGACGACTTCGTGGGCGTGCACGTGCAGCATCGCGTCGGCGCGCCGGACGATGACCGTGGGGCCGCCGTAGATGCCGACCACCTCGTCGCCGCTCGCACTGTCGAGAACGGTCACGTCGTGTCCGGCAGCACGCGACTCATCGGCCGCAGCGATGCCGCTGGTGCCGGCACCGATCACGACGACGTCGGCCTCGAGGCGGCGCACCGAGATCGCCGGCATCACCGGCGTCTGGCCGATGTTCGGTTGCGCAACCGAGCGCAACGGCGGCGCGCCAACGGCCGGGTGGCGACGCACGACGAGGCCGGGCTGCGCCGGCGTCTGGCACGTGCGCACGAAGGCGGTACCGCCGACTTCGCAGACACAGTTCGGGCAATCGCCGGCGAGGCACAGCGTGCCGCCGTGGGCAGGATGCTCGCCGGCGCGCAACACTGCCATGGCGACGCTGTCGCCCGGCTCGTAGGGAACGGGCCGTCCATCGACGACGATGTTGGTCACGAGCGCATTCTCGTGCCAGCGGGATCGAAGACCGGCTCCATCTGCAGGCGGGCCGGGCGGCGGTTGCCGATGATCTCGATCTCGAACTCGCCGGCCTCGGCCACGGCGAGTTCGGCGGGGATGTACGCAAGCGCGATCGACACTTTGCTGTTGTGTGCGTACCCGCCCGAGGTGACCCATCCGACCACTGCGCCATCGTGCCAGACCGGCTCGTCGCCGATCACGTCCGCCGGGTCGTCCGGGTCGGGCTCGACGATCATCGTGACGAGTCGACGTTGCGGGCCGGTCTTCAGCTCGGCCTCGTGCGCCGATCGTCCGATGAAATCGTGGTCGAGCTTGATGTAGCTGAGGATGCCCGATTCCAGCGGCGTGTAGATCGGGCGGTACTCGCGGTACCACGTGCCGAAGCTCTTCTCGAGACGCAACGACATCAACGCCCGGAAGCCGAACGGGCGAATGCCGTACTCGGCGCCCGCCGACATCAACTGGTCGTACAGCGCGCGCTGGTACTCGGGAGCGACCCACAGCTCGTAGCCGAGGTCGCCGGAGTACGTGAGCCGGCCGACCTTGGCCGGGATCATGCCGAGGTCGATCTGCTTGAAGTCCATGAACTTGAAGCCGGTGTTGGACATGTCGAAGTCGGTGATCTTGCGCATCACGTCGCGTGCGTGCGGTCCGGCGACCGACAGCCCGACCAACCCGAGACCGAGGACCTCGAAGCGCACCGGGCTGTTGCTCGGCAGGTGGGCCAGGAACCAGCGGCTGTGATGTGTCTCGGCAGCCTGCGATCCGAACAGGTAGAACTCGTCGTCGCCGACGCGGGCGACGGTGAACTCGCCCTCGATGCGGCCCCGCTCGTTCAGCATCGCGGTCAGCGCGATGCGGCCGACGGCGGGCATGCGGTTGGTGAGCAAGGTGCTCAACCACGCTGCGGCACCGTCGCCGGACACGTGGTACTTGGCGAAGTTGGAAACCTCGGTGATGCCGACGCTGTCTCGCACGGCAGCACACTCGGCAGCGACCTGGTCCCACGCGTTGCTGCGTCGGAACGTGACGTCCTCGATCGGCTCCTTGCCCGGCTCCTGGAACCACAGCGCGTGTTCGAGCCCGTACGACGCACCCCACACCGCGTTGGCGGCGGTGAAGCGGTCGTAGATCGGTGTCGTGTGCAACGGACGCGCGGCGGGGAGCTCCTCGTTCGGGAACGTGATGCGGAACCGGCGCGAGTAGTTCTCACGCACCTTGGCGTTCGTGTAGGCAAGGTTGGCGTAGTCGCCGTAGCGGGCCACGTCCATCGCCCAGATGTCGGCATCGGGATCGCCGTTCACCATCCAGTTGGCGAGCGACAGGCCGACGCCGCCACCCTGGGAGAGGCCGGCCATGACGGCACACGCCGACCACATGCCGCGCATGCCACGGATCGGGCCGACCAGCGGGTTGCCGTCCGGGCTGAACGTGAACGGTCCGTTGACGAACTTCTGGATGCCGGCCTTGCCGACGAGCGGGAAGTGCTTGAACGCCTTCTCCAGCTCGGGCGCAATGCGGTCCAGGTCATGATCGAGCAGCTGGAACACGAAGTCCCACGGCGTCTCCTTGGCTGACCAGGGCCGGTTGTCCTGCTCGTAGGTGCCGAGCAGAATGCCCTGGCCCTCCTGACGGCAGTAGATCTCGCCGGCGAAGTCGATGACGTGGGGCAGCTCGCCCTTGGCGGCGACCCACTCGATGATCTGATCGATCGGTTCGGTCATCAGGTAGTGGTGCTCCATCGCCAGCACCGGCAGCTCGAGCCCGCCCATTCGCCCGACCTCACGTGCCCATAGGCCGCCGGCGTTGACGACGTGTTCGGCATGGATCGTGTGGTCCTTGTCGGTGATGACGTCCCATGTGCCGTCCTGGCGCTGGCTCAGGCCGGTCACCCACGTCTCGGTGTAGACCTCGGCACCGCGATTGCGGGCGCAGATCGCATAGGCGTGGGTCACGCCGTGGGGATCCACGCTGCCCTCGTCCTCGTCGTACAACGCGCCGACGAAGTACTGCGGGTCGAACATCGGGTTGAGCTCGGAGGCCTCCTTCATCGACAGCATCTCCATGTGCATGCCGAGGTAGCGGCCGCGAGCCTGGGCCATGCGCAGCCAGTCCAGCCGCTCGGGCGTGTCGGCCAGCTGCAGACCGCCGGGCAGGTGGATGCCGCAGTTCTGGCCGGACTCGGCCTCGATCTCTTTGTAGAGGTTGACCGTGTACTGCTGCAAGCGGGCGACGTTGGGGTCTCCGTTCAGCGTGTGCATGCCACCGGCCGCGTGCCACGTCGAGCCAGCGGTCAGCTGCTTGCGTTCGAGCAACACGACATCGGTCCACCCAGCCTTGGTGAGGTGATAGAGCACGCTCGCGCCCACCACGCCACCGCCGATGACAACGACCTGTGCGCTTGTCTTCATCGTGTCGATTCTTCCTTGTGTTCAGTAGGGACGGAGGGCCTTGCCCGACGACCGGAAAGCTCTCGAGCCGACATCAGAGCGGAGCGGAGATGGCGTGCGAGACAATCACTAGTAGTCGGTTGCCACGCCGCCCTCGGCGTGGCGTTTGGCGACGAATGCTTGCAGTTCTTCGCGCACGGCGCTGTCGATCGGTGGAGGTTCGTACGCGGCGAGCATCTCCTTCCAGATCGAGTTGGCCTTCGCGGGTGCCTGCGGGCTGCCGGCTTCCTCCCACGACTCGTAGTTGCGCCAGTCGGAGATCATCGGCTTGAAGAAGGCCGTGCGGAAGCGGTCCTGGGTGTGCTGGGTGCCGAAGAAGTGGCCACCCGGGCCGACATCGCGAATCGCGTCGAGGCCGAGCTCGGCTTCGTTCACGACGGGCGGCTCGCAGAACGCCGACACCATGTGCAGCATGTCGGCGTCGATGATCATCTTCTCGTAGCTGGCGTGGAGGCCACCCTCCATCCAACCTGCGCCGTGCATGAGCATGTTGACGCCACCCATGACCGCGCCCCACAGCGAGAAGACCGACTCGTACGCAGCCTGCGCGTCGACTGCATTCGCAGCGCACACGTTGCTGCTGCGGTAGGGCAGGTTGTACCGGCGCGCCAGCTGGCCCCCGACCATCGCCGTACGCATGTACTCGGGCGTGCCGAATGCCGGCGCGCCGGACTGCATGTCGACATTGGAGGTAAAGCCGCCGTACACCGCTGGCGCGCCTGGGCGCACGATCTGCGTCAGCGCGATGCCTGCCAGCGCCTCGGCGTTCTGCTGCGCGAGCGCGCCGGCCAACGTGACCGGAGCCATCGCGCCGGCAAGCGTGAACGGCGTCATCACCACGATCTGGTTGCGCGCCGAGAACTCGAGGATGCCCTGCAGCATCGGGGTGTCCAGGCGCAGCGGCGAGCTGGAGTTGATGACGGTGAAGATCGACGGCTCGCGGTCCAGCGTCTCGTCGTCGATCTGGCGCGCGATGCGCACCATCTCCAGACAGTCGAGGTTGCGCTGGCGGCCGAGGCTGTAGGCGTGAAATGGCTTGTCGGTCAGTGTGAGCGCGTCGTACGTGGCATCGAGGTGGCGGATCGACGCGTGCAGGTCGATCGGCTCGACCGGGTAACCGCCCATGAAGTGGATGCTGTTCAGCATCTGCGTCAGGCGCAGCAGGTTCTGGTAGTCGGCGTGGTTGCCGATGCGCCGGCCGCGGTCGAGGTCGGCCACGTTCGGCGCGCTGGCAACCGATCCGAACGCCATGAAGTCGCCGCCGAGCACGATGCTGTGCTCGGGGTTGCGCGCGTGGAACGTGAACTGCGCCGGCGCTGTGGAGATCGCCTCGGCGATCATCGCCCGGTCGAAGCGAACCCGCTCCGTGCCGGGATCGACTGTGGCTCCGGCCTCGGCGAGCAGCTGGCGCGCGTCGGCGTCGAGGAAATCCATCCCGATCTCTTCCAGGATGCGCATCGAGGCGTCGTGGATGGACTCGAGCTCGTCGGCCGACACGACCTCGGTCGGCCGATAGGGCATGCGCGGTTGGGCGTAGGGCCGCTGGTGGGGAAGCCGACTGCGCTCGCCCGTCGCCCGACCTCGGCGCTGGCGGCCGCCGCCACTCGTCTCGATGTGCGCAGCAGCGGCGTCAGTCACGGCCGCAGCCTACTCACCGTACCCGGTACACATGTACCGCGAATGGGCCGACCTCGACCACGGCAAGATGTCGACGGGTTCAGCCTCGATGGCGCTGGGCGACGAGGCGTTGCTGCTTCAGGAACTCGGGAATCTCGTGCGGTTGTACGACGGCACCGCGGATCAGATCGTCGAACTGTGCCGTCAGCGTGCGCACGTGTTCGGCCGACGTGAGCACCAGATACATCTGGCCGAGGTACAGCGCAGCGCGCATCGGTCCGAAGATCGTGACCGGTGCGGCGTAGCGCTCGAGTCCGTCGAACAAGAACCAACGAAGGGTGGGGTACAGCTCCGCGCAGAGCTGGATCATGTGGTCGATCTGGGCCAGCCGGTTGCGCTGCTCGAGCTTGCGCCAGATGCCGGCGCCGCGGGCGAACAGCTCGACGGCCTGGATCGAATTGCAGCACTCCAGGTCCGTTTCGGGCCCGCGTGTCCACGCGAGTCGGGCCGACGCCGTTTCAATCTTCTGCTCCGGGCTCGTCGCGACGTAGTGGTCCATCTCGAAGCGGATCACCTCGTCCGTCTTCAACAGGTCGGGCAGGGTCGAGGGAACGTAACGGATCTTGTAGCCCACGGCCTCGCGCAGCCACTCGATCAAGCGTTCGTCGTTGTGCGCCAGCGCGTTGCGGGCGAACGACATCTGCTCGTCCATGATCTCGGCCTGCATCGGCCCGACGTTGCTGAGCCCGATCAGCCAGTCGAGCGACGCCTGCTCGTGCTCGGCAATGGCCACCAGCGTCTCGACTCGCGGCAGACGGCGGTTGCTCGGTGACAGCAGCTGCGAGAGGGTCGAGCGGTCCATGCCCACCGCAGCCGCGAACTCGCTCTGGTTGCGATGTGAGTCGCGGATCACCGTCGCCAGCCGCTCCTGGAAGACCTTCAGCAGGTCCTTGCGCTCGGTCACACCATCGTCCTCGACACGGTGGCATCGTAGACGCCACAACTGTTGCGAATCCACGACAACTTGTTGCAAAACCGCACAGTGATGGGTCGGATGTGCGCAAATACCCCACCAAACTGGTCAGGAATCAGGCCATCGTGATGTACAACTGGTCCGTGGCAGGGTCCCGGTACGAGCGGAGGTCGTTGATCGACTGGCCGACGCTCGCGGCCATCGCCGGATTCTGGGGTCTGATCGCCCTCGTTGCGTTCCATCATCGCCGCCTGCCGACCGTCGCCGTGATCGCCGCGCTGGCCGTGCTCGGCGGTTTCTACATGTCGCTGCAGCACGAGGTGATCCACGGCCACCCGACCCCGTCGCGGCTGCTCAACCGACTGCTCGTCGGGGTGCCCCTCGGGCTCCTGCACCCGTTCGCGCGCTACCGCGACATCCACATCGCCCACCACGCGAGCGACCTGACCAATCCAGCAGTCGACCCGGAGAGCTTCTACGTGCTGCCCGAGACATGGCACCAGGCGGGGCCGGTTCGGCGCTTCGTGCTGCGCGCCAACCGAACCCTCGCGTTCAGACTGACGCTCGGGCCGGTCGTCGCCGCGTCACGCATGTTCCGCGCCGATGTTCGCGCCTCGACGGCCGACTGGCGCGTCGCGTCGGCGTGGGTCGTCAACATCGCCGGTGCCGCGATGGTGGTGGTTGCCGTGCGTTCGGCGGGCATCCCGGTCTGGGCCTACCTGATCGGGTTCGTCTACGGCGGATCGATGTTCACCGCGCTGCGGTCGTTCGTCGAGCACCGCGCCGTCGCCGATGGGCCGCGCTCGGCGATCGTCCGCGCCGGTCCGTTCCTCAGCCTGATGTTCCTCAACAACAACCTGCACCACACGCATCACACGCTGCCCGGTGCCGCATGGTTCCGGCTCCCGGAACTCACCGCGGCGATGGACGCCGATGCGATCGTGGCGAGCGGCGCGGGCGCCTACCCGAGCTACGCGAGCATCGTCCGGCGCTACTTCTTGCGGCCATTCGATCAACCGGTGCACCCGCTGTCTGACACAATCTCGGCGTGACGACGTACGAGCCCGGGGCCTTCGCGGCACTCGGGATGTACCCGTTCGTGCCATTGATCGGGGCATGGGATCGGCTCTACGCGACGGTCGCGTCCACGATGGTCGGTGCTCCCACGACACTTCGGTGGGATCTGGACCCGCACGACACGTGGCTCAGCCCGCAGCTCGTCGTCGGCCAGACCTGTGGCTGGCCGCTCGTCACCGCGCTCCGCGACCGCGTGCGACCCATCGGTGCGTTCGTGCACATCCTGGACGGTTCGCCGAACCACATCTACCGCAGTGTGATCGTGTCGCATCGCGAGACCACGCTCGAGGATCTGTGGGGCGGTCGGGCTGCGATCAACTCGGTCGACAGCCTCTCCGGCAACATCAGCCTGCTCGCGTCGCTGCCGGGTGCGCACCCGCGTTGGCCGGGCGAGATCATGTGGACCGGCGCTCACGTCGCCAGCATCGAAGCCGTGCGCACGCATGCCGCGGACGTGGCCTCGATCGACGGCCAGACATGGGCGTTTCTGCAGCGCGACGCGCCGAACCTGATCGACGGTCTCGCCGTCATCGGTCGCGGCCCACGGGTGCCCCACCTGCCGCTGGTCCTGCCGGCGGGTGCGAGCGACGAGTCCGTGGCCGAATGGCGAAGCGCTTTCGCCGAGGCGGTTCGCAGCGCAGCTCTCTCCGACGCGCTGGACACACTGATGATCGAAGGCTTCGTCGCGCTCGACCTGTCCGACTACGACGAGCTGCTCGGCCCCTTGGTCGCAACGCAGCCCATCGAACCTCAATACTGAGCATGCGGTGATTCTGCACGCCCCTTGCCAACTGTGCTTGACATACTTGACAACTCAGATCCGACGGGTACCCTGATCTCGATGTCCAACGCTGTCCTGGCCCGTGAGCACGATCTGATCACCGACGATGACTACGTCGACGTCGTCATCGCAGGCCTCCGGCAACGCTTGCGCGATGTCGCAGCCGGTGCCGGCTCGCGTCTCGTCGATGTGCTGGGTGATGCCGAACTCCTTGCCGAACGTATCGCGGCGGTCGTCCCGGCACCCTCGCCGCTGGCCGCTGCAATCGGCCCGGTGTATCGGCAAGCCTCACTCGCTCTGGCGATGGGTACGAGCCGGCAGGCCGTCGCCGATCTTGTGAAGCGTCGGCGGCTGCTCGCGCTGACAACAGCCGACGGCCACGTCGTCATTCCGGCGTTCCAGCTCGGCGCGGACATGCGGCCACTCCGCGGCGTGCCCGCCGTGCTGAAGGTCTTGCCACCCCAGGTCGTCGATCCGTGGACACTCGCCTCGTGGTTGCGCGTGCCGCAGAGACGGCTCGACGGAGCAAGCGTGATCGGGCACCTCGCGGCAGGCGGCGATCCGACCCGGGCGTTGGCTGTTGCGGAGTCCGCCCGGCGCCGCTGGGCGGCGTGAGCCGCGTCCGCGTCGTCCAGGCTGCGCCCGCTGTCGCCCTGGATCGATTCCCGACCCATACACACCGGAGCGCGATCTACCGAGTCGCCAGGCATTGGCCGTGGTGGTTCTGCACCTGCGGCGAGTACCGCTTCGATCTCGACCGGACCGACCCTCGTGGAAACGGCACGTTGTACGCGGGCACGGACTGCGTGACCGGCGTGCTCGAGACCATCGGCCCGGAGATGCAGGGAGGTGTCATCGCCCGCGAGTTCCTCACGTCGAGAGCGGTGTGGGAGCTGATCTACGACCGGCCCGTCCGACTCGCCGACCTCACCGATCGAACGGCAATCGCCTTCGGGGTCACCAACGAACTCGGATCGATGGTGCCCTACACGGTGCCGCAGGCATGGGCGGCCGCGTTCGTAGACCTCGGCCTCGATGGCATCTCCTACCGAACGCGTTTCAATACAGCGCCCGAGGCAACCGGTGTGGCGCTGTTCGACGAGGCGGGGAGTCATCCGGACTGGCCGGCGGTGTCCGTCGGCGCTGCCGACGGGGAGGTGATCGTCGAAGCGCTGCACCGGCGGTCGATCACGGTCGCCGACGCGCCCGTGTTGGGCGCGCTGACCGTGATCTGAGCTGCTACAGGTCTTTGCAGAGGCGGAGGGCGTCGTAGATCGCGGCGTGGATGTTGCGCGAGCTGACGGCATCACCGATGCGGAACAACTGGAACGCTCCGTCCGGGTTGGTGCAGAGCTCTTGCGCACGGCCCTGCATCAGCGCGCCATAGTCGACTGCGCCGCGGTTGGACGACAGCGGTTTGAGCTCGAAGTACAACTCGTCGCTGGGTGCCGTGCCGTACTCGACCACGACCTGGTCGACGACGCGGTCGCGAACCTCCTCGCCGTAGTCGCTGCCGACCCGGGCCACGAGCTGGTCGCCGTCGCGTCGCACGGAGAGCAAGCGGCTGTTGATCGTGACGCGTGTGTCGGCGTGGTGGAACGCACGCGCGTAGGGCACGTGGTTCAGGCCGCCGACCTCGGGCGCGAAGAAGCGCTCAGGTGTCACGAACTCCAGCTCGCTGCCCGCGTTGGCGACGATCTCGGCCGCCGACATCCCGGGATGCGCGCCGTTGTCGTCGTACAGCAACACGCGTGGCGCCGGCTTGGAGTCGCCGGACAGGATGTCCCAACTCGACGTCACCAAGTCGCTGCCGGACTCCAGCGGCGTCAGTTGCGACAGGCCTCCGGTCGCCACGATGACGACGTCGGGTTGCAGCGCGGTCACCGTGTCGGCCTCCGCGTAAGTGTCGTAGCGGACATCGGCACCGAGGCGCTCCAACTCGGAGACACGCCAGTCGATGATGCCGATCAGGTCCTTGCGACGCGGGTTGCGCACCGCCAGGCGGATCTGGCCGCCCGCCCACGGCATCACCTCCAGCACAGTCACCCGGTGGCCGCGCTCGGCACTGACCCGCGCCGCCTCCAGGCCGCCGGGACCGGCACCGATCACCACGACGTGGCGAGTCGCGAGCGCCGGCGGGATCGTGTGCGGCATCGTCGCCTCGCGACCGGTGGCGGCGTTGTGGATGCACAGCGCCTCACCGGCCTCGTAGATGCGGTCGAGGCAATACGTCGCGCCGACACAGGGGCGGATCTCCGCTTCGCGTCCGGCCGCGATCTTGTTCACGATGTGCGGGTCGGCGATGTGGCTGCGCGTCATGCCGACGACATCCAGCAAGCCCTCGCGGATCGCGTGGCGGGCGGTCGCGACGTCGTCGATCTTCGACGCGTTGAACACGGGCAGGCCGACCACCGATCGCACCTGGCCGCAGAACTCCAGCATCGGGGCCGAGCGCATGCCGTGGATCGGGATGACGTCGGTCAGCGCGACGTCGGACTCGATGTGGCCGCGGATGACGTTGACGAAGTCGATCAGGCCCCGCTCCCTCAGGTAGCCGAGGATCGTGATGCCATCGTCGCGAGTCAGGCCTTCGGGGACGCGCTCTTCGACCGCCATCCGCAGCCCGACGATGAAGTCGTCACCCGTCCGTGCCCGGATCGCACCGAGCACCTCGCGCGCGAAGCGCATCCGGTTCTCGAACGAGCCGCCCCATTCGTCGTCGCGATGATTCGAGGCGCGTGACCAGAAGGCGTCGAACAGATGGCCGTAGGCCTCGATCTCGATGCCGTCCATGCCCGCCGCCAGCATCCGCTCGGCGGCGTCGGCATAGTCGCCGATGATGCGCTCGATGTCCCAGTCCTCGGCCACCTTCGGGAACACGCGGTGGGCGGGCTCGCGCAGCATCGACGGGTACACGAGCGGCAACCAATCAGCCTTGTTCCAGCCGGTGCGCCGACCGAGGTGGGTGATCTGGATCATCACCGCCGCGCCCTCGGCGTGGACGTCGTCGGTCAGCCGGCGCAGCCACGGCACGATCTCGTCCTTGTACGCGTACAGGTTGCCGAAGGCCTGCGGGCTGTCCGGCGAGACCACCGCCGAGCCCGCCGTCATGGTCAGGCCAACCCCGCCGCGGGCCTTCTCGAGGTGGTACAGCCGGTACCGATCGGTGGGCATCCCGTCATCCGCATACGCCGGTTCGTGCGCACTGGACATCACCCGGTTGCGCAACTCGACATTCTTGATCCGGAACGGTTGCAGCAGTGGATCGTCCGTGGCGCTCGGCATGTGCCTGTCGTAGCACAGGGCCCGACCACCTGCCTGCTCTGGCACGCCGCACTCGACGATCCCCGCCGTTCTGGGTGTCATCGGTGGCCACGGTCGTGGTTGCTGACACCCAATTCGAAGCGGCGACGGCCCGCCCGACCTTCTGGGTGTCGCGGTCGCCCAGGGTCACGCATGTCGGCACCCAAATCGGCACAGCACCCAATTCGAAGCGGCGACGGCCCGCCCGACCTTCTGGGTGTCGCGGTCGCCCAGGGTCACGCATGTCGGCACCCAAATCGGCACGGCGCCCTGTTCGACGCGGCGACGGGC
>JANNZY010000020.1:0-12844 GCA_031410915.1 Actinomycetes bacterium
AGAGCGCCGGCCTCGAGCCCGACGCTCTTCGCTTCCACTGGCTACGACACGCGTTCGCATCCTCGTTGATCTCCGCGGGCTGCAGCGTCAAGGCCGTGGCCGACGCGATGGGCCACTCATCCCCCACGACGACGCTGCAGACCTATGCCTCGTTGTGGCCCGGCGACGAGGACCGGATCCGCACGGCGATCGCCTCGGCCTGGGAAATTGCGGACCAGGAGCGGACTAGCGACCCGCCATCTAACGTGTGACCAGGGCAAACAGGCAGTTTCTAGCTCTTGAAGAGGAACTCTTCGTCCGACTCGCTGAGGAGCAACGTGACCTCGTCCAAGAGGAGGGGGTGGTCCGCCAGGTGGGGGTCGGCGTCGACGATGTCGAAGGCGGCTTGCCTGGCGAGCTGGACCAGCTCGCGGTCGCGGCGCAGCGAGGCGAGCTTCAGGTCACTGCGGCCCTTCTGGGCGGTGTTCATCAGCGTCCCCTCGCCGCGCAGGTCGAGATCGACCTCGGCGAGGACGAAGCCGTCGGTGGAGCCGACCAGGGCCTGAACGCGCGGGTTCGTGCCTTCGACCTCGGCGGTGACGAGCCAGCACCGCGACGCGTGTTGCCCACGACCGACGCGGCCGCGCAGCTGATGCAGCTGGGCGATGCCGAAGCGATCGGCGTCGAGGATCACCATCACCGTCGCATTCGGCACGTCCACCCCGACCTCGATGACGGTGGTCGCGACGAGTACGTCGAGCTCGCGGTCGCGAAACGACGTCATGATCCGTTCCTTCTCGGCCGAGGGCAACCGGCCGTGCAGCAGGCCGATGCGGAGACCCTTCAGATCCTGGTGGACGAGGCGCTCGTACGTCTCCTGCGCGGACGACACCTCCAGCTTCTCGCTCTCGTCGATCAGCGGGCAGACCACGTAGGCCTGGCGGCCTTCGCCGACCGCCTCGCGGATGTCACCCCACGCGGCCAGCTCCATCAGCGGTCCGTTGGCCCAGTGTGTCGTGATCGGCGTGCGCCCGGGTGGCAGTTCGTCGAGCACGCTCACGTCGAGGTCGCCGTAGACGGTCATCGCTGCGGTGCGCGGGATGGGCGTTGCGGTCATCACGAGCACGTCGGGCACGACGCGTTGATCCTCTGGTCCCGCCCCCTTCATACGCAGCGCGGCACGCTGCTCGACGCCGAAGCGGTGCTGCTCGTCGACCACGACCGCGCCGAGGCTGGAGAACTCGATGCCCTCCTGGATCAGCGCATGGGTGCCGATCGCAATGTCGACGCTGCCGTCGGCCAGGCCGGCGACGATGTCGCGCCGCTCCTGGCCGGTGATGCGGTTGGTGAGCAGCGCGACGTTGAGTGCTCGCTCGCCGAACAGGTTCGCCGGATCGGGTACGCGTAGATCCGCGAGCAGCGCACGGACGGTTGTTGCATGCTGCTCGGCAAGCACTTCTGTCGGTGCCATCAGCGCGCCCTGGTGGCCGCCTTGCACTGCGCAGAGCAGCGCGGACACCGCGACCACGGTCTTGCCCGCGCCGACGTCGCCCTGCAGCAGCCGGTGCATTGGGTGCGGGCCAGCGAGGTCGACGAAGATCTGCTCGATCGCCTGCTGCTGCGCCGCCGTGAGGTCGTACGGCAGCGCGTCGTGGAAGCGCGCGACCAACTCGCCGGACATGACGTGGCGGATGCCGCGTTGCTCGCGCTCGAACGCACGCTTGCGCATGACGAGAACGGTCTGCACCCGCATCAGCTCGTCGAACGCGAGCCGCCGGCGAGCGACCTCTTTCTCGGCCATTGTCTCGGGCAGATGGATCTGGCGCATCGCCGTGCGGCGGTCGACCAGGCCGAGCTCGCGTCGCATGGCGAACGGCAGCGGATCGGCGAAGCCGCGCGACTGGCAGCGCTCGAGCGCGTTCTCGACCCAACCGGCGATCTCCCATGTGCTGAGTTGGGCCTTCTCGCTCTGCGGGTAGATCGGCACGATCTTGCCGGTGCGATCGCCGATCATGTCGACGATCGGGTTCGTCATCTGCAGCCCGCCGCGGAACACATCGGCCTTGCCGAACAGCGCGATCTGCACACCGTCACGCATCTGCCGCTCGCGCCACGGCTGATTGAAGAACACCACATGCATGCGTCCCGAGCCGTCGCCGACGTGGGCCTCGATCATCGTGCGTCGATTGCGCATCGTTCGTTTGCTGACGGACCGGACCGTCACGAGCACGAGCGCTTCCTGGCCGGGCACGAGGTCGCTGACTCGCGCCTCGTTCGTGCGGTCGACCCAGCGGCGGGGGTACGTGGTCAGCAGGTCGAGCACGGTGGTGACGCCGACGTCGCGCAGCGAGGCCTGCTTCTTGTCGCCGACACCCTTCAGGCGCTCAACGGGGATGTCGCGCAGCTCGCGCAGCGTGATGCCGTCGGTCATCGGTGCCCTCGGCTACTCGACGCCGAACAGATATGGATACAGCGGCTGCCGACCGCTGTGCACCTCGACCTGTACGTCGGGTCGTTCGTCCGCGAGCCAGCCCCGCAAGGCGTCAGTGAAGGCACCCGTGGCATCAGCTCCCTCGATGACGGTGACGATCTCGCGGTCGGCGGTGACGAGTTGGTCGAGCAGCGCTGTTGCTGCGCCGATCAAGGTTGCGTCCACGCTGACGATGCCGTCACCGCGCACGATGCCGATCCAGTCGCCGGTGGTGATCGGTCCGGCATCACTGGCGGTGTCACGTACCGCCTGGGTCACTTCGCCCGTGGCGACCGCCTCGGCGGACTCGCCCATCTCTTCGCCGTTCAGCGCGGCCGATGCCTCCGGGTCGTAGACCACCAGCGCAGCCAGTGCCTCGGGCATGCTGCGCGTCGGCACGACGACCACGGTCTTGGCCGTCAACTCGTGGAGCTGGTCGGCGACCGGGATGATGTTCTTGTTGTTCGGCAGCACGATGACCTGATCGGCGTTCACGGCCTCGACGGCGGCGAGCAACTCGGCCGTCGACGGATTCGCGGTCTGGCCGCCGCCGACGACCGCCTGCACACCGAGTTGGGCGAAGAGATCGGTCAGCCCATCGCCGCTGCTGACCGCGACGACAGCGCACGTGACGTGCGGCAGACCGGCGGCGATGCCCGCTGACACCGGGCGACGGAAAACGCCCGACATCGCGGCCTCACGATGTGCGTGCTCGTCGGCGACTTCCTCGAACAGATCGGTGACACGGATCTTGTTCGGTCGTCCGCCGTTGTCGAGCGCCGACTCGATCGCTGCACCGATGTCGTTGGTGTGCACGTGACAGTTCCATATGCCGTCACCGCCGACGACGACGATGGAGTCGCCGATCTCGCTCCACGACTCCTTGAACCCTTGGATGTTCTCGTCGGGCAGGTCGAGGAAGTACATGACCTCGTAGCGCAGGTCGCTGATGTCGCCCTCGCCGCGATGGGCGACGGCTTCGAACTGCTCGATCGTGGATTCGTCGACCATCTCCGGTTCGGGCAATGGCTCGCCGTCGACGACGTGGATGGCCGCGTCGAGAAACAGGAGGAACCCGGCGCCGCCGGCGTCGACGACCCCGGCGTCTTTCAACACGGGCAACATCTCCGGCGTACGGGCCAACGCGGCGCGTCCGGCGGTTCGTGCAGCGCGCAACGTGTCGACCAGCGATGCGCCCGCGCCCGCAGCGGCCTGCGCGGCGTCGGCGGACTCGCGCACGACCGTGAGGATGGTGCCCTCCATCGGCTTGAGCACGGCCTGGTACGCGGCGAGTGACGCGTTCTTCAGGCTCTCGGCCACCTTGGACGCGCTGCCGTCTTTGGCTTCCTTCAACGTGTTCGCGATGCCGCGCAGGATCTGGCTGAGGATCACGCCGCTGTTGCCACGTGCACCCATCAGCGAACCGTGGCTGATGGCCGTGCACGTCGGATCCAGCTCACGATCGCTCTGCTCGAGCTCGGCAACCACGGCGTCGAGCGTGCGCGCCATGTTCGTGCCCGTGTCGCCGTCGGGAACGGGATAGACGTTGAGGCGGTTGATCCCGGCGGCGTGGGCCTTCATCGTGTCGCGGAAGGCCACGACGGTGTTGCGCAGGGCGTCCGCCGAGAGCCGTTCGAGGGTGGGCACGGGGAGAGCGTATCGAATCGACCCTGTCCGGCCGGGGTGTGCCGCGTGGCCGCGTTGCGGTGTGACCTGAGCTGATCGGAAAATGAGATGGCGGTATCGCTGTGATCAGCTGTTGGACTCGCGAATGCCGCTGATAGCCTTTGACGACTCGATTGAGCCCGTTTCGGGCCGATGACCAGGGCGACGTTCCCGGGAGATGAATCCTCATGGCAGCAGTGTGTGAAGTGTGTGGCAAGGGCCCGTCCTGGGGCATGACCGTGTCGCACTCGCATCGTCGTACCAAGCGGCGTTGGAACCCGAACATCCAGCGCGTCCGTGCACTGGTCGGCAAGACCCCGACCCGCATGAACGTCTGCACCGGCTGCATCAAGTCCGGCAAGATCGTCAAGGCCGGCTGAGGCTCGGGCCGCGATGCAGGGTGTGATCAAGTCCTACGATCCCGGCAGCGGCGACGGAGTCATCATGTGCGACTCCGACCTCAACGATTACGACCTCGCGAAGACGGCCCTCGACGGTTCCATCTTCCGCATGCTTCGTCAAGGCCAGCGTGTCGTGTTCACGCTCGACCCGGACGGGAGGGCGACCGAGTTGCGGCTCGGGAGCGAAATCGACATGAAGACGCCTGGCTTCGATTAGCCAGGCGTTTTGTATTTGCACTCATTTGGCGAGCGGCATCGTCAGAAGGGAGACTCGGGACATGGCTGGAACGAGTGTCAATCAGCGACTTCACGGGTGGGTCGACGAATGGGCGAGCATCTTGGGCCCGACCGATGTCTACTGGTGCGACGGAAGCGCGCAGGAGTACGACACGTTGTGCCAAGCACTCGTCGACGCCGGCACGTTCACCAAGCTCGACGACGCCAAGCGCCCCAACAGCTATTGGGCGCACAGCGATCCGGGCGACGTCGCGCGTGTCGAGGACCGTACGTTCATCTGCAGCCAGAACGAGGCCGACGCGGGGCCGAACAACAACTGGCGCGACCCCGACGAGATGCGGGCTGAGATGAAGCGTCTGTACACGGGCGCGATGCAGGGCCGCACGATGTACGTCGTGCCGTTCAGCATGGGCCCGCTCGGCTCGCCCATCGCCCACATCGGCGTGCAGCTCACCGACTCGCCCTACGTTGCGGTCAACATGCGCATCATGACCCGCATGGGCCAGGGCGCACTCGACGTGCTCGGCGACAGTGAATGGGTGCCGTGCGTTCACTCGATCGGTGCCCCGCTCGCGCCAGGCCAGGCCGACTCGGCGTGGCCGTGCAACCCGGACAACAAGTTCATCGTCCACTTCCCCGAGACCCGTGAGATCTGGTCGTTCGGATCCGGCTACGGCGGCAACGCGTTGCTCGGCAAGAAGTGCTTCGCGCTGCGCATCGCCTCGGTGATGGCGCGCGACGCCGGCTGGCTGGCCGAGCACATGCTGATCCTCAAGCTCACCAACCCGCAGAACGAGTCGAAGTACATCGCTGCGGCGTTCCCGTCTGCCTGCGGCAAGACCAACCTGGCGATGCTCGTGCCAACCATCCCGGGCTGGAAGGCCGAGACGATCGGTGACGACATCTGCTGGATGAAGTTCGGCCACGACGGCCGTCTGTACGCGATCAATCCCGAAGCCGGGTTCTTCGGCGTCGCACCGGGCACCGGATGGGACACGAACGCCAACGCGATGGAGACGCTCTGGGGCAACAGCATCTTCACCAACACCGCGCTCACCAGTGAGGGCGATGTGTGGTGGGAGGGCATGACCGACGACCCGCCGGCGCGTGCCACCGATTGGCGCGGCAACCAGTGGACCCCCGAGGTCGACACACCTGCCGCTCATCCCAACGCGCGCTTCACCGCGCCGGCGTCGCAGTGCCCGTCGATCGCGCCGGAGTGGCAGGACCCGGCCGGTGTGCCGATCTCGGCCATCCTGTTCGGCGGGCGCCGGCGCACCACCGTGCCGCTCGTGACGCAAGCATTCGACTGGGAGCACGGCGTGTTCCTCGGTTCGATCATGGCTTCAGAGACCACAGCAGCACAGGCCGGCGCGGTCGGCAACCTGCGCTTCGACCCGATGGCCATGTTGCCGTTCTGCGGCTACAACATGGGCGATTACTTCGCCCACTGGCTGAAGATCGGTGGCAAGAGCGACGCCGCCAACCTGCCCAAGATCTTCTTCGTCAACTGGTTCCGCCGTGACGAGAACGGCCGCTTCCTGTGGCCCGGCTATGGCGAGAACAGCCGCGTGCTGAAGTGGGTGTTCGAGCGCCTCGACGGCTCCGCCGGCGCGGTCGAGACCGCCATCGGATACCTGCCGACCGAGGACGACCTCGACACCACAGGTCTCGACGTGCAGGCCGACGATCTACAGGAACTGCTCACCGTCGATGCCGACGGTTGGCAGAGCGCGATCCCCCAGATCCGCGCCCACTACGACCAGTTCGGCGACGCACTCCCCGACGAGTTGCTGAAGGCCCTGGACCGCCTGGAATCCAACCTCGCCAAAGCCTGACCCAATCGGCACCGGCTCAGAATCAACCCACGGGCGGATTGTGAGCCGCAGCACGGCTCATAATCCACCCAACCAGAAGGGCGGTGGCGGACGGGACAGTCGAGTGGGCGATCAGGCGTGCTTCGTTGCGGCCGCGGTGTGGAGGTCGAGGAGATCGATGGCGGCTTCGCGCATCTCGACCTTGCGGACCTTGCCGGTGACGGTCATCGGGAAGTCGTCGACGATGTGGACGTAGCGCGGGATCTTGTAGTGCGCGAGGCGGCCGGAGCAGAACTCACGCACCTCGTCGGCAGTCAGTGATTCGACGCCGTCGCGGAGGCGGATCCACGCCATCAGCTCTTCGCCGTAGCGGGCGTCGGGGACGCCGATCACCTGCACGTCGGCGATCGACGGATGTGCGTACAGGAACTCCTCGACCTCGCGCGGGTACACGTTCTCTCCGCCGCGGATCACCATGTCCTTGATCCGACCAACGATGTTGGCGTAACCGTCGTCGTCCATCACGGCGATGTCACCGGTGTGCATCCAGCGCGCTGCGTCGATGGCCTCGGCGGTCTTGGCCGGCTCGTCCCAGTAACCGAGCATCACCGAGTAGCCGCGCGTGCACAGCTCGCCGGGCGTGCCGCGAGGAACGGCTCGGCCGGTGTCGGGGTCGACGACCTTGATCTCGACGTGGGGCATCACCCGGCCGACCGAGGAGACTCGCCGATCGATCGAGTCGTCGCTGCGCGTCTGGGTCGACACCGGTGACGTCTCGGTCATGCCGTAACAGATCGACACCTCACTCATGTTCATCTCGGCGATGACCCGTTTCATCACCTCGACCGGACACGGCGAGCCGGCCATGATGCCGGTCCGCAACGACGACAGATCGTGCTCGCCGAACTCGGGATGGTCGAGCATTGCGATGAACATCGTCGGCACGCCGTAGAGCGACGTGCACCGTTCGGCGGCGACGGCGCGCAACGTCGCGACGGGATCGAAGCCGGGCGCTGGGATCACGATGCAGCTGCCGTGCGACGTCGCACCGAGGTTGCCCATCACCATCCCGAAGCAGTGGTAGAAGGGCACGGGCAGGCACACCCGGTCGTGCTCGGTGTAGTGGATGCCCTCGCCGACGAGGTAGCCGTTGTTGAGGATGTTGTGATGCGACAGCGTGGCTCCCTTCGGGAAGCCGGTCGTTCCCGACGTGTACTGGATGTTGATCGGGTCGTCGAAAGCCAGCGACGCGAGACGTGCGTCGAGGTCGGCGGCCGAAACACGGTCGGCACTGGCGACGAGTTCGCCCCACGAGTCAGTCCCGATGAAGACCGTGCTCTCGAGTTGGCGGCACTCCCCCGCTACCTCGCCGACCATCGCCCGGTAGTCGCTCGTCTTGAAGTCGGTTGCAGCGACGAGCAGGCGCACGCCCGCCTGCTTCAGCACGTAGGCCAACTCGTGCGTGCGATACGCAGGATTGATGTTGACGAGGATCGCGCCGATCTCAGCGGTGGCGTACTGGACGAGCACCCACTCGGCACAGTTCGGCGACCAGATGCCGACACGATCGCCCGTTGCGATGCCGAGCGCGAGCAATCCGCGAGCGACGCTATCGACATCGGCCTGCAGTTCGTCGTAGGTCCAGCGGCGACCGCTCGGCACGTCGACCATCGCTTCCCGCGCGCCGACATGCGCGACAGTACGACGCAGATCCTCACCGATCGTGCGCCCGAGCAGCGGTACGTCCGAGACCCCACTCGCGTACGACAACTCGGCTTCGGTCATGTCAACCCCCACTGCGACTCACTCGCGAACCTACCAAGTCAGTTTCGACAACGGAGCGGCGGGCACGCGCAGGGGCAGAGTCAGTTCTTGAGGACCATGGCTCGGATGGCGAGGCCCATCAGGAACAGACTGCCGCCGCCGTAAAGGAGGTAGGTCTTGCCCTTCAACTGGTTGCGGTAGCTGTAGACGATCGCGATGGTGATGATCGCAACGAAGCCGTAGAACGTGTGCAGCTTCGGATACTCGCGGTGCTCCTGCTTGACCAGCATGATGCCGAGGATGACCGACACGAAGATGGCGATCTCGACGATCGCGGTGAACCACCACAGTGCCCTGAGGCGAAGCGCCGTGTAGCGATGCGCGGCGAGCGCCCACACGCCGGCGAGGCCGTTCCCGATGACGACGAACCAGGACCAGTCCTGGTGGAAAGCGCGCAGGCCCAGCGCGAGCACTCGTCAGTTGCTGTTCGCCGCAGCGACGGCTGCGGCGGCGTCGGCGCGCGTTTGCTGCTGCGCCTGCGCGTCGGCGTACGCAGCCGCCGCGATGTCGACGAGGTCGGCGATCTCGTCGTCGTCGAATCCGGCCAGGCGGCGGAAGTTCTTGGCCAGGTGCACGGGGCTCGCGTCGTCCTCACCGCGAAATCCGCCGAAGCTGAACAGCTTGTCCACCGCGCGCTGGAACTCGAGCGCGTTCTTCTGTCGCTCCGGGTCCTTCGCAGTGAGACGGCGCAACCAGTCGCTGCCCATCTTCACGTGGGTGACTTCGTCGGCGAGCATCCAGTCCTCGCAGAACTCGAGCACGGGATCGGTGAGCGCTGTACCGAAGTTCTTCATCGTCGTGAACACGTCGATGGCCAGACCTTCGAGGGCACGGTTGACACCGGTGAGGCGGAGCACCGGATCGGGGTTGCAGGCCGCCTCGTACAGCATCGTCTGCTCGGCGAACTCGCCGATCTCGCTGCCCATGTGCTCGCTGAGCTTGCAGCTGATCTCGACGTGGCGGGCTTCGTCCCAGCACTGCCGCGCCATGTCCAGCTTCATCGCGAACGGCGCTTCCTCGCGGCCCTCGCCCGTGTCGAAGTCCCAACACGTGCGACCCGCGCCTTCGAGCGCCTGGATCTCACCGACGAAGATGCCGTGCATCAGGCCGCGGGCGTTGTCACTCGCGTTGACGTGCGTGGGCGCGAAGCCGTTGACCTGCGCGGCCGGGCTGATGTTGCGCGGATCGAAGACCGTGTCCTCGATGCGGACGTGTTGGAACCGGGCGTCGCGCGCCAGTTCCTCGACCGGAAGCATCCTCTTCATGGCTCCACCTCATCTCTCGGCGGCACGCTACTCGCCGCAACCCTGGCCACCCAGCATGGAGATGACCGTGCCGCCGTCGGAGGTGTCGGTCAAGAAGGCGAACAGATCGTCGCTCAACGCCACTGACGCCGAGGACAGTTCGTCGCCCTCGAAGATGCGCGCCGCCGGGTACGCGGTCTTGATCTCGGCGACGGTGGAACCAAAGCCGATGCCGGCCAGCGTGTTCATTCCGGCGGGGATGATCTCGACCCCGTTGGGCGGACCGAACGACCAGGCGAAGAAGTGGCGGCGTCCGCTGGACACGTTCGAGTCGTCGCTGAACAACAGGTGGAGATCGCCCCACTCGACGAAGCGGACCTCGCTGCCCGGGCATGTGCGCGAGGGCGCGTCCACCCAACCGGAGTCCGCCGTGGCTGCGCCGAGCACGCTGGTGATGTAGGCCGTGACATCGTCGGGCGTGGTGCCGAACCGGGCGTCCCCGATGCCGTCGAATCGCAGTGGCAGCGACGCACCAGGCGGGATCGTGGTGGTGGTCGGCGGGATCGTGGTCGACGTGGTGGTCGGCGGCAACGTGGTGGATGTCGTGGGCGGCACCGCCGTCGTGGTCGAGGCCGGCGTCGTCGAGGTGGTGCTGACCGCCACTGTCGTCGTCACATCCACCGTGGTGGACGTGACCGCGGGAACCGTGGTGGCCGGGGCAAGGTCTTGCTTGTCGCTGCTGCACGCCGCGCCGACGAGCGCACTCGCGACGGCGATGATGACGATCTTGCGCTGCGATCTCATCCGCAGAGTCTGCCGGATCGATGCCCGCACCGGGCGGCACCGAGTTTGTCGCAACGCCCAGAACGAACACCGAATTGCGACAGCGGCGATCTGGGTGCTGCGACCGGCGAGACTCCGCCGAGTCGGAACCCAGATGGCACCGCACGGCCGCAGCGCCCAGAAACAGCGCTGAGCGACGGCCGCGACGATCTGGTGCTGCGACTGGCGACGCACAGATGATCTCACACCCAAATCGGCGTGAGGGCCGTCGTCAGCGGATGAGCGTGTCGGCTTCGTGACCGCCCTCGACGAGACACAAACGGCCGCCGTCACCGACCTCGATCACCGTGACCGAGCAGTTGTCGAGGCTGCGGATCACCATCGCGTCGGTACCCGTGGCGACACCGATCGCAGCGTTGATCGCGACGAAGTGACTGGCGACGACCGTGTCTGCGGTGAGAGTCGTGAGATATCCGACAACGCCGTCGCGAAACGCCGTGTAGCGCTGTCCGAGTGCGGACCAGTCAGCCGCCATCGCAGTACGCAGCCACTCGACACGGGCGTCCATCGCGATGCCGTCGGGCGACGGGATCTCGGCGACGAGCGGCTCGATCGTCGCGGCAACGCCCCAGCGAGCGCCGATGAACGCCGCTGTCTCCTGGCAGCGACGCAACGGGCTCGTGACCAACGCCAGCGGCCCGAGAGGTGCGAGACGTTCGGCCACCTGTTCGGCTTGGTGGCGGCCGAGGTCGTCCAGTCCGGGATCGGGGTCGACGTCCCAACCCGCCGCGGCGCGACCGTGGCGGACGAGGTAGACGCGAGTCATTCGAACAGCCAGCCGGACTTCAGCGGCGCCTGGTCACCCTTCTTGATGAACCATTCGGTGCCGAACGACAGCGCGAACACCTCTTCCGGCATCTCCAGGAAGAAGCTGGTGTCGGTGATCTGGCTGCGATGGCAGCGCATGCTCTCGCGCTTGGCGGCCAGGTACGGCGTGACGTCGACGGCGAGCGACAGTTCGTGCTCGCCCATCCCGAACGGGTTGCCGTCGTCGGCGGGACCGGTGGGGTCGAAGTCGCCGCCGCTCTCACCGTCGGCACCGGGTTCGCTGATCGGCGACCCCATCTCGCGGGCGGCCGCGATCATGCGCACGATGTGATCGCGGTTCATCGTCGCTTCGTACACGGCGGGAGTGCCCGCGATCTCGGCGGCGCGGTGCCCGACGCGGTGGACCTGGATGTGATCGGGGTGTCCGTAGTTGCCGTGCCAGTCGTAGGTCGTGACGGCGTCGGCGGACTCCTCGGCCAGGATCGCAGCGAGGCGCCCCGCGGCTTGCTCGACATCGGCTTGCCAGAACGACTCGGGGTCGCTGTTCTGCTCCCACCCGGTCATGCCGCTGTCTTTGTAACCGAGCCACTCGACGCGGTGGATGCCGAGCACTGCGGCGGATCGGTTCAGCTCGACCCGGCGGCGATCGACCAGCGACTCACCCTCGGCAAGATCATCGGGGGCCTCGCCGAACTCGCCGTTCGTGGCCACCACCAAGACGACGCGATGTCCTTCCGCCGAGGCGCGCGCCAACGAGCCACCGGTGGAGATGCACTCGTCGTCGGGATGGGCGTGGAACGCGACCAGGGTGCCCACGGGTTACTTGACCGCGCCGGCGTCGAACAGCGCGTTGATCTCGGTGGCCTGGAAGCCCCAATCGGCAAGCACGTTACGAGTGTGCTCGCCGGCCCGGGCCGGCGGCAACGTGATCAGCGCCACGGTGCGGCTGAACCGTGGTGCCGGTGCGGGTTGGACCACACCGGCGAATTCGACGAACGTTTCGCGTTCGCGGTTGTGCGGGTGTTCGGCCGCTTCACTCATCGTCAAGACTGGGGCGAAGCAGACGTCTGTGTGCTCCATCAGCTCGCACCACTCGTCGCGGGTCTTGGACTTGAACACCTCAGCGATGCGAGCCTTGAGATGCGGCCAGTTGTCCTTGTCCATCTGCTTGGCGAACTCGCCGTCGTCGGTGAGGCCGGTCAGGCGGAGCAGCTCGGAGTAGAACTGCGGCTCGATCGAGCCGACCGAGATGTACGTGCCGTCACTGCACTCGTACACGTCGTAGAAGTGCGCACCGGTATCGAGCAGGTTGGTGCCCGGTGCGTTCTCGTCGAAGATGCCGCTGGCCTTCATCGACCAGAACATGGTCATCAGGACGGCCGATCCGTCGACCAGCGCCCAATGCACGACGACCGTCCGCATCGTTTCCTGCAACGTGACTGCGAACTCGACTGTCGCCGTCCCTTCGCTCGCCGTCACGTCCGAAACCGTCAGTTCCGGCGCAACATCCAAGCCGATCGAGAGCGGCGTCACCGCGGCGTCTCCGTCCGTCGCCTCGATCACGAGCCCGTCCGCGCCGTCGTATCCGGTCGCAGG
>JANNZY010000021.1:0-7092 GCA_031410915.1 Actinomycetes bacterium
CATGAACAACGGCAGCCCTGAGGACCACACCGGCCACGGCTGCGAACACGACCCGACCCGCAAGTCGGAGACAACCGCCGGCCATCGGCACTGACAGGACCAGATCGATGCGTGGTTACACCATCCACCGAGACGACTACATGGTCCGTCTCCGCCGCATCGAGGGCCAAGTCCGCGGATTGCAGCGAATGATCGACTCCGACGAGTACTGCATCGACATCCTCACTCAACTGTCCTCCGTCACCGCAGCGCTGCAGAGCGTCGCGATCGGACTCGTCGACGAACATCTCCGCCACTGCGTCCTCGAAGCAGCGTCCGCCGGCGACGACAACGGACGTGACACGAAGCTGGCCGAGGCGGTCCAGGTCATTTCACGCCTCGTACGCAGCTGAGCTTCGAGGGCGCACGTTGGTGGGACTCGCTGATCATTGACTGCGCAACTCAGCAGTGAGCACTCGGCGGGTCACCAGACGATTCGCAATCAGTGCGACGAGCGCAGTTGCGGTCGCCGCCGCGACCGGGGCAAGCACCGCAGGGAGCCAAGGCATCACCGGGCCGGACGGGATGAACACGCGACGCGCCACCACCCGCCACACGAGACGACCGACGACGAGGCCCGCCGGCACGCCGATGACGACGCTCAGGCCGATGACGAGCAGTCCCGAACCAACACCGACCCGACGGCGCTGGTGGGTCGTCATCCCGAGGGCGGCGAGGACGGCCAGATCTTGTCGGTGGCGCTGGAGCATGGTCACCAATGCGTGCACCAGGGAGGCGAGCGCGAGCACCACGATGAGACTGGCCAAGAGCCAGGGAACCGACCGCAGTCGTTGCAAGTTGCGGAGATCGCCCGGTGGTCCGGCGAGCCGGGTGGAGCCACCGAAATCGCGCACGATCGAAGCGATCGCTACCTTCCGATCGACACCTGACGCGAAGCGCACGACGAGCGATTGTGGGGTGACGGTGCCATCGGCGAGCTTGCCGACGAGCTGGGGAACGATCAGCACGCCCACCCCTGCGTTGGAGGCATCGTTGATGGGGTTGTTCAACACGACGATGCCGACCACCTTCACCGTGACCGAGTAGTCGTTGTTCGTCGAGGTGACAACGACGTCGTCACCGATCCCCTTGTGCAGCACGCGCGCCGTCTGCGCACCGAGGGCGATTTCCCCCAACGCGCTCGGGGCGCGGCCGGCGCTGCACACGGTGCGCACGTCACCCAACTCCGGTTCGACGGCGATGTACGGCACACCCACACCGTCGATGATGGCCGTTGTGCTCTCCTCCAGCATGCCGCCGACGTCGGCGACAGCGGCGTTGTCCGCGAGGCGCCCCACCGCTGCCTGCACCTCGGCGGGATCGCTGTACTGACCCACCGCGACGTCCCACCACGCGCCATATCGCGCTGGGTGATCGATCACACGATCAAAGCTCGCGACGACGACGCCGGCTGCCACGGTGACACCAATCGCGACTGCGCCCACGACACCGGCCATTCGCGGTGACCAGCCTCGAGCGAACTGCGCCGCGATGCGCGGCACCGGAGGCAGACGCGGCGCGATCACCACACGGCGAGATGAACGTCGCCGGTCAACACCGACCCGAAGGATGGAGACAGCGGCGATGAGCGCGAAGAACAGCAGGGTGCCCATGCACACCACCGACAAGATGACCCAGTCGAACCGGATGGGATGCTCATACTCAAGTCGTCCCGCGATGCCGACCGGGCTGAACGGTGACAGCAGCACGATCATGGCACCCGCCACGATCGCAGCAGCCAGCCCTACGGCGACGGAGCGGATGACTGCTCCGAGAACAACATCGGAACGGGTGAACCCCACCGCCGACAACACGGGAGCGTCGACGAGTTCGCGGCGCAACTGTCGTGCCAACGTCAGGCCAACGAACGCCATGCCCGCCGCCAATCCGACGATGGCGAACAGCAGCGTAGCCTGGCGCTCCGAATCCACGGATCGCCTCAGGGACGCGAGGTCGACGTTGCCTTCCACTTCCGGTGGCGCCATGAACCACCCATGCGACTCGGCCTGCACCGACAAGCTGAACGCCTGCAGGTCCACGCCGTCTCGGACCCGCACCGCCACCGCCGCGCCGTATGTTGCGAATTCGGCTCCGTGCGCTGTCACCCATCCCTTCTCGACGTAGATCGCGTCGGGGAACGTGGCGTCGGTCAGATCACCTTCCTGGCTGCTCTGCACGTCGGTGTCGTAGCGCACGACGCCGACGACCTTGCACTCGAACGGTTTCGTATCGGGCAAGACTCCTGCTGATGTGGCGGCGTCCACGTTGTCCTGTCGCCACGAGGCGAGCTTGATGACGTCTCCGGGGTGCAACCCCATGACGCGCGCGGCACGCTCGCCGACGACCACTTCGTCTGTCGCTGCGGGGTCGGCGAACCGACCGGACACGAGAACCTGGTCGCGAATGAAACCGATCGGGTCGTCGCCGACCACGGCGTACATGACGCCCCCGCGACCCCAACCGTTGCGCGCGGTCGGGTCGAACACCGCGCCGACATAGGTGGCGACGACCGTGGTGGCAATCACGTCGCCACGCCCCTGCACGACCTCGGTGTCGAAGCGTGCCATCACCGACGGCGACACGCACTCGCGCAGCGCCTGTTCGAAGCTTTCCGCAGGCCCGACCTCACGTGGGCACGCTTGCAGCACGAGGTCGTAGGTGCGGCTACGGGCCTGGTGGCGCGACACGGCGTCCTTGGCCCGGTGGGCAGACTGCAACGAGGCGCCGATGGTGCCCGCCGCAACGCCGGCAAGGATGGCCAGCACAACAGTCGCAGCCCACCGCCGTCGCAAAGTCGCCTGGACCCAGAGTGCAACCGCGGGCACGCCGTCAGTCCAGCGACGCCAGGAGGGCCGGTCGCCCACCTGCTCCACCCGAAGCAGCTTCATTCTGCCCATAGTCGCACCTCGTCGAGGCCGCCGAAATCGTGCTGCTACCTCGGTGGCGGTGTTGCCAGCATCCCAGCGGTGGACGTCGGTCTCGATCGTCGGGCGGTTGTTGGGACGCTCTCTTGTCAAGCGGTGATGTTGATGGCTGGCACGGCACTCGGGCTGACGCCGATTTTTTCGTACCAGGCGATCCGGACGTCGACCCCCGGCGAGTAGCGACCGTGCGGTGCACCCTCGGGTGTCGGTAGCCCGGCGGCCTCAATCAGGGTCTGGTCGATCTCGGCGTCGTCGATCCGGTGCAATGGCCACTGCGGATGATGAACCCTGCCGTACGACAACTGCTGCCGGCGCTCGGCCACCATCGCCCAGCGGGCGCACAGGAAGTGGTCGAGGGCACCGATCTCGCTGTTCTCGAGCCGCGACGCCACCCGGAAGCGGATGTCGGCGCGGGCGGGCTCATTGGCGGGCCAGCGTCGCTGTGTCTGGTAGTGATGTCGATCACCGTCGACTGTGTGGCGGGCATGCGCCCAGCAGTACGGCAGCCCGAAGATGGATCGCGCGACGGCAACGACCGCTGATCGCGGCACGTCGAGCGAGAAGAACCACACCGCTCGCCGGCCGCGCGCGTCGGTCACATACGTCCGGACGTTGACCTCGATGAACGTCCCCAGGCGGCGCATCGGCGGAGTGGGTCCGAACTGCACGTTGCGCATCTCGAACGGAATCAGTCCGACCCATGCTGCGCCGTCGAACGTGTCGACGCGGAGCCCAGCAGGCAGCAGGCGCTGCACAGTGGCGGGTTCGTACGGCCAGTGGAAGTAGGCAAGCTCGCTCCAACCTTGTCGAAGGATTGCACGGCCCTCCCACGGTGGGGGATCCGGCGAGATCTGCTCGACGGTGGGATCAATGATCGGGTGCACGGGCCGGCGCGATCAATCGAACGCTGCGGCGCAGAGCAGCTGACGATCGCGAACGGCCACCGGGGAAGGGGCTTCGACCGCGAGGAGAGCGTCGATCATGGCGGCCAGATCGGCAGAGGTGGCTTCGTTCGGTGGTGCGACCATCGCTGCGCCGGTGCGTTCCAGGTCGGCGGCGTTGGCGAATTGATCGGTCGACATCGGGACGACAAGCTGGCGAACACCTGCTGCGATCGATTCCTGAACGCTGTTGTTGCCGCCGTGGTGCACGGCGACATCAGCGTGGCGCAACATCGCCACCTGCGGCAGCGTTGGCGCAACGATCCAGCCCTCGGGGATCGGTCCGAGTTCGTGGGGCGGGTTCGCGCCGACAGCGATGGCGGCACGGGCACCGATCGTGCGCAGCGCGCCGGCGATGCGAGCCAGGATGTCCGTGCGATGCGAGAGGAAGGTGCCGAGCGCAACGTACACATGCGGCTGATCGTCGGTTCGGTCGAGCCATGACCGAAGAGTGTCGGGCAGCTCCTCCGCACGAACGAGCGGGCCGACGAAGCGATGTTCGCGCGGCAGCAGGTCGCTCCGTGCCGGCAGGTGCAGACCAGCGACACTGTTGTACAGCACCCGCCGGCCGTGGACCCGAAAGGCGTCGTCGACTGGACGCCTCCCGGGCGCGACGACCTTGAGCGCGTCGTTCCAACGATCCGTGAAGGCGATCGTGACCCGGTCAACGAGCCGCTCGAGTTCATCGAGCTCGCAGGGGTCAGGCTGCAGACACGACGGCCATTGGCTCGGGATCCCGTATCGCTCCACCCCAACGGGGAGCTGGCTCGGATGCCCGGGGACGAGTGTGACAAATGGTCGGCCTGTTGCGTACATCGCCAGGGTCGACCCGAACGAGACGTGGTCGACGAGGACGTCGTCGGGCTCGAGCTCGGCGCAGAGCTCGCCAATCTCGAAGGCGACGCGCTCCGGGTTCCACAGCAGGTCGCTCTCCCGATCGAGCGCCTGTCGCCGGATCGTGGGCAGCGGACCAGCGCGGGTCGCAGCGATGAAGCTGCGAAGCCCCGGATTGTCGGCCCCCAGGCCGTTGTTGGAGCCGGCACCCAGTCGCAACGGTCTCCACTCGAAGCCGTCGGCTTCGACGTGGGCGCGCATGCTGGGTCCCGTCGCGACGACCACCCGTGCACCGCTTTGCCGAACGTCGCCGGCGATCACCGCGAGGGGGCCGTAGTGTGAGACGTACTCAGGGCTGATGACGAGCAGAGTCATCGCACGTCCGCCAGCGGACGGTAGAGCTCGACGAGGCGTTCGGCCATGGTCTCTACGGAGAAGCGCTCTTCGATCAGCCGACGAGCACGCAACGCCCGACCGGGCCGATCGACGAGCGCGAACGCCCGGCTGATCGCGTCACCGAGGTCTGCCTCGGGATCGACCAGGACGCCGATGTCGCCATCGTCGATGTAGGTCGGTGGACCCCCAATACTCGGGGCGACCACGACCAGTCCGGCAGCCAACGCTTCGATCAAGGCGAGGCCAAACTCCTCCTTCCATGCACCGTCGACATAGACGCCGCCCGCCGCCCAGCATCCGACGCGGCCGCGCGCAGCCGACACCATCAGACGTGCTACGTCGGCGCGCGGCCGTCCACCAACGAGTTGCAGACCAGTGCGGCGAGCATCTCCCGTGGGAACGAGGCGCTCGATCTCATCGAGTACGGATCGTTCGGTCGTCGACGGGTCGTCGAGATCGCCGCCGACGATCACCAGGTTGAAGCGCTCGTGAAGCATCGAATCAGAGGCCCACGCGGCGACGACGCGGTCCATCCCCTTCACCGGGTTCAGCCGTCCGACGCTGACGAGAAGCGGCAGATCGCGTCGCTCCTTCGGGATGCCAGCGGCCAGATCGACGAGGACGTCGCCGCACAACGCGCGGGTGCTCGTCCCTGCCTCGTCGGCCACCTCCGCACTGCGGATCAGGCCGACGTCGATGCCTTCGGGGACGACAGCCCAGCGCTGATCGAACCCACCCTGCGCCGGGTCGGCGCCGCCGAAGAAGTCGATGGTCTTCAAGCGAGGAAAAACGGCAATTCGTTCGGACTCTCGTGCGAGACGCTCGATGAGGCGGGCACGGAACCAGAAATGACCCTCGGTTGCAAGCCGGACAACAGCTTCCCGATCGGCTTCGCCGCTCGCCTGGAGGGACGCGAGCACGTTGTGCGGGTCAAGCGCAAGGCTGAAGCAGGTGGGAATGCGCTGCTCGGTGGCGATCTGCGCACCGGCGAGCGTGCCAGCATCGGCCATGCGCACGTGGAGCAGGTCAACGCCACCCGCATGGCGGATGGCACGGCGGATTCCCCGTTCGATCATCGGCAGGTGTTCCCACAGGTCGTCCGTACTGTCCGCCGGTCGGCCTTCGTCGCCGATCGCAATCGTCGCGAACGACAGCGCTGCGTCGTCCGAGGGATTGGAACCGAGGATCGCGTCGGTGACCGTGCCGCGCCCGATCGTGAGCACGTTGTTGATCTCGGGTCGGCGGGCCAAAGCCGCGCCGAGCGAGACGAGAAGGCTCGCGACGCCGCCGGTGTCGCCGCGCCCTCCGCGGCTGAGCTGATCGTCGAGACCGGGCGCCATCGTGAGTTGGGCGATGCGCACACCGCTGCCGCCTGTGACGGCGCGCACCGCTGCGGTGCGAGCGCGGTCGCACACGGCCAAGGCGGCGCGCGCGCCGACCTCGTCGTCGCCTGCGGCGACGCGCCGCAGCGCCGCATCGGCCCCGTACCGGTCGGCGAGCGCGTCGAGCGCAGCGATGCGCGCAGAACCGAACTCGGAGCCGTCGGTGGCACGGTTGACCAGGAGCTCGAAGGTGTCCGTGTCCTCGACAGTGCCGATCAGATCGATCAGGCGCGCACGCTGGCGACCGTCACTGGTCGCTGACAGACGAGCGACGGCAACACGCACGATTGAAGGGTCTGAAGCCGCCCAGCGGCACAGCGTCCTGTGCGAATGCATCGTGTCGATGCCGCCGACGACGAGCATGTCGAAGAGGTGCGGCACCGCTGACGCAAACACTGGTCGGCGCAGCAGCCGCCAGGCAGCATGACGACGGATCAACGGGTCGGGAGCTGACAGCAGCACAGACAACGATGCGGCCGCACGCCAGTGGCCGATGGCGCCCAGCACCTCAATGGCGAGGACACCGGCAAACCGGTCGTGGGGGGGGGGGGGGGACCCCACGGGGAACAAAACCAA
>JANNZY010000022.1:0-46417 GCA_031410915.1 Actinomycetes bacterium
CACGCTCGCCGCCAATGGGGTCCAGACACCTGTGATCGCCGGGGGCACCATCCCGCACTACGCGCAGGAGCGCCTCGAGGCCCGAGGTGTGGCCTGTTTCCCACCCGGCTCGTCGCTCGACGACATCGTCGTGAAGGCACGGGCACTCACCCATGTGGAGGAGCACTGATGTCAGCGGAATCCGTTTCGATCGCGGCGCCGATCCGGCGCGCCACGTTCGGGGACCAGCTCCGCCGCAACGCGCTGCGGCTGCGAGATCGCCCGGCGATCGTTGCGCTGCACAGCCCTCTCCACGAGCGACGGGTGATGACGTATCGGGAGCTGAACGAGCGGGCCAACCGCCTCGCCAACTCCTTGGCCGAGCGCGGCGTCGGTCTCGGTGACGTGGTGGCCATCATGGGCCGCAACGCGCCGGAGTCCGTCGTTGCGTTCTGGGCATCGGCGAAGCTCGGCGCGGCAGTGACGGGCGTGAACTACACGTTCACCGCACGCGAGATCCACTACCAGCTCGACCACTCCGAGGCGAAGGCGCTCGTGTGTGAGGACGCGTTCGTCGACAAGATCGAGGCGCTGCAGGAGCCGCTGGCGAACCTGTCGGTGCGGATCGTGAACGAGGCATATGCCGACACTGCGCCGGCGCACTGGGAGCGTCTCGGTGTGCTCATCGCGGCCGGTGCCGACATCGAGCCCGACGTGGACGTCGACGAATCGACCCTGGGCATCATCCCATACACCAGCGGCACGGAGGCGCTGCCGAAGGCGGTCGCCATCCCGCAGCGCAACTACTTCGTGTCGATGATCCCCTCCTATGTCACCGGCATCGGTCTCGTCGAGGACGACACCTGGTACTACACAATGCCGTTCCACACCATCGCCGGCATGGGCATGCAGATCGCGCTGCTCTGTCTCGGCAACACGATCGTCCTGCCGTTCGCCGTGGACCCGGCGCAGGCGCTGCAGGCGTTCATCGACGAGAAGGTCACCGTCGTGGGACAGACGCCGACCTTCTACCTCCAGGTCATCCAGGCGCCGGGGTTCGACACCAGCGACCTGACGCGCATCCGCCGGGCCATCACCTACGGCGGCACGATGCCACGGGCGATGTTCGAGGGCTTCGCCGCCGCGTGTCCGGACCTCGAGTGGGTCACGCTCTGGTCGCAGTCCGAGCTGACGCAGACGCCGACGATCGGTCGCTTCAAGTCACTCGACGACGTGCCGGGGCACGACCCAGCGTGGATCGGTCGCCCCACCGCGCAGCTCGAACTGCGGGTGATCGACGACGCCGGCAACGACGCCGCGGAGGGCGAGTTGATCTGTCGTTCGCCAGGTGTGATGCGTGGCTACCACAAGAACCCGGAGAAGACGGCCGAGGTGCTGCGCGACGGCTGGTTGCACACCGGCGACAACGTGCGCGTCGACGAAGCCGGGAACCTGTACTTCATGGACCGCCAGAAGGACATGATCAAGACCGGTGGAATGAACGTTTCGTCGGTCGAGGTCGAGCGAGTCCTCTACCAACACGGGGCTATCATGGAAGCAGCGGTCGTGGGTGTGGCCGACGACTACTGGAGCCAGCTCGTGTCGGCGTTCGTCGTGCCCCGAAAGGATCAGACGATCGATCCTGAGGAGGTGCGAGCGTTCTGCAAGGAACACCTCGCCGGCTACAAGGTGCCCAAGGTCGTGCACGTGGTCGACGCCCTCCCGAAGGACACCCAGGGCAAGATCCTGAAACGTGAACTCCGCCGAGCTCCTTGACGCCGCCATCGCCGGCGACCGGCGTGCGCTGGCGCGGTTGCTCACGGTCGTGGAGGCGGGCGGACTGCCGTTCCACTCCATCGCCGCCCGTATCTTCGCAGCCGGTCGCGGCGTGCACGCGATCGGTCTGACCGGCGCTCCGGGCGCGGGCAAGTCGTCGCTCACCGACGCGCTCGTGGCCGCTGCGCGGCGAGAGGATCGCCGCATCGCCGTGCTGGCCGTCGACCCCTCCTCACCAGTCAGCGGTGGCGCGATTCTCGGCGACCGCGTGCGGCTCCGAGAGGAACTGGCCGTCGACGACGACGTGTTCCTTCGCTCGCTCGCCAGCCGCGGACAGCTCGGCGGATTGTCACTGGCGGTCCCCGAGGCCATTCGCGCGCTCGATGCGGCCGGGTGGCCCACGGTGCTCGTCGAGACCGTGGGCGTCGGCCAGTCCGAGGTGGGAATCGCCGCGGCCGCCGACACCACGGTCGTGGTCGTGAACCCGGGTTGGGGGGATGAGGTGCAGGCGAACAAGGCCGGCCTGCTGGAGATCGCCGACATCCTGGTGGTGAACAAAGCCGACCGGGCGGGCGTAGAGGCCACGGTGCGCGATCTCGAGCGAATGTTGCACCTCGGCGCGCTTCGGCCCTGGTCACCGCTCGTCGTCACCACCGTGGCCACGACCGGCACCGGCATCGAGCGGCTGTGGGAGGTCATCGGAGCACACCAGGAGTACCTCGCGTCGTCGGGAGAACTCGAGCGCCGGCGGGCACAGCACCGTGTCGCCGAAGCGCGAGAACGGGTCGGTCACGCACTCGCTGCTGCCGCACTCCGTGCAGAAGCTTCGCTGGAGGGTGCCCAGGTCCTGGCCCTGCTCGAGCAGGGCGGCATCGACCCCGTGAGTGCCGGCGAGCGTCTCGCCCGTCTCGCCGCCCCCTGACCCCATACGCGCGGTCCGAGTCCCACGTCGCCGGTACGAGTAACTGCCGACCATCCGAGTTGGTGCTCGCACCCCCGAGGTGCGAGGAGCTACTCGGATGCCGGGGAAGGGTCGCCCGCGCCGAGCAGGCGTCCCACGGAGAGCTCCGCGTAGGCGTCGGCGACGCGCTCGATGCTGTACGTGCCGTACTCGCGGAACCAGTCGTTGACACTGTTGACCATCCCCAGGATGGCGAGCGTGGCAAGATGGGCGTCGTCGCAGGTGAACTCACCGTCGACGATGCCATCGCTGATCATTCGCTCGATGGCGTTCTGGTACGACCGGCGGATCTCCTGCAGCGCGACGTACTGCTCGGGTAGGTTCTCACGCAGTTCCTGGAGCTCGCGAAGCCCGACCGCCTCCTCCTGGCTGTGCTCGTGGAAGTAGATCACGTGCTCGCGAATGAGCTCGCGCAGACGAGCCGCGTTGGAGGGGATGCTCTCGAGGCTGGGCAGCTGGGTCTCGATGAATGACCGCGTGGCCTCCTGCGCGATTGCGTGCAACAGGTCGACCTTGGACGGGAAGTAGTGGTAGAGGCTCGACCCCCGGATGCCGACGGCATCGGCTATGGCGCGCATGCCGACAGCATGGAAACCCTGCCGTGCGAAGAGTTCCGTCGCGGCGACGATGATCTCGTCGCGCCGTGAGATGGACATCGAGGCCCCTTGTCGAATCCTGGGTGGTGGTTGCCGGGAGCATAGCGGTCGCTTGACACCCGGTCGAACGTTCGTTAGGCTAGCCGCCACTTGCCGTTCGCGGTAGGGCGTCGACGCACCGAGGGGGTCGCGCCGCAACGATTCAGGGGGAATCACTTCATGGGGACTATTTCTCGCAGTCGTACCAGTCGCCTGCGTTCAGGGCGCTGTCGTTCAGGTCGGAATGGTGTGTTCGCAGTGCTGACGGCTCTCGCGATCATCACCACGGCCTGTGGCTCCGACAGTTCGTCGGACGGCACCGCTGCACCCACCACCGCTGCCGGCGGCGACACCACCACACCGGGCGCTTCCGGTGGCACCGAAACGACCGCCGCCGCCACCGGCGGTGACGACATTCTCGCCGAGGCCCAGCGCATCAGCGATCTCGCGATCAAGGGTCTCGTCTGGGCGCCCGTCGACTCCGACGTGCCCTCGACCGACATCGTGGAGCAAACCGACTGGCTCGGCCCGGAGTCCACACCCACGCCGCCCAAGGACGTGAACCTGCAGATCATCATCTGCGCACCCGGCACGGCCTGTGAAACCGCCGCCAACTACGCCGTCGAGGCCGCACAGGCACTCGGCTGGAACGCCGAGATCGTGGCCGGCGCCGGCACTCCGGAGAGTTTCGGCCAGGCCTTCGACACCGCACTGTCGAAGAACCCTGACGTCATCATGACCATGGCCGTGCCCGACGTGCTCGTCGGCGCCTCGCTCGCCACGGCCCGCGACCAGGGTGTGGTCACCATCTCGGTGGCCGACGTGCCGGCCGCCAGCGGCGCCGATGGGTATGACGCATACGTGTCCTACCGCATGCCCTTGATGCACCAGGTGAACGCCTACCACATCATCGCCGAGACCGGGGGTGCGGCGAATGTGATCCTCATCAACGACTCGGCATTCCCGAACCTGGTCGAGAGCAACAACCAGTTCCAGAAGGTCATGGACGAGTGCAGTGGTTGCACGGTGAACGTCGTCGATTGGCAGATCACCGACGCACTCGATCCGGTGAAGGCCGACTCGGCCGTCACGGCAGCGCTGCAGGCCAACCCCGATGCCACGCACCTCGTGTTGCCGTACTCGATCGGTATGAGCTCGGTCATCGAAGCGGTCCGCAAGGCCGGCAAGACCGACACGGTGAAGGTCGTCAGCAAGGATGGCGATGAGATCGGCCTCAGCGCCATCGCCAGTGGCGGCAGTGCTGCCAATGCCGGTGTGTCGCTCGAGTGGGTCGCCTATGCCGGGGTCGACGATGCCATCCGTGGCGTGACCAAGAACGACTTCCTGGCCCCCGAGGCGCTCGGTCTCGGCGTCCACTTGTTCGTCCCGGAGAACACCCCGGCCGACGGCCAGGCCGACTTCACGTCGCTCCTCGACTATAAGGCGAAGTACCTGTCGCTCTGGGGCGTCGGTTGATCCAACAATTCCGCCGGACGACGACACGCACGTGAACGAGTCCTCCCGACCGGCGGCACTGTCGGTGCGACAACTGCGAAAGGTGTACGGCGGAACCGTTGCTCTCGCAGATGTCGACATCGACGTGTTCGCCGGTGAGGTCCACGGGCTACTGGGTGAGAACGGTGCAGGGAAGTCGACGTTGGTACGCCTCATGGCCGGCGTCGAATCGGCGGACGGGGGTTCGTTGTCCATCTATGGCGACGAGCTCCCGTCCAAGTTCTCACCTGAAGCGGTGTCCGCACGCGGTGTGGTCTTCATTCATCAGAACCTCGGACTCGTCGAGGATCTGTCCGTTGCCGAGAACATCGCGTTGGCGTCCGGCTACGGCCGCCGAGGACCGTTCATCTCGTGGACCGAGACACGACGTCGAGCCCAGCACGCGCTCGAGACGATGGGCATCGACATCGATGCGGGCGTCCGCGTCGGCGACCTGCCCGTATCGCTGCGGGCCATCACCGCCATCGCCCGTGCACTGGTGCAAGACGTCCGGCTGCTCGTGCTCGACGAGCCGACCGCAACGCTCGGAGCGCACGAGGTGGACACGCTCTTCGGCATCCTGCGTCGGCTCCGCGATCAAGGCGTGGCCATCGTGCTCATCACCCACCGGCTCGACGAGGTGCTCGCGATCACGGATCGCGTCACGGTGTTGCGCGACGGCCGGGTCACCGGCGTGCGGAACTCCCACGAGGTGTCCGAACACGACCTGGTGCGCCTCATCATCGGTACCGACCTCCCCGAGCGCCCCGAGCGCACCGTCGAACTCGCTGCGCCGGTGCTGCGGGTCGAGGAACTGTACGCAGGCGGCGCCGGTCCGCTCTCGTTCGTCGCCCGAGCCGGCGAGGTAGTCGGCGTCACCGGGTTGCGCGGCGCAGGGCACACCGTGTTGCCGAATGTGCTGTTCGGTCTCGAACCCATCCGCGCCGGCTCGATCTGGCTCGAGGACCGTCCGTACGCGCCACGCAACCCGCGCGACGCCACCGAGCACGGGTGCTCGCTCGTCCCCGCCGATCGCAATGGTGCGGGTGCGGTCACCACGATGGACCTGCGGGAGAACATCTTCATGAACCCGCAGACACCGTGGATGAAGATGCTCCGCCGCGGCCCGGAGTCGAACGCCACGCTGGCGTTGCTGAACGAGTTCGATGTGCGACCGCGACTGCCAGCGGCCGAGTTCTCGACCCTGAGCGGTGGCAACGCGCAGAAGGTCGTGCTCGCTCGCTGCCTGTCGTCGTCGCCGAAGTTGCTCGTGCTGGAGGAGCCGACCGCCGCGGTGGACGTCGGTGCAAGAGCGGAGATTCACCAGCGCATGCGCGAGATCGCGAAGTCCGGCGCCGCAGTCTTGCTCGTGAGTTCGGACCTCGAGGAGATCGAACAGGTCTGTGATCGCGCGATCGTGATGGAACGTGGACGCATTCGAGGGATCCTGGAGGGACAGTCCGTGACGGCACCGACACTGTTGGAAGCGGCATACGGGGTGCACGCGTCATGAGCGAACAACGGGGACAGGGAGTGTTCGGCCTGCTCGGGAAGTGGGGGCTGGCCTTTCTGGCGATCGCCCTGTTGATCGTGTTCTCCGTGCTCGAGCCGGACAGCTTCGCCACCGTCGACAACTACCGCTCGATCCTCGACAACCAGACCATTGTCGTGCTGCTCGCGTTCGCCGCCATGGTGCCGCTCATCGTCGGACGGTTCGACCTCTCGGTCGCGGCCGTGCTCTCCATCAGCCACGTGCTCGCGATCGGGATCATCGTGAAACAGGGATGGTCGCCAGCGGTCGCGATCCTCGTCACACTCTGCTTCGCTGTCGTGATCGGTCTCGTCAACGGACTGCTGGTGGTCGTCCTCCAGGTCGACGCGTTCGTCGCCACGCTGGGCACCAGCAGCATCGTGGCCGGCATCGCGCTCGCCTACAGCGACGGCAAGACGATCTTCGGCGACGTGCCCCCCAGCTTCACCGACCTCGCGCGCGGGAAGTTCATTGGAATCCCACACCCGGTGATCCTCGTCGTGGTCGTGGCCATCGTGCTCGGCCTCGTGCTCGGCATGCTGCCGGTCGGGCGTCGGATGTACGCCACGGGCGGTAACGAGCGAGCGGCGCGCCTCACCGGAATCTCCACGAAGCGATATGTGATCGGTGCCTTTATCACGTCGGCGTTCCTCGCCGGCCTGGCGGGTCTTGTGCTGGGTTCGCGCCTCGGCACGGCGTCACCCTCGACCGGTGCTTCGTTGCTGCTGCCTGCTTTTGCCGGCGCCTTCCTGGGTGCCACCACGGTGCGGCCCGGCCGGTTCAACGTGGCCGGCACCATCATCGCCGTCTACACGCTCGCCATCGCGGTGGCCGGGTTGCAGCAGATGGGCGCGCCCGTGTGGTTCGAGCCTGTGTTCAACGGGTGTGCGCTCGTGCTGGCCGTCGCCTCGTCCCAGTGGGCACTGCGGCAACGGCATCGTCGGGCGCGCAACCGCGAGATCGAGGCCCTCAACGAGGCCGGAACCGCTACCGCATGACCGGGACCTCGGTCCTGCTCGAGCGCTATGGCCACGTCGCTGTGCTGACGTTGCACCGACCCGAGCGTGCGAATGCGCTCGATGCCGAGATGCTCGCGGAACTGATGCGGGTCGAGGGCGAACTGGCCGCCGACGAGCACGTCCGTGCCGTGGTGGTCACCGGGTCGGGCCGACACTTCTGTGCCGGCGTGGACCTCGCGGCGGCGCTGATCGCGTCGCCGTGGACACCTGGCGTTCGGCTGGGCTTCGATCTCGTCCAGCAGCCCCTCATTGCCGCCATCAATGGGTCGGCCATGGGCGGCGGGTGTGAGATCGCGCTGGCGTGCGACTTCCGCGTCATGTCCGCGTCGGCGACCATCGGGCTGCCGGAAGTGCAGTTCGGGGAACTTCCGATGGGCGGGGCCACGGCCCGTCTCGCCCGCATTGTGGGTGTGACCGCGGCGAAGCGGATGATCATGACCGGGGCGGCCCTCACCGCAACGGACGCACTCCGGATCGGACTCGTCGACGAAGTGGTGGAGCCGGCGGATGTGATGCCGGTGGCACGCGCGCTCGCGATCGAGCTCGCTGCGCTGGAGCCCTACGCAGTGCGCACCGCCAAGTTCCTCGTCGACCGCTCGGTCGAGCTACCGCTTGCTGCGTCCCTGGAGTTGGAACGTCGGACGGTGCCGCCGATGGCGACCGAGGAAGCGCGCCGCCAGGCACGGACCAACGCAGCGGCCAGGTCGCCCGTGTACGCGAAGCTCTTCGCCCGACCGCCGGGCTGAACCAGCTGCGCCCGTGGTGCGCCCACCACGCTGACTTGGCATCCACCAGGAGGCACAGTTGTTGATCGCTGCTACCGCCGCCGAGGTGTCGATCGCAGGGACCACCGAACCGGAACGCCCAATCCTAGGAACGACGCTGCGTGCGCCGCCACCTCCACGACGACGTCCGCCCCACGCTTGCTTCGGCACGGCTGAAGCTGGCGGCGCACCGGCGTCACCTGCCCGAGGGAACAACCGTCGACGACAACATCGACCAACTGGCCGACGCGATCAGCGGTGTCCGTCGAGTGTCGATGGCCTACAGCCATCGTGCTCGAAGACGTCGGCCTCATTTCGGCACTGCAAATCTTGTTGCCGACCTCCGTCAGACGACCGGGATGCACATCATCTTCGTCCGCCGCAACCCTGCCGGACCTACCAGCGGCACAGCCAGCACGGCGTATCACGTGGTGGCTGAGGCGCTCAGGCCGGTGACGGCCCGTTGTGTTCAATGAGGTTGTGTAATACGATTCATGCGTGTGGAGTTTCACCGCTCGGCGAGCAAACACTGCGTGGTCACCGACGATGTCCACCACGCCGTCGCGAATGCGTTCGTGGTCGCCGACATGGGCGACGACGAGTCACCACTGCGAACGCTTTTTCTCGGACCCGACCGCTCCGGCAACATGCTCGAGGTGATCGTGCTCCACTTCGACGACGGACGCGAGATGGTCATCCACGCCATGCCGATGCGGGTCCACTACCGCGGGTTGCTCCCCCGCCCACCGGAGACCAAACCATGACCAACAAGAAGACCACCGCCGTCGTCGGCACCTCGCGAGGCAAGCCGATCACCGACGCCGACATCGAACGCATGGCCGACGAGGCCGAAGCCGGCTACGACATCAGCACGCTGCGACCCCGCGGTGGCCGCCCACCGATGGGCTCCGGCCCCGCCGAAGTCGTCCCCGTACGCCTCGACCCCGAACTACGCGCCGCCGTCGAAGCACGTGCCACCGCCGACGACACCAGCACCAGCGAGATCATCCGCGAAGCACTCCGCCGCTTCCTCCACGTCGCCTGACACAAGAATAGGCTCTGACCAGCGGTTATGCGAACACCACGAGGGCGGTGAAAATCCCCACGACCGCTCGCAAGCCTTGTGATCAGGGGAATTGCAGCCAGGATGGCCGGGGTTGCCTCACCCCCCAGCAACGGAGCATCCGTTGAGAAACTCCAGGTCGCAGCATGGACTCCGGCTGCACCCGCGGTACCCGCTGCGAGGAGGTCCTTGTGGAGGATCCCGTCGGCGAGGCCCGGTCGATCCCAGGTCTGGCCGCGCAACTCGTCGCAGTCGGCAGTGGCGTGCAGTCCCAGACTGAGCAGAGCGTCATAGGGAAGTGGGAGGTGTGGCAAGTCGCGCAGCACGACGCGACCGGCGGCGTTGTCGGCGGTGAGCTCCTCGCCGACTGGCAGATACACCAGCGGCCCGGTGTTGCTGGAAGCGAGCGTGTACGGGACGGCTCCGGAGATTGCGATGGCGGCTCCGTCGATGTCGAGCGCACCCGCAGCGGCCAAGTTACCTTCGGGGATCGGCTGCCAGCGCAGGATGTCGTACTCGTCGGTACGGAGCGTCAGACCCGGAACCGCGCTCAGCGACTGCTCGACCCAGGCGATGATGTCGTTGTGGGTGGCAGTTCCCGTTCCGCGGAGTCCTGCGCCACCAATGTGGTCGCACCACCGCTGCAGTGCTTCGGCGCTGGCGAAGTCGGACTCGTTGACCTTCGGAGGATTCACGGCACCAATCCTTGTGCAGCGGAGATGTGTTGATCGACGCGCAGGCCATGATCGACTCGACGGCCGGACTGGTGATCCTCGCCGTTGCAGGGGCCCATCCACTGACGGTATCGGCAGTGCCTTGAAGCCCCCGAAATGTTGTGGCTACACTTGTGGTCACAAAGGAGCGTGACACAGTGAGATCGATCGGCGTCAGAGAATTCAGGGACCAAGCGTCCTCCATACTCGCGGGCGGCGAAACGCTGGTCATCGAGAGACACGGCGAACCGATCGGGTTCTTCGTACCGATCACAGCCAAAGACCGTCGGGCCGGACGGAAGGTCCTCGGTCGGCTCGGCGGGCTCGTCGATGACATCGTCGCTCGGTCGGGACTCGACGAGGACGAACTCGTGCAGGAAATCGCACCCAGGCGCCGCACGCGCTGATGCGGCTCGTGGTCGACACGAGCGTGCTCGTCGGCGAACTGCTTCGGGCTGCGGGTCGGACCCGCCTCGGCGATGATCGGCTTGAGCTCTTTCTCCCCGAACAGATGTGGGGCGAGACCCAAGTCGAGCTCCCCCGGCGCATCACCGCGTTCGTCCGTCGTCGCGGCCTCGAACCTATGCTCGGCGACGAGTTGACCGCCGCTTGCCTTGCGGCGATCGAAGCCAACATCGTCGTCTTGGACGAGGGCATCTACGCCGCCCTTGAGGGCGAAGCACGAGAGCGTTCGCTTCGCGACCCCAGGGACTGGCCGGCGGTTGCGAGCGCGCTCGCGCTCAACGCGGCGATCTGGACCAACGACAACGACTTCCTCGGCACCGGCGTTGCCACGTGGACCACCGACACACTCCAACGCTGGCTCCAACGCCAACCCGAGCGCTAGACCGCCGAGGGCGGGAATAAGGCGGTGGGGGCGGCGAAGGGGCGTCAAACACACCGTTGACTGCCGGTCATCTCCGGTCACTCACGGGCACTCGAAAACCACCGCTGACCTGGCCACATAGCCTCTGATCAGCAACAACGCAGCTCAGAGACCGGGGGTTCGATTCCCCCAGCTCCAGAAGGCGGGATCGAATCTTGTTGGGGGGCAAGCCGCCCTCAGCGGGACGCAGGGCTCGCCACAAGTTCCCGGCACTGCGCGCCAGCTGACATCTCCGGCTTGCTACAGCCCGAGGGTGAGGGTCACGGTGGCGGCGTAGGTGTTCTGATCGTCGGCCGGGTCGGTGGTCTCCCAGCGACGGCGCGAGAGCGAGAGCGCGAGCCGGTGGGCGCCGGTCGCGAATTGTGTGCCGTTCGCCCGGACGATGATCGCCCGACGGCTGTCGCCTGATGCGATGACCTGGACCGGGACGTCGACATCGACCTCGACCACCGGCTGAAAGAGGATGTGCCCGAGCAGGTCGGCGAAGTCGTTGGTCGTGAGGAGCACGAGTCCCAGCTGCGCGCCGCCGAGCGCGTGGGCGACCTCGGCGCCGAGCGGCACGTGTGGGAGCGGTCCGACGAGCGCCACGGGGAGGGTCGCCGGGGCGCCTGGTAGGAGACCGGGGCGTACCCGACCGCGATGCAGCTGCGCTGTGCCGGTGTCGTCCACCGCGATGACCGACAGGATCCCGGCGTTGCCGAGCGTGTGGTGCAGCGTGAGGCGGATGCCGCCGTCGATGAGGTCGGCGTCGAGAATCGCGTCGTCGACGCCTGGCCGTCTCGGCGGGCGGACAGGCGCGGGCGGTTCGTGGGCCAGCGTGGCGAGTCGATCACGCAGTGGGCGATCGGGCACGAGGGGTGGACGGTTCGGCGGACGGAGTTCGGTGCGCTGTCGGCGGGTCATCACCACTCCGATCTCGGCTGTGAAGTCGAGCGGTTCTGGCGATTCGATCAGGATGGCGTCAGCGTGGCCGGCGACGACGAATCGGCTGATCTGCACGTCTCGGATGTCCTCGGTGAGCGCGAGGCCGAGCCCGGCTGTCCACGTGCCGAACAGCCGCTGACGTTCCGCCGTCGACGAGCCGGGGGCCATCGCTGCCGGCAGGTCGGCTGACGTCTCGGCCCACAGCGTTGACGCCGTGGAGACCGTCGTGCCGGGCCCGAGCGCGTTGGGAGCCAGATCGATGAGATGGCCGCTCCAGGTCGCCACGTGGTCTCCGAACGACCGGAACCGGCTCACGGCCACCGGGAACCGGTAGAGGTCCAGGCCGCGCACCTCCGTCGAAGCGAATGCGGCTGGTCCCTCGGCAACGAGGCAGAGTCGTCCTTCGCGCACCTCGCCCCGCTCGACGTCGACGACCGCCTCACCGACCGAGGCGCGCAACCGGTCGTCGTACGACGTCACGCGCACGGAGACCGGCCGGGCGACGGCTGGAAGATCCGTGGCGCCGACCTCCACCAGCATGCCGCCCGGCACGATGCGGCGCCGCACGACGAGACGCGATCCCTCGACCGTCACGAACAGGCCGCGTGCCGCGCCGCTCACCGTACTGATCCCGAAACCGATGCCGGAGGACGAGCCGTCCGCGATGGTGACGGCGGCGTCGAGATGATCCCAGTCGGTCTCTCCAAACACGGCGACATGGCGCCCCGATCCCGCCACTCGCAGCTCGCCGTCGACCACACTCCACGATCCGCTGGAACGGTCGAATGCGGTCTCGTCGCCGACCGCGAACGGACGGCGGTCCACGAATCCGGCGCCCTCGACGCGGACGGCGGCGGTGAGGTGAGCCCCGGCGGGCCACAGTTCAGTCGGCTCCCCGGCCGGCAGGTCCCCCTGCGGCGGGGCGACGAGCACCGTGCCGATCACGTTGCGCGGGTCAGCGGGCGAGCACGGGACGCCGGCCCGCTGGGTCATCGGCGCGAGGCGCAGGCGGCTCGAGTTGAGAGTGACCATGCCACTGGCCGCACTCCGTGATGCAGTCCGCTTGGGCAACCACGTCCAGCCGATTGGTGGCGGTGGCATGCCGCTGCCGCGATGAGCGACCACCCAGTCGTCGGCGGTCGTGGTGATCACGGTGCCGCCCCCGACAGCGATGTCGGGGGTGACGAGGAGATGCATCCGGAGCAGAGTCGTGTGCTCGTCGGCGCTGCCGGGGGGTCGCACCGACAGGGGCACCGCGACGTGGAAGTCCTCCGAGAAGGCAAGTGTGATCGGCTCGCTGCTGTAGATCATGCCGGCGCGCCCTCCAGCGTACGCGCCGCGGACGTACGGGTCGAGCTCCTCGCCGACACGGGTGACGGCGTTCAAACCGGGCAGACCCTTGGTCCTGACGTACACGAACTCGTCGACGTCGGCCGACTCGGCCGGCACCGACGGATGTGTGACGGTGACACGAGTGGTGAAGCGCAACTCGTATTCGTGGTTCGGCAACAGACCGAGCTTGCCCTTCCCCTCGAAGCCGCCTCCGCCTCCGCCACCCTCGCACGCCTTCGACGAACCGAGGAGATCTAGGTAGTCGCGCAGCCGTACGTAGGCGACCTCGTCGACTTCGACGATCGTCCCGATCGACGCGGCGGCGAATGTGGTTGCGGTGCCGTGCGCGGCCGGGCGCAACACCCGCAGTTCGAGCCGGCGGATCGGGCCTTGCGCCCCGAAGAGGGTCGTCACGAACGCCGCCGAGCCGGGCCCGAGGTCGCGCCGCCCGACCTCTTTGCCCGCGGCGTCGAACGCACACAGCACGGCCAACGAACCGCGCGGCCACGCCATCCGCACACTGCAGACCGCAGCGTCGTCGTCGAAGTCGGCGCGTGCGACGATGCCGGGCAGAGCCATGTCGGCGGCCGCGACGAGCGCGTTGGACGGCAGGCCGGCGAATCCGGCGGGATGCGACCACGCCACCCGTGGGAAGCGGAGCATGCTCGAACTGTCGGTGAACTGCGAGGCCACCGGAACCGCGAGCGACGTACCCGCAAGCGTTTCGCGCCACGAGACGCGGTGGAACAGGTCGAACAGATCCTTGTCGTCGGGGTGGTCGCAGCACGGCCAGTGTGGATGGCGGCGAATCAGGCGTTCGTCGCGTTCGACGTCGGCGGTGGTGGTGAACTCGAACGGCGCGATCGCATTGATGAGCAGCTTCTTCGGGGCCGAGTCGTCGCCGATGAGGAGGTCGAGATCCCAGCGCTTCGACAGCACCTGCGGGGAGAACTCGCCGCTGAGCTGCACACCGCCGGGATCGCTGAAATCGGCCTGCAGCTCGACGCGGTCGTCGAGCGACTTCCAGCTGCGGTCGGGGCCGAAGCGGGCGCGCCGCCGTACCGCGATGCCGACGAGGTCGTAGGTCATCGCGAGGTCACCCGACATCTGGTCGCCGAGACCTGACGCAACGTCGCTCGCCAGGCCGAGCCGGTCGTTGATCGCCACGCTCCACTCCACTGCGATCGTCGCGTCGGTGGCGACCGGCTGCAGACCGGCGTCGGCGGCGAGGTTGGCGAGACGTTGCGCTTCGGGGCGCGTCGGCGCGCGCAGCTCGACGACTGAGTGGAGCGGCGCCACGCCGGTGCCGTCCCACGCCGGGTCGAACCGCTCGAGGTGCGTTGCGAGGTGCCGGCCGCTTCCAGGTTCGGAGGCGGCCGCGCCCCGCAGCGGCGACGATGTCGTGCTCAGCTGTTCGGGAGCGAGCTCTCCGTTGGAGAAGGCGAGCCGCCACGTCACGTCCGGCAACCACCACGGTGTCTCCAGACGAACCTCGGCGGTCAGGTCCCAGCGCGCCGGGCTGGCGCCGACCACGCGGAACTCGGCCTTCGCGCTGACACCGATGCGGAGGAACCCGAACAGCACGAACCGGATCGCGGCCTCGATCGAGATCATCGCCGAGTAGTCGCTCGAACCGGTCGTGAACACGAGGACGACCGCGCCGAAGCCGGCATGGAAGGTCAGCGCGACGACGCCCTTCTTGCCGATGAGCCCTTCGAGTCGAACGGTGAGGCCGAAGCCCTTCGGTCCGTCCTCGACGAGTTCGAGGCAGAACCCGATGACGAGGGACGCCTTGGCGAAGACGTCGACGTCGAAGCGGAGAGCGAGCCACGTCTTCTGGTCGGCCAGGCGCCCGATGGCCAGGGTCTGGGGATCGTTGGACAGGAACAGCGTCCCGGTGAAGCGGCCGGCCTCGGCCATCCATGCCGGCGCGTTCTCCATGAACTTGTCGAGCGTCGCGTCGATACCGAGCACGGCGCTTGTCCGCCCTGACGCCCGGTCGAACTCGATGGCCAGGTAGCCGAGCGGTTTGGTCTTGTTGTTCATGACGAACAGCCGGGCCGCGACCAGGAGTCCCCGCTCGTCGGGGCCGCGAACACCGAGCACGAACGCATCGAGTTCGACGAGCGAGCCGAGAGCGACGAACGATGCGCTGGCCCCGATGCCGAGCGCCCAGGATTCGTTGCTCGGCTTCCAGGCGGCCAGCCGGCGGTCACCCGGCACCGTGAGCGGATCGCTGTCGAGGTACCACTTGTAGTACCTCAGGTGACGGTCGTCTCCGCCGACCGGTGCGAGCTTGGGCACCATGTTGTCGGCGTAGAGGAACCGGACGCTGCGCAGCTCGATGCCGCCGAACGGGCCGATCTGGCCGGCGTAGAACGCCTGGAACAAGAAGTACGTGAAGTGGCCGGCCGGCGACGTCCGTTCGCCGCGCACGAGGTCGATGCCGATGCGGTGGTGTCGCTTGGCGACGGAGAAGTCGACGATTCCGGTGAAGCCGAACTCCGACCCCGTCGTGCCGTCCGGCTCGTCGATCTCGGTGTAGTAGCCGCCGGCCTCGATCAGCAGTCCGGAGCCCTGCAACCGGAGGAAGAACCCGTCGAGCTTCCACTCGGGCTGCGTCGTGTCACCGGCAAATCGGTTGCGCAGCCGGCGCACGATGAGCGACCCCGAGGTGCCGGCCGGCTTGCCGATGATCAACCCGCCGGAGAAGCTGAGATAGCTGGCGCCGTGCTCGGCGGTGAGCCCGATCTCGGAGAACACGAATGCGACCGGGCCGACGTAGGCGACGACGCCGTCGGGGAGCGCGAGACCGTCGAAGTGCAACCCGCCGAATCGCCACCCGAGCCCCTCGACGGCGAATGCGACCTTCTCTCCGTTCAGCCCGCGCAGGCGAAAGAAGGAGGTGTCCGACGCTCCGGTGGGCGGCATCGACACGAACAGGTCCATCGTGGCGACGAGGCTGTCGCCGACCGACTTGCCCTGGCCGAACTTGCGGCCGAGGGAAAGGCCGACCTTGAACCCCATGATGTCGATGATCACGACGCCGGCGATCTCAATGTGGAGCAGTTCGTTCGTCTTCAGCTTCTCCGGTGTCGTGCCGGGCGACGGCAAGCCATCGCCGCCGAAGTCGCGGCGGTAGCCCGTGACGATCGTGTAGTCCTCCTCCAGCCCGATTGCCAAGGCGTTGTTGGGGGCGTCCTTGTTGCCCCACACGAGGGCGAGGTCGAACGTGAGGCCGAGGGTTTGGTCGATGTCGCTGCTCGGCAGCGACTGGTAGAAGAACGACTCGACGACGAGGGCCAGTCTCCGATCTTCGACGAGGTGAAGATCGACCGGGGCCCGATCGAAGTTGAACACCTGCTCCTTGTTGGCCGGGTCGAGCACGTTGCGGCGGATGCCGACCGTGATGTGCCGTGGTATCGGCAGCCAGAACGGGCCGTGGAACGGGACGACGAGGTCGTCGAGCACGAACTCTGCGGCTGGATGCTGGTCAGTGCTGTGGTGGTTGAGGAACTCGGTGACGTCGCGAAGGCCCTCGGCGGCTTCGTCGATGTCCACGGTTCGAACCGAGAACAACCCGTCGTACGGTCCGGTGTGGCTGGGGAGCCAGGGTTCCACACCGTGACGCAGCCACTCGTGGTGATCGAGGGCGATGGCCGGCGACGGGATGAGCCGGAAGTCGTGGACCGCAGTGCAGGGTATCTCCGACAGCGCGCAGCGCCCGAACGAGATCGGCACCGCCGGCTGGATGTCGAATTGGAACTCCTCATCCATGCGCAGGCGCACGTGCACGAAGATCGAGGTCGGCTCCGTGCGCCGATAGACGATCATCAGGTCGTCGAGGCGGCCCGGCTCGAACTCGCCCACCTTGATGGTGACGTCGCCGAGGGCGTCGCCGGGCTCGTCGGGGTGTGGTTTCACGAGCCCTTCCGGCAGGCGGATCTCGACCGGCAACCCCTCCACGAGCAGGTCGAGGCCGGTGTCGCCCATCGACGCGAACAGTTGCGCCGAACGGGTTGGGTCGGTGTAGGGCTGCACCCGGAACTCGACGTCGGGCATCGACGCGATCACGAATGGCCAGCCCTCGGAGAACGTGGGGAACCCGAGGCCCGCCTGCACGCTGAGCCGGGCCGAGACGGCGACGCGTTCCGCCGAGGCGCCGGTGCGGACATCGCCGACGAGTACCGTTTCGTTGAGGGACGCGAGCCACGCCGAAACAGCGGGCGCGTTCTCGGCTGCGGTGATGCCCGTGTGCGAGCGGACGATCTCGGTCGGCCATCCTCCCGTCGGGTCGCCGAACAGATCGAAGAGCGTGAGGCGAGCGGCGGCCATCAGGCGGTCTCCACAGCGCTCGTCGGGTCGACGATGGCATCGAAGATCTTCTCGTGGTCGAACACGACGAAGTCGTCGACGAGCAACGCCCGCAGCACGTTCAGCACGATCCCGTCGCCGAACGTCGCATCCCACATCAGCTTGGTCGGGACGGCATCGACGTCGGTGAAGCGGTTGCCCTCGAACGGGGCACGGTCGAACAGCCGGGCCGCGGCGATCGGATCGGCGAGCAGTGGACCGGCGATCGTCATCGGCAGATCGAGCATCTCGGCCCAGAGCTGGCGCCGGAGCGCGGCAGCGGGGTTGGCGGGCGACGTCCGCAGCTGCTCGGGAACGCTGAACGCGGTGATCTCCCCGTCGTGGCACAATCCGCGCCGGTTGAGGTTCGCCGAGCCGATGCCGATGAACACGTCGTCGACGATCATCATCTTGGCGTGCACGTAGATGCCGGCGAAGCTGACGACCGTCGCCGCGGCCCCCGCCTTGTGATCGCGTGGGCGCGGGCCCGACGCCGGTGTGACCGGCCCGCCGCGGAACAATCGCGTCTCGCCGCCGCGGACGACATCGAACACGAGGCCTTTGGCCGGGTCGGGGTTGGTGCTGATCGACTCGTTGTACGCGTACATCAACTCGCCATCGACCGCGACCCAGAACGGCGGTTGGGGCAGCCGTGCTTTCGGGCCGAGGACGATGGTCGGGTTGACGCCCGGGGCCGGCGGGAGGTCGGCGAGCAGGACGAGCCGTCCCGACGACGCCCGGAGCTGGTTCTCGGCGACCGTGTAGTGACGTCTCGGGTAGCCGATGCGCACGATGCCCCGACCGCCGTCGGCCTCGCGAAGGCGATCGACGAGGTGGTATCGCTGCACCTCACCGAACGGCTGGTCGGGTGACGACGGCAACGCGATGACGAGCGCGCCGATGTCGCCGCTCGCGACCTTGTTCACGAGTGTGTCGCAGTACTGCGCGGGCGGGGTGAAGTACTGATCGGCGATGTAGATGTACTCGCGGGCATGGCTGATCGCGCGCAGCATCGTGTCGAGGATCGTGCGATCGCCGTTCGGTGCGAAGTTGAGCCGTCGTGACGGATCGGCGGCCCTGAAGTATGTGCGGGCCACCTGCACGACATCGCCGCCGACGTCGCCGTAGTCACCGTCGGGCTGGAACGCGAGCGATGTGCCACCGCCGTCGCGGCTCCACCGCTGCTGGAACGACACCTCGACGTCACGCGCCGCCGGCCCCTCGATCTTGGCGTGAACATCGTGGTACGGGCCGGCTTGCAGGTGGCGGGCGTCGTCGAGGCGGTTCGGGTTGATGTCGATGCCGCCGCAGTAGGCGAAGCGACGTTCTCCCGCGGCCACGACCGCGAACTTCTGGTGGTAGAAGCCGAAGTGGCGGATGAGCGTGACGAGCTGGTCGAACGGGAAGCCCGAGAGTGGCGGGGCGGCCGGGTTGTCCTCGACGGTCGCCGGGTGCGGACCGAACGCGCTCTCGACGCTCGGCAGCGACGAGAACACCTCGAGCATGTCGGCGTTCGGTTCGAGGGCGCGACCGTCGCTCGAGATGATCCAGTCGATGGCGATGGCGTTGGCGGCGAACAGGCCGATCAGGATCACCGCGCCGGCCGGGTCGCTGCGCAGGAAGTCGACGTCCATGCCGGCGAACGCCACGCCGATCAACGTGCTGACGAAGACCAGTTCGGCCGTCTCGACCGGCGAGCCGGGGTCGAGCTGGATGAACTGCGGCGACAGGAATCGTGTCGCGCCGCCGTGGCTGTCGAGCAGTGTGGCGGCCTGGATGAGCGTCGTCGGCAGGTCGAGTACCCCATCCTCGTGCGGTTGCGGCTCGGTGAGCTGCTCGTCGGGGAACGTCTTCCAGCCACCCACCAGGTGCAGCCCTCCGGCGAGCCCATCCCGGGCCGCAGTCGCAGCGTCGCGAAGGCGTTCGAACAGATCGTCGAAGTAGGGCTTGCCATTGACGAACGGGGTGAAGCGATTGCCGCGCGAGTAGTCCGGGAGCGGCGTGCCCGCGATCGGGCTGGCGAACTGCGGTGCGAACCAGTCGCGCAGATCCGTGAAGGCGAGATGCCGCCGCTGAGCGGTCGCGTCCAACGACGCGGCGGCGAACACTCCGTCGTCGACTGCCGCGATCTCGATGTCGGTGCCGATGGGTCGCAGGCGCGCCGTCGGCCCGGATGCGAACAGGCTGGTGAGCGGCATGCCGCCCGGGTCGGCGGCGTGCATCCGGGCGACGGCCCGTTGCACGTCGCCGTGGTCGTCGGGTGTGAGGGTGGCGGTGACGGTCGTTTGGCCCACGGTGATCTCGACGGCAGCGTCGTCGACGGGCGCGCCGGCGTGATCGAGCAGCAGCACCGGCGGGTCAGGACCGGCCGTCGCCGTTTCGACGGCATCGGCGAACGCAACCCATCCGTCGGGAGCACCCGCCGTCGCGATGAGCCGGGACCAGAGCGCAGGATCTCGGGCGAGACGATCTTGTCCGGCACAGACGATCTGTACCTCGGCGACGTTGGCGAGCGGCTCGCCGGCAGGCGCAAAGTCGCCGTCGGAGAACGGCTCGAACGTCGTTCCCGGCTCGAAGACGAGGTAGAAGGTCGGCACCCCGAACGGCACCGCCTGCGCGGCGGCGCGCATGACGAACGGGTTGGCCTGCACCTCGACGACGGTGCGGAGGCCGGCGAGAACGCTGCGAAGGATGCCGGTCACCGGCACGAGCACCTCCGCCGCGAGGGGGCGTGTCGCCCGCAACGCGCGGAGGCGCACCCCCGCGAAGCGCAATCCGGGCGGGACGACGAATGTCCCAGGGGTCTCGAACGCCCAACCCGCGGGTTCGACTGGAGCGGCAAACGTCATGTCGGCACCACCTCCACACCTGTCGTCTGCGATCCACCACGGCCGCGAACCACCGCTCGGTACCGGACGTCACCGGGCGCGGACGCGACCGACACCGTCGTGGTTCCTGCGGCGAGCCAGGGTGTGACGCGTCGCCACGACGCACCGCCATCGGCGCTGCGCTCGAGGGCGAGCAACGATGTCCCCGCCGCCCACACGGCGGTGTCGGTCCCGGCGGCGGTCGTGACGACCGGGGTCGGCGCCTGCAGCGGGGCCGGACCGGTGAGGGCGACGACCGGACCTGCGAGCCGTGACGCGATGCCGTCGCGCGTGAGAGTCGCCGACCAGATCGAGACCCGACGGTCGTTCCCGGCGGGCAGCGCCGCCTGCAGGATGCGGTCCGGGGGCTCGGTCGCCCCGGCCGTGGCGTCGATCACGAGCGCGGGGGCGAGCAACGTGGTGTCGGCGAGGCGGAGGCGGATGCCGTCAACGGGCGCGAGGCCGCGCCGGTTGGTGAGTCGGAGCAGTTGGCTGGGACCGCGCTCGTTGTTGCCCGGTGGCAGGTTTGCGTTGTCGATGAGCGCGAACACGAGCACCGCGCGGACGTCGAACGCGTCGCGAATTCGCACCACGAGGTCGACGGAGCCGCCATCACCCGTCGCGTGCACCTCCGGCGGCCCGGGCGAACGCAGTGACGGCACGCGCACGATCTGCTCGGGGATCGCCGCGCCGGCCGACACGTGGCCGGCCGCATCGACCAGGCGGATGCGATGCACGTAGCGCTCTGCCTTCGACGCAAGCGTGTCGGTCAGCGCTCCGAACGCCACCGGCGACGGCGCGACCACCTCCCACAGCGGATCGAGGTGGGCGAGGAACCGGACGAGGAAGTCCATCAGGAATCGTCCCTCGACCCTGGCCGGCGTGCCCGTGCGGATCTGGGCGAGCAGATCGGTGTGATCGGTCGGGTTGGAGAGCGTGTAGTGCTGCGTCGTCCGGTCGGGCAACTCGGCGCCCACCGTGCCGTCGGCACGAGCGCTCATCGCCGCGACGATCCGATCCAGCCCGAGCCGCTCGAACTGGATGAGGTGTCCGGACGGCACCGTCACCGATGCGAGCAGCGTCGGCAGGTCGACCACGACCGCAACGTGGTCGCCGACCGGTTCGTCGGTCACCACTTCGGGCACATCGGGGAGCGGCGGTGGCACCGTCAGATCCGGCCGGCCGAGGTAGCGCGCCGACACCGGCGCGACGACGATGGCGCTCTCGTTGCCCACGCGCCCGCCGTTCAGCGTCGGAGCCGGGAGCGAGTCGGCGACGTATGCCTGGTCGTCCGCGCTGCTGACACCCACCCACACGGTGGCGCGCGGATGGTGTGCGTCGAGTGCGAGCCGATCGCGGATGACGAGCCGGTAGGAGTTCCGCGCGTCGATCGCGATGACCGCAATGCGCTCGGCCCACGCCGGCGGGTGCTGCTCGCGACCGGTGAGCGGTGGGCGGAACGTGATGGGGGCGGGCGCCGGCGTGGCGGCCGGATCGGTCGCGCTCGGTTCGAGCCGCACAGTGATCGTCTGCCCCGCGGAATGGCCCGCGACACGGAACGGGTGGTCGGGCAGCGGCAGGTACCGGCCCGTCATGGCATCGGCGTCGACCGCCTGGTCGAGCGTCGCCGTCAGTTCGAACAGCCCGTTGACGACGGCTGGCATCCCGGTCGTCTCGCCGGTGATCAGGTCTGGCGGGAGGGGCTGCCAGTAGACGCGGAACTCCCTGGCGTGCGGATCGGCGTCACGTTCCTGTTCGGTCCATCCCCATTCCACGACTATCGCGTTCTGGCTCGGACCGAGCAACGCCCGATCGTCGGGGGCGAGATCGGGATCGCTCGACTGCAGTACTCGCGAGCGCACGCCCGGGGTGCCGATCGCCCCTGCGGCTGGCGGGGTTGCCGGGCCGACCGGCTGAGGTGGCGGCCGGTGCTTTTCGAGGCGGACGACGGGCCCGGCGGTTGCGATGGGCGAGAGCCGTCCGATCGGATCGACCGCAGAGATCCGATACTGATGGGTGCTGCCCGGCGGGGGGCCTTGATGCTTGGCGTCGACGAGCACGTCCGCGAACGACATCGTGGTCGTCACGGGCGCGATCGGCGGCGCGCTGTCCGCAAACGCGGCGAGGAGATCGACGCCGGGTCGCAGGGCAGGCGGGGTGTGGCCGGCGCCACGCGATCCGAACACCAGTTGGTCGAACGGGACGAACGGTCCGTCGTCGTCCACGCGGCGTCGCTCGATTCGGAACCCGAGCGCCTCGAACGGCGGAACCGCATCGAGGTCGCCCGGCCACGTGACCGGCGCGTTTCCGGGCGGCGGTGCGGGCTCCCAACGCACCTCGAACCCGAGGGCCTGGGGTGGCTCCGGCCGCGTGCCAGGATCGGTCGGCGCGATCGGCTCCTGGAGGTTCGCGGACGTCACCGAGACAGGCGCGGCAGGGAGTGGGCTGTCGGCGAAGACGACGTTGTGGGCCACTTCCGACACCAACACGACCTCGTCCGGCTCGACACCGGGCGTCACGGACCGGATGCCGAACAAGAATCCTTCGCCGGACACGACGATGGTGTCGACGGGTTGGGGCGTCGTGATGACACCAGGCTCGCCGGGTGGCAACGCGTCACCGAACAGCGTGAACGGCAGGCCCGGCAGGAACTCTGTCGTCGTCGCCGCCCACCGCAGCAGCGCCCCGGGCGCGACGTCGAGGACCACGCTGGTGACCGGCGTCGCGAACGAGAGCGTGAGGCAGGGGTCGCCGGTCAGAACAATGCCCTTGCGGCCTGTGGCGTCGAGCGCGCCGCCCGCCGGCTCGGGCAACAACGCGACGATCGAAGGCGACGGTGTGAGGAGTGAGATCATGCCCAGCGCGAACGAGTTGGGGACGGTGGTCCCGAGTGGCACGGTGTGGAACCCCGAGAATTGCTCGTCGAGGTCGCGGCGGCGGAAGCGGCCCGTGACCCGGTAGTCGTACGCAGTGCCGGGAGTCAGTCCGGTCTTGCCGTCGAGGTATCCGAATGCGAGGGCACGTCGCCACGCCGGATCGACCAGTGTCGCGAGCGAGTACGACCACGTGCGCAGGTCGATGAACGGGTCGTCGGGCTCGTCGCGAGTGACCGTGGTCATCCACACCGGAGACGTGTGCTTGTCCTGCGCTGCGGCGGCGTTCATCATCTCGGCGAGCGAAGCGAACCCGTCGGCATCGAGCTCCTCTCCCGGCAACAGCCGCGCGGTTGCGAGGGCGAGTTCGTCGGGCGCGGACGCGAGTGTTGGGTCGAGCGTGCGGAGCGGAAGCTGCAGACCGTGTGCGAGGAACGGTTCGTGCGCCCACATCGCGTCCTCCTCGCGTTGGTCGGGTGGCTGGTCGAGGCAGATCTCGAGTGACTTGGCCGCCGAGCCGGCGTAGATGACGACTTCGTCGACGTTGAGCTCGTCGAACCGCGTGTGGATCCCGTTGGGGTCCTTCACCTCGCGCGCCGCGACCGCCTTGCCGACGCTCAGCGCGATGACGACCGCTGCAGTCACGCCGACTCGAACCTCGACGACACGGTGCGGCCCGGGAATCACAATGCGGTACGCCACGCACCCGGCCGGCGGCGGCGGCGCCGTTCCGATCGCGGCTGGAAGGCCCGTGGGCGGCGCGATCGAGCCGGGGCACGCGGCCCGCCGCACCGAGAAGTCGGCGACTGGTGTGTGCAGCCGCAGCACTCGATGGAGCGCTTCGAGCTGGGAAGCGGCGAGTCGCGTGCACACGACCTTTACCCGTCCCGCGGATTCGCGGCGCTGGATGTCCCACCCGGCGATCGAGAACCCGGCTGGCGGCGGCGCGGTCCACATCAGATGAACGCCGTCTCCTGGCGATCCGTCAAGCCGCGAGAGTGCGCCGAGTGGAAATCGGGTGTTCACCGCTCTAACCCCGCGTCACACCTGACGCTGCAACTCACTCGAGGAATGGTACTAGACCCTTCCCCGAGGCCGGCGCAGACGCCGTGGGCGCAGAGGTGTCGGTTCGGGCTGCGACCACGAGTCCCGCGTCCCACCCGGGTGCCCTGCCACCGACGGGTGGCGCGAGTTCGGTGGTGTCGACGCCAGCGCGGTGAAGGATCCACGAGGTGACCGAGTTCGAGTTCCACATCTCTCCGGCATCGAGTTCGTCTCGACCCCACACGGGTGTGGGCACGGATGGCACGAGGTCGAGGAGCCGTTGTGCGTCGGCGAGCTCGAGATGCAGGATCGTGGTCGCGGTGGCCTGGTCGGCGTCGGGGATGACTCCGCCGTGCCAGCGGTGGATCTCGTAGCGGAACAGCCGGAGCTTGCCGAGCCACGCCGAGCCGACCGCGCCCTCGGCGACCACGCCGCGCTGCTCGCCGTGCTGGTCGGGGACCGGTGTCATCTCGATCACGGAGCGGCCGCCAGGGACGGTGACGACCAGCGCCGAGTGGTACAGATCGCACGCCCGACGACGTTGGACCAACGCTGTCAACGCTTCGAACGCACGGCCACTGATGCGCACGACGTGCTGACCGGCACCGAGCGGGATCCACAGGAGCTCGGCCGTGCACATCACGTCGCCGCACCCGGTGCCGGGGTCGAACCATGTCTGGATCCGACGATGATGATCACGTTCATCTCTTCTCCCTTGGTGTCGACGAAGGATGCCTTCGCGCCAAGACTCAACGTATTGACCGAGCAACACATCGCGCAGGGCCAAAGGTCACCAATGCGCTGAGGTTGCCGGTGATCAAGTTGGGCATGATCGATGCGTCGAGGATGCGGTGATCCGAACATCCGGTGGTGGCGAATGATCGTGCGACGGGCGTCGCCCGCGCATCACATCAGGGAGAGTCATGGACAGCTCAGTCGACGTCGTGGTGGTCGGTGGTGGTATCGGCGGGTCAAGCCTCGCCGCTGTTCTTGCTCGGGGTGGGCTCGCGGTCAGGGTGCTCGAGCGCACCGAGGTGTTTCCTGATCGTGTTCGCGGCGAGATGTACGTACCGTGGGGTGTCGCCATCGCCGAGGAACTCGGACTGCTTCGACCCCTGCTCGACGCGGGTGCCCGGTTCACGACCGAGTGGGTGTACTACGACAGCGCGTTTCCGGCCGAAATCGCGGAACAGAACGGCGTGCACGTGCCCGCTGCTGTGCCAGGGGGCTGCCGGGGAATCTTGAACTTCACCCATCCCGCGGCCTGCCAGGCGCTCACCGACCATGCCGCGGCCTGCGGTGCCCGCGTCGAACGGGGCGTCCACGGGATCGAGTTGGATCTCCACGATGATCGTCCGGTCGTGCGGTGGCGAGATCGTGACGGAGCGCTGAACACGACCGAAGCGGCATTGCTCGTCGGGGCGGATGGCCGCGCATCCATCGTCCGAAAGGCCGCCGGCATCGAGCTCCACAGCGACCCCGTCCGGCAGTACATGACAGGTGGGCTCGTCGAAGGAACCGAGCCACTCGCGAGTCACATCGACTCCTACGGCACCGGACCCGACGTGAACTGGTACAGCTTCCCGCAGGGCCCGTCGAGGTCGCGGGTGTACCTTGCGCACCACGACGTGCACCGCTATGCCGGTTCCGACGGCGCAGCTCGTTATCTCGCAGACCTTGCCCAGTGCGCATCGCCCGACGTCGCCCGTCTGGCCGGCGGGACACTGGTGACACCCATCGCAACCCACGAGTCGGTCGACACCTGGACCGACACGCCCGTCGCACCTGGAGTCGTCCTGATCGGTGACGCCGCCGGCTTCAACGATCCGATCGTCGGCCAAGGTCTGTCGCTGACCATGGCCGACGTACGTGACGTGGCCCGCATCATTCTCGACGCAGGCCGCAAACCCGACGACTTCCAGGACTACGTCGCTCGGCGCCAGGACCGTCACGCGAAACAACGGATCGCTGCCCGCACATCGGCCGAGATGCTCTGCGCGTTCGGTGACGATGCCGCTCAACGCCGGCTGCGTGCACTTCCGCTTCTCGCCACCGACGAGCTGATCGGGCTCGTGGTGGCCGTGCTCTTCGCCGGCCCTGACATCCTGCCACCCGGCACCGACGTGCTCACCTCTGCCCAACAGGCATTCCTCGCCGCCTAGACACCGCAGCGATTTCCCGCCATCGTCTCGACTGCCCGCGATGGTTTGCAATGCACTGCGATCGAGCAGGCCGCTGAGCGGTTCCAGGTCGACGTCAACCGCTGCACCGAATGGGGCACAATGGGTGCCCCAGGCGGATGGTGCAACTGGGCGACGACAGGAACAACCATGCGAACGAGCATCAACGATGACGCCCCGAACTGCTCACGTTTCGACAGACGCCGATGACACGCAGATTCGCAGTACTGGTCAACGCCGCAGCCGGATCTGTGGACGAAACCACCGAAGAACTCGACCAGATCACCCGGGCCTTCGCCGACGAGGGAATCGACGCGGCGGTGAGCGCGATCGATCCTCGCCTCCTCCCGGATGCGATACGTGACGCCTGGAAGGAAGGGGTCGACGCCATCATCATTGCCGGCGGCGACGGCAGTGTGAACTGCGCTGCGGGCGTGGCGGCCGGAACCGACATGGTGCTTGGTGTGCTGCCGATGGGAACGTTCAACCACTTTGCGAAGGACCTAGGCGCGCCGACCAGCGACATCGCCACGTCCGTCCGATGGCTGGCCGCAGCGGTCGCGACTCCCGTCGACATCGGTGAGGTGAACGGCAGGGCTTTCGTGAACAACGCATCGATCGGCGTGTATCCGAAGATGGTCGTCGAGCGCGACGCGATCCGGGACCTGCACGGGTGGGGAAAGATCCGGGCGGTGCCGATCGCCGTCGTCCACACCCTCCGGCGCCTGCCCACGCATCGGCTCCGCCTCACCCTGGACGCGAACGATCCCTTCGCGGTGTCGACCGCCTTCTTGTTCATCGGCAACGGCGTGTTCGACGATCACGGCCAGCGGCTCGGCCGCAGGACGTCGCTGACGGATCACCGATTGGGCGTGTACTTCATCGCGACCAACCGACGGTGGCGATTGGTCATCAGCGCGATCAAGTCACGACTCGGGGGTCTTGCCTCGACCAAGCAGACCGTGCGCCAACTGGCCCAAGACCTGATCGTCGATGCCGATGACGCGACGCTCGCAATCGCGCTCGACGGCGAAGCGACCGAGCTGTCCGTGCCACTCGCCTTTCGCTCGCGTCCCGCCGCACTGCATGTACTCGCATCCGCCGAGAACTCATGCGGCTCTCAGGCTGATCATGAATACGAAGTTCGTGAAGGAGATCACGTGTGGTGAACCGGTTCGAGGTCTTGGTGGTCGGTGGTGGCATCGCCGGCGTGTCAGTCGGAGCCGAGCTCGCCGTGGACCGCACGGTGTGCTTGGTCGAGATGGAGGCGTCGCTCGCGTTCCACACGACCGGGCGGTCGGCAGCGACGTACCTGGAGAGCTATGGCGGCCCGATCATTCGTGGACTCACGGTGTCGAGCCGGTCTTTCTTCGAGGATCCCCCGGACGGCTTTGATTCGCCGTTGTTGACGCCGATGCCGCTGCTGTGGCTCGGCGGGATCGGCGAGCGCCAACGGATCGAAGACCTCGAGCGAGAGGTCAAGCCGCTCGTTCCGTCGGTCCAACTGGTCTCTCCCCAGGAGGCCACTGAGATGTGCCCGATCCTGCGCGGCGAGTTGCTCGAAATGTGCATGCTCGAGCCCGGATCGATGGAGCTCGACGTCAGTGCGCTCCACCAGGGATACGTCAGGTCGCTGCGGCGGCTCGGGGGCGAGATCCGGACGTCGTCAGGTGTCGTTGCACTCGCCGCGGTCGACGGGGGTTGGCGGGCGACGACGCGCGACGGGGAGGTCTACGAGGCTCCGGTCGTCGTGAACGCCGCGGGAGCGTGGGGCGATGAGGTGGCCGCCATTGCCGGCATTGCGCCCGTCGGCTTGCAACCACTGCGTCGAACGCTGTTCACGATCAACGCTCGCTCGGCGATGCGGCCGGCTGACATGCCGATGATCGGCGACATCGGCGGAACCTTCTACATGAAGCCCGAAGGGACCCAGTTCCTCTGCTCGCCGGCTGACGAGACACCGTCGCCGCCGTGCGACGCAAAGGTCGACGAGATCGATGTCGCCCGCGCACTCGATCGCATTCGCGAGACCACCACGCTCGAGGCCCGCAGCGTCGCGTCATCGTGGGCCGGACTGCGGACGTTCACGCCTGATCGATCGCCTCTCGCCTGCTACGACCCGGGTGCCGACGGCTTCTTCTGGCTCGTGGGACAGGGCGGGTACGGCATCCAGACCGCGCCATCGTTGGCACGAGTCGCGGCCGGGCTGATCCGGGGCGGCGGGATCCCCTCCGACATCGCCGCACTCGGGCTGGAGGCCGCGCACATGCACCGCGACCGGCTGCTCGGCAGCACTGGCGTCACGAGTCACTGATGGCAACACGCGCGCCGGCACTCGACGTCATCGGCGACTTCGTCGATCGGCTCGATGCGACGTCGATCCCCCAGGAGGCACGCGCACAGGCCGGACGGGCATTGCGTGACACGCTGGGAACCATGCTCGGAGGAACGGCGACGAAGGCGGCCGGGATCGCGGCGGTCGTCGCTCGACGTGATCACGGAACCGCTCCGCTCGCTGCGGGCGGCGCGGCGAGCAACTCGATGGCGGCATTCGCGAACGGTGTTGCTGCGAGCGCGCTCGACTTCGACGACGGTCATTACCGCGGCGGCGCCATCCATCCCGCATCGGCGATCGTGGCGACGCTGCTGGCGCTGTCGACGCCGGACACAACGGTCGATGAGTTCCTCGTCGCACACGTGGCCGGCGTCGAAGTCGGCATCCGCGCCGCGCACCTGTTGTGGCCCCGTCACAACGACGACGACTATCATTGCACGGGTACGGCCGGCGCGATCGGCGCTGCAGTCGCAGGTGCCAAGCTCTGCGGTCTCGATGCCGACGGGATCTCCCGGGCGATCGCCATCGCGTGGGCGCACGCCCCGATGTCAGCGTTCCAGTGGCCGATGCTGAAGGAATCCATCGGATGGGCGGCGGCCACCGCCACCACCGCCGTGCACCTGTCGTCGGCGGGTTTCATGCGGTTCCCGACGGCTCGGCGCCCACCGTCACCGGACGTCTTCCCGCCTACTCCGTTCGACCGGGGCCACGCCATGGACGACCCGTTCGTCGCCACCTGGGGAACCGTGTGGGAGACGGCGAACACCTACTTCAAGCCGTTCGCCGCGTGCCGCTACACGCACGCCGCGGCCGGAGGACTGCAGTCGTTCATGCGCGACCAACGGATCGTGGCGAGCGACATCGAGTCGATCGCGGTCGGCACGCACCGATCTGCGGTGTTTCTGGACGATCCGTCTCCTCCGACGCTCGAGCACGCGCAGTACAGCTTCCAGTTCGTGCTCGCCGCGATCGCGATGTTCGGCGCTGCGGGAGCGAACGAGATCTGCGAAGCGAACGTGATCAACGACGAACTCCTCTCGGTCGCCGCCCGCGTGACCGTGGCGTACGCGCCAGAGCTCGACGCCCTCTATCCGGCGCATTACCCAGCGACGCTCGCGATCACGACTCGCGATGGTCAACGGGCAGATCTCGTCTGCGAGATCGCACCCGGCGACTCGGAGGATCCGATGACGGACGATCAGCTCCAGTCGAAGTTCGTCGGGCTCGTCGAGCCCTTCCTCGGACACGAGGAGGCTGCATCACTGTCCCGCGATCTGGACCACCCGACCGGCTCGATCACCGGCCTGTTCGAGCGCGCCATCGCCGGGTGTTGATGACGGGCACGTCGCGCGTCGTCGGCGAGGTCGCCGACGACTCACGCTCCGGAGCGGTCGCGGAGGATGCGCATCGGGATGTGCGAATCGAGCCGGGCAAGCGACCGCATCGCCGCGATCTCGTTGTGGTACAGGTGCTCGTACGTCGCAAGATCCTTGGTCTCGATGGTGATGATGTAGTCGGGGTGGCCGAACATGCGACGAAAGTCGGTCACGCCGTCGCTCGCAAGCACGAGCGATTCGAATCGCTCGACCGCGTCAGGGTCGTTCGAGGTCATGTCGGCAAAGATCGTCACGCTCAGTCCGCGGTCGATCTGGACGGGGTCGACGACTGCGGTGAAGCGCCGGATGACCCCGGATTCGGTGAGCCGCTTCACCCGTTGCAAACAGGGTGACGGGCTGAGTCCGACTCGCTCGGCGAGGTCGAGGTTGGAGATCCGCCCGTCGCGCTGCAACTCGGCGAGAATGTGTCGATCGATCGCGTCCACAGCACAGAATATCGTCGAACAATCGTCAATCAGCGAAACATGCCACTCTTCACGTGTCTTCACCACATTTTTCGACATCAGTTGCTGCGCTGTTTCGCGTACCGTTCGACCCGTGACACACGGTGCCGTTCGTACTCTCCCGCCCGACGGCTTCTCGCTGGATGACAAGTACCTCGCGTCGAGCGGATCGGTGGTGATGTCCGGCATCCAAGCGCTCGTGCGCCTGCCGATCGATCAACGGCGGCGCGACGTGGCGGCCGGTCTGAACACGGCGACGTTGATCAGTGGATACCGGGGCTCGCCACTGGGCGGGTTCGACATGGCGCTGGAGCGTGCCGGTGTTCTGTTGACCGAACACCACGTTCGGTTCATGCCGGGTGTCAACGAGGATCTTGCGGCGACGGCAGTGCTCGGGTCGCAGCTGGCGAACACGTTCCCGGGCCCACGCTACGACGGCGTGTTGGGCATGTGGTACGGCAAAGGGCCGGGCGTCGACCGGAGTGGCGACGCGTTCCGTCACGCCAACACCGCTGGCGTCGGACGCCACGGCGGCGTGCTCGCGGTCGCGGGCGACGATCCGGGTGCGAAGTCGTCGACGGTCGCTTCGGCGTCGGAGTTCGCCCTGCTCGATGCGCAGATGCCGATCCTGTATCCCGGCAACGTGCAAGAAGTGCTCGAGCTCGGATTGCTCGGCTTCGCGCTGTCGCGGTGGTGCGGATCGTGGGTCGGGCTCAAGACCGTCACCAACGTCGCCGACGCGTTCAGCACCGTCTCGCTGTCGTCGGTCGATTCCCCTGTGATCATCCCCGAGTTCGAGTACGCCGGATCCCGGTGGGCGCACACCCAGAACGCGAACCTGCTCGCACCGGACAGCATCATCCAAGAGCGCGAGATGCACGAGGGCCGGTCCGAGGCTGCCCGCCGCTTCATCACTGCGAACGACGTCAACCGCGTCGTGGTCGACGGAGACGATGCATGGCTCGGCATCGTCGCCGCAGGCAAGACGTACTACGACGTCGTCGGTGCGCTCGAGACGCTCGGGATCGATCTCGACGAAGCTCGCCGGCTCGGCGTTCGGGTCCTCAAGCTCGGCGCCCTGCATCCGCTCGACAGTGCCGCAGTGCAGCACTTCGCCCGGGGGCTGCGCGAGATCCTCGTCATCGAGGAGAAGCGGGCGTTCATCGAGCTGTTCCTGCGCGAGGCCCTCTACGGCCGAGCCGGCGCACCGCTCATCACGGGCAAGCGCGACGAGACCGGCGCGTGGCTCGTCCCGGGATACGGCGAGCTCGACACCGACACCATCGGTGCCGTGTTGCGGGCCCGCCTCGGCCAGCACGTGCCGGCCGAGCGGCTGCGCCAGTCAGCACCGCCACTCCGCGCCCGGTCGTTGATCCCGTTGACCGTTGCCGACTCGCGCACCCCGTACTTCTGCTCGGGCTGTCCGCACAGCCGGTCGACGGTGGTGCCCGACGGTTCTATCGCGAACGGAGCGGTCGGCTGTTCGACGATGGCGATGTGGATGGATCGCGACACCGAGAACATCCTGCACATGGGTGCCGAGGGTGTGCACTGGGTGGGCGCATCGATGTTCAGCGACACCCCGCACATCTTCCAGAACATCGGTGACGGCACCTTCTTGCACTCGGGATCGCTCGCGATCCGCCAAGCGGTCGCGGCGAAGTCGAACATCACCTACAAGCTGCTCTACAACGCAGCGGTCGCGATGACCGGCGGTCAACGCCACGACGCCGACATGCCGGTCACCGCGGTGGCGGCCGCACTGGTGGCCGAGGGTGTGGCCAGAGTGCTCGTGGTCGCGCACGACCCGACGTCGTACGAGCCGGGCGATCTGCCTGGATCCGTGGAGGTGTGGCATCGCGACCGGGTGATGGAGGCCCAGGCGGTGCTCCGCGAGATCCCAGGCGTGACGGTGATGATCTACGACCAGCCGTGCGCGGCTGACCTGCGCCGCAAGCGCAAGCGTGGCCTCGCCGTCATGCCGGCGCATCGCATCTTCATCAACGAGGCGGTCTGCGAAGGATGCGGCGACTGCGGGGCAAAGTCGAACTGCCTCTCGGTGCAGCCGGTCGAGACCCCGTTCGGGCGCAAGACGCAGATCCACCAGGCGAGCTGCAACCTCGACGACACCTGCACCACCGGCCACTGCCCGGCGTTCGTCAAGGTCACCCCGGCACAGCACGCCAAGCGGCAGCTCGCGGCCATGCCGGGCACGGACTCGGTGCCTGAACCGATCCGCCACGTCGGCAGCTCGGTCAACGTGTTGATGACCGGCGTCGGCGGCACCGGCGTCGTCACGGTGAACCAGACGCTCGGCGTCGCGGCCCGGCTGGAGGGTCTGTTCTCGACAGGGCTCGACCAGACGGGACTCGCCCAGAAGGGCGGCAGCGTGGTGTCGCACCTGCGCATCGACACGAGTCCGATCGAGGGCGCGACGCTCATCAACGACGGGGCCGCCGACGTTCTGCTCGCCTTCGATCTCGTGACTGCGGCGCAGGACGGCAACCTCAAGCGAACCAGTCCTGCTCGCACCGTCGTCGTCATGAACACCGCGGTCACCCCCACCGGGCCCCAGGTTCGGTCGGTCGATGCGCCAGCACCGTCGATGGACCGGCTCGAGCGGCGGATCGCGGCGTCAAGCCGGGCCGACCTCGGTGTCTCGCTCGACGGTGATGGCTTGTCGACCGCACTGTTCGGCGACCACCTCCCGTCGAACTTCGTGGTCCTGGGCGCGGCGTACCAAAGCGGCCTTCTCCCGCTGGCCTCGGCTTCGATCGAGCGGGCGATCGAACTCAACGGTGCCGGCGCGGCGACCAACATCGCCGCGTTTCGCGTCGGCCGGCTCGTCGTGCACGATCCCGCCGCGGCCGGACGGCTCACGAGCGAGCGAGCAGCCGCGGTCGTGCGCCGCGCCACCGTCACCGCGACGGCCCGGCGGGCGATCGATCGCGCCGACCTGCCGACCGAGGTGCGCGAGATGGTCTCGCTCCGCGTCGCCGATCTCACGGCTTACCAGTCACACGCGTACGCGATGCAGTTCCTCGACACCGTGGCCGAGGTCGCCCGCCGCGAGCCGCCGGGGCGCAGCGCGCTGACGGCGGCCACCGCTGCCGGCCTCTACCGGTTGATGGCCTACAAGGACGAGTACGAAGTCGCCCGGCTGCACATGCTCGCCGGTTTCGATGACGCAGTCGGGCGCACGTTCGGCTCCGGCGCACGCACCGCCTACCTGCTCCAACCGCCGTCGCTCGATCGTCTCGGCGTGCGCCGCAAGCTCGAGCTCGGCCCCTGGTTCCGCCCGGTGCTGCGCACCCTCGCCACCGGCCGTCGCCTGCGCGGCACGCGTCTTGATCCCTTCGGTCGCCGCCCCCACCGCCGGCTCGAGCGTGGCCTCGCCGACGAGTACCGCGGCATCGTTCGCGCCGCGCTCGGGCAGGTGACGCCGGAATCCTACGATGACGTCGTTGCGATCGCCGGTCTGGCCGATCGGGTTCGCGGATTCGACCACGTCAAGGAGCGCAACATCGACGCCTGGCGCACGGCATCGGCCGATGCGCTCCGAGCGCTGAACACTTCACCCCAACCAGTCGGCGCCCGTGGCGTCTCCACCGAGGAGTAACTCATGTCAACGTTGTTCGATCTCACCGGCAAGGTCGCGATCGTGACCGGATCGGGTCGCGGACTCGGCAAGGCGATTGCCATCGGTGTCGCCGAGCACGGCGCGACGGTCGTGACGTGCTCGCGCACCCTGGCCGAAGCGGAGTCGACGGCGAAGGCAATCACCGACACCGGCGGATCGGCGATGGCGCTGCGCTTGGACACCGGCGACCGGGCGAACTGCCAGCAACTCGTCGACGACACCGTCGCGGCCTACGGCCGGGTCGACGTCCTCGTCAACAATGCGGGCATCGACATCATCGAGCCCGCCGAGGACGTGGCCGAGGACGCGTGGGACACGATCCTGAACGTCAACCTCAAGGGCTACTTCAACTGCTCGCAGTTCGCAGCCCGCCAGATGTTGCAGCAGCCGACGGGCGGATCGATCATCAACAACTCGTCCATCGCGGGCGATGTCGGCATCGCCGGGCTCACGGCGTACGCCGCGGCGAAGGGCGGCGTCAACCAGATGACGCGCACGATGGCCGTCGAATGGGCCGAACGCGGGATTCGGGTCAACGCCTTCTCGCCCGGCTACTTCGAGAACATCATGAGTGGCGCCACCGAGGAGCACTCCCGCCCGGACAAGCGCTCGCAGGTGTTGCAGTTCACGCCGATGCGCAGGCGCGGGCTCCCTGCCGAGCTCGTCGGACCCGTCGTGTTCCTGGCTTCGGAGGCGTCGAGCTACGTCACCGGCGCGATCTTGCTCGTCGACGGCGGCTACACCGCCTCCTGAAAGGACCTCAACCATGGATGCCAGAATCCTCGACTACATGCAGCAGCACCGATTCAAGAAGCTGGTCATCTGCAACGACACCGACAGCGGCCTGCGCGCCGTCATCGCGATCCACTCCACAGCGCTCGGGCCGGCCACCGGCGGCCTGCGGATGTGGACCTACGCCAACGAGCAGGACGCGATCTTCGACGCGCTCCGCCTCGCTCGCGGCATGACCTACAAGTACGCCGCCGCCGGCGTAAACCTGGGCGGCGGCAAGGCCGTCATCATCGGTGACCCGAAGAAGGACAAGAGCGAAGCACTGATGCGGGCGATGGGTCGTTTCATCGACCAACAGGGCGGCGAGTACATCACCGGCGAAGACGTCGGCACCACGCTCGACGACATGCAGACCCTCTACAGCGAGACCGATCACGTCGTCACCCTTCCCGCCCACGCGGGCGGTGCCGGCGACATCTCGCCCGCGACCGCGCTCAGTTCGGTCCTGGCCACCAAGGCGTGTGCGCTTCGGGTGTGGGGCGACGACAGCCTGAAGGGTCGCACCGTTGCCCTGCAGGGCCTCGGCGTGTGCGGCTGGAAGGCGCTGAAGCTGATCCTCGACGAGGGAGCCCACGTGACGGTGACCGATGTCGATGCCGACAAGGTCGCGGCCGCGGTCGCCGAGTTCGGCGTGGACTCGTGCTCGCCGGCGGAGATCTACGACGTGCAGGCCGACATCTTCGCCCCGTACGCGCTCGGCGCGATCGTGAACGACGACACCGTCGGTCGCTTCACCGGCAAGATCGTCGCCGGGTCGGCCAACAACATCCTCAGCGAGGACCGCCACGGCGACGAGCTGCAGGCCCGCGGCATCACCTACGCGGTCGACTACATCGCCAACTCGGGCGGCACGATCTTCGACACCGACCGGTTCCGCAAGGGTGGCTTCCAACCCGAGCGGGCCTGGGCGAACGTGCGCCATGTCTACGACCGCATGCTCGAGGTCTTCGCCATTGCCGATCGCGAGGGCATCCCGTACTACAAGGCCGCCGACCGGATCGCGGAAGCCCGCATCGAGGCGCAGAACAAGGTTCGTCTCCTCGACACCAACACGTCCACCGTTCATCGCTGAACGGCCGAAGACGATGAAGCCAACCGCGCAACTCATCGCCGAGGGACGGGCGGCCGCGCCGGCGCGGCTCGTCCGTTCTGCCTTCGTGCAATCGGTGGATGCCTCGTCGGAGGTCGAGCACAAGATCCGCTGCCGCGACTCCGGCGTCGTGATGTACCACATGCACGTGGGGCTCTCGACGTGGGAGGCGACCGAGGATGCGCTGCGCACCGTGCACGCCCGGCTCGCGGCAAAGGGCCATAGTGTCGACCGTTACGGTCTGGCCTTCGATCGCGCGATGGGTGTGCTCGAAGCCGACCGTCCGTTCACCGTGAAAGAGACCGGTCCGAGGATCGAGCCCGACCAGTGGACCCGATTGACGATGGCCGTGCCGATCCAACCGCACACCGGCGACTACATGATCGGCATGCCCGCCGGCTTCCAGAACGCAACTCGGGCGCTCGCCGCCGGAGTCTCGACGATCGGCAACGTCGGGCAATACACCGCCTACGAACCACTCGGTGGCTCCGACGAGATCCTCGTCACCGAGGAGACCGTTCGTGCGCTCGCCGCGCTCGGTGCCGCACGCCCGCTCGGCGCACTCGCCCATTCCAATCTGGAGGACGGGTCGGGCACGCAGGCCCGGCACTTCGGCTCCTACGTCGGGTGGGCTGCGCTCGAGTTGTACGTGGTGGAACAGCTGTTGGGGGCGCGGTTGACCCACTGCTTCGGCAACACCATCCAGAATCCCGAGCACCGAGCAATCGTCCACTTCGCGCTCGACGACATCCGCGGCCGCGACTCAGTCGGCTCGATGATCTACGGCAACACGGTCGACCACCGTGCCGGTGACCACACCCGCAACATGGCCGCGACGACCGCGCAGATCATGTGCGACATCGCGCTCCAGCTGCGCCGTCCCACCGGCCACGCTGTCAACCCGGTCCCGTACACCGAGGCAGAACGGATCCCGAGCGCGGAGGAGATCGTCGAGGTGCACTTGCTCGCCCGCGAGTTGGAGCGCGAGGTCCGCAAGGCACCGAACATCTACGACTGGGAACGGCTGGAGCGCACGGGTGCCGATGTCGCCGCGCATGCGCTCGAATGGCGCGAACGCGCGTTGGCCGTGTTCACAAGCGACGGCATCGACACCCGCGATGCCGCGCAGGTGCTGTTGGCGATGCGCCGAACCACGATGCCCGACCTGGAGGCACGCATCGACTTCGACGCTGCCTATCACATCGCGCAACTCGAACCGTGGAAGTCGTCGAACCTGCGTCAGCTCTCCGATCGCCTCGTCGCCGGCCGACGTGGTGATGCGCCGACGCTCGGCGGTCTGCGAGTCGTCCTGGCCGTGCTCGAGGTGCACGACCTGGTGCGTGACGCCCTCGCCAGCGCGCTGCCCCGGCTCGGCGTCGAGGTCGTGCTGCTCAGCTCGGGCACGTCGATCGACGGCGTCGTGCAGGCTGCGAGCGACGAGGATGCTGACGCCATCGTGCTCGGCACCTACAACGGAAACGCCCTCGCCCTCGGCGAACGGCTCACGCTGGCCGCGCGCAACGCGGGCTGGGACGGCCAGATCTTCATGGGCGGCATCCTCAACCAGGACACCGGCGAGGAGCTGCCGATCGATGCCCGCCCCGGCCTCGCCGAGCTCGGTGTCCGCTGTGTCGAGCGGGTCGAGGACCTCTCCGCCATGCTCGTCGGCCCGCGCGGGTGATGCTCGTTATCGTGGGCGCGATGGCGGTCGACGAACTCGAGCGACGGCTGGCGGCGCTGGTCGGCCAGCCGATGAGCAGCAACGGGGTGACGACCGGTCCGGATCCGGTCAACCAGCCGATGATCCGGCACTGGGCCGCGGCGTTCGAGGATGCCAACCCGGTCTACGTCGATCCGGTCGTCGCCGCGTCGTCACGCTTCGGCGGTGTGGTCGCGCCACCGCTGATGCTGCAGACCTGGACGATGCCGACGCCGACGATCACCGGCCTCGCCGAACGTGGCGGGTCGCCCGCCGCAGGCAGCCGCGCAGCGGTCCTCGAACTACTCGACGAGGCCGGATTCACCGCAACGCTCGCGTCGAACTCCGAGTTCGACATCGTCCGCTACCTGCGCGTCGGCGAGATCGTGCAGTCGGCGACCACACTCGAGACGGTCTCGGAGCCGAAGTCGACGAGACTCGGCGAGGGCCGCTTCGTCACGTGGCTGACGACGTATACCGTCGACGGCGAGGTCGTCGGCAGGCAACGATTCCGCATCCTCAAGTTCCGCCCACCGGTGGCGGCGTCGGCACCGTCGGCACCGGCGTGAGCACGGACATCAACTGGCGCGCGCTCCGCGTCGGCGATGCGGTGACCACGATGGTGGTCGACGTCACGCCGAGCCGCGTCGTCGCCGGCGCGATCGCGACGCGCGACTTCATGCCCGTGCATCACGATCGCGACTACGCGAACCAGCAGGGTGCGCCGGACATCTTCATGAACATCCTGTCCGACACCGCCTACTGCAGCCGGTTCCTGACCGACTGGGCCGGCTCGAACACGATGGTCCGCAACCTCGCGATCCGGCTCGGCGTGCCCGTGTTCCCCGGCCACACGCTCACGTACACCGGCGAGGTCACCGGCATCGATGTCACGACCGACGACGTCGTCGTCAGCGTCGCGCTGCGAGCGATCAGCGAACTCGGCGAGCACATCAGCGGCACCGCAGTCGTGAGCCTGATCGATCCGTTCCGAGGAGGACCGCACCCATGACGGCACATCCCAAGCACGTGAACCACGAACTGAGTCCGATGGCGTGCCCAGTCCGGCTCGAGGACGTCGATCTGTTCGGCGAAGGCGCCCAAGAGCATTGGTACGAGGCGTACGAGATCCTGCATCGCGACCAGCCCGTGGTGCGCATCGCCGGCGGCGGCCTCAGCGCCGCGTCCGATGCCTTCGTGTTGACCAAGTACGAAGACGTCCTGCGCGTGGTGAAGGATCCCGCCCGGTTCCGGCCGGTGACGACGATGCGCATCGGCCAGATGCGCGACCGCGGCCTCACCCCGGAGGAGGCCTATGCCAGCACGCGCAACCTCATGCAAGCATCGATGGTGTCGTTGCGACCGACGCAGGATCTGTACTTTCAACATCGACGCGAGCTGACCGACCCGTGGGTCGGCGTCGGCGCGCTTCGCCACCGCGACATGATCACGCGGATCGCCAACGAGCTGCTCGACGACTGGATCGACGACGGCCAAGTGGAGTTCATCAGTCGTTTCGCCCGCCCGCTACCCCAGCAGGTGATGGTGAGCATCCTCGGCTTTCCCCGGCAGGACATTGCACGGCTGGCGGAATGGGGCGACGCAGCGGTGACGCCGTTCGTCCACGGCACAGGTCTGCGCCACGAGCTGACACCCGACCAGGCCGACGACATGAACCGCCGCCTCGAAGGCTTCCAGGACTACATCTACGACCACGTCGCGGCGAAGCGGGCGAACCCGCAGGACGACATGATCAGCTTCCTCTGCGACGTCAACTACGAGGCGCTCGACAGGAAGCTCACCGACCTGGAGATCGCCGGGATCGTCCACGCGATGATGCTCGGTGGGCTGGAGACGACGCAGTACGCGCTCGAGGAGCAAGCGCAGTTGTTGTGTGAGCGTCCTGGCACGTTCGAGGTCCTGCGCACCGACCGCTCGAAGCTGCGCGCGTTCGTCGAGGAGGCACTCCGTCTACGCGCTCCCACCCACGGCCTGTCGACACGTCTCACCACCGTCGACGAGGTCTTCCAAGGCGTCCACGTGCCGCCGGGGTCGCTGCTGCACATGCGCTTCGCAGCAGCCAACGTCGACGAGGACGAGTTCGCGTGTCCCTTCGATCTCGATCTCGACCGCGACGGGATTGGCCGTCACCTGACCTTTTCGACCGGACCGCGGGTTTGCCCCGGAGCCACGCTGTCACGGCTCGAGCAACAGGTCGCGTGGGGCGTGCTGCTCGACCGTCTGGAGTCGATCGCGTACGGCGACGGCAACGACTGGATGCACCAGCCCGGCATCATGCTCGGCACCCTCAAGCTGAACCTTCGCGTGCGTCGCGCCGCCAACCCGCTCGCCCTGGCCACCGGCCGCGGCGACGTACGCTAGATCAAACCCATGCACGAACGGCCAGAAGACTTCACCGAACTCCAACGCGTGATCGACGCCAGCTTTGCGGCGGCCGGACCGCACCTGCGCGGCATCGCCACCCCGGAACACCGCCTCGATGCCGAGCAACTCGCCGACCGACTGACAGGGATGCGGCTGCTGGTGTTGGCGACATCGACGCGTGACGGTCGCCCGATCAACGGCCCCGTGGACGGCATCTTCTATCGCGGCCGGTTCCACTTCGGCTCGTCGCCGGAATCGGTGCGGTATCGGCACCTGCGCGAGCGTCCGGCGGTCAGCGCGACGCATCTTCCTGGAGAGTCGCTGGCGGTCACCGTGCACGGCGACGCCGAGTTGCTGGACATCCATGCGCCCGAGCACGCCCAGTTCAAACAGACCGTGCTCGACATCTACACGCCCCGTTACGGCGACCAGTGGGCCAACATGCTCGACAAAGGAGCCTGGTACGCACGCATCAACCCCCGCCGGATGTTCACGTTCTGGATGCCCGACGACGAGGTCTGACCAGGTGGCAGGCGCGCGCAACGCTCTCGCTGAGTCAGATCAGTTCGGCGATCATCGCTGCGGCTCGGGCTGCGCCGTCGTGCGCCACCGGGCGGTAGTCCAGCGCGCGGCCGAGTTCGGCCCCCATCATCCGCGCAAGATGCTCGGGGTCGGCTGCTTCGTGGTAATCGAGACGGCGGCCGGCGCGGTGGCGCTGGAGCCGATGATGCACGTGGAAGTTCTGCTCGAAGTGATGTTGCAACGGCACGTACACGAACGGCCTGCGGTTGGCGGTCAGCTCCATGCACGTCGTGAGCCCGCCCTGCACGACGGCAAGGTCGCAGGCTGCGAGGTGACGGTACAGCTGCGGCACGTAACGGTGATACGTCACGCCGTCGCACTGCGGGAACGAGTCCGGGTCCAGGCGAGGGCCGACCACGACGACGAACTCCAAGCCGAGGATCGATCGCCGCGCCGCCGGGGCAGCGTCGACGACGCGCCGGATCAGATCACCGCCGACGCCGGAGCCGCCGACGGTCACCACGCAGACGAGTTGGTCAGCGCGATACCCGAGCTCGGCGCGCAAGGCTTCGCGATCCACGAACTCGGCGGGGTCGAATCCGGTCACGTAGCCGGAGAAATCGAAGTTGGCTGCGGTCCACTCGCGGATTCCGGGAAGATGTTCGCCGAATGCGTCGGGCACAACGTCGTCGACGTCGCCGATGAAGATCGACCGATCGCGAACCCTCTTGTAGCGAGCGCGCTGGGTGATCATCTCCAGGTTGTAGTCAGCCGCAACCATCGCTTCGTACTCGCCGCCGTCGGGCATCGGCAGCCAGCCGACGAAGTCGGTCATCCACGCGAATGCAAAGTGCTTCAGTTCCGGGTTCTCGTGGAGGAAGTAGTCGATGTCCCAGGCCTCGTCGCCGATGACCAGGTCGTAGTGCTCGTTGCTGACGATCTCGTCGAACACCGTGAAGTTGTTGACGAGGATCTCGTCCATCTCGCGAATCGCCTGGAACGCGTGCAGGTCGTGCTCGCCGCACTCGTCCTCGATGTGCGCCGACTCATTGGCCAAGAACGCAGACGCCGGATGGATCCGCTCGCCGCGGTCCTGCAGCACTCGCGTGACCGGGTTCTGAGCGAGCCAGTCGATCTGCAGATCGGAATGCAGCGCGCGTAGTTCGTCGGCGATCGTTGCGTCACGCAATGCGTGCCCGAGCCCGATCGGGGACGAGATGTACAGCGCCTTCTTCGGCCGTCGCGCGGCGCGCACCCACGTGCGCTTCGTTGAGGCGGTGAAGGGCGCAATCGTGGCGGCGAACTCCTCGATGAGCCGATTGACCAGGATCGGATCGCGCGCCTGTGGTCCGTGGCCGCCGCGTTCGATGGTGACCAACTGTCCGCCGGTGAGGTCCGCCAGCGCGACGCCCTGGTCGTGGGAGATGATCCGGTCGTCCTTGCCGTGGATGACGAGCACCGGCGCCCGCACGCGCTGGCAGGCGGCACGGAAGTCGTCTCGCGAGTACAGGTTCTCGCCGCGAGTCGCGTCGGCCAACGTGGCCGGATCGATCTCCAGCCCCCACGCGACGCAGTCCTCGAACTGCTTGGTCGAGTGACGCTCGTGGAACATCTGGCCGAAGAAGAACTCCAGGAAACTGCGGTAGTCCCGCTGCCAATAGTGGCTGTTGTAACGCGCCCAGCCCTCGGTGACGTCGAGATGTTCGTCGAGGCCGTGCTCGACGTCGGCACGCACGCTCGCGACGAGATCGACCGCAGGGCCGATCGCGACGAGACCGGTCGTGCGGTCGGGGTGATCGGCTGCGAACTGGACACCCCACATCGCGCCGCGCGACAGCGCGACCAGCAACGCTGTGCCGGTGCCGGTGGCGTCGAACACGGCCTCGATGTCGGCAGCGAACTCGAGATGCGTGTATGCCTGCGCACCGAACGGCGATGACGACTGGCCGGTCCCGCGGCCGTCGAACGTGACAACTCGGTGGTGACGGGCGAGCGTTGCGACCTGTGCCTTCCAGAACCGCGACGGGATGATCGACCACGTCGGCAAGAGCGCGATTGTCGTGTCGCCGGCACCGAACGTCTCCCAGTGCAGGCGCACGCCATCGCGTGTTGCGAAGCCGCTCGCGTCCGGCAGCCGGGCTCTCATGACGAGCGACGTTCCTCGAGGCCGCGAATCAGCTCGGCGACCCGTCGCAGGCTGGCGCGGATCGGTAGCTGGTGACGATCGAAGCCGAGCAGCAGCAGCGCTTCGGAGCCAATGAACGCGTTGCCGATCAGCGTCGCGATCTCGGCCGGCTCGAACGGGCCGAGCCCACCGAGCGTCTCGCTGGCCTCGGTCGCGACCTCGGTCAACACTTCGTACCAACCGAACAACACGTCACGCGCCGCCGCGGCGAGCGCCGGGGTCGACCAGCTGGCCGCGATCATCTCCTGCAGCACGCGCACGTAGCCTGACTCGAGGTCTTCTTCCAAGAAGTCGCAAGCCTGCTCGTAGCGCCGCCACAGCGGCAGGTTCTGCCCGAACATCCCCGCCTGACGGGCGAGGCGCTTGCGGTTCTCGGACTCGAGCAGGGCGAGCACCATCCCGCCCTTCGACCCGAAGTGGTAGTGCACCTGGGACAGCGGCACACCTGCCTGCTGGGCGACCTTGCGGGTGGACAGCCCGGCATACCCGTCGAGCAACAGGCGCTCGCGCGCCGCGGCGAGGATGCCGGCCCGCGTGTCGAGTTCCGGGGTCGCAGACTTCACGTAGCTCCTCCGATCGAGAATGTCGGTCGAACGACCGATTACAGATTGGCTGGCTCGTGGCCAAAAGTCAAGGGTTGACAGGGGGCAGTTTTCGATGTTCTGATATAACTCAGTCGGTCGATCGACCGACAATCGTCAGATATCGAGAGCGAGCACCCGATGACCATGACCGCAACCACCCGACCGATCACACCGCGCAACGATCCGACCCGGTTGCTGACCGACGAGATGCTGGCCCGCTTCGACGAGCGGACACCGCGCAACGACCGCACCAACCAGTTCTTCGACGACGACTTCGAGGAACTCCGTCGCTCGGGTTACCTGCTTGCGTCGGTTCCCTCGGACATGGGCGGCGGCGGGCTGAGCCTGGCCGAGATCAACCAGCTCCAGCGACGCATCGCCTACGTCGCACCCGCCACTGCCGTGGCGATCAACATGCACCACTACTTCGTCGGGCTCTGCGCCGACCTGCACCGTGGCGGCGACCCGAGCGGTGACTGGGTGCTGCAGCGTGCGACCGAGGGCCACGTGTTCGCGGCCGGCCATGGCGAGGCAGGCAACGACATCCCGGTGCTTCTGTCGTCCGCTACGGCCGAGCGCGTCCCCGGCGGTTGGACGTTCACCGGGCACAAGATCTTCGGCAGTCTGTCGCCGGTGTGGACCTACCTCGGCGTCCACGGCCTGGACACCAGCGATCCGGCCGCGCCGAAGGTGGTGCACGGCTTCATCCACCGCGACACGCCCGGCTATCGCATCGAGCAGACATGGGACACGCTCGGCATGCGCGCGACGGCGTCGAACGACACGATCCTCGATCACACCTTCGTACCCGACGAAGCGATCATCCGCGTCTCGCCGGCCGGATTCGCCGGCGCGGACATGTTCCAAGTCGCGCTGTTCGCCTGGGCGCTGCTCGGGTTCGCCGGTGTGTACTCGGCGATTGCCCGCCGTGCCTACGACGAGACGCTGGTCGCGTTGCCGAAGCGGCAGTCGATGGCGCTGACGCGATCGATGGCGTACCACCCCGAGATGCAGCACCACGTGGCCGAGATGCGTATCCATCTCGAGGCGATGAACGCTCACCTCGACCGCGTCTGCGACGACTGGGTCAAGGGCATCGATCATGGCACGGCCTGGCCGGTCAAGATCTTCGCCTGCAAGCACGACGTGGTCACTCGGGCCTGGGCGGTCGTCGACACCGCGCTCGACCTCAGCGGCGGCTCCGGCATCTTCACCCGCAACCGCATCGAGCAGCTCTTCCGCGATGCGCGGCTCGGACGGATCCATCCCGGCAACACAATGCTCACCCACGAGATCGTCGGCAAACTGAGCCTCGGCATCAATCCCGACGAAACCCCCCGCTGGGGCTGAGTGCGGGCGGTGTCGATCCGGACCCAGGGCGGCCAGGGACCCGCACGCACTGCTGCTCGCGTCCAAAGGCGTCGCGCGAAGTGCGCTCCGAATGCGATCAGATCGGCATCGGCCTGTGCCGCTTCGCCGGCCGACGCGAAGCGAGTCAGGTGAAGTTGAGCGTGCTCGCTTCCCCGGCGCGGAGGCGAGCGGCATGGTCGGTGAAGTTCATCGCGTCGAAGAGCGAGAAGCCGTTCTCGATCGAGATGCGCAGAGCCTTCTCACGCGTCTGGATCGCTTCGGCTGCGTCGACGATCGCGGCGAAGTCTGCGGCCGTGGCGACGATGATGCCGTCGTCGTCACCAACGAGCACGTCGCCAGGACGCACCTCGACCGTGCCGATCTGCAGTGGCACCTGCACCTCCGGAACCTTCACAGCCGGCGGTGCCTTCGGGGTGACTCCCCGTGAGTAGAACGGCAGTCCAAGACGCTGCAGCGCGGCGGTGTCTCGCGACAGGCCGTCGATCACGACGCCTGACAGACTGCGACGGTACGCCTCGGTGCCGAACAACTCCCCCGAGACGGCCTGCTCGTCGATGCCCGCCGAGACGACCAGAACGTCGCCGGGACCGGCGATCTCGAGCGCACCGATGACCGACATCAAGTCGCCGTTCGCCTGCGCTGTGACCGCGCGGCCGACCATCTTCAGTCCCGGCAACAGCGGGCGGATCGCGGCGGGAAGGACGGGCAGTCCTTTGTTGGCATCGGACAGGCTGGCGGTGTCGATCAGACGCAGACGGGCCAGCAGTTCATCGTCGGTGCTCACGCCGCGCACGCTAGTCGTGCTCCGTGAGGCCACGCTTGCCCCAGTGCACGCGATGCGACGCCTCTTCGTATCGAGGCTCGCAAGCCCAGAACACATCGTTTCCCGGACGGCAAGATCGAGGAGGCGAGCTCGATCCGATTTGTCCGATGGAGGCCGTCAGGGACGTCGCCAACGCGCTGCCGTCCGGGTCCGTTCATCCCATCGAACTCCGAGGTGCCTCGCATCTGGAAGCTGCTGCGGACGACATCGCACCGTTCGTGCGCGACTTCGTCCTTGATGCGTCGTAGTCGCTGACAGCCGGCGGTGGCGTCCGACGATGCGACCAACGGCACTCACAACTTCCGACCTCGCGCAGTCGCGAGGCTGGCGGATTTGCAGTGTCACAGGATGGCTGAAGGACTCGACTGGGTGTCGCACGCGCGTCGACAATGGCTGCTGCCATTGTCCGCCCATCCCTACGACGCCCGCGCTGATCGGACGTGGCCGCTTGGCCGTTGGGGCGCGTTGGTTTCAGGCGGTGCGGGGTGCGATTTCGGTGCCGTCGGGGCGGTAGTGGTGCCAGCCGGTGGCGTCACGTGTGACTGTGGTGCCGAGGCGGTGTTTGTCACGGTTGTGGATCGGACATCGCGGGCCGCCGTTCACAGAGCAGGTGGTCCCACCGAGGGTGTAGCCGGCGAGGTGATCGATCTGGATGCTGGGTCCGCGGATGTCGCAGCCAGGCCAGACACATCGATCCCCGGACAACAACACCGCCTCGCGGGCTGCGCCACGGAACAGGCGTTGGCGGCGTCCGAGA
>JANNZY010000023.1:0-41941 GCA_031410915.1 Actinomycetes bacterium
ACCCCGGTTCCAACGAACCGGGGTGCCGTCGCGCGTGGAGTCGCCATGTGAGGCTCAGAATCGGCCCACGGGCGGATTGTGAGCCACCCGCCGGCTCAAAATCGCCCCAATCACAAGGTGCTAGGACCGAAGGGCGAGAACGGCGGCAACATCGGCGATCGATTCGCTGAGGCCACCGTTGACGTCGACGTCGGTGACTCGCACGGTCTGCCAGCCACGAGTGGCCAGCTTCCGATCCCGGCGCTTGTCACGGTGCGACTCGGCCGCTCCGGCGTGCCAGAACGGGTGGTCGACTTCGAGCGCGATCTTCAGGGCGGGCCACGCGAAGTCCAGCCGAACGCGGTGCCCTCCCTCGAGGACACATCGATACTGAACGCTCGGCCGCGGCAGACCCTGTCGTTCGATCTCGTCCAGGATCCGCCTCTCGAGATCGGATTGCATTGCTCGTCGCCATCTCGGTCGCGACGTCAGCACCGCCTTCATCGTCCGGGTTCCAGGCCGATTCGGGTGCGCGAGGCGATTGAACGTCGACACGTGCGTCGCAAACGTGCCGTGACCGTCGTTGATGAGCTGCTCGAGGATCGAAGCGGTCGCATCCGAACCGATCATGTCGGCGCAGTCGAACAGCGTTCGGGTCGGACTCGTCAGGCGGATGCCATCGGAGCGCACGACCACGTCCACGGGATCGATGCGTCGACACCGATGGACGCGAGCGTTCGAGCAACGCAGCGATCGGGCGTGAGGCACCAGTACATCGATGTCACAGCTCCGATCGAGCGGAAGTCTGCGGAACTTCCACAGACGCGCCGCCGTGATGAAGCCGACCAGCACATCGTCATGACGAGCGCACGCAGCGGCCATCAGTTGCTCGTCGCCCTCGGGCCAATGCGCGCTTCTGAAGACTCCCGGCATCACGACCACGAGTTCTGCCCTCGACACCATGTTGTACTGCGTTCGTCGCGGGCAGCCCATCTCGGTCAACTGCCGCGACGAGATGATGCCGTGGTGCGATTGCAGCCAACCGTGCATCTTCGCTTTCCAATCGGGCTGCGCTGCTCGTGTGGTGATCGTCGCGTTCTGAAGCACGACTTCCTCCCCATGTCGATCGAATGTCCGGAGGGGAAGTGGAGTCCACGGTAACGGCGCGCACCCGGCTCTTCGACTGCGAATTGTCGGGGCGGGCGGCTCAAAATCAGCCCACGGGCGGTGAATGAGCCGCTCAATGGCTCACAATCAACCCAACGAAGCGACCTGGAGGGACGGAACGGGGCGGGGCGTCAGGCGGGGGCGGGTTCGTAGTCGTCGCTGGCACCGTCGTGGTCGCCACTGACGATGCCGTTGATGCCATCGGTCGGCTGGGGCAGGAAGCCCTCCTCGGCGATGACGTGCTCGCGGGCCGCGGCGATGCCGTTGCGGACCAGGTTCATGCCACCGATGCCGGGCAGCGCGTCGATGCGGTCTTCCACACGGTCGATCAGCTCCATGCCGTCACCCGAACCGAACAGGTAGGCAGTGGCGAACGACGTCTCGATCTTGGGTACGTCGCCGTTGCCGACCGGCGCCCACTGGCTCTTCAGGAACCAGCGAGTCACCTTCTGGGCCCGACGGTTGTCCTCGAGCAAGTCACGTGCCCAGCTCGCGTAGTACGCGGCGTGGCGGCCTTCTTGGCGCATGATGCGGCCGAGCAGCTCGCTGAGCACCGGATGTCCGGCGATGGAGCCGAGCCGGTTGTAGGCCGCGTTGGCCGTCCACTCGTTGATCGCGCCCCATGTCATGTGCAGGGCCGGGAACTGGCGCACGCCGTGACCGAGCGTCCAGAAGATCACAGGGCTCCAGAACAGGTAGCGCTTGTTGAACACGCGCATTGCCGTCAACCGAGGATCGTGCGCCGGCTGGTCGTGCATGGCGAGGACCTTGCCGAGCGCGTTGCCGTGCCAGTACTCCTCGTAGTTCCACAGCGTCAAGAACGCAGTGAACTGCGGGTCCTTCCAGGCCGGCGTGACGAGCAGCTCGCGGGTGTACAGCACCGTCTGGTATTCGATGTCGTGCATGTACGCCAAGCAGCGCAACACGTCGGGCGAGAGCGGCTGGTCGCGAAAGCTGTCGAAGTCGATGTCATCGGTCTTCAGCCGACCGCCCTGCTCTTCGAACTTCTGGATGCTGATGGCCATGCACAATCTCCGTCACGGGACGACGCTCGGATCACACGTTAACGGATGATCCCGGTCACTTGACCAGGTAGACGATCGCGACGCTCACGCCAAAGGCGATGACGAATCCGCGGAGTCGCTTGGGTGGCACCACTTGCGCGAGCCGTCCGCCGAGGTTGCCGCCGAGCAACGCGGCGGGTGCCATCACTGCGACCAGCGTCCATTCGACGTTGCCCTTGACGCTCAAGAACACCGCCGCGGAGAAGTTGACGACGAACGAGAGCAGCATCTTGATCGCATTGAGGCGAGTGAAGGGCAGGTCGGAGAACAGGCCGAGCACGGCGATGATCATGATGCTGAGCCCGGCACCGAAGTAGCCACCGTAGATCGCAGCGACGGAGATGGCGGCGGTCTGCAGCACGATGTGCGATTCGTGTTCGGCACCGTCGCGGAAGATCCGTGCCCGCAGCCGATCTTGCACGCCGAGCAGCAGGCACGCGGTCAGGATGAGAAACGGCACGATCGCGCGGAAGACCGACTCGCTGGTCACGATCAGCAGGATCGAACCGGCCAGACCGCCCAGCGCGGCAGCGACGAGTTGCGGCCTGACGGTGCGGCCCAGCCCGTCGAGGTCGCGGCGTTGGGCCACGATGCCACCGAGGTAGCCGGGCAGGAGGGCAACCGTGTTCGTCGCGTTCGCCTGCTTGGTCGGCACTCCGATCGCGGTCAGGACGGGGAACGTGACCAGGGTGCCGCCCCCTGCGATCGCGTTGATGATGCCACCACCGACCGCTGCGGCCGCGGCGGCGATGTGGCCGAGTGCGGAGACGTCAGTCACTCGTCGTGCTGCAGCGTGGCCACGCCGTCGACTGCGGCATCCGTCCCCAGCGCGTCGAATTGTGCCGTGTCGGCCGCGAGCGTGCCGTTCCAGAACTCGAGCGTGAGCTGCTCGAGCAGCGCGTGCTGCTGCGCCGTGGGATCGTCGAACCCGAGTCCGTGGTCGGCTCCGAGCATGGTGACGTACCACTTCGGGCCGGCGAGTAGAGGGTAGATGGCGTCATCGAGGGCAACGTTCAGCACCGGATCATTGTCGCCATGCACGATCAGGATCGGCAATTCCCGGGAGAAGTCCATGCCGTCGCCGAAGGGGTTGAAACCGGCCAGGATGATGGCTGCGTCGATGCGCGGATCCTCGCAACACCTCCCGTAGACGGTGCCGTACGTGGTGCCTGCGCCGAACGAGTGACCGGCGAGGCCGATCGTGTCGATGTCGACGCGGCCGTACAGCAGCGACTGGTCGTCGGCGGCGAGCGCGAGCACGCTGTCGATCACGAACGAGACGTCGCCCGGCTGGTTGGCGAGGTCGGCGAGGTTCTTGGATGCGTCGGGTACCGTGCGGTTCGTGAGCGGGAACGCCGGCGCTGCCACCACGTAGCCGGCGGCCGCCCATTGCGTGGTCATCTCGTCGAAGTTGTCGGGGCTGCCCGTCAGGCCGTGCGCGAACACGATCAGCGGGAACGGGCCGGGCGCGAGCGGGTACTTGATGCGCGTCGCCAACGTGCGCGACGGGGCATCGGTCGAGTCCACCGCGCCGTCCGCTGCCCGCGACTCGTCGACGAACGTCGCTTCGTCCAGCTCGACCTGGAACGGCGGGCCGGCCTCGACGGCGTTGGGCGGCTCCACGTCGGTGGTCGGCGCGTCGGTGCCCGGCGCGTCGGTGCCCGGCGCGTCGGTCGCCGGCGGCGCGTTCGTCGCCACCGATGCCGGCGCTGGCGTCGCGTTCGAGCCATCGACTACCGACGTCGGGACCGGGGTCGCGGTCGACTGCGTCACGCTGTCGCTGGTGCACGACGCTGCGCCCAGAAGGCCCAGCAGTACGAACATCATCGGAGCGTGGCGGCGCGGCTGCATCGCATGCTTCCTAGCACGACGGACGATCACGCCCCGAAGGAGGGTCAGCCGAGGTGGTCGAACAGGTTGCTTGTGATCCGCACGATCGCCGGACCGTTGCCTGCCAGACCCCACACCCAATCGGTGCAGCCCGTCGCCACCACCGTGCCACGGCCACGCTCGCCGTCGCGCACTGCGAACACCGCGTGACCGTTCTCCAACCGGCGCGCGATGGCTGGGTCGTGTGCGCCCAGCACCCTCCAGGCGTGGAACTCGACCTCGGACAGCGCATCGGGAGCGACGGGTCGTTGCGCTGGCTCACGCGTGAAGCCCGAGGCCGGTGAGGTGGCCAAGATGACGGTGTCGGTCGGGCAGCCGTCGACGCCCGTCGGCACCGGGACGCCGTCGATCAACGCCATCTCGCATCCGTCGCACTCGTAACCGACCACCGTGCTGGAGGCGCCGAGTCGCCGCGGTAGACGCCGGAACCTTCGAACAGCCAGTGCTCGGGGCGATGCACGGTGTACCCGCCAGCGCCGTTGCCGACCGACTTGCCGATGCGGTGGTAGCCGCCGCGGTTGAAGCTCAGCCCGGTGAGATGGTTCTCGGGACGGCCGATGAGTTGATCGCTCCAGATGCTGGTGAGCCGATCCTGACGATCGGTCCCGTACACCGGATCGCGTTCGAACTGTTGCTTGTAACCAACCATCGTCTCGCCGGCATCCTCCAGCCTCACTTGCCAGAAGCACACGTTGCCGCTCAGGAACGCGGCGTTGCCGCCAGCGGCCACGAACCGCTCGACGGCATCACGCATGCCCCACGACCAGTACTCGTCGTGGCCGACACTGAGGTACAGCCGCCGCCCGTCGAGCAGATCCGGCAGAGTTTCCAGATCGCTGTTGACGCGTAGTCGAGTTGGATGCCACTCGTCTCGGCCCAGCGCACGAAGGGCAGCTCCCACGCCGGCCAGCCGGCTGATCCCGACCACGCCGAGAGTCCGTTGCTGCGGATGTGGTTGACGTGAGCGCACATGCGCGGTCGGGCGCTTCCGACACTGTCACGAACGGCCGTGCGAATCGATCTCGGGCGAGACGTCGGATTTCTGGGAAGATCGCGTCGACACTGTCGAATCGGCCGTCGTCCGTTCGTCGTCTGTTTCGACGCCGCTCACTGTGACGGCTCGCCATCACCGAGGAGATCCGATGAAGTACATGCTCTTGATCGCCACCGATCCCGCGACCCGCCAGACGCTGACCGACGAGGAGAGTGGAGCGATGATGCAGGAGTACTTCGCGTTCTCCGATCGCATCCGGGCGTCGGGCGAGATGGTCGCGGGCGACCCGCTCCACGGCATCGCGACCGCCACGACGGTACGCGTTCGCGACGGCCAGACGACGTTGACCGACGGGCCGTTCGCCGAGACGAAGGAGCACTTCGGCGGGTACTACATCGTCGACGTCGCCAGCCTCGACAGGGCGGTCGAGCTGGCTGCAGAGATCCCCGACGCCAAGCTGGGCAGCGTCGAGGTGCGGCCGATCATGGAACTGCCCGCGTCGATGTGAGTGCGATGCGCGAACGCGACGCCGACTACCTCTTCCGTCGCCACGCGGGCGAGGTGCTCGGCACCCTGGTGCGCACGTTCGGCGACTTGGACATTGCCGAGGAGGCGCTGCAGGACGCGCTCGTCGAAGCCCTCGTGCGTTGGCCGCGCGAGGGCGAGCCGCGCAACCCGGCGGCGTGGCTCGTGACAGTGGGTCGGACGCGAGCGATCGATCGGTTGCGTCGCTCCAAGCGCAGGCCCGACCGCGAGGTGACATCCGAGCGACGCCGACGTGCGCCGGACATCGACGTTCTCGACGAGCTCGCCAACGAACTCAGCGACGACGCAGTGTCCGACGATCAGCTCGCGCTCGTGCTGTTGTGCTGCCATCCGGCTCTGAACACGGACTCCCAGGTCGCGCTGACACTGCGGTCCGTCGCCGGTCTGACGACCGACGAGATCGCCCGAGCGTTCATCGTCGATCTGCCAACGATGGCGCAACGGATCGTTCGCGCCAAGCACAAGATCCGTACCGCCGGCATCCCGTTCGGTGTGCCCGATCGCGCCAAGCTGGCCGAGCGCGTTGGGGCGGTGATGCAAGTGATCTACCTCGTCTTCAATGAGGGCTACGCGTCGTCGAGCGACGACGCGTTCATCCGGCGCGAGCTGTGTGGCGAGGCGATACGGCTCGGTCGCACTCTGCTCGCACTCGTGCCCGATGACACCGAAGTGGCCGGACTGCTCGCATTGATGTTGCTGCACGACGCGCGATCGCCGGGCCGGCTCGATGGCGACGGGCAGCTCGTGACCCTGGAACGACAAGATCGGTCAACGTGGCGGCACAACCAGATCGAGGAGGGCGTCGCAATCGTCGATCGCGCGCTGGCACGACGCACCCCGGGCCGCTACCAGATCGAAGCTGCCATCGCCGCGTTGCACAGCAGTGCCCCGACGGCCGAGGCAACGGACTGGGCCCAGATCGACGCGCTCTACACCGCCCTGCGATCGCGAGTACCGACGGCAGTGGTCGAACTGAACGCAGCCGTGGCCCGTTCGATGGCGGCCGGACCCGACGCCGGCCTGGCAATCGTCGACGCGCTCATCGCCGACGGTGATCTTGCCCGCTGGTACTTGCTGCATTCCACGCGCGGCGAGATGCTGCGCCGCGCCGGTCGTGAGCCGGAGGCCGCATCGTCGTTCGCCACCGCGATCCGGCTCGCTCCGAGCCAGACCGAGCGCAGCTTCCTGCAGGCGAAGCTCGCGTCGCTGCATCGATAGCGGCTCGACAGCCGGTCAGCCTGCCGGGTGGACCAGGTCGTCCTTCGCGCCGGCCGCATCGGTGTAGTCGGCCGGGTAGTCGATCGCGAGCGGCTCGGTTGCGTAGTCGTGCAACGCGACGGTGATGGTCGGCGCGACGATCTGCCAGACCACGCCCTGCGCGTCCACGGCCAGGTCGAGCGTCACGGTGTCGTCCGCGTCGGAGACGAGGCCGAACCGATCACGCCAGATCCCGTATGCGATTTGTTGCTGGGCGCGGAAGCGATCGACGTCGATCGCGACGGTGTAGCGCACCGCGGTCCTGGCACCACCGGACACGTCGACGGCATCACGGACATCGGCGAACGCCCTCACCTGCGCTGGAAGGATGTCGTTCACGGTCAACACATCGAAGACGGCGTCGTGCACGCGCAGCAACAGCCAGAGATCGGTCGGCGGACCCAGTACCCACGCGCCGCCGGACTCCTGGACGAATGCGCTCATGCCATCAGTGATGACATGCAGGCCGTCGAGGTCGGGCTCCGACGACGTGATCGAGAACTCGCGAAGGTGGCGCGGCGAATCGAAGCCGACCGACGCCGAGCCGGCTGCGACACTGACGTCGAACGTCGCCGACACGAACGTCGGCGCCGGTCCAGCGAACATCGGTAGTGAATTCGCGTGCTCGCCGCCGCCACGATCGAGGACGAATCGCACTGCTGTCACACCGCCGATCGCCATCGCAACGACGAGCAGCGCAATGGCGAGGCGACCGAGCTGGGGTCGCGTCGACGTATGGCTGGGCTGAACATCGCGTCGAGGCAGGTCGATGACCCGCACGGCCGCGCCCGGCGCGCCCGATCCGCCGTCGTCGAGCGGGTCCGCCTCGGTGATCGTCACGAGATGAGGGCCGTCGCTCAGCGAGCGGCGCGGCGTTCGCGCGTGATGGCCAGTGGTCGGCTCTCGCGAGCGCGAATCACGAGCGTGTCGGCGAGGCGATCGTGCCAACCGCGGCCGCGACGGTCCCACAGGATCGGCGAGTAGGTCACGACCAGGACGACGAACACACCGGCATCGACCGCATCGGGAGCGGTAGCCATCACCAGCGCGAGCAGTTCGCCCCACGACACGACCAGCCAACGCAGCATGGCTTTGCCCAGCCCGGGCGGTTCGAAGTCGTCGCTGCGCACCACACGTGTGCCGACGATTGCCTTGCCGATGGTGCGCCCGAAGAAGGCCGTGGCGAGGATCGTGTAGGCACCGAGACCGACGACGATCAGCCACAGGTCACGCGGATCCGCGGCGAGCGAGGCGGCAGTCACGAGCAGCCAGTCGATCAACGCACCGAGCAGTCGGCGGTTGAACGATGCCACCTTGCGTCCGTCGGGCAACCGCTCCTGCGTCCACGCAATCGGGTTCGGGGCCGGCTCGTCCTCGAGCAGGATCGGTACGTCGACCGCGGGCACATCCGTCGCCCGCCGGTTGCGCCGCGCCGCGGCGGCATCGCCGACGATGGTCAACACGTTGTGCAGGTCGTTGGCCCGTTCCGTTGCCACTGAGACGGTCGTCGGCGACAACTCGAATGGGATCTCGGCGCCGCGCAGGTAGTTCTGCAACAGGGCGCGCTGATCTGTCGACAACCGATCGATCTGCACGACCTCGAGGTCGCTCATGCCGGATTCGCCTTCTGCACACACGTCACCAGTGTTCATCATCGGCACGAGGGCTGATTCGTTGAGCGAAAACGGCGAGTGGCGCGCCACCGCTCAGCAGGGACGACTCAGTTGGAGCCGGCGAGTGCGACCTCGCCGTCGAGATCTTGGACGTCGAAATCCATGGCGGACGCCGTGACGCCCTCGCGGCCGGGCAGATACCGAGCGCAGATCACTGCGGCAACCAGCACGATGCCCGCGCCGATGAGCATCGAGAGCTGCAGACCGTGTGCCCATGCAGTCTTGGCCGCATCGATGACCCGGGTGGCGGTTGCATTGTCGCCGCTGGCCGCGATCTGGTTTGCGGTGCCGAGTGCACCGGCCAGAGATCCGTTGACCGACTCACGCACCTCGACGGGAAGGGTGGCGACCACACCGCTGATCTTGGACGTGTAGCCCGACGACAGGATGCTGCCGAGCACGGCGACGCCGAGGGTGGTGCCGACCTCGCGAGTGGTGTCGTTCATCGCCGAACCCACGCCCGCCTTGTCACGAGGCACCGATGACATGATCAACTCGGTCATCGGGCTCATCGTGAGGCCCATACCGATGGCCATCGGGAACATGCCACCGAGCACGTGGCCGTAGCCGGACGACGCGTTCAGACCGCTGAGGATGACCACACCGACGGCTGTCAACAACATGCCGCCCGAAACCACCACGCGAGCGCCGAGGCGGGGCACCAGGTTCGCCGACACCGGCGCAGCGATGACCATCAGCGGCATGATCGGCAGCATGCGCAAGCCTGATTCGAACGGCCCGTAACCGAGCACCAGTTGGAACAGCTGGCTGACCACGAAGAAGAAGCCGAACATCGTCAGGAAGACCAGCATCATGGACAGCGAGCTGACGCTGAAGCGCTTGTTCTTGAACAGCCGCACGTCCAGCATCGGCGACGGCGCCCGCAGCTCCCACAGCACGAACCCGGTCAGCAGGGTCAGACCGGCAACGATGGTTCCCAAGCTCTTCGGCGACGTCCAACCCCAGTGCGGTGCCTCGATCAAGCCGTAGACGAAGGCGACCAGGCCGGCGATCGACAGCAGTGCGCCGAGCGGGTCCAGCTTCTGCGGGTGGCGGTTCTTGCTGGTCGGGATGAAGTAGGCACCGGCGGCGAAGGCGATGACCGTGACGGGAAGGTTGATCGCGAACGACGAGCCCCACCAGAAGTGCTCGATGAGCCAGCCCCCGAGCACGAGCCCGAGGGCACCGCCACCGCCGGCGATGCCGGACCAGATCGCGATCGCCTTGGCCCGCTCACGAGAGGGGAAGCAGTTGACGAGGATGCTCAGCGTGGCCGGCATCACGAGTGCGCCACCGACGCCCATCGCAGCGCGGGCGATGATGACATCGCTGGCCGTGGTGGCGAAGAACGTGGTGTACGCCGAGCCGAGTCCGAACAGCGCGATACCTGCTTGCATGAAGCCCTTGCGGCCGAAGCGATCACCGAGCGTGCCGGCGGTGAACAACATGCCGGCGAAGACGAGCGAGTAGGCGTCGACCACCCACTGTTGCTGGCTGTTGGTCAGCCCGAGCGTCTCCGACATCGACGGCAGAGCGACGTTGAGCGACGTGTTGCCGATCACGATGATGATCAGGCTCAGGCAGAGCACACCGAGGATCACCCACCTGCGCTCGTAGGTCTCCGCTGGAATGTCGTCGATGTCGTCGATGTCGATGTCGATGTTTGCATCGAACGAGTCGAGTGTGGTGGGGGTTGCCACGGTCGTCTCCCTCTCTCTGTGATGTTCAGTCGTCTCTCTGTGATGTTCAATCGTCATCCAACTGGCAGTACTGCCAAAAGTCAACCGTGACAGATTGCACAGCTGTCACGAATGCACAAGGGTGCTGAGTACCCTGATCGGCGATGAACGCTGCGACTCATCGAGCGCCACGCACCCGTGACGTCACCGACACCGGCGACCAGATCGACGACCATCCGGGCGATACTGCGCGGGCGTCGCTACGCCAGCGCAAGAAGGACGCGACCCATCAGGCCATCGGTGACGCGGCGTGGGAGCTGTTCGCCGAGCGGGGCTACGACGAGACCTCCATCAATGACATCGCTGAGCGGGCCAACGTCGCGCCACGCACGTTCTTCCGCTACTACCCCACCAAGGAAGCCGTCCTCTATCCCGAGTTCGCGGACCTGCTGATCCAGATGCGTAAGGCGTTCAACGCGCGGCCGGCGGACGAGCCGGTGCTGCACAGCCTGCTCGCCGCAATCGAGACGATGTCGAACATGATGACAGCGGCCAACGATCGCAACCAGGCCCGGCTGTCGATGATGAAGACTGCGCACAACGAATCGATGGGTGAGTACTTCCGCAGCAAGATGGTCGCCGAAGTGGCCGAGCTCGTGCGCCAACGCGACGCGCATCGCCCCGATTGCGATCTTCGTGCCCAATTGGCATCGGGAATCTTGAGTGTCATCCTGGATACGGCGCGGGCGCATTGGCTGGAAACGGGTGCCAGCGAATCCTTTCCCGACGTCGGCAATCGCTGCATGACCCTGGTGCACGAGCTGCTCGACTGACTCGTGTCGGATTGATTTTCCATGTACTGCTCGCCACGATTCATTCGTACTGTTATTCTCCAACCCCATGTCCTCCAATCACGGCGGGGAGTGGGACAACCACCCTCCGCTACGGACAACGGCGGCCTGGGCTGCGAGTGCGGCGACAATCGACTTCCCCGCGCTCTTCGAGTCGGCCCCGGACGCATACCTGGTGCTGTCGCCCGATCTGACCATCCTCGCGGCGAACCGCCAGCGTTCTGTCGTGACGATGATCGCCGGGCAAGACATCGTCGGCCGTCCGTTGTTCGAGGTGTTCCCGGACAATCCCGACGACGTCGACGCGAACGGGGTGTCCAACCTGCGCGCGTCGTTGCAACGCGTCATCGACACAGGTCTGCCCGATCGGATGCCACGCCAGAAGTACGACATCCGCCGCCCGATCGATCTCGGCGGCGAGTTCGAGGTCCGCTACTGGAGCTCGCTGAACTCACCCGTGCCCTGGCCAGACGGCACGCTGCGCTACATCGTCCACCGCGTCGAGGACATCACACCGACGGTGCTGGTCGAGGAGCAAGCACTCGCCCAACGACAGCTCGCGGCCACCCTGGCCGGTGCTGTACGTGAGCGGACATCGGAACTCGTCGAGGCGAATGCCCAACTGCAGCGCGCGAACGACGCGAAGAACGACTTCCTGTCGCGCATCAGCCACGAACTACGGACACCGCTCAACGCGATCCTCGGGTTCGGGCAGCTGCTGCAGATGGACAACCTCGGGGCCGATCACCGGGCGAGCGTCGATCAGATCATCAAGGCCGGCGGACACCTGCTGGAACTGATCGACGAAGTACTGGACATCTCACGGGTGGAGAGTGGATCGCTGCGGCTCTCGCTCGAACCCGTCAACGTGCACGAGATCGTCGCCGACACAGTGGCGATGATCGAGCCGATGGCCGCTGCTCGCGGCATCGCTCTGCAGAACGACCTGCCCCCCGGTGTCGATCTGCACGTGCACGCCGATCGGCAGCGGTTCCGCCAGGTGCTCGTGAACCTGGTCGCCAACGCAGTGAAGTACAACCGTGAGAACGGGATGGTGCGCATCAGCCAGGACCTCATCGAAGACGTCGTGCGCATCTCCGTTGCCGACACGGGCGTCGGCATCCCGATCCATGGCATTCCATGTCTCTTCCAGCCGTTCGAACGACTCGATGCCGACCACACGACGGTGCAAGGCACCGGTCTCGGCCTGGCGCTGACGAAGAGCCTCGTCGAAGCGATGCGCGGCGAGATCGGTGTGACGAGCACGTACGGGACCGGCACCACGTTCTGGGTCGACTTCGCGCTGACCCAACCGGCAGCGATCGACGAAGCGGTGCTCGACATCGCGCTCGAAGCGATCGGCCGCGCCGGCGTGCGGACTCCGGACAAGACGGTGCTGTACGTCGAGGACAACCTGTCCAACGTTCGCCTCGTCGAGCGAGTGATGGAACGCCGGCCGGAGGTCAACCTCATCGTCGCGATGCAGGGTCGGCTGGCGTTCGATCTCGCGGTCGAGCACAAGCCGAGTCTGGTGTTGCTCGACCTGCATCTGCCCGACATCGGTGGCGAGGACGTCCTGCGCCTGCTGCGGTCGGACCCGCGTACGGCGACCATTCCGGTCATCATCCTGAGTGCCGACGCGACCCCGACGCAGATCCGTGGACTGCACGCGCTCGGGGCGAACGACTATCTGACGAAGCCGTTCGACATCCCTCGGCTGCTGTCACTCGTCGATGGCAACAGCACTGACGGCGCCGTGGCCGACGACGACGTCAACCATCCATTGGATCGGTCCACCGTCACCACCCTGCACCATTTGCTTGCCGGACAGATGGGCGTTCGGGAGAACTTCGCGCAGCTGATCGAGTTGTTCGCGGCCGATTGCGTCGACCACCTGCGCGAACTCCGCGAGGCGGTGCTCGCCGGCGATGCCGGCAGGGTCGAGCGCTTCGCCCACCGCCTCAGCGGCAGCAGCGGCAACCTCGGGGCACGCATCGTGGCTCGGTTGTGCCGCGAGCTGGAACAGATGGGTACCAGCGGAGATCTCGCTGCGGCACCGGGCGTCTTGCATCGTTTGGAAGAGGCCTGCGCGTCTGCCACGTCTGCGCTGCGAGCCGAGGTCGACGTCACCAGCCGCCTCTGACCGATGCGGCCTATGCAGCGCTGAGCGCTTCGGGCGTTCGGCGCAGGTAGAGCAGTCGACGGATCGATGTCAGGATGGTCCACAGCGGCGCGATCGACAACACGATGCGGACCGGCACGACGTCGTCGGGATGAACGATCGCGAGCCACAGCATCGAGCCGAGCCAGGCGGTCATGAACCCGATCGCCACGGCGCGCCCTTCGCGCACGGAGACGGGGTGGGCGAACGGCACCTTCGACAGCGTGAGCACGACGAAGACGGCGCACAGCACAAGGTTCACCCACGGCCCGGTGCGGATCAGGTAGAGCGTCGGGATGATCATGTTCCATTCAGCGGGGAAGCCGCGGAACCAGCGATCGGGTGTCTCCTGATCGGTGCGCGACATCCACAGCGCGCCCGAGACCAGGATCGCGAAACATGTGACCGCGGTGGTGTGGTCGGGCACCATGTCGAAGCGGTCCAAGAACGCGACGGGCAAGATGGTGCAAGTGAAGAAGTCGATGATCAGGTCCAGCGAGTGGCCGTTCAAGTGCGGGATGCGCTTGCCGACGTCCAGCTTGCGGGCCACCGGCCCGTCGATGCCGTCCAGGATCAGCGCCACGATGAGCCAGATGATCGCCCGCTGGGCGCTGCCGTCGATGACGCCATTCATGCCGAGGTAGCCCACGAAGACACCGGCGCAGGTGAAAACGTGGACACCCCAGGCGACCCGCACGTGTCGGCGCGTGTACTCCTCCATCAGACCTCCCGGCAGTTCGTCGTGTGCAGCTGTCGCGTTACCCGGCCCTGCTCCCTGTCAACCGGCTTGATGATGGCACCTCCCGGGGCCCCGACTCGGCATTTGGGCCCGGCAGGCGTCGCGCTGCCCGACGCAGTGGTGGTCGACGGGTGGTCGGCGGGTGGTCAACGCGCGGGTTCGTCACTGGCGAGATGAGGCCGCAGGTCGGGATGGATGCTCTCGCCGTCCAGGATCGTGGTGGCCAGGCGCTCGCCGAGGAGCGGCCCGAACTTCATCATGTTGCTGCCCGTGCAGGCGACGACCCGACCGCTGCGGGCAGCCAAGAAGCCGTCGCCGCGGGCGTCCAGCCACGGTGCCTCCAGCGACACACAGCGGATCTCGTCGATCGGCGTCGGGTCCAGCGCGGGCATGTGCTCGGCGACCCAGGCCGAATGCTGACGATGGACCTCCGCCGCGAATTCCGAGTCGCTGACCTGCTCGATCGGCACCGGTGGGCCGGGATCGTGCAGCCCCAGACCCCACCGACCGGTGCTGCCGATCGGCAGTCCGTACGCCGATTCGAGCACGAGCGCTGCCGTCGGTGCGAGCATCCCCTCGCGCGCCGCGTACGTCAGGCGAACATGATGCGACCAGCGCAGGTCGAGGTCGATGCCGAGCGGCGCAACGAGCGGACCCGTGGTCGTTCCGGCGCACACCAGGACGTGTCCGGCCCGCAACGTGGTGCCGTCGGTGAGGCGCACGCTCGCGGCGGGGTTTGCTCCATCGTCCTCGACCGCGACAACGTCGGCTGACCGAATCGTGAGTCGTGCCGCCAACGCATGCTGGACGCGGCGAATTCGGATGCTGCCGGCGGCCGGGTCGACGATGCCATGCGCCCAGTCACGATGAGGTGCTAGGTGCGGTACGAGACGGGAGATCTCGGCGGCGTCGACGAACCGGACATCGGCGCCTGCCGACGACATCGCCGCGCGCTGGTCGTCGATCAAGGGTCCGGCCGACACGAGCCCTTCACTACCCAGCAGACGCCCGCAGGCCAACTCGGTCTGCCACCGTCGCCAACCGGCGAGCGCGTCCATCGCGAGCGAACACAGGCGAGAATCGCCGTGCAGGACGCGGAAGATGCGGGCCAGGCCGGCGGACTGCTCGGCGGCGACGCCGCGCCGCTCGAGCACGACGACGTCGACACCACGGCGAGTCAGTTCGTACGCTGCGGCGAGTCCGCTGATGCCGGCCCCGATGACGATCACGTCACGCTGATCCACGCCGCGAACCCTATCCCCGCACTTCCGGTGCCAGGCCTCGCCGCTCAATGCGGCATCGACGACGCCCTGTGATCATCACGTTGAGCCTCACCGTCGTCGAAAAAGATGTCGTCCCGCCCGGGCATTGGGCGGGACGACAGAACGATCGCTGGACTCGAGCTGGGTGGGGCGGCGTCCAGCGAATCTGGTTGTAATCGCCACCGGGGGACAGCGGCACCGGTTTGTGCCCACCAACCGGGTGGCTCAAACACGATCCGTCGAAAACATTCCGAGCTTGCTCAACGGGTGGCGACGATGTCACCGCTGTTGTGGCTCGAGCCGAATCCTGTGCATCGCGGATCTGGCCCGACCACATCGTTGACCGCGTCGGCGATCGCGTGGAAGGCCGTCACGACGTACATGCCGTCGCGAACCTCTGCTGCGGTCGGGGTGAGACTGTACGAGATCGTCAGATCCAGCGTTCCGAGTTTGGATTCGTACGTCCCGTCGCCATCGTTGTCGAACGTGCATTGCTCGGATGTGCCGGTGATGGTCCACGAGTAGGTGGCGCCGTCGAAGGTGAGCGGAATGGAGGCCTCGGTCGTCGTGTCGCCAAGCGAGTACTGGGCGAGCACGGTACCAACGCACGGAAAGCCGGACGTGCAGTCGATCGAGAACTCATACGTGCGATCGGCGACATCTCCGACAGCTGCCCCGACGTCGCAGGGTCCCGCTGTGCACTCTGCGACCGTCACCGTGCGCTGACCGCGGAACGTCCCGGTCATCGACGCGAAGGTCGGTCCGAGCGATGCGTACATCGTGCTGCCGTCGGGTCGTCCGGCGGCAGCATCGCGCGCAGCATTGTCGGCGACCCACGGATCGCTGAACACCGCGTCGTAGGGCACGGCGATCACGCTCCCTTGTTCCTGCTGGGCGATCGCGGCCGCCTGGGCCGGATCGCCGGGTTGCGCCAGCAGCGACACCGAGTGCGGGCCTTCGACACCGATCGACGATCCGTCCGCCAACGGCGCATCGGCGTGGCCAGCCAGAACGACCACGACGCACGTCGGCGCGATGCGACAATCCACCAGTACGGCTGCCTGCGGACCGATGTCCACCTCGCCGGCGGGAGTGATGACCACGAGAGAGTTCTCGCCCGTGCGGCTCCACGTGCGGCCCGATTTCTGATCGAGTCGAGCCGCTCCGACACAGACGACCTCTGTCACGGAGTCGAGTCGAGTCGTCGAGCCTTCGACGGCACTCACTTCTGCGTAGCCGTCGGCAGCAGTGCGCACACCGCCGCCCGGATCGAGTTTCGACGCATCCGCTGCAGGGCCGAAGCCGCCTTCCCCAGTCTGCTGGGTCTCGATCCCGCCGGCGATCGCACTCGCGTCGCACGCCGGGACGACGGCTGCCACCGTCGTGGTCGGGGCCTCAGTGGAGACCGTTTCCAGCACCGGTTCGGTGACGATCGGTGTGGCCGCCGGTTGAGTGGCCACCGGCGCCGCGGTTGTCTCCGGTGCGGCCACGATCTTCTTGTCGTCGTCTCCGCGAGTGGCGAGGACGGCAATTCCTCCGATCAGCACCGCCGCGCCCACGACACCGGCCGCGATGAGTCGTCCCGGTACGTGCCGTCGCGGTCCTTCGTCGTGATGCTTCTGGTGCCGCTCTCCAGGCGGTGTGTTCACGCCACCCGGCGAGCCGGTCGTCGGGTGGCGCTCGTTCGGCATCATCGTGGCGCCGGGCTCGATCGATGAGAACACGCCGGCCGTGCCCACCTGCGACGGGTCGGAGAGCACCGTGAAGCTGTCCGGCCGTGCCGCGAGCACGGTCTCGCACCACACGTCGAGACCGCCGCGCACGAACTCGTGGAGCAGTCGTGCCGTTGCAGAGGACGCGACGGCAACGATCACGTGAGCATTCGCGTCGTGCAGCGCGAAGCAGGCGAGGTCCCACGTCGCGAGCACGGGGGTGAGCGTCCAACGACCGCGACACTGAGGGTGCGTCAGGTCAACGCTGTCGTCGCGGACGCGCCAGTCGCCGTGATCGTCGATCGGTTGCTCGCAGGGCAACGGCTGAACGCCGCACACGATGTCGTCCACGATCGCGAGCTCACGTTCGGTCGAGAACGCTTCAGCGTGCGACCGGATCGACTCCCACGACCAGGCGAGCAGATCCTGCCCTGTGTGCCGACCAACACGCGCTGACCGGCCCCGGCGATAGAGATCGTCGCCGAACGCGCAGCGATCGATGTACCAGCCGAACCGCCCGGTTGCGGCCACGGCTCGTGGTATCCGGAGCGGACGACTGTGGCGGCGCGCTTCGCAGTCGTGAACAGCGGCAGCGGAGAACACCGACGCCGCAGACAGTTGACGACCCGCGACGAACTCGCCTCCGAGTTCGAGTCGTGCCCGTCGCGGCCGCACGAGCAGTCCGGGTGATGTCTCGCGATCCATCAGCAACATCAAGGCTCCGGCGTGGCGGTCGACGAGGCGGCGACCAATCACGAGCGCGCGACGATCCGAGACCTCGACGTTGATGTGAGTCGAATAGCCCGAGGCCTGCAGCTCGTCACCGAGGAAGTCGTCGAGATCGCTTCGCGCGTGAGCCAGCCACGATGTCAAGACCGTGGTGAAGCCTGGGTCGAGACGCGCTGTGGGCGTCGCGACCTCGGCCTCGGCGCCATCTGCTGTGATGACACCGCCCCAGGACAGCCGGTGCGCATTCGGATCGGCGCGATCGAGATGGCACCCGGGTAACGGACGAGCGCGCACCACGTTGCGGAAGTCCACCACGCCGGACGCGCCGCGGATGGTGAACTCCTGCTCGATCCCGACACGGCGCGCGCCGTCGGTCGGTCCGCAGTCGATCAGGCGCGCCAGATCCAGCGTCGACTGCGTCGCACGTGTCCCCATGTCGGTGAGTGTCGGGCTTCGGCTGTTCGGTCAGGCCGTGGGCGGGTCGTCGCCCTGATCGTCGCCACCGATCAGTCCGGACAGGCCCATGCCGTGCTGGCCCGGCGGCGGGTGACTCGCCGGCGATCCGACGGTCGGTGGGGCACCCGCCGCCTCCGGCATGCTCAGTCGGCGCGCTGCCGACTCTCCCGTCGACACTCGCTTCGCGGAATCCGCGATCGACGACACATTGCCCTTTTCCCCCATGGCAACCCCCTGACCGAACTCCGTCGAAATGTAGCACTGGCGCCGGTGACCTTCAGGCGCCCACGGAAGGCATCTGGGAGGTAGGGGCTTACGACTCTGTTCCCTGGATGCGCCATGGGCGGATGCTTGATCACAGAAGTCGCGCGAAGGACTGGCCGCGATGAAGCATTCCAACCGGATGACCGCCACCGGGCGCGTAAGAACACCGAAGGAGATCGATCGTGCACAGAGACTGGAACGACGGCTGGTCAGGCAACTGGTGGTGGATGGGGATCATGATGATCGCCTTCTGGGGCGGGATCATCTGGATCGCGGTCACGCTCATCCGTCACACCAACCACGCCCCACAGCTGCACGCCCACGGTCCGGTACCGGCCGTGCCCGCACGCCAAACGCCGCAGGAGGTGCTCGCCGAACGCCTCGCCCGCGGTGAGATCGAACCCGACGACTACCGCCAGCGTCTCGACGCACTCGAGCACCGTCGGAGCGGCAGGCCGTAACGTCCCCGGCGTCGCCCGAGGCAGGAGCCGCACTCTCGCACGCGTCGGTTCCGCTCGCCGATGTCGACATCGCCGAGCGAACCGCGCTGGACGAGTGGGTCAGTACGGCGCGGGCATTCGGCCCACAAGTGGGAACCGGGCTGCGTCCCAGGCGACGAGGCCGCCTTGCAGATGGGCGACGTTGGTGTAGCCGAGGGCGCGGAGCGAGGCGCCGGCCAACGCTGAGCGGGCGCCGTCGCTGCAGTAGAGCAGCACGCGGGCATCTGGTCGAAGGCGGGAGTCGTGCCCCGCGTGTGTTGGATCGGCGCGGAACTCGAGCAGGCCGCGAGGCACGTGGATGGCGTGGGCGATGTTGCCGTAGGCGACGCGTTCGTCGGCTTCGCGCAGGTCGACGACGAGCGTGTGCGGGTTGTCGGCTTCGGTGGCGAACTGCTCAGGGGTGAGGAAGCTGACGGTGCCAGCCGCCTGCTCGATCATTGTGGCGGTGGTCATTTGGCGATGATCTCCGACTTCATGCCGTACGCGATGTACAGCAGCTCGGCTTGTTCGGTCTGGCCGATGTTGTGTCGTTGCAGCGCGGCGAGGATGTCGTCGAGCACGGCGACGTACTCGGCGTCGGTGATGCCCATGCCGGCGTGGGCCTCGGGCATGGACAGGCCGTCGTAGGTGGCGAGACCGCTGAGGCCAGTGGCGAAGAACTCGATGGCAAGCCGGGACAACTCGGCGGGCGACTTCTTGGCGGCCCGGAAGCGCTCGCCACAAATCGGGTTTTCCAGGTGCAGTTGGACGACGTCGGGCACGATCTTCTCCAGCCCGGCGCGGCCGCCGATGCGTTCGAACAGGCTCGCGGGTCCGGTCGTCACGTTGGGTTCCTCGGTAGTGGTCATCGTTGCTCCTCGTGTCGTTGGCGCAGGATGCGCCGGCCGTGGTGGCAATGGTGCATTCATCAGCGTTCCCGAGACGTTCCTCGCTCGCCGCTGAGATTGCGAGCAGGGAACGGCCAGGGAACGCGTCGGTCGCCAGAATTGGCCACATGACTGACGATCCGAGGGTCCAGCACATCGACACGCAGGTCCGGCTGGCACGCGCCGTCGTCGAGAACCTGCGACCCGCCGAGCTCGCCGCAGATTTGCGAGATGGTCATGTGGTGCTGGTCGATGTGCGCGAACCGGACGAGCTGGGCACGGGAACCATCGCTGGTGCGATCAGTGTGCCGAGGGGCGTCGTCGAGTTCGTCGCCGACCCCGATTGTCCCGGGCATCACGCCGGCCTCGATCCCCGCCGTCGAGTGGTGGTGATCTGCGACACGGGTGCACGCTCGGCGCTCGTCGTGCAAGCTCTGTACGCGCTGGGTTACGGCGACGTCGCCCATCTCGACGGTGGACTGCAAGCGTGGGTCGCCGAGGGGCGTGCCTTGCGGCCACATTCGATGGTTGGATGGGTCTCGCCAGGGTGGAGCACAGGGGCGAACTGCGTGGGGTGAGAAGAGGGAACGGTGCTGATGACGGTTGAGAAGGTGCACATCCGACTCCTCGGGGGGTTCGAGGTGGCGATGGACGACAGGGTCGTCGTGACGAAGTTCCCGACCCGTCGATCAGGCGAGCTGGTGCAACTCCTCGCGCTCGCTCCCCGACGCCGGCTGACGCGGGACCAGGTGATCGACGCGCTCTGGCCGCAGCTCGATGCAACGGCGGGCGGCGCCAACCTGCGCAAGGCCGCCCACCACGCCCGCCAAGCGCTCGATCACCCGGGCGCAGTCGCTCTGCATCAGCAGCACGTGCAGTTGTTCCCAGGGGTCGTTGTGACCACTGATGCCGACGACTTCCTCGACGCCGCCGATACTGCGCTCGCCGCCGATGATCCGGTCGAGGCATGTGCCGCAGCGCTTCGCTACACCGGTGCGTTGCTGCCCGGAGCCCTCTACGAAGCGTGGGCGGACGAGCAACGGCGAGTGCTTGCGGCTCGATACCTCCATCTTCTGCGCGTCGGTGGTCAGTGGGACCGAGTGCTCGAGCTCGATCCGCTGGACGAGGTCGCAGCTCGTGAGATCATGCGTTCGGCGCTCGACGAGGGGCGACGCCATCGCTCTCTCGCGGTGTACGGACGGCTGCGCGCGGTACTGTCGAGCGAGCTCGGGGTGCTGCCGCAGCCGGCGACCGAGGAGTTGTACATCAGAACTCTCGACGGTCTCATCCCCGCCCCGCACGCTTTCATCGGGCGCGAAGAGGAGCTGGCCACCGTCCAAGCGTTGGTACGCAATCCACTGGTGAGCCCGCTCGTGCTGGTCCGCGGCGCCGCCGGCATCGGCAAGTCGTCGTTCGTCGGTGCCGTGGTCGAACGAGTACGTGATGGCGGGGACCCCGCCGTTCTCGTGCTCGCGGACGAGCCCAACGATGCGTTCGCCACCCTCGCGTCGGTGGTGGAGGAGCTGCTGCTTCGCGTGCCGTCGGCAACGGAGCGCTTGAACGATCGCACTCGTTCCGTTCTGGCCCGGTTGACGCCTGCGGTCCAATCACACGACTCGACGGACACCCCGTTCACCCGTCATCAAATGTTGGGGGCCGTCCGCCGCCTGTTGGAGGGCGCTGGTGGGCGTGTCGTGATCGTCGTCGACGACGCACACCGAGCGGATGACAGCTCGCTCGGGGTGCTGGCCCAGCTGACGGAGCAGGCCGAAGCAGGACCCGTCGTCGTCTTCTCGTTTCGAGCCGAGTCCGCAGGGCCGGGTGTGCAGCATGCAATCGCTCGCGCCGCACGGCACCGCGCACCAACGACCGTCAACCTCGGTCCATTGGATCACGACGGGCTCCGGGCGCTCGCCGTCTCGCTCGGCGCCCCGGCCGACGATGATGCCATCTCTGCGCTCAGTGCCGCTTCAGAGGGCAACGCCTTCTTCGCAACTGAGCTGTGCCGGGCAGGCTCCATCCGGGATGAGCTGCGAAGCTCCCTCGCCGATGCGATCAGTCACCGCTTTCTCGCCTTCGACGATGACGTCGTGGCCTGGCTTCGGCGCCTCGCGCTGATCGCCGGCCCGCTCGACCTCGAATCGGTCGTCGCCATCACAGGTTGTACCGAGGACGAGTTGGCACGACTGCTCGACGCGGCACTGGCCGCAGGCGTCCTCGTCGCGCGCCACGGTCACTACCGCTTCGGCCACGAGCTCGTGCGGCGCGCACTGTCCGATCAGCTCCCGCCGCATCACGCTGTCGCAGTACATCGCGACGCGGCCCGTCGGCTGGCGGAGCTCGGCGCCCGTCCAGGCACCGTGGCCCACCACTGGCTGGAAGGACGCCGTCCGGAACGTGCCGTGGAATGGCTGCTCCGCGCTGCCGACGCCGCCGTCGGTCTCGGCGGCTACCCGGCGGCCGTGGTGTATCTCGACCGCATCATCGAGCACGACCCGAACCATGCCGAGGCGCTGCGCCGACGCGCGACTGCGCTCGACGCCATGGGTGACCTGCGCGCCATCGCCGCCTACGACGACGCTGCACGCGTCGCGACCACCGAGGAAGTGCACGAGCTGCGACCATTGCAAGCACTTGCGATGGTGAAACTCGGTGATCCCGCAGGGGGGATGCGCGTCGTCGAAGGCTCCGAACCGAAGCGGCTCGAATCGCAGTTGGCCAAGGCCCTGGCGTACTGCGGCGCGGGGCTGATGGGCCACGCCGACCCGGAACTCGGCGCACGGCTGGCGGCCGAGGGGCGCCAACTCGCACTGCGCGCCGGCGATCCGGCCGCGATCGTCGTCGCGTCGTGGGCGCAGGCCGGCGCCGCCCACGCCCAGGGCGAGCTGCGCACCAGCCTCCACACCGACCTCCATGACACCCAGTCATTGCCGCGGTTGGCGGTGTCGGTGTTCGACGGGCAGTTGTGCATCACCCAACGGCTGCTCTACGGCTCGCAGCCCTACGACGACGTGATTCGCTGGACCGACGCCTTCGCCAAGGAGGCCCAACGGCTCGGCGCAGCTCGCGGACACGCATTCGCAACCACCTTGCGGGGCGAAGCCGAGCTCCTGTCCGGCCGTCTCGACGACGCCGGACGCGACCTGCGGCGCGGTCGGGAGATGCATCACGACATGGGCGCTGCGGCAGGCGAGGCCTTCTCGCTGCAGCGCCTCGCCGAGCTCGCCGGCGCTCGAGGCGAGCTGCGTGCTGCACATCGTTTGCTGGACGAGTCGTTGGCCGTCGCGCGCGAGAGCGAAGTCGGGTTCCACCTACTGGATCGAATCTACGGGGCTCGCATCGCCCTCACCGCCGACCCTGCCGCAGCATTGGCCGCCGTGGACGAGGCCGAGGCACTCGTGAGCGGCCCACTCGAGACGTGCCCCGGTTGCCGCATCACACTCGCGGTACCGGCCGCGATCGCATTGGCGAAGTCCGGCCAACTCGATCGGCTCGTCGCGTACGAGGCATCGTGCGAATGGCTCGCTGACGTCGTCATGCAACTCCCGGCGTGGTACGCAGCACTCGACGAGCTACGCGGCCACCGTTGCTACGCCGAGGGCAACCTGCCCGCCGCCAGTATCCACTTCGGTGAGGCGTTGCGCGGCTTTCGACACGCAGGCCAGCCGCGCGACGTCGCACGCTGCGAGGCCCATCTCGCCGGCCTGATGACCTGACGACAGGTCGACAAGAAGTCGGCGCATGCTGATGCGCACGCTCGTGAACCGTTGTGTCATGGTTGCGCGACTGTGTGGGCGTGAGTGTGGATCCCTCGTTCTCGAGTGATGCGGAACTGGTTGTCGCGATTGCCGATGGTGACCGGCGGGCGCTGCGTGAGTTGTACGTGCGGAACCAGCCATGGTTGACGGCGAGGCTTCGTCACCGGTGCTCGGATCCGGACGTGGTTGCCGAGGCGGTGCAGGACACATTCGTGGCGGTGTGGCGCAGCGCCGGAAAATGGAACGCAACTGGTGAGCCGACTGCGTGGATCTGGGGGATCGCGATCCGTCGTTTGATCGGTGTCTTGCGTCATCGGTCGGGTTGGTCGCCGGTCTCGAACCGGGTGTCGGAGGGGTCGACGTTGACGACGGCGGAGGACGTGGTGTTGTTCGGTGTCGCCCACGGGGATCTTGCTGGTGCGATCGACAGGTTGCCGGTCGAGTTGCGTGCTGTAGTTCAGGCCACCGTCCTTGACGGGCTGACGACGAGGGAGGCGGCGCGCTTGTTGGGGATTCCTGCGGGCACTGTGAAGACGCGGATGATGCGGGCTCGCATCCAACTTCGAGGAGCACTGACGTGAACGTGACCCATATCGATGAACAATTGTTGATCGGCTACTGCGAGCTGTCGGTGACCGCGGCGACGGCCGCAGCGATCGAGGCGCACCTGATGAGTTGCGTCAGTTGCCGCGCCGAACTCGCCGACGTGACCGTCTCGGCAGAGGACGGACTCGTGAACCAGCAGTTGGTGTGGGATGGAGTACTCGAGCGGGTCGATCAACCGACTCGCTCGACCACCGAGCGACTGCTCGGCGTGATGCGAGTTCGCCCCGATACAGCCAAGGTGCTGGCGACGACACCGACACTTCGTCTCGCATGGCTGGCCGCGGTGGTGTTCGTCGCGGCGTTCGCGGTTGCGGCCGGCCGAGTGGAGGGGGATGGTCCGTTGCTGTTGCTGGTGATTGCTCCGCTGTTGCCGGTCGCCGGTGTCGCGACTGCGTATGGGCCTGCTTTGGACCCGACCTACGAGATCGGAGTGGCGGCACCGCTGAGCGGCCTTCGGTTGATACTGCTGCGCACGTTGGCGGTGATCGCAACCACGATTCCGCTGTTGGTTGTCGCCGCGCTCGTCGCACCCGGTGGCGGGTGGGTTGTGTTCGGGTGGGTGCTGCCATCGTTCGCGTTGGTTGCGATCACTCTCGCGTTGTCGACAGCGATTTCACCGGAGCGTGCTGGCGTCGTGGTCGGTGTCGGCTGGTTGGTGGCGTTGGTCGTGTTGATCGACCGCGACCGAGCTGGCGATTTCGTGGAGAGGTCGTTGATCTTCGGTTCGTCGGGGCAGGCCACGGTCGCCGTGGTCGTCGCGATCGGAGCGGCGGTCGTTGCAACCCGCAAAGCCTGTTTCGACGTGATGATCGCGAATGGAGGACGGCGATGACGATGAACGATTCGACGATGACGACCGCCGGCGTGATGCTCGGAGGCGTCACGAAACGCTATGGGCGCACGGTCGCGGTCGACGATGTGACGCTGTCGATCGGGGTCGGGGTCACCGGGTTGCTCGGCCCGAACGGTGCCGGCAAGACAACTCTGCTGCGGGTGATGGCGACCGTGCTGGCGCCGGACAGCGGGGACGTCGAGCTGTTGGGTCACACGACTGCGAACGCGCAGGGTCGCGAACTGATCCGCCGGCGGTTGGGCTATGTGCCTCAGGAGCCGGGCTTTCATCGACAGTTCTCGGCGTTCGACTTCGTCGACTATGTGGCGGTGTTGAAGCTGATCACCGATCAGCGAGCGCGACATGACGAGGTCCGTCGTGTGCTCGACTTGGTCGGTCTGACGTCGGTGATGCACAAGCGGATCCGGCAGTTGTCGGGGGGGATGCGTCGACGGGTGGCAATCGCGCAGGCCTTGCTCGGGTCGCCCGAGCTTCTCGTCCTCGACGAGCCGACGGCTGGTCTCGACCCGGAGCAACGGCTTCGGTTCCGTGAGTTGTTGTCGACCGCTGCGAGCGGGGCCACAGTGGTGCTGTCGACGCATCAGACCGAGGATGTTGCTGCGTTGTGTCAGCGGGTCGTCGTGATGCACGGGGGCGTGATCCGCTATGACGGCACCCCGGTGGGTCTGGCCGGTCTTGCTGCCGGGCGGGTGTGGCTTGCCGATGCGCGAGACCCGTCGGCTCAGCTGGCGTGGATGACCGGTGACGGGATGGTCCGTCATGTCGGCGAACCGCCGCCGAACGCTCGTCTGGACGAACCCCGGGTCGAGGACGGGTACCTGTTGCTCGTCGGCGCGACGGTGCTGCAGGAGTCGTCGTGGAAGTGATCGTTGTCGGCGCGCTGGTGTTCGGGATCGCATACGCGTTCACCCACCGCGGCAGCAACCGCACAGCTACCGACGACTGGCAGCCGGCTCAACCCATCTCTGTGCCGGCGCCCGACTCCGACACGCCGCATGCAGTTTCCGGAACCCAACGCGCGGCCGGCGTGCAGCTGGCCCGGGTCGAGGGTCGTCGGCTGTTGCGGAACGAAGTGTTCACCGTCGCGATCTTCATGTCGATCGCGATCCTCGTGATCTTCGGTCTCGTGTGGGCTTCGGACAACCTCGGCGCGAACAACTCGTGGCGGTACTGGTTGGCCCTGCTGCCAGTGTTCACTCTCCCGTTCGCAGGGATGACGTTGGTGGCGATGAATCTCGCAGCGCTGCGCGCTCGACGCGAAGGGACCGAGGAGCTGTTCGGTTCGCTACCGGCGACCTCCTCGACTCGTGTCGTCGGGCATCTCGGTTCGGTGTGGATGGCGTTGGTTGTCCACATCGTGTTCGTCGCCGCAACCCTGGCCAGCGGGAAGTTCCTGACCGGCCACTTCGGGTCGATCGACGCGGCGAGCATCGGCGACATCATGGTCAGCTTCGCGCTTGTGGTGTGCGCTGGGACGCTCGCTGTCGCGCTGGCGCGGTGGCTCCCCAATCCCTTGGTCGCGCTCGTCGCAATTGTTGCCCTTGCGATCGGCGGATCGGCCATCGGGGCCATCGGCGGACACCACTGGAGCCTCACCCGCCAGTTGTCGATCTGGCCGCGCTACCCCGATCATGATTGGGCGTTCGCGGTCCGCCCCAGCTGGTGGCATGCCGCCTACCTGCTCTTCCTCGCACTGGCCGTCGCTGTGGTCGCGGTGGCGCGGCAGCGACACGACCGGTTCACGCTGCTCCTCGGTGTCGGAGCGGTCTCGCTCGCCGGCTTGACCGGCTACATCCAAACGCGTCCAATGAGCGACAGTGACGCGGATCGAATCGCAGCGATGATCTCCGATCCCATTGCTCACTCGTCATGTCGAACCACGGACGGATTGACGCTCTGCGCCTACCACGACTACGCCGACATCACCAAGGTTTGGGCCCGTGAGCTCACCGCACCATTCGCAGCCGTCGCGCCCCAACAGCGCGCCGACGGATTCGCAGTCGTCTGGCACGAACGTCGCCTCGATCGGCTCGATCCGGCCGTGCGCGAGCGAATCGACGTCGATGCACTCACCGATTCGTGGACTGCGGATGAGGGAACCTGGAACGGGGTCGAGGTCGATGGAACGGAGTCGAATCTGATCAATCGGCTGGCGCTCGGCCTCTGGTCGGTCGGCCTTCCTTCGGTACCGAAAGGCGACGTGCCGTGCTGGGCCGGCGGCCAGGCCAGAGGCATCGTCGCGCTGTGGGTGGCAGCACAAGGAATGAACGTCGGCGACGCCGAGCGGTTCGTCAGCGGCACCTGGAACGGACTCCGAGACTCAGAAAGCGGATCCAATGTGCCTTCCGAGTGGATCGACGGGTACCTGTGGATCAGTGACGCCACTCCCCCCGTGCTGTGGTCGGCTGCCGATATCGACGCCGCGCAGACGATGCTCATGCTCGATGCGACGTTCGTCCGCGACGCTCTGTGGGCCGACTGGCAGCAATGGAGCGACCCGTCGGCCACGACGGCTGATCTGATGACTGGACTCGTCGGCCTGGCACCGGCCGGTGGTCGCTCCCCCGTGCCTGCTGGGCTCGTCGCATGCCAGTGACCTCGTCTGAACCCGTCGAGATCCGCGTGTCGCGAGCCTCGGCCCTCCATGTGCGCAGCATCCAGACGGTGCCGACGATCCTCGGCGGGCTGATCGCCGTGGGAACGATCATCACCCGCATGAGCACCGGCCACGACCTTGCGGAGATCTACGCGCTCGCGTTCGTCGCCTCGACAGCGGGTCTCGGGTTCGCGCTCGACGACCCCGCCGCCGAGACCGTTGGCGCATCACCAACCACTCTTGCTCGGCGGCGAATCCGCGGGTTCGCCATCGTCGGCGCCATCACGGCCGCAACCTGGCTGGTGATCGCCGCGGTGGTCGCAACATCCGACACACAGCGGTTCCCGACCTACGACGTGATCATCGAGCTCGCAGCGCTCACCGCGATCGGCCTGGCAACGGCAGCAACGGTGCAGCGGCGTACACAAGCGCCCGGAGGCCCGACCGCCGCGCTCGTGGTGCTCGTCGGACCGGTCTTCCTGTCCGGTGTCGTGTTCCGCGATGTTCGAGTCTTCCCATCGCTGGTACCGGGCCAAGACCTGCGCGATCGCTGGATCTGGCTCGCCCTGGCCGGCGCGGTAGTGCTGGTGCTCACGAGCCGCGACCCAGCCGTCCGGAAGAGGGTTCGACATCACAAACGACGATGTCGATTGCCGCAACTGGGACGTCGCGTCCTCGCTCGTGGGCGCACTACCGTTTGGTGATGGACGAAGCCGATGTGGCGCTGAGGAACCTGACGTACGGGTTGTTCGTCGAGTCGGGCCGCGCGCCGACGATCCACGAGACCGCGGCACGCATCGGCGCGACGCCCGACGACGTCTGGGCCGGTTGGAAGCGGCTGCACGATGACCATGCGTTGGTGCTGCAGGCACACACTCGTGAACTGCGTATGGCCAACCCCTTCTCGGCAGTGCCGACCGCCTATCAGGTGTTCGCTGACGACCGCTGGTGGTATGCGAACTGCGCTTGGGACGCCTTCGGCATCTGCGCTGCGCTGCACGTGGATGGTCACATCGAGGCATCGTGCGCCGACTGCGGCGAGCCGATCACGGTCCACGTGCAAGACGAGCGGCCGGACGACCACGGGTTGCTGTTCCACTGCGTGGTCCCAGCAGCCCGATGGTGGGACGACATCGTCTTCACGTGAAGCACGATGAACCTCTTCCGGTCGGAAGAACACATCAGCCGCTGGCTCGGCCCAAGAGATCGCGGCGCGACGATTCCCGTCGCGAAGCTTTGCGAGCTGGCGCACGCATGGTGGGGCAACCGAATCGACCCCTACTGGCAGCCGCGCACCCGTGAACAGAACCAGGCGATCCTGAGTGCGCTCGGGCTCACCGACGCGTTCTGGAATCTGTCCGCAGGAGAAGACGTTTCTTGAACGACCACGTCAGCTCGGCCTGCTGATCCGCAACAACGTTCGATGGTGGCACCTCGATGTTCGTGAAAATGACATCATGCATGACGACAGGTGCCGTCGGGAACACCTGATAGTGCATCTCGACGGTGGACGTTCGAGATGTGCCACCCTCCGCCCGCCATCCCCAAACTGGCGTGCGCGAGAGGTGTTGGCGGAGGCTCAGCGACGCGGCGGCACCGTCGCTGAGCTCCTACGAGGGCCAACATCGCTGCTCAGGCGGGATAGCTTCGCTGACGTGTCTACGATTCCATCGGGGCGATCTCGAGGATGGGTGTGAACGAGCATGTGATTCGCGAGCGCGATGTCTTGGATGCGCTCCCGCGTGCGATCGTGGTGACCGATCCACACGGCAGAGTCGTGTTGTGGAATCGGAAGGCGCACGAGCTCTACGGATGGAGCGAGACCGAGGCGGTCGGGCGGTCCATCGTCGATCTCCTCGCCCCGCCTGACGCTCGAGCCGCCAACGAAGCCGATCTGGCACGCGTCAGCGCTGGAACCGAAGCGAGCGGCGACCGGCTTGTGAGCCGGCGAGATGGTCAGATCGTGCGGGTCTTCAGCCAGACCCGAGCAATCACCGACAACACGGGACAGGTGGTTGCGATTGTCGGTATCTCCGAAGATGTGAGCTCGGCGCGTGCTGAGCAGCAACGAGCGCGAGATATCAGCGAGCATTTTCGCGCTGCCCTCGATGCGGGCGAGCTCGGCACGTGGCGATGGCACCAGGCGTCGGGCGAGACGGTCTGGGACGAACGGCTCGAAGCGTTGTTCGGCCTTGCTCCGGGCGAGTTCGACGGCACCTTCGACACCTACGTTTCTCTGTTGCATCCTGACGACCGCGCTTCGGTGCTCGCTGCGGTCGATGAGGCGATGCGGACCAAGAGCCGCTACAGGACCGAACATCGTGTGGTCTGGCCGGACGGCTCGATCCATTGGATCTCGGGTGCCGGCGGTGTCACGATCGACGACCAGGGAATGGCCACGGGCACGGTCGGCTGCGTGCTCGACATCACCGAACAAGTTGCCGAGATCCACGACCGTGAACGACTCGTCACCGAGGTCTCGGCATCGCGCGATCTGGAGCGTGTCCAACGCGAGCGGCTCGAGTTCCTGTCGGCGATCAACGATGCATTGAACTCAGCGACGAACCGTCGCGAGGTCATGCGCAACGTCACTGCCACTGCTGTTCCCCGCCTTGGCGATTGGTGCTCGATCCATGTGCTGCCCTCGAAGTCGGCCTTGGTACCCGAATTCGAGATCGCGCACGTCGACCCGCGCATGGTCGACTACGCCATACAGCTGCAGGAGAGATTCCCGTACGACCCGACTGCGAAGAACGGCATTGCCCACGTGATCCGTACCGGCATGACCGAGTTCTATCCGGACATCACGAGCGACGTCATCACGGCACTCGTCGCGACGGACGAAGAGCGCGCGATCATCGAAGAGCTCGCCCTCCGCTCCGCGATCGCCGTGCCGCTGATCAAGCAGGGACGCATCCTCGGTGCCATGCAGTTCGTCATGGCCAAGTCATCGCGCCGATACACCGATGACGACGTCGCGCTCGCGCATACGGTGGCCGGTCGGATCGCGTCCAGCCTGGAGAACCATCGGCTGTACGAGGAGCAGAGTCGCATTGCCTCGACGCTCCAGCGCAGCCTGCTTCCGTCCACGCTCCCCCGCGTTCCCGGCCTCGACATCGCTGTCCGCTACTGGGCAGCTGGCGAAGCCAGCGAGGTCGGCGGCGACTTCTACGACATCTTCGCGCTCGACGCCGCCCAGCAGTGGGCGATCGTGATCGGGGACGTCTGTGGGACTGGACCTGCCGCAGCGGCACTCACGGGCCTCGCCCGGCACACGATCCGGGCAAGTGCGTGGCACGCCGACTCCCCGGTCGAGATCCTCACCACGCTCAACCGAGCGATACAGCGCTCGGAAACCAACTCGTTCCTGACTGCCGCCTACGCCGTCGTCACGACGACCGGGTCGACCCCGACCCTCACGATCGCCAACGCGGGGCACCCCCTCCCCATCTTCGTCTCGGCCGACGGAACAAGCAGCATCGGCACACCCGGCACTCTCCTCGGCCTGCTCGACACGCTGCACATCGACCCCGTCACCGTCGACGTTCACGACGGAGATGTGGTGGTCTTCTACACCGACGGCGCGACCGACGTCCCGCGGCACTCGCTCAACGAACAGGAATGGCGCAACCTCGTCACGAGGGCCGCCCGCTCAGGAACCACGTCCGAGCAGATCGCCGACAACATTCGCGACGCCCTCGAACAAGTCCTGCCCTTCGACCAACGCAACGACGACATCGCACTCCTCATCATCAAAGCGGTACAGACACCTCTCCGTTCCGCGTAGGGCCGCGCGGCATCAGGGCGGCCGGTGCATGGTCGCGCTGTTTGTTTGTTCGGTCACGCGTGGGGGTAACGGTCTTCAATTCCGACCAAGGAGACACTCGTGAAGGCAAGAACCGTGGTGATCGTCGCATCGTCCCTCGTGCTGGGCGCTTGCGCCAGCGACAACAACACCGCTACAACCGACCCATCCGTGACCGTTGCGTCCTCATCGTCAGCGGCAACGGATTCCACACCGACCACGAATTCGGCGGAGACGATTGGTTCGACGTCCGGAACAGCTTCGTCGGGCGACACAGTCTCGACGACCGATTCGGCGGCGACTGTCGACACCACTGACACGTCGACGAACTCGAGCGAAGAAGCGACGGTCGATTCCGGCGATGTCGACCAGCGGATCGAGGTTGCAGGCCAGGCCTTGGCCGATGGCGACTTCACGCTCATGTTGGATGTCCTCAACCTGTCGGGCGTCGCGGATGAGATCCGCGACAGGCAGGTCACGGTCTTCGCCCCGAACGACGATGCGTTCAAGTCGTTGACCGGTGAGGAGTATTCAGATCTGGTGACCAATCCGACGAAGGTCGACGACCTGGTGCGCCGGCACATCGTCGACGGCCTTCTCACGTATGACGACCTCGGTGCCATGTCCGAGGTGGAGACGATCGGCGGCGAGAAGCTCACCGTGACCAACACCGGTGGTGTCGTGACGGTTGGCGGCGCAACGGTGATCGAACCGAAGACCGACGCGCTGTCAGGCGACAACGGTCAGGAGGTCGTGGTCTTCGGCATTGATCAGGTACTGCTCGAAGCCTCGTGAGCACCAACCCCACCCAGCCGGTCATCACGGCGGACAAGTTGGTGAAGGACTTCGGTGATCAGCGTGCGCTCGATCACATCGACCTGTTGGTGAACCCGGGGGTGATCGTCGGAGTCATTGGTCCGAGCGGCTGCGGCAAGACCACGCTCGTCCGCACCATGACGGGAATCGCGTCACCGACGTCTGGTGAGGTTCGAGTCTTCGGAACCGACCCGGTGCAGTTCACCAACGCACAGCGCAACCGGTTCGGCTACATGCCGCAACTGCCCGTGCTGTTCCCCAACCTCACTGTCTGGGGGAACCTGACCTTCATGTCGTCGTTGTACGGACTGCCGCTCCGGAAGCGACGAAAGCGTCTCTTCCAGATCCTCGAGCTGGTCGACCTCACACAACATCGATCGAAGCGACTCGCCGATTGTTCGGGCGGGATGCAACGTCGCCTGACCCTCGCGGCGACGCTCGTCCACGACCCGGAGCTGATCTACCTCGACGAGCCGACCGCTGGAGTCGATCCGATCCTTCGCGAGCGATTTTGGGCACACTTCAGAGAGTTGCGCGATCAGGGTCGCACTCTCGTGGTACCGACCCAGTACGTGGGCGAGGCGGTGTCGTGCGACGTGGTCGCCGTCATGGCCGAAGGAAGACTCATCACGGTCCAGCCAGCCGACCAGTTGGCACGGTTTGCCTACGGCGGCGACGTCGTCGCGGTCAGCCTCGACAGCTGGGTGCCGAGTGGTGTCAAAGCGCAGTTGAGATCTCAACCCTTCGTACGATCGGTTCGAACGACCGAGAGCGGCCTCGAGATCGTCGTCGATGATCACCAGCGCGACACTCCCTGGATTCAGCGATACCTCGCATCCGAAGGAGTGGAGCTCACCTCGATCGACGCCGTCGCGCCGAGCTTCGACGATGTCTTCGTCCGACTCATCGAGCAGGACGCGGCCAGCCGGCGCGCACCCGAGGAACCGGTGAACGCCTGATGCGACCCAGCCTGCTTCGCCGTCCGATGCAGATCGGCACGTTCCTGCGCAAGGAAGCGGTCGACGTCCTGCGTCAACCGCGACTGCTGCTGACGATGGTGATCGGACCCTTCTTGATCATGGCGGCATTCGGCCTCGGCTACCGCGACACGCCAGAACGGATGCGCACACTGTTCGTCGCTCCTGAGGGCAGCCCGCTGCTCGACCAAGTGGAGTCCTACGCCGAAGACATCGGCTCGTACGTCGAGTATCGGGGCGTCACCACGGACGCCGCTTTCGCCCGTCGCCAGTTGCTGGCCGGCAAGATCGATCTGCTCGTGACGTTCCCCGACCGCCCACTCGACACCGTGCTGGACGGCGAGCGAGCAACCGTCACCGTCGTGCACACACGGCTCGATCCGATCGAACGGACTGCGATCAACTTCGCTTCACAACTCGGCATCGATCAGATCAACAGCCAGATCCTGTCGGCCGTGGTCGCAGGTGGGCAAGAGGTCGCTGAACCGGCGACGTCGATCGTGGAAGCAGCGAACAAAGCCGTGACGGATCTCGAGACGGCAGTGTCGAACGAGGCCGAGTCCGCGACCGCTGTCGCGCTCGACGAGTTGGATCGTGCAACGTCGGGACTTTCGTTGTCCGTTCGGGCCTCGACGGCGCTGGTCGACGAGCTCGGTGACGCCGACGGTGCTGCGACCGAAGTCAGCGCATCGCTGACGGGTGCGGTCGACGAGATGCGCGCCAGTGTGAACGCCGCCCGGTCGGATCCCTCGGCGAACAACGTGGTGAACCGCGTCGGACGGATGCGCGAGTTGCTCCAAACGATCGCGTCGGGCTACGAGCAGTTCACCTCGGTGGACTCGGCTGTCCTCGTGCAACCGTTCAAGGCGGACGTTGAGCTTGCGGTCGACGACGTGAACGGCGTGACCGACTGGTACGCGCCGGCGGCTGTCATCTTGATGCTGCAACAGTTCGGAGTCGCCTTCGGAGCCTTGTCGTTCGTCCGCGAGCGCCAACTCGGGATCGTCGACGTCTACCGCGTCGCTCCGGTGAACGCGATCGAAACCTTGATCGGCAAGTATCTCGCGTACCTCGCCATCGGGGCAGCCATCGGCGCGGCCTTGATGGCGCTCGTGGTCGAGGTGCTCAACGTTCCTCTCGCATCCAGTGTCGGTGACATCGCGATCGTGATGGGCCTCACGCTCTTCGCCTCGATCGGTCTCGGTTTCGTCATCTCGCTCGCTTCGGCGTCGGATGCCCAGGCAGTGCAGTACACGATGATCGTCTTGCTGGCCAGCCTGTTCTTCAGCGGGTTCTTCCTGTCGGTCGGCAAGTTGGAAGGCGCGGCACAGATCATTTCGTACCTGCTTCCGGTGAGCTACGGCATGGAGATGCTTCGCGACGTCATGCTGCGCGGCGCAGCGATCGATCGTGACCTTCTGATCGGACTCGGCGCGTACGGGGTTGCGGCGTTCGCACTCGGATTGCTCGGTGCGCGGCGGCGTATCGGGCTGGCGAGGTGACCGATGCGGATGTCGAGGACACGCCTGGGCAAGACCATGGTTGGCATTGGATGTCTCGGCATCGTTGCGAGCATCGCGTCGATCGTTGTCGGCCAAGCAATGGTGGGTCAGGTCGAGTCGAGCGTCGACGACAGTCTCGTGCTCACCGATGAAGCCCTCCACGCGGTTTCGGATTCAATCACTTTGACGAACGCGATCGTCGGCAACATCCAGGCCGGGGTCGGCAGCGTCGCCGCGACGCTGTCGACCGTCAAGGACTCCGTCGACCAGACGTCGACCGCGATCGCGGACAGCAACGCCTTCATCGGCAGTTCCCTGCCCGATGCGCTCGATGCTGTGGGATCCGTGCTGCCAACAATTGAAAGTGTCGCGAGTTCCGTCGACTCAGCGCTGCGCGCGCTCTCACGCGCCCCGTTCGGCCCGAACTACGACCCGGACAAGCCTTTCGACGAGGCGATCGCCGATCTGTCCACTGCGATCGATCCCTTGCCCGGTCAGCTGCGACAGCTGTCGACGGATTTCGACGGCCTCGAGACATCGAGCGCAGACATCTCGAGCGGTCTCGCAGATCTCGCCGTCACCGTCGTCGAGCTGGACAAGCAGTTGACCGAGGTCTCCGTGCTCGTCGACCGGTACTCGTCGACCACCACCAATGCACTGCGGCTGGCGGCGACCTCGCGTGGCGATCTCCACGCCAGCGCTCGCGAGACACGCATCTTGCTGGTCGTGCTCGGACTGGTGTTCGCGCTCGGCCAAGTGGTCCCGATCTGGCTCGGCATCACGCTGATCACGGAAGCCGGAACGGCACACTCCATCATCGTCCGCAAGCCGGCCGACTGACTCTGCACACCGCATGATCGGAGAGGATCACGGGCACGCAATTGCATGTCTGGATCTGGATCGCTTTGGAAACGGGCTGTCACGATGAACGTGCTCAAATCGTTGTGGGCCTCGGTGCAAGGGGACCCGGTTTTCATGCGTCGCGTCAACGGCTGGCTGACCGTGTTCTGGTTGGCCATGATCCCCGTATCGATCATGACGGGTTGGGTGAGCAGCGTCACGTATGTCTCGGCACTGTCGTTGTGGGCCCTCGTGTCCGGTCATTGGTCGGCGTGGCAAGCTGCGCGTGTCGAGGTGGTCCAAGCCGAACAGATCGCCGCGGCAGACGAGGACCCCGTCGAAAATCGCGTCGTGGACGCGCTCGTCGAACGCACGGAAATCCGGCCGGCGAACGAAATCGCATGACCGAGCTGGTCGGGGCGGCGTCTCGATCCTCGATCGGGTACCGCACGAGTTGATTTTTTCGTTTAGATCGCAACCCGAGTGGAAATCGATATAGCCAACACTCGGTCCATCTGGGCCATCGAAAAGGGAGAAGGACATGCTCGGCTTCATCATTTATCTTTTGGTCATCGGCCTCATCGCTGGCTTCATTGCCCGGGCGGTCGTCCCCGGAAGGGACGCTCTCTCGGTTCCAGCAACGATCCTGCTCGGGATCGTTGGTTCGTTCGTCGGTGGATTCATCGGCTATGTCCTGACCCATCGCGACGCAGAAGACGGGGCGTTCCAGGCGTCCGTCATCATCGGATCGATCGTCGGTGCAGTCCTGGCTCTGCTGGTGTACCGAGCAGTGACCGGGCGGGGGCGTCGCCACGTCATCTGATCAATCATTCACCCAACAACCTTCGCCATGACGGTGGGGCAGCCACGAGGCTGCCCCACCTTCGCGTGCATTGACTGTTGGCTGAAGGAATGGCGCTTCACTCTTCGCCTGAATCCACATCTGAGAGTTGAAACACGGGCACAATCGAGCAATGTTTGCCGGGACACAACTTCGGCTACTGCGTTGAACATGTGGATCGTCGCCCTCTGTGCATTCGTCATTTATGTGGGCGTTGTCGTCCTCGCCATAGGCGGTGGAGAGTTCAAGCAACGGGAGATGGTGCGCGACGTCGACGTGGTGAAGCCGATCTCGACGACGGCACCCCGATCAGTGGCCTTTGAACTCGACGATCTGTGAGCTCTTCGGCGCGAATCGACTGATATCAGGAACGTGCGGCAGGATCAGCCCGTTGAGCCCGGGGGCGCCGCGACCTCGACCTCCAGGACCGACCCCTTGATCATCGTCGAGCCGGCCGCGGGCAACTGTGATGTCACGGTGCCCGTCGTCGCTGAGGCGCTCTCGACCGGCCGTTCGACGAGGTTCCAGCCGTTGGCTTTCGCGGTCGAGCGAAGTTTGGTGATGTCTGTGCCGACGTAGTCGTCGACGGGCTTCGGATCGAGATCGCTGATGGTCTTGTTCGCTGTGGCGAGTTGGGATTGCACCGTCTGCAGATCGGTGTGTGCCGTGTCGAGATCCTTCTGCAGCGAGGCGATCTGCTGGGCTTGTTCGTCGAGTTGGGCCTGCACATCCGCAGAGGTTCCGTCGGTCGACGCCGTCTGTTGCGCGGCGGCGAGCGCTGCTTGACTCTCGTTCAATTGCTCCTGTAAGTCAGTGACCTGAGCCGCGAGCTGGTCCCGTTCCGCCGTGATCGAACTCGTCGGGTCCGAGGCGGCGGTGTCCGGGCCGGCGGTGTCGGGGCTTGCCGTGCCGGCGCTGAGGGTTCCGAGAAGCTCGTCGAGCGCTGGATACGGGGTCGGCGTCTGAATTCCGGATGGCTGACGGGCCTGCGTGGCGAGGAGGGTGAAGATGTCGTTGACCCGCTGATCGGCGGCCTCGGCTGTCGCCGGGTCGTTGGTGCCGACCGTGTTCGTGGCCGACAGCGACCTCTCCGACTTGGTAGAGCTGTGGCCGATGAGGAACCCCGCGAGGCCGCCGACGAGCAACGCGATCACGGCTGCGATCGCGGCCCAGGGCGGGCGATTGCCTGGCGGCGCGAGGTACACCGTCTCCGTTGCGACGGGCGCGGCAACCATGGTGTGCGGCTCTGCTGCGTACACCCCCGCCACCGGGACGATCGGCTCTGCCACCGGCTGGATCATGGTGCGGTCGTACTGCCCGGCGTACGCGCCGGCCACGGGGATCGCTTGCGTCGGTCGGTCGTCGACCTGCGGCACGAGAGGAACTCCATGGGCGGGCGTGGTTGCCGCATAGGTGTCCCACGGCGAGGTCTCACCCGTGAGCGGCGTGGGGCGCGCATCGTCGCCAGGTTCCGGTCGGATCATGCACCGATCTACCCATCGGCACGCAACGCCAAACATGTCCAGCCGCGCGATCGAGCGAGGTATCGCAGAACCGAAGTGTCTGCCGACGGTGTGCCGAGGGTACGAGGTGGCTTCCCAATTCGAAAGGAAGCGCAGATGTCCACGGACGAGAAGACCACCACCGATCTCATTGAGACACTCAAGAATGGCGAGGAAGGTTTCCGCAAGGCTGCCGAGAAGTTGTCCGACAGCAGCCGGGCTGAGCTCGCCGATGAGTTCAAGGTGTACAGCGAGCAGCGCGCTCGATTCGCCGCTGAGCTCGCCTCAATCGCCCACGCCTACGGCGACGACGTACCGGAGCGCTCGACGCTGCCGGGCGCCGTGCATCGCGGTTGGATGGCCGTGAAGGATGCCCTCAGCGGGTCATCGCCGGAAGCCGTCCTCAATGCGGCGACCACTGGCGAGGACCATGCCGTTGCGGAGTACGAGGATGCGATGCAAGCCGACATCTCCGAGGAGCTCCGGGCGATCCTGGCCCGGCAGTTCTCCGAGGTGTCGAAGACCCGTAATCGCGTCAGCGCCCTGGCCCAGCAGAACTGACGCGAGCGCTTCGTCTTGCGGCGTGACGCCGGCTCGGGTCGAGTCGGCGCCACGCTCGCTTGACGTCTCGTCGACCTCGACGGCGGGTATCTGGACTCGATGCCCGAGCGATGGTTCCGTCAAGCAGTCGTGTATTGCCTGGACGTCGACACGTTTCAGGATTCGAACGGCGATGGCATCGGCGATCTGCCCGGGCTCATCGATCGCCTCGATCACTTGGCTCGACTCGGAATCACATGCCTGTGGTTGAACCCGATCCATCCGAGTCCGGACCGCGACGATGGGTACGACATCACGGACTTCTACGCGGTGCACCCCGCCCTGGGCAGCCTTGGAGACTTCGTCGAACTCGTCCATCAGGCAGGCAACCGTGGCATCCGGGTGATGATCGACCTCGTCGTCAACCACACCTCCAACGAACATCCCTGGTTCGTCGCCGCCCGGTCTGATCCGTCGTCGCCGTTTCACGACTGGTACGTGTGGTCGACGGAGCGGCCGACCGATCTGCGGCAAGGAACGGTCTTTCCGGGATACCAGGAGACGACGTGGTCGTTCGATGAGGAAGCCGAGAAGTGGTACTACCACCGCTTCTACGACTTCCAGCCCGACCTCAACATGAACAACCCGGACGTTCGCCAAGAAATCGAGAAGATCATCGGCTTCTGGTTACAACTCGGTGTGGCCGGGTTCAGGCTTGACGCTGCACCGTTCGTGATCGAACTCACCCGACCGAACGAAGCGGAGCCGCGACGAGATTTCTCATGGCTGGAAGACTTCCGCGCGCAAGTCTCGTGGCGCCGGGGCGATGCCGTGATCCTGGCTGAAGCCAACGTCGAACGCGAGCAACTCCTGGAGTACTTCGGCGACGGCCAACGCCTGCCGATGTTGTTCAACTTCATCCTCAATCAGAGAACGTTCCTGGCACTGGCCAGGCAGGACGTGAGCCCGATACTGCAGGCACTGGCCGAAACGCCAGCGATCCCGGAAACCTGCCAGTGGGCCACCTTCCTGCGCAACCACGACGAGGTCGATCTCGGCCGATTGGTCGGCCACGAGTACGACGAGGTCCTCGCCGCATTCGGACCGGAACCGACGATGCAACTGTACGACCGCGGCATCCGTCGCCGGCTGGCGCCGATGCTCGCCAACGACCGACGGCGGATCGAGATGGCATACGCGCTGCAGTTCTCGTTGCCGGGGACGCCCGTGATCCGCTACGGCGACGAGATCGGGATGGGCGAAGATCTCTCGTTGCCGGAGCGGAACGCGATTCGCACCCCGATGCAGTGGAGCCGCGAACCCAACAGCGGCTTCTCGACCACGAAACGCAAGCGGGATCTGCGTCGACCCGTGGTCACCGGAGGAGACTTCGGGTACGAGACGGTCAATGTCGCAGATCAGCAACGCGACCCGACCTCGTTGTTGACGTGGTTCCAACGGGCGCTGCTCATCTTGCGCGAGTGCCCCGAATTCGGGTACGGCCGTTGCGCCTACTTGGACAGCGGCGATCGATCGGTGCTCGCGCTCGTGCGTGAAGCACCGAGCGGCACGATGCTCGCCCTGACCAACCTGTCGCCCAAGGCGCGCGTCGTGAGTCTCGGGCGTCAGGCGCAACAGGACGGTGCACCAATCGACGTCTTCGGGGATCGCGACTACTCACCGACCGAACAGAACCTCGACGCGATCGAATTGGCCGCATACGGATATCGCTGGATCCGGCTCAGTCGCAACATTGGAGCGCGTGCCGGATCGACGGCCCAGCGGTAGTCGGATCAGTCTCCAACAGTGGCGTCCACGAGGGCTCCACAGCGGCCGTTGCGCTCGCATGTGTTGCGGCAGTCCGCCGGGGGTAGGGCTGGGCGATGCGGAGCACCGAGTCATGACCACGCCCAGTTCGCCGACGGCGATCACGATGTCCGATCAGTTGAGCTTCGGGTCGGATCAGGCGCCCGGCATTCGGCGAACCGGGGTCGCCCGGTTTCGCTACGTACACGAGGTCACTGGCGACCCGGCGAGCGACGCCGAGATCGCACGCATTCAAGCCCTGGCGATTCCGCCGGCGTGGACGCAGGTGTGGATCGCAGCGGATGCATCGAGCCACCTGCAAGCGACTGGTCGCGATGCTCGTGGTCGCAAGCAGTACCGCTACCACGCTGAGTTCACGGCGAGCCGAGCCGAGAACAAGTTCGCCGACCTCGTCGCCTTCGGGTTCAGGCTCGGGGCGCTGCGTCGGCGTGTCACGCGAGATCTGGCACGCAACGACTTGGGCCATGACCGTGTCGTTGCGACCGTCATCCGTTTGATGGACATCACCAGTTTGCGGATCGGCAACATCGAGTACGCGAACTCGAACGAGTCGTTCGGGCTCACGACTCTGCGCAATCAGCACGTCGCGGTGCGCGGCTCCACGATCCGACTCGCATTTCGTGGCAAGTCGGCGCACGACTTCGACGTACGCGTCGACAACGCTCGTCTCGCGCGCATCGTTCGCCACTGTCAACACCTTCCGGGCCAGCAGTTGTTCGAGTACCGATCGGAAGGCGGCGACATCCGGCGCGTCAGCTCCAATGACGTCAACGGCTACCTCGGGGACCATGCCGGCCCGGGTGTGACCGCGAAGACCTTTCGGACGTGGAACGCAACCGTGCGTGCCGCTGATGGCCTCGCGGTGGCGAGCGAACACGCAGACACTCCGACCAAACGAGTGCTCAACGATGTGATCGACTCCGTCGCCGATCACCTCGGGAACACTCGGGCCGTGTGCAGGAGCAGCTACGTGCACCCGGCGGTGATCGAAAGCTACATCCAGGGCACACTGTTGCGCGGGTGGCAGCGGTCCGTCGGTGCCAAGCCGGCGGGCTTGACGGTGATCGAACGCAAAACGATTCGGCTTCTCCGGCGCGCGACGGCTCCTTGATGGTCGCTACGTCTTGCGCCCGGCCACGTGGGGAATTGGGCAGAGCATGGCACGACCCGACAACGAACCGGACCCCAACGAGCACTCCGACGAGAGGCCCGAACCCGATGAGATGGCCGACGCGGACATCGCCAACGGCGAGGGCGATCCAACGGCGGACGAACCAGGTGGCTGAGATTCACGCGGCGCCGTGGCGACGGCGATGAGTCTTCTTGGCCGGGCGCGTGTCGCGTGACCATCATGTCTTCGGGAGCGGCTGACACATGGGGCACCACAGCGATGATCGCCCGGCGACGACGCTGCGCTCGAGCACGGTTGAACATGTCGGGCAGCGGGCGGGCTGAGCCCACCGTGCGCCGGTCAGCCAGCGCGGCCCGCGGGGTGTGTGCCCGGCACGGACGGTCGCACGCACGACACCCGCAAGCGCGCCGTGGAGGCGAGCCCACTCGTCATCGCGCAACGTGCGGATCGGCGTGTTCGGATGGACCCCGGCACGCCAGAGGATCTCGTCACTGCCGAAATTTCCGATCCCCGCGAGGCGGGTCTGGTCGATCAGGCCGGCCTTGATCGACCCGCGA
>JANNZY010000024.1:0-26293 GCA_031410915.1 Actinomycetes bacterium
CCGGTGGCAGCGGCGTAGTTCAAGTTGCCGCCGTTACGGGTGACGTCGGCGGCGGGGACGACGAACATGTTGACCCATTTGGCTTCGCCGAGGTCGTTCATGTTCTGGTCCCAGCAGACCTTGGTGACGTTGTTGAACGTCTGCTTCGGCGAGAACGACAGAGCGGCGATGTCGGTGGTGTCGAGCGCGGTCATCATGTGACCCTTCGCCGGGTCGTTGCCGGGTGCGCAGTACCAGATCAGCTGCGAGTTGGAGACGTCGATGAACGTCGGTGCCGACTGGCCGCCGCTGATCGTGCGATACGTGTCCGGACCCGCACAATCGGTGTTGTGCTCACCCATGAACGACGACGCGATCGCAGTCGCCGTCCCACCATTCATCGACGTGTGCAACTGATAGTCGAAACGGCTCTTGCCGGCCTCGGTGGTGAAGCCCTCGAAGAACCCGCCGCTCCCCACCGGCGGGGCTGTCGTCGTCGGGGCAGGGACCGCAGCCGGTGCCGTCGTGGCCGGAGCTGTGGTCCCCGGCGCGGTCGTGGCGGGTGCCGGTGCTGTGGTGGTGGGTGCTGTGGTCGCGGGTGCGGTCGTGGCCGGTGTGGATGTGGTGGGTGCGGTGGTGGTTGGGGTTGGTGGGGCTGCGGCTGGTGTGGTTGTTGTGGTGACGACGAGGTCGATGTTGCCGGTTTTGGCGAACCCGGTGAAGGTGATCACGTTGTTGCCGGTGATGAGGTCGGTGACGGGGATCTGGATGGCTTCGGCGAAGGAGTGTGACAGCGTCTCGGTGACGGTGATGGGGTGCATGTGACCGTTGATGGTGATCGTCGGGTTGACCGCTGGGGAGGGGTTGTAGGCCGAGAACGAGATGTACGCGTCGGTGGCTGTGGTGGGGTCGACATTTTGGCCGTTGCGGTAGGAGTGCACGGTGTCGGCGGCGGCGGGGTAGGCGATGTTGTCGAACAGGGAGTCAATGGTCGCGAGTGTGGCGTTGCTGTACTTGAGGGTCGCGTGGTTGTGGGCACCGACGGTGAAGTAGCCCGACGGGGGCAGTGTGGTGGGATAGTCGGCGACGTGTTTGAGCGCACCGAAGGTGGTGCCGTCGTTGGAGAAGTCCGACGCCCAGATCGACAGCGTGGCGTTGGTGTAGCGGACCTCGACCCGGTTCAGTTTCCCGATTTGGGTGGTGGGTGCCTGGTCGCAGTTGTCGGTGTCGTCGGAGAGGGTTTCGGTGTGGTTGGTCCAGGTGACGACGGAGGGTGGTGCCCATGGGTAGCGGCAGTTGTTGACGAACCGGATGAGGACGCCGTTGTCGGCGGTGGGGCCTTTGCCGTTGCCGGTGAAGGTGGTTGCGGTGCCGTAGGGGAGTGCGGTGAAGCGGGCGATGGGCCAGCCGAGCAACATGCTGTCGCTGCCTTGCGCGCCGACGCCGAGGTCGAGGTCCATCTTGAACACGGTGGTGCCGGACTGCAGGGCGTACTTGGCGTTCGAGCGGATGAGCGCGTCGCCGTAGTTCTGGTCGGCGGCGACGATGCGGAGGCGGCCGTTGGGGGTGGTGGCGGTGGAGTCGGGGCTTTGGCTGGTTTGGTCTTGGGTTGACCACATCGACAGTGCGGACCACTTCGACAAGTCGTTGAAGCCGTCGCTGAACTGACCGGCGACAGGCACCGACGGTACCGGAGTCGTGATCGCCGGTGCGGTCGTCGCCGGTGCCGTCGTCGCCGGTGCCGTCGTGGATGGAGCGGTCGTGGTCGCCGGAGCGCTCGTGGCCGGGGCCGTGGACGCCGGAGCCGTGGTCACGGTTGTCGTGGTGGCGCCGACGGTCTCGCAGCCGCTGGTGCTCTCGCCGTCCCAGCAGCGATCCCCACGTCCGGCTTGCCCGGAGAGGCGATCCGTGCCGGAGTCGCCGAACAACTGATCCGAGCCATCGCCACCGGCGACGGTGTCGTTGCCTGCGTCGGCGCAGACCAAGTCGTCGCCGGCCAGGGAGTAGATGGTGTCGTTGCCCGCGCCGCCCACGATCACGTCGGCGCCGGAGGTGCCGACAAGGACATCGTCACCATCGGTACCACGCACAGTGGCAACGCGTCCGGAACAGGAGTTCGCAACGGACGCTTCGGCCTGGCCATGGGAGACGAGACCGAACGCAGAGAGAGTGACCGACACTGCGGTCAGTGACATCAAACGAGCCGTGTGACGCGTCCGTCGGGAAAGAAGTCGGATGGAGGTCATGAACGTCACCCTACTGTTAGCAAATTGTAAGGAAACTGTAACAAACGACACATAATCGTCACCTGGGGTCTCTCATGAAGAGCCGCCAGCGGACAACGGCTCGGTCACGACATCGTCAGGCACGCGCGAATGACGCTGCATCACCTTGCGTGAGGTGATCGTCAGCGGATCAGCAGGTCATTGCCGGGCGCAGGGCCCGGGCGTCACCAGTAGGGGAAGTCGTCCGACGTCCACACCCGGTCGTCGAGGTACTCCTGTACCGCGGCGATGTACATCTCGGCCGGCTCGGTGTGCCAACGTCCGGAGAACCACAGTCCGACGCAGCCCCACTGGTCGCCGGGTCCGTACTCTGAACCGCGCTCGGCCGTGTTCAGCCAGGTCTCCAGCCCTTCGTAGCACGAGCGCCACTTGCTGTACGCATAGTCGACGTTGTAGGCGGTCGACAGCACCGCGTTGTCATTCACGTACGCGAGGGGGTGGTACTGCGGCCGGATCTGAGAGATGCCGAGTGCCTCCGGGCAGTCGCTGCCGTCGGTGGTGCGAACGCTCACGTGACAGTTCGTCTGATCTGGGGTGAAATCACCCTGGAAATCCATCCTCCAGCCGGTTTCTTTCGCCATCTGGGCGCGGACGATGTCCTCGTCGATGCCCCACTTGCACGCTGCCCATTGCATGATCTCGTCGGTGGTACCCGTGAAGTCGCCCGTCACGGGTTGGCCGACGACGGGGGGTGCCGAATCGGCGGACACGACCCCGCGGCGAGCGTTGAATGGGATGTTGACGTCCTTGATCTCAGGCTCCGGCCGAACCTCGCTGGCACACCGCGCATCTGTCGGAAGCGCCGACCCGGGCGGCAGAGTCGAGAAGTGGCCGGGCGCCGGGTCAGGCGTCTGCGTCGTCGACACCGAGGTCGAAGTGTCCGGCTCGCCGACGGAAGCTGCAGGCACGGCCGTGGAGGCCGTCGCGGGTGGCTGGGTCGTCGTGTCTGACGTGGCGGCGGCGGTGGTGACTGCTGGAGCAGATGGGCGGGTGGCTGCATTCGGCTGGCCGGCGTCCGAGCATGCGCCGACAAAGATCGCAACCACGCTCACCAGCGCCAGACGGCGACGCATGATCATGCCGCCATCGGAATGAACTTCATGTCCCATTTGTCACCTGTCCCACGTCCGTCCTTCAACGATCGTAGGTCAGCTGCGAGCGGGGAAGGCCTCGGCCGGCACGCGCCGCCAGCGCTGACGCACGGTAGCTTCGTCCCGTGCAGGTCATCACGGATCTGGAGCAGGCTCCCTGGCCGGGCCAGCGGTCGGTCATCACCATCGGCGCGTACGACGGCGTCCATCGGGGCCACCAGGCGGTCATCGACGAGGTCAAGCAGCTTGCCGCAGCCTGCGAGTGCCGGTCGGTCGTGCTCACCTTCGACCGTCACCCGGCCAGCGTGGTGCGGCCTGAATCGGCCCCGAACCTGTTGACCGATCTCGATCAGAAGTTGGAGTTGCTCGCCGCCACCGGCATCGACGCCACCGTCCTGGTCCGCTTCGACGAGCAGCAGTCATTCGAGAGCGCGACCGACTTCGTCGAGCGGGTCCTGGTCCGCTGCCTCGCGACGCGAACAGTCGTTGTCGGCGAGGACTTCCACTTCGGCCGGCAACGCTCCGGCAACGTCGCGTTGCTACGCGAACTCGGTGCACAGCACGACTTCGTCGTCGACGGCAAAGAGCTCGTGCCACGGCTCGATGGCGTCGACGAGCCGATCAGCAGCACGGCGATCCGCCGCGCGTTGGCAGGCGGCCAGGTCGAGCTCGCAGCCGAGATGCTCGGCCGCTCGTTCGAAGCGCGTGGCCCCGTGGTCCGTGGCGACCAGCGTGGCCGCCTGCTCGGGTTCCCGACGGCCAACGTCGAGGTGCCGAACACCGTGTGCCTGCCTGCCGACGGCGTGTACGCCGGCTGGTACGAGCGTCCCGACGGTCAGACCTATCCGTGCGCGATCAACCTCGGTCGGCGGCCGACGTTCTACGAGCACGCCGATCACTCGCTGCTCGAGGCTCATCTGCTCGACTTCAGCGACGACCTCTACGGCGAGACGGCGAGGGTGCAATTCACTCACTTCCTCCGCAGCGAGCGCAAGTTCGACGGCATCGACTCGCTGATCGCGCAGCTCACGCACGACATCGAGCACGCCCGGGCGTCGCTGGCGAGCTGATTCCTCGTCAGCCGACCGAGCGGACCCGCTGGACCGACCGTTGCCGTCTGGCCATCGCTGCGTCCGTCGGGTCGGACAGCTCGTCCAGGCTGCGGACCACCTTTGCCGGGACGCCGGCCACCACGGTGTCGGGGGCGACGTCGCGAAGCACCACGGCTCCGGCACCGACGATGGCCCCGTCACCGATGTTGACGCCGGGCATCACGATGCATCGTGAGCCGAGCCAGACGCCGTCGCCGACCCAGATCGGCGCCGAGTAGCTGTATCCGGCGCGGCGCTCGTTCATGCCGATCTCGTGCGTCGAGGTGAGCAACAGGACTTCGTGGCCGATGTCGACCCGCTCACCGATCGTGAGCCCATCGGTGAGCTCGAACGTGCAGCCGACGTTGATGAACGTGTCCGGTCCGACGCTGAGCCGGTCCTGGACCCGTCCGCCGCCGACGAGGCGTGGCACGTCGCACATCGTGATCGCCGGACCGAGCTTCCAGCCGGCGAGGCGCAGCATGCGCAGTCGGATGCGTATCATCGAGTGCGCTGGGAGCAGCCGCGTCAGCGACGTGATCAGCATGATCGGCCGCAGCGGGTCGAATTCTTCGCGTATGACCGTGCGCAGGAGTGCCCGATCCGCGGCAGTGTGGGCAATCCTCCACCGAGGCCCCACCGTCACGCGATCTCGAGTTCTGCCCATTCGCTGAGTCCTTCTCCGACTGTGTGCGCCCGCCGGGCGGAGAAACGCGCCACCAGCGTCATTGTCGCTGCAGAGACTAGAGGCCGCAGCCGGTGAGTTGGCAGCGTACACGCGCGTTCACGAAGCATTCACGAAGCGGGTTCACCCGCGGATTCGAAGAGCGGTCGGACGGTGGTCAGCGGCCGAGCGTCACGAGTGTGACGAGGCCGACGAGCACGACGAGCGCGGCGGTGATGCGACGGCGCGCGTGTCCCTCGCCCAGGAATCGCCAACCGACCAGTGCGGCGATCACGACGCTGGATTCACGCAGTGCTGTGACGTAGCCGACCGATGCATAGCGGACCGCCACGAGCACGAGCGTGTACGTGACGAGCGACGCGATGCCGGCGAGGAGGAACTTCGGCCAGTCGATCCGCAGCGCAGCTCGGACCTCGGCGAAACGGTGCGTCGCGAAGCCGAACACACTCAGCGACACGAGCGTCATCGACGACGTCGCGAACCCGTATCCAAGCTTGTCGGTGACCCTCGCCCCCTTGCTGTCGAGCAAGGTGTAGGTCGCGATCGTGCACGCCACGCCGGCCGCGGTCAGCACCGCCGGGCCGTGGGCGCGCCCGGTCAGCAGCACCAGGCCGAGGGCGATGATGAGGATGGCCACGATGGTCCATGCCTTGGCGTGATCGCCGAGCAGAATGACTCCACCGATCGCGGCCAGGAACGCGCCACCGCCACGCGCGATCGGATACACCTGCGAGAAGTCGCCGTGCGAGTACGCCCGACCGAGCAGCAGCGTGTACGGCAGATGGACGCAGCCGGACAGCGCAGCCCATATCCAGCCCTGCGCGGCCATGCCTCCGGTCGCGATCAGGGCCGTCACGCCGACGAGACCGCCGAGACCGAACTGCGCCCAGAGCGCGATGAACCGATCGTGCGGCGTCTGCTTGACGGCCAGGTTCCAACCGGCGTGAAGCACCGCCGCCGCGAGGGCGAGCAGTGTGGCGGTCAGCACGACCGGCGACGCTACCCGGCGAGGCGACCCGCGCTCGGCTCGATGACCGTGACGATGGAGGCGTCGTTCGGCGACACGATGGCCGACGGTGTGTGGGCCGGACTCGGGGTACGGTGAAGCGACCGCGCGAGGCGAGCGACGGTCTGCTCGATGGTGCCGAGCACGATCATCAGATCCAGGAGCAGCGACCAGTTCTCGACGTAGAACAGGTCGAGTCGCTGATAGGCGCTGAACGACGGGTTGTCGCGGGCCTCGACCTGCCACAGCCCGGTGATGCCGGGGCGGACCTTCTCCCGGGTGCGCAACTCCTCGCTGAACACTGCGACCTCGGCGGGCAGCGCCGGACGTGGGCCGACCAGGCTCATCTCGCCGCGCAGCACGTTCCAGAGTTGGGGCAGTTCGTCGAGGCTCGACTCACGCAGGAAGCGGCCGATCCGTGTCACCCGCGGATCGCTCACCATCTTGAACAGCGGGCCGCTGCGCTCGTTCACCGAGCGCAGCTCCGCCAGGCGGCGGTCGGCGTCGACGCACATGCTGCGGAACTTGAGCAGCCCGAACGCCCGGCCGTCGCGACCGATGCGTTCTTGCACGAACAGCACCGGGCCGCCGTCGTGGATCTTGATGGCCAGCGCGATCAGCGCCAGCATCGGGCTGACGAGGAGCAGGATGATCGACGCTGCGATCACATCGGAGACGCGCTTGACCACGGCGTGGACCGCGCTCAATGCCGGCGGCTCCAGGTACAGCAGCGGTTCGTGTGACAGCGGCAGCAGGCGGATGCGGCGTGAGTCCAGGCCGGACACCCCGGTCATCAGGTGCACGTGCAGGTCGCGCCGGCGGACGAAGGCCAGGAGCTCCTTCATCCGGTCCGGGGCGAGCAGGCCGGGCGAGACGAAGACGCCGGACACCTCGTGGTCGGCGATGGCGCGCTCGGCGTCGTCGAGTGGGGCGAGCCAGAAGTCGGCCAGGCCGTGGCGCGCCGCGTCGGCGCGGTCGCCGACGACACCGGCGATCGCGAAGCCGGCCTCGGGGTGCGTGGCGCAGATGTCGACCAGACGAGCCGCGTCGTCGCCCGAGCCGATCACCAGCATCCGACGGACGTGGCGACCGCGGATGCGCGCGCCGGCCAGTGACGAACGGTAGATCGATCTCCACACGCACAGCAGCACCAGCGAGATGAACGCTGCCGGCAGGACTTCACGAACACGGACGCCGAGATGGGCGACGCGATCGACCACGATCATCGCCAGCGCGGTGATGCCCACGGCCTTGGCCGTGCGGGACAACTCGATCGCTCGAACGGTGCTGATCCGAGCCAGGTGCAAGCCCTGCACGTGCATCGCCCAGACGCCGACGGTCGCCGCGGCGGCGATGGCCGCGCCGACCCGCCACGCAGGCTGGCCGTGGTCGGGGGAGAGCCACAGCGACGCGGCGTACGCCGCAGCGGCGGCCAGCGTGTCACCACCGATCAGGATCAGCTTGAGGCGGCTGCGCCGCGTGGGGGTGACGTCGTCCTGGTGCCCGATCCGCATGTTGCAACAGAGGTGCGGAAGCCCGCGCGAATACGCGAACGGTCAGGCGGCGCTGACCGAAGGCCGTGGCGACGCGGGTTTCTTCACCCAGCGCCGCCCGAACAGGTAGATCACGGGCAGTGTGAAGATCAGCGGCAACACGAACGACACTGGACGTGCCAGCCACCACCAGCCGGTTGGCTTTCTGGCTTCGTTCTCCCCGCCGGCGATCGCGTAGCTCACCGCGCGGCTGAGAGCCATGCCCGTCGTGTGGAAGAGGAAGAGTGGCATCGAGAAGCGGTTGATGGTCGCGTTGAACCGTTGCCAGCGCACCCGGGTGAGGCGGGTCTCCATCCACGGCCGCAGCACCTCGGCCACGCCGGCTTGGAACAGAACGAGGGCGACGATGCACAGGCTCGGTGGAGCCATGTTCGACCGCTCGCCGGGCACGCCGACCATCGAGCCCGGATACAGCCCGGAGCCGACGAGGCCGGCGAGTCCGAACAACCCGGCCCAGAGCAGTGAGTAGTCGGTGCGCCGAGTGGCGATGACGACGCGGTCGTAGAAGAAGCCGAGCTGGAAGCAGAATCCCCAAACGAGGACCATGTTGATCAACCCGAACGGCTCGTGGTCGTAGCGGAAGCGCACGATGTCGACGAACAGCGCGAGCCCGGCGAGCCAGACGAGCACGATGGAGTCGAACCGCTCGTGCAGCCACAAAAAGACCGGCAGCAGCAGGATCAACAACAGATAGACCGCCATGAACCACAGCGGGCTGATGACGAGGAGCACCGCCTTGCCGATCCAACGCAGGTCGAACACAGCGCCGAGCACGATGCCGGCGATGATCCAGACGGCCAGCAGGGCGATTGCCGGGATCGCCAGGCTGCGGACGCGGAGCCATACGAAGTGCCAGATCGAATCACCGCGCTCGCGTGCCCGGTTCCACGACTTGATGTTGCTGTAGCCGCCGATGTAGAAGAACAGCGGCATCACCTGCAGCAACCATGTCGCGAAGTACAGGCCACGGGTGAAGCCGATCGGGTTCGTCGCGTGCGGGCCGTCCTCGCGCCAGATGATGATGGTGAACACCCAGTGCCACGCGACGACGACGAGCAAGCTGAACGCGCGCAAGAAATCGACGTACGCGCTACGGCCGCCCGGTGGTGCGCTCTGGACCTGGGTACTCTGAGCCACTGGTGACTGAGCGTATTGCGTCGGCGGATCTCGAGCGCGGCACGACATCTGACAGCGAGTGGATGACCGTCGCTGTGATCGCGGTGCTCGCAGTCTCCAACGTCATGTCGAACCGCATTTTGCCGGCCGTGCTGTACGTGCCGTGGAACGTGGCTGTCGTCCTCGCGATCGTGGCGATGGCTCGCAACCGATGCGGATGGCGCGAGCTCGGATTCGGCTCGTGGCGGCGGGGTGCCCTGTTCGGCGGCGTGCTGGTCGTGGCCACGGCGGTGGTGTTGACGATGGGGTTGGCGATGCCTGCGGTCAACAAGTTGTTCGAAGATCGGCGTGTCGAGGGCGGAGTGCTCACGTTGCTCTATCAGGTGCTGATCCGCATCCCGCTCGGCACGGTGCTGCTGGAGGAGGTCGCGTTCCGTAGCGTGCTGCCGGCGCTCGCAGCGCGTCGCCGAGGCGTGATCCGCGGCTCGATCGTCGCCTCGGTGCTGTTCGGGATGTGGCACGTCCTGCCGGCACTGAACCTCAACAAGGTGAACCCGATCGCTCGCGACGTGTTCGGCGGTGGCGCTGGCGGCAAGGCAGTCGCGGTCATCTTCGCGATCGTCGGCACGATGCTCGCCGGGTTGTGGTTCTGCTTCGTGCGATACCGGTCGCGCAGCATCCTGGCCTCGATGCTCGGCCACGTTGCCACGAACTCGATCGGGTACACGTTCGCGTACCTGGTGACGCACACGTGAGCCCGTCGTAGGCTGGCTCGATGATGCGACGGCGGGCGTTCTCACGGGTCACCAAGCTGCTCGCCGTGGTCGTCACCGGTGCCGGCTGCGCAGACGAGCAGAGTGGCTCCACGTCGACCTCGACCCCCGTGACGGCTGATCGCTGCGTCGTGCGGTTGCACGGCAAGGGCGGCGACGGCGGAGCGAGCGAGGTGGTCGACGGTGTCGCCTCGGTGCGCCCGCGTGGCAACGCTGACGGCTGGGGCAAGCGGCAGTGGCTCTACTTCCCCGACGACCGCTACGACGAGGCGCGCGCCGTCGTGGCCAAGGCGCTGGATGACGTCGGGTGCACGAAGGCCGTCATCGACGGTTTCTCCAACGGCGCGTCGTTCGCGGCCAAGCTCTATTGCCGCGGCGAGACGTTCGATGGTCGTGTCATCGGCTACGTGATCGACGATCCCGTCACTGACGGCGCGGTGCTCAGCTGCACACCCGCTGACGGGATGAAAGCGGCGCTGTACTGGACCGGTGCGCTGGCCGGCGACGCACCGGCGGGCAAGGACTGCGCTGCGATGGACTGGACGTGCGAGGGGGCCAGCAGCATCGGCATCGACGCCTACGCGGCTGCGCTCGGCCTGACGGTCACGCCGAGCCCGTTCACCGACCATCAGCCCTACGAGGACGCGCCGGAAGTGGCCGCCTGGTTGGCATGATCCATCGGTCGTGCGTGTGACCGGGCATGGTGCGACGACGGGCGTAAGGTGATCGCGACTATGGATCGACCGATCGGCATGTTCGACTCCGGTTTCGGAGGCCTCACGGTCGCGCGAGCACTGATCGACCTGCTGCCCGGCGAGGACATCGTGTACATCGGCGACACCGGTCGGTACCCGTACGGCTCGAAGCCACAGTCCGAGGTGCGTGACTTCGCCCGCCAGTTGGCGTGGAGCCTGGTCAAGGACTTCGACGCCAAGGCGGTCGTGGTGGCATGCAACACGGCCGCGGCGGCGGCGCTGGACGAACTCGCGGCGGAGATCCCGGTGCCGGTGATCGGTGTGATCGAGCCCGGCGCGCGGGCCCTCGTCAAGGCGACGCGCAGCGGACGCGTCGGCGTCATCGGCACCGTCGGCACCGTGATATCAGGTGCCTACGACCGTGCCGTCGCGCACACGCGGGTGCCCGTCGTGCTGACGACAGCGGCCTGTCCCGGCTTCGTGGAGTTCGTCGAGCGCGGCCAGACGTCGGGTGACGAGATCGCGATCCTGGCCGACCGCATGCTGGCACCGGTCAAGGCCGCCAGCGTCGACACCCTGCTGCTCGGCTGCACGCACTACCCGTATCTCGCCAAGGTGATCGGCCAGGCGATGGGCCCGTCGGTCACATTGGTCAGCAGTGCCGACGAGACGGCCTTCGCAGTGCGCGACCAACTCGGCGAGATGGGCCTGCTGCGCCCCGTCGGCGACCGCCGCAACGCGGCCGACGGTGAGCACCAGTTCTTGTCCAGCGGCGACATCAGTTGGTTCGCCGATCTCGGCGGTCGGCTGTTCGGCCCCGAGCTGGCCGAGGCCGAGGCCTGGGTCCCGCCGAGCCGGCCCGATCACTCGATCAACAACCCGTAGAAGATGAACTCGGTGCGGCGGTTCAGGGCCAGCGCGGTCGCATCGTCGTTGATGCTCAGCAGATCGGTCGCGCCAACGGCGCGCGACGACAGGCGATCGGCCGACACACCGGTCGAGATGAGGTAGTTGACGACCGCACGGGCGCGTGCATCGGAGATCGCGAAGTTGGCCTGCTCGGTCCCACGCTGGTCGGCGTGGCCGATCACGAGCACAGAGATGTTCGGTAGCACCTTCATGACGTTCGCCACTCGGTCGAGCTCGGCTGCGTGTTGCGCCTTCACCACAGCGCTCGACTCCGGGAATCGGACGGAGTTCACTTCGATGACTCGAACGCCGACGGTGATCGGGACCTTCGGGTTGACGATCATGTTGCTCACCACGACCGCCGGTGTCTTGCTGTTGCCCAACGCCAGCGCCTCGAGACGCGTGGCAGATGCCTCACTCGGCACCTCGCCGGTGATCGTGATCGTGTCGATGTCGAACACGACCACGATTGGCACGGGCGATCCGTCGGGAAGCGTCGGTACCGGATCATTGCTGGTGGGGCGTGGCGATGGTGGCGTCGCCGCCGGCGTCGTCGAGCTGACGGGCGGCAACTGGGCAACCTGTGCAGTCGAACTGGTGCTGGCCGCCGGCCGTGTGATCGCGGTCGAGGGCGCGTTCACGACCGGCGGGTCTGTCGTCTCGGGCACCGTGTCGATCCGTACGGTCGTGGTGGGTGCGGAGGTGGTCGTGGGCGCGGAGGCTGCGCTGGACTCTGTGGGCGTCGTGATGTCGGTCGTCGCGGTCGAGTCGGCACTCGACGCCTCCGTCGTCGGAGTGGTCGGACCGGCGCTCGGCTGGAAGGACCGATCCTCGTTGTCGGCGCGCAGGTAGAGAAACCCGCCAACAGCGAGTCCGACGACAGCAACCGTCACCGCGCCAGCGAGCCACTTCCGGCCGCGTCGATCCCCGTCGTCGTAGAAATCGTCATCGTCATCGTCGTACTGACCACGCATGGTTCTCCGCCCCGGAACGTGCCGTGAACCGCCCAGTTCACGTCACTTCACGTGCCGAAAACTACTCCAGAAGTGGTGCCGGTTCAATCCCCGCATCGAACGGCGGTGTGGAACACTGTCCGGCGATGTCCACCCCGAGGAGACTTTGATGCCCCGCCCAGACGGCCGCGAGCCGAACGAACTGCGACCCGTCACGTTCGAGCGCGACTACACCGAGATGGCTGCGGGCAGCGTGCTCGTGTCGTTCGGTCGCACTCGCGTCCTGTGCACGGCCAGCATCGACGAGGACGTGCCGCGCTGGATGAAGGGAAAGGGCAAGGGCTGGGTGACGGCCGAGTACTCGATGCTGCCTGGCTCGTCTCCCGAACGAGTCGACCGCGAGGCGGCGAAGGGCAAGCAGAGTGGCCGCACCGTCGAGATCCAACGGCTCATCGGGCGTTCGCTGCGGGCAGCCTGCGACATGCGACTGCTCGGCGAGCGCCAAGTTGTCGTGGACTGCGACGTCTTGCAGGCCGACGGCGGAACGCGCACGGCCAGCATCTGCGGCGGCTTCCTGGCACTGCACGACGCGCTCACGCGGCTGGTGCAGAACAAGTCGATCGACGCCCAGCCGCTGCATTCGTTCTGCGCGGCCATCAGCGTCGGGATGGTCAACGGTCAGCCCGTGTTGGACCTACCGTACGTCGAGGACAGCAGGGCCGAGGTCGACATGAACGTTGTGATGCTGCGGCGTCTGGCCGGCGCAGCCGAGTCGCAGTTCGTCGAGGTGCAGGGCACGGCCGAGGGTGCCCCCTTCAGTCGCAGCGAGCTCGACCAGCTCCTGGCGCTTGCCGAAGGCGGCCTGGCCGAGATCATGGATCTGCAGGCGGAGATGATCTCGACGCCGCCAGAGTTCCGCAAGCTCGGTCGCTGAGCCGCCGTGGTCGCCCGCTTCGTCTGTGCGTCGGCGAACCCGGACAAGGTGGCCGAGATCGCTGCCCTGCTCGCCATCGTCGGCGAGATCGAGCTGCTGCCCCGACCCGCAGACGTGCCCGACATCGTCGAGGACGCCGACACGCTGCTCGGCAACGCTCGTCTGAAGGCGATGGCGATCAGCGAGGCCACGGGGCTGCCCGCGATCAGCGACGACACCGGTCTGTTCGTCGATGCTCTGGACGGCGCGCCAGGGGTCCACACGGCGAGGTTCGCCGGCGAGAACGCGATGTACGCCGACAACCGGTCGCTGATGCTGCGCGTGCTCGCCGGTGTGCAGCCTTCTGCGCGCACGGCCCGTTTCGTCACGGTGGCGATGGTGGTGTGGCCCGGCGGCCGCGAGTTGGCCGTCGAGGGGGTGTGCGACGGAACGATCGCGACCGAGGAGCGGGGCGAGCGTGGCTTCGGATACGACCCGCTGTTCATCCCCGCCGAGGGCGATGGACGCACGTTCTCGCAGATGTCCGAGAGCGCGAAGAACGACATCTCACATCGGGGTCGAGCGTTTCGCGCGCTGGTGGCGGCGCTGCGCGACGAGCTACCAACCGCGTAGGTCGATCGGCCAGCGGTCGACGATCTCGTCGCCGCGGACGAGCCAGGCGGCTTCGTGCATCGCCATCGTCGGGTCGATGTGTGCCGGGATGACCTGGACGCGATCGCCCGGACGCGGTTGCGCGCCGTCGACGTTCGCAAACGTGATGTGTTCGTCGCTGCAGAACCAGACGCGCGCGGCGTCGATCGCCGGGTTGCCGTGGTCCATGCCGAGTGCCTTCAGCCCGACGTCGGCGACAGCGCGCTCGGCGGTGGCCGAGATGACCGTGCCGACGACGAAGCAGGCCTGCTCGAACGGCAGCCCGAGCTGGGCGTAGTGGGTGTCCATCAGCGCGTAGCTGCCGGCCTGGATCTCGTTGACCCGGTCGTGCAGGTCGTACGTGCCGGTGCCGCCGGCGGACACGACTTCGCCGCCGACGGCGGCATGCGCGCGAAGCAACAGGTCCATCGCTTCTGCCACTCGTTCGCGCTGCTCGGCGCGATCGGTGACCACCATCAGGTGACCCTCGTAGCCCATCACACCGCGAACCTCCAGGCTGCGGGCACGGGCTCGATCCGCCAGCGCGCCGGCGGCGGCCGGCGCACACCCACAACGGGGGAGGCCAACGTCGACGTCGATCAGCACCGACCGGATGCCGGCTGCGGCTGCTGCGGCCAGCGTCTCGTCCGAGTCGATCGCGATCGTGATCGATGCGTCGGACTGTGCGGCACCGAGTGCGGCGAGCCGAGCCGGGTCGAGCACCTCGTTGGCCAGCAGCAGGTCGTGGCCGATCCCTGCAGCCGTCATGCCGAGCACCTCGCGCGGTGTTGCGCAGGTGAAGGCGAGGTGGCCATGGGCCACCTGCGCCGAGGCGAGCGCGGTGCACTTGTGCGCCTTGACGTGTGGTCGCAACCGTGCGCCGGGGTGTGCAGCGGCCATCGTCGCGAGGTTGCGATCGAGCGCGTCAGCGTCGATCACGAGGGCCGGCGTGGGCAGGTCGAACGTGCTGCGCGGGCTGGTCACGGGGCCATCCTGTCACGCGTGCGGCTGAGGAAAAGGGCCCCGAAACCCTTACCCTTGGATCACTGTTCGTTCGACTCCGGTCCGGCCGAGAAGGATTCGAGAGGTACATCGCGTGAAGTTCAAGAAGGGCGACACCGTCATCTACCCGCAGCACGGAGCATGCCTCGTGCAGGGTACGAAGAAGGTCGTCGCTTTCGGGGAGACCCAGGAGTACCTGATCCTTCGCACGATCATCAACGAGATGACGTTGTCGGTTCCGGTCGCTCGCGCAGCAGACGTCGGGGTGCGCCCCCCGGTCTCACCGGACGAGCTCGAAGACTTGGTGTCGGTGCTTTCCAAGGCCGATCCACGCGTGCCCAGCAACTGGAGCCGGCGGTTCAAGAACCACCAGGAGAAGCTGAAGAGTGGCGATGTGTACCAAGTCGCCGAAGTGGTCCGCAACCTGGCCGCCCGCAACCGTGACGCCTCTCTGTCCGCCGCCGAACGCACGATGTACGAGCGGGCCCGCATCAACCTGATCAGTGAGATCGCGCCGGCCCTCAAGGTCAGCGCCGAAGACGCCGAGGCCTACCTCGACGACGCCCTGGCCAAGGGTGTTCTCAAGCCGGCCAAGGAAGTCAAGAAGAAGGCCTAGGCCAACTGGCTGCGCATCTAGTCTGCAGCGCATGTCTGAACGGGTGCATGTGACCAGGGCCGAGCTCGAGGCCAAGATCCGCGACGGTGAGATCGACACCGTGCTCATGGCGTTCCCCGATCTGCAGGGCCGCCTCGTCGGCAAGCGAACCACGGGACGCTTCTTCCTGGAGAGCGTCGCCGATGCCGGCACCGAGAACTGCGACTACCTCATTGCCTGCGACATGGACAACAACCCGGTGCCCGGGTACCGGTTCGCGAGCTACGACCAGGGCTACGGCGACATGCTCGCTGCGGCCGACTGGGACACGATCCGAATCACGCCGTGGGTGCCGAAGACGGCGATGATCATGTGCGACCTGTTCAACGTGAAGACCGGCGACCTGGTCGAGGAGGCACCGCGCACGGTGCTACGCCGCCAGGTCGAAGCCGCCGCCGAGTTGGGCTTCTTGCCGATGGTGGCCAGCGAGATCGAGTTCTACCTGTTCAAGGACACCTACGACGAGGCGTTCGAGAAGGGCTACCGCGACCTCAAGCCGCACAGTCCCTGGCTGGAGGACTACCACGTCCTGCAGACCACCAAGGACGAGTACATCATCGGCCAGATCCGGCGCAACCTGAGCGATGCCGGTGTGCCAGTCGAGTTCAGCAAGGGCGAAGCTGGTCGCGGCCAGCACGAGATCAACCTCGACTACACGACCGCTGTCGAGATGGCCGACCGCAACAGCGTGTACAAGAACGGCGCGAAGGAGATGGCCGCGCTGAGCGGGCGCAGCATCAGCTTCATGGCCAAGTACGACTTCAACGACACGGGCTCGTCGTGCCACATCCACTCGAGCCTGTGGAGCCCGGACGGCGCCACAGCGTTGTTCGACGGCCATGGCGAGCACAGTGAGCACGGAGCGCACGACGAGAACGCACATGGGATGAGCACGCTGTTCCGGCACTACCTGGCCGGGCTGATCGCCACCTCGCAGGAGTTCGCCCTGCTGTGGGCGCCGACGATCAACAGCTACAAGCGCTTCCAGCTCGGTTCGTGGGCACCCACCGGCATCGGCTGGGGCGTCGACAACCGCACACTCGGCTATCGCGTCGTCGGCCACGGCAAGGGCACACGCGTCGAGTGTCGCATCCCGGGCAGTGATGCGAACAGCTACTTCGCGTTCGCCGGCACGTTGGCCGGTGGCCTGTACGGCATCCGCAACAAGCTCGAGCTCGGCGAGCCGTTCGTCGGCAACGGCTACGAGGCACCGGACATCCCACGTATCCCGTGGAACATGCGTGATGCGATCGATCTCTGGGAGAACAGCTCCATCGCCAAGGAGTGCTTCGGCGAGGCCGTGCACCATCACATCCTGACGATGGCCAAGGGTGAGTGGATGGCGTTCAACCAAAGCGTCACCGACTGGGAGCTGCGCCGCTACTGGGAACGGGTCTGATCAACCGTTGACGAACGACGGTGATGTCCACACCCGTTGGTTCATGTTGTTCTGCACGGTGGCGATGTAACCGTTCGCGGCGGGGGTGTACCAACGCCCGGAGAACCACAGACCGACACAGCCCCACGCGTCGCCGGCGGCATAGTCCTTGCCGCGCTCGAACTGGTTGAGCCAGGTCTCGCGCCCTTCGAAGCACGACCGCCAGACCGAATAGGTGTAGTCCACGTTGTAGGCCGACGAGCGGATCGCGTCGTCCATCGCGGCGGTGTGATAGAGGTAGCGCACCTGGCCGAGGCCGTACGACTCCGGACACTGGGTGCCGTCGGTGGTGCGCAGCGCGGGGTGACACGCACTCTGGTTCGATGTCAGGTCGCCGCCCGCGTTCTGGTGCCACCACGACTCAGTGGCGATCTGGGCGCGCACGATGTCTTCGTCGATGCCCCACTTGCACGCGGTCCATTGCAGGATCTCGTCCGTCGTGCCGGTGAAGTTGCCCGTCACCCGGGGATTGCTCGGCAGCGGTTGCGCGCCTGTGGTGTGGTTTGCAGTGTTGTTGTCGGCCCGAACTTCCGCGGCTCGCCGAACCCGTGACGCACACGATGCGTCGGACGGCAGCGCCGAACCCGGCGGCAGCGTCACGAAGCGAGTCGTCGACGGAACCGTGGTGGTGGGAGCTGCGGTGGTGGTGGTTGGTGCAGCGGTGGTGGTTGGTGCAGCGGTGGTGGTTGGTGCTGCGGTGGTGGTGGTGGTTGGTGCTGCGGTGGTGGTGGTTGGTGCTGCGGTGGTGGTTGGTGCGGCGGTGGTGGTTGGTGCTGCGGTGGTGGTGGGTGCTGCGGTGGTGGTGGGTGCAGCGGTGGTGGTTGGTGCAGCGGTGGTGGTGGGCGCAGTCGTGGTGGTGGTGGGCGGCGAGGTCGTGGTGGTCACCGAGAACGTCGCCGCGTTGCCGTTCCAGTGCAGCAGCGACGACCAACCGTTGGCAAAGACGCCGACACGAACCGTGTGAGCGCTCGCGGGCGTGTTCGACGGCACCGTCCACTGCGCTGTGTAGGTGCGGGCGACGTTCTTCGTGAAGCTCTGCCGGTCCCAGTAGCGCTGGAAGACGAGCGAGGTCCCATTGGAGATCTCCAGGTCGACGAGCGCGGAGCGTGCGGCCGACGACTTGACGGAGACGGACACCGTGACCACCGCCCCCGGCTTGACGGTGGTGGCACTCACCGCACCCGACGTGGTCCAGCCGTTGGAGATCAACGTCGCTGCACCGGCGGAGCCACCTTGCACGGCGAGCGGGATCAACAATGCCGACGCGACCGCGACAAGCACGCGAAGACGATGGCGGGAAACGACGCGCGGCGCGTCGGGGGGTGTGGCAGACATCGTGGAGGATCCTTTGACGGCGGGTGACAGGTCATCGGCCGTCCATCCATACGACCAAGCTCTGTCACTATATCGCAACGCGATCGTCATTGTTTCGTCATGTGATTCCCGTCACGCAACCAGGGGCGGGGCGGGGTGCTGCTCGCTCTCGCGCCCTGTACGCGATTGCTGATCGGTGAGAGTCGGAGCACTAGCGTGTCGGCGCTGACGGAGGTTCGGGAGGACACGAGTGGGTCGGTTGAATGGCAAAGTCGCGTTGATCACGGGTGCGGCATCGGGCCTCGGGCGCGTCGGCGCAGAGCGGTTCGCGGCGGAAGGGGCCAAGGTCGTCATTGCCGACCTGTCCGATGGCGACGAGGCCGTCGACGCGATCGAGGCGTCAGGCGGCGAAGCCACCTACGTACGCTGCGACGTGACCGACGAGGGCTCGCTCGAGTCGGCCGTCGCACACGCAGTCGAAACGTTCGGCGGGCTGCACGTGTTGTACAACAACGCGGGTGTGATGCTCGGTGACGACGACGGCCCGACGAACACCTCCGTCGCCACGTACCAACTGACGATGGACATCAACGTCAAGGGCGTGCTGCTCGGCTGTCGCTACGCAATTCCGGCGATGCTGGACAGTGGCGGCGGCTCGATCGTCAACGTCGCGTCGTTCGTCGCCCACATGGGCGCCGCCACGCCGCAGGTGGCCTACACGGCGTCGAAGGGTGCGGTGCTCGCGATGACTCGCGAGATCGCGGTGATCTACGCCCGTCAGGGCATCCGCTGCAACGCGTTGTGCCCGGGCCCGATCATGACCCCGCTGCTGGCCAAGTTCTTGAGCGACGACGACAAGCGCAACCGCCGCCTCGTGCACATCCCGATGGGCCGCTTCGGTGAGCCGATCGAGATCGCCAACGGGGCGCTGTTCCTGGCCAGCGACGAGAGCAGCTGGATGACCGGTCAGTCGTTGATCATCGACGGCGGTATCACGAGCGCGTACGTCACGCCGCAGTGAGCCTGCACGGCCCCCACGCGGCCATCGGCGACCTCGGCCGGCGCGCCGCCGAGTTCGTCACCCAGCGGTTGCGCGGTGCGCCGCTCGGGCGGACGGCGACGCGATCGGAGATGGACACCGCACTGGCAGGGTCGATCACCGCGGACGGGCTCGGCGTGGACGCGGCGTGGACGGCGCTCACAGACGCAGTGCTGGCGAACACGATCGGTATCGACAGCGAGCGATTCCTCGCGTTCATCCCGTCGTCGCCCGGTGCCGCGGCGGCGTGGGTCGACGCCATCGTCGGCGCGACATGCGTGCCCGCCGAGTCGTGGATCGAGGCGGCCGGCGCGGTGGCCGCCGAGAACCAGGTTCTGCGACTGCTCGCCGACCTGGCCGGGATGCCGCCCTCGGCGGGCGGGTGCTTCATGAGCGGTGGTTCGATCGGCAACCTGTCCGCGCTCGCAGTCGCTCGCGACAATCATCGTGACCGGCCGGTCGTCGCGGTTGCCGACACCGCCCACGCGTCGGTGTCCAACACGCTGCACTTGCTCGCCATGCCGAGCGTCGGCATCGCCACGGGTGCGGATGGTCGGTTCACGGCGGACGCGCTCCGCGACGTGATCGGCGGACGCGACGACATCGGGATCGTCGTCGCGTCGGCGGGGTCGACGAACGCTGGCGTGATCGACGACCTCGACGGTCTGGCCGACGTCGCTGCTGAGATCGGCGCATGGTTCCACGTCGACGCCGCGTACGGAGGCGCGACACTGCTCTTGGCCGAGATGCGCCAGCGCCTCGGCGCCATCGGCCGTGCCGACTCCTTCATCGTCGACCCGCACAAGTGGCTGTTCGCGCCATCGGGCTCGTGCGCGCTGTTGTATCGCGATCCGGAGCTGGCGAGGGCCGTGCACACCCAACACGGGCCGTACATCGACATCTTCCGTGCCGGTGGTGACGAGTGGAACCCGGCCGACTTCGGCTTCCAACTCACCCGGCGCGCGTCGGGGCTGGCGCTGTGGTTCACGCTCGTGCTGCACGGCACCGATGCGGTCGCGGCTGCGGTGCGGCGTGGCATCGAGCTGGCCGCGTATGCCGCCGATGCGATCCGTGCCGCGGGCCCGACACTGTCACTCGTCGCCGAGCCGGAGCTGTCCGTGGTGCTGTTCCGGCGCAATGGCTGGGGGCGCGACGAGTGGCGCGGTTGGGCCCGGCGGCTGCTCGACGACGGCATCGCGTTCGTGGCCCCGACGACTTGGCGCAGTGAGCCGGTCGGTCGCCTGGTGTTCATGCATCCGCGCACGCCGACCACCCTCGTGGACGAGATCCTGTCCACGGCGCGATGAGAGCGCGGCAGATGGCACGCCTCTGTCAGAATCTCGCCCATGGGACAAGTTGGGTACATCGGGTTAGGTGTCATGGGCGGACCCATGGCTCGCCATCTGGCGACGAAAGGTCACGACGTGACCGTGTACAACAGAACAGCGGCGAAGGCCGAACGGTTCGTCGAGATGCATGGTGGCTGGGCGGCGGAGACTCCGGCGGAGGCAGCCGACGACGCAGACTTCGTCTTCATGTGCGTCGGCAACGACGACGACGTGCGCGCGGTTGCGCTCGGACCGAACGGAGCGCTCGGCAACATGAAGCGCGGCTCGGTGCTCATCGACCACACGACCGCGTCGGCCGACGTTGCCCGTGAGGTCGGCGCGGCAGCAGCGACCGCCGGTGTCGGCTTCATCGACGCGCCCGTCAGTGGCGGCCAGGTCGGCGCGGAGAACGGGTTGCTGACCGTGATGTGTGGTTGCGACGACCTGCTCGTGTTCCAGAAGACCCGGCCGGTCATCGCGTTGTACGCGCAGGCGTGCAAGCTGATGGGTGGAGTAGGTTCCGGGCAATTGACCAAGATGGTCAACCAGTTGCTCATCGCTGGGATCGTCCAAGGACTTGCCGAGGGCGTCAACTTCGCCAACCGGGCCGGTCTGGAGATCGACAAGGTCGTGGAGATCATCGGCAAGGGTGCGGCGGCGAGCTGGCAGCTCGACAACCGGGCGATCACGATGTCGCGTGGTGAGTTCAACTTCGGATTCGCCGTCGAGTTGATGCGCAAGGACCTCGGCATCTGCTTCGCCGAGGGAGAGCGCATCGGCGCGCGGATGCCACTGGCCCACGTCGTCGACGGCTTCTACGAACAGATCATCGAGCGCGGCGGCAAGCGATGGGACACCAGCAGCCTGATCAACCTCTTGGCCGAATGAGTAGCCTGACCGGCGTGAGTACGGCGATCCATCAGCCGGACGCGCCGGCCACCACCAGCGTCCGCATCTCGCTGCTCGTGATGGTGCTGTTCTTCGGTGGCAGCCTGCCCGCGTACAAGCTCGCTTCGGAGAGCTTCGGTCCGGCCACCACCAACCTCGGCCGATTCGTGCTCGCTGCGGCCATCCTCACCATCGTCGCCCGCAAACGGTTGCACACGGCTCGCGGTCACGTGCGCCGGCTGCTCCTGATCGGCACGTTCGGCATCGGGCTGATGGCCGCGCTGATGGCCATCGGGGTCGACGAGGGCTCGGCCACGATCGGCTCCATCGTCGTCGGTCTCGAGCCCATCGGCGTTGCCCTGGCTGCGATCGCGTTCGCCGGTGACCGACCGACGCGACGTGCGCTCGCAGCCCTCGTCGTCGGTTTCACGGGTGCGTTCGTCGCGTCCGGGGTGCTGACCGAGAACTCCGGGCCGTCACCGGTCGTGCCGATGCTGCTGTTGCTCGGCACGGTGATCGCGTTCTCCGTGTACACCGCGATGGTGCGTCGCGCCAGCCAGGGGGTGGACCCGCTCGCCGTTGCGTCGATCACCCAGGTCGGCGCGCTGTTCCTGGTGATCCCGGCGTGTCTGCTGGATGTGGCCGACCGGGGCATGATCCGCGGCGACACGATCCACGGCAAATCGGTCGGCGCGGTGCTGTTCCTGGGTCTCGGCTCGGCGCTCGGCTACCTGTTGTTGTGCCTCGTCATCGCCAAGCAGCCGGCCAGCCGGGTTGCAGTGTCGATGTTCCTGACACCTCTGTTCGGCGTGATCTTCTCCTGGGCCGTCGTCGGCGAGGACCTGCACGTGCGCGACGCAGTGGGTGGTGTCATCGTGCTGCTCGCGCTCTACATCAGCGAGGGTGCGCCCGGCGCCAACGCCGCGCCGGACTCGCCACAGGTGCTCGTTCCCGAGCTGGAACCGCTCGACGCCGAACGCTGATCGCGCCGCCGATTCCGGGCGCGAAGTCGCGGCAGTTCCCCGGTTTGCGGCACCCAGAAGGGGGCGGCCGGCGGCGGTGGTCGGTTCTGGTTGCGAAGTTGCGGCAGGCTCCGGGGTTGCGGCACCCAGAAGGGGGCGGCCGGCGGCGATGGTTGGTTCTGGGGGCGAATTCGCTGAGGCGTCCGGGTTTGCGGCGCCCGGATCGGGGGGGCCCCTCGGAAGGGCGCCCGATCAGACGCTGAGCGGCAGGCGATCGACGCCGCGGATGGTGAGCCGGTCGCGCCAGCCGGGCTCACCGGCGAGCTGCAGGTTCGGGAAGCGCTGGATCACGCTGCCGATCGCGACCTGCGCCTCGAGCTTGGCCAGCGACGCGCCGAGGCAGTAGTGGATGCCGCCGGCGAGGGCGAGATGGCGGTTGGCGTTGGGCCGGTCGAGGCGTAGTGCGTGCGGGTCGTCGAACATCGCCGGGTCATGGTTCGCCGCGCCGAGCACAGTCATGACGACGGTGCCCGGCTCGACCTTGATGTCGTCGTACGCCACGGGCACGATCGGCACGCGCACTGTCAACTGCACCGGGCCGTCGAAGCGGAGCAGCTCGTCGATGGCCTGACTGCCCATGCCTGGATTGTTACGCCACAGCTGGAGCTGGTCCGGGTTGCGCAGCAGCGCCAGCGTGCCATTACCGATCAGGTTGACCGTCGTCTCGTGACCGGCAACGTACAGCAGTAGGACGAAGGCCACCATCTCTTGCTCGGTCATCCGATCGCCCGATTCCTCGACCTGGATCAGCGCGGACAACAAGTCGTCGCCGAGGTTGCGGCGACGCTCGGCGATGATCTCGCGCAGGTAGGGGATGAACTGCTCCAGGGCGGCCTCGGCACGATCCAGGTCGTCGTCGTTGGCTGTCGGTTCCAGTGATGCGGTCAGGTGCTGCGACCACTCGCGCAGCTCGACCGATCGCTCGGTCGGCATCGCCAGCAGGTCGCTGATGACCTGGAAGGGAACCGGGAAGGCGAGCTCGTCGATCAGCTCGATCGAACCACGGTCGGCGGCGCGGTCGAGCACGTCGTCGACCAACTGCTGGATTCGAGGACGCAGCCGCTCGATGGCCGACGGGGTGAACGCCAGGCTCACCAAGCGCCGCAGCCGGGTGTGGTCCGGCGGGTCGAGGTTGAGGATCGACTTGCCGCCGCCACCACCGCTGCCATCGTCCGCGCGGCGCTGTCGCTTGCGGGTTTGGACCGGGTTCTTCGGCTCGTTGGCATTCTTCTCGATGTCGCGGCTGAACTCGTTGCTGCGCAGCGTGTAGGCGACGTCGTCGTACCGAGACAGGATCACCGTCTCGAGTGGCGACCAGTAGACCGGTGCCTTCTCGCGCAGCACGTCGTAGAACGGGTACGGGTTGGCCCGGAACGCAGGGTCGAAGGGGTTGAACAGCAGCTCCGGCGTTGACGTCATGGACATCATGTAAACACGGGTGTATACATGTGTCAATGACGAAGGTGACGACGAAGAGCCATGCTGCGGCTCGTCTCCCTCGGGCCCAGCGCCGCGACCAGATCGTGGACGCCGCCGCCGCTGCTTTCCTAGCCGGGGGTTACGAGAAGACGTCGATGGAGGACATCGCCCGGGCCGCGGGCGTGACCCGGCTGATCCTGTACCGCATCTTCGAGTCGAAGGAACAGCTCTACCTCGCCGTGCTCTCGACGGTGCTCGACGAATTCGTGCGTGGGTTCGATCTGGAGTCGCTGAGCCCGCCGGCACGGCCCCCGACACCCGTGGACGGACAGCGAGTTCCCGTGGCCGCCGTCTTGCTGGGCGTGGCCCGCCGCCACCCCGACGGGTTCCGGTTGCTGTGGCGGCACACGTCTACCCAGGCCGAGTTCGCCGAGCTCTACGCGTTGTTCAAGGCTGGCGCGACGGAGTACGCGACCGGAGTGCTCGGCTCGTCGCTCGGCGACGACACGCTGACGGTCTGGGCAGCCGAGACACTGGTGAGCACGATCTACGAGAGCATCTGTCTCTGGCTGGATCGCGGTGACTCCCAGCGCGACGACGAGTTCTTGCGCCTGCTGGCCGACGGCCTGCGGGCCACGGTGGTGGCCTGGGTCAGCGCATCACCGCGTGCATGACGAGCATCGCCATCGAAACCATCGAGAAGGCAACGAACACGAGGCCGGGGAGCAGTCGACTTTCCACCGTTCAGGTATCGGCAGTGGTGCTGTCGACTTGATCAAGTTGCGGTGCTTTTGCCGGAACCTTGAACGCGCTCGCAACTCGATCTGATTCACTGGCGTCGTGGTCCGCATCCTGCAGGTCAGCGACTCCCATCTCTCGCCGGCCGTGCCCTACGCCGACGAGCACTGGGCCGCAGTCGTGGCGCTCGTGCGGCACGATCCGCCGGATCTGGTCGTGCACACCGGCGACATCAGCTACAACGGATCAGCGGATGTGTCCGACCTCGTGCACGCCCGCCGCCTGCTCGACGAACTGACCGTCCCGTGGCTGGCGATACCGGGCAACCACGACATCGGCGACTTCGGATCGGACACGCCCGAGCCGATCGACGCCGCACGCCGAGCGAACTACGTCGATGTGTTCGGTCCCACGTCGTGGACGCGTGACATCCGAGCCGGCGACACGACATGGCGCCTCGTCGGCGTCGACGTGCAGACGCTGCTCGGCGACGTGCCCGAGGCGGCCGGGCTCTGGACATGGCTCGAACAGGAGCTCGCTCCCGGGCGTGGCCCGACGGTGGTGTTCATCCATCGCCCACTGATGCCGTGGGTGGAGGGCGAGATCGACGACCCACATCGCTACATGACCGAACCCGGCCGCACACGTCTGTTGGAGATGGTCGCCGCAGGCGACGTGCGCCTCGTCGCCAGCGGCCACGTGCATCAGTGGCGCACGAACGGTTTTGTCGAACCAGCCCATGTGTGGGCTCCGCCGACGTGGGCGGTGCTGCCCGAGACGATTCAGCCGATCCTGGGCTCGAAGATCACCGGCGCTGTCGAGCATCGTTTGCACGCCGACGGGACGGTGGCGAGCAAGCTCGTGATCCCCGCCGGCGTTCGACGTGTGGTCAGCGGCGAGGACTTCCCGAACCCCTACGCGCGCTGAAAGCGCGCACGTCGCGCGGGGCCATCAGGCGGTCGGCGTCGCAGCCGCGGTGGCGAAGATGTCGAGCATCCGATCGATCTCGTCGTCGGTGATGACGAGCGGCGGACAGAAGATGTTGCTGTCGGCATTGAGCGCACGCACGATGGCACCGTTGGCGAGCATCAGGTCGCGCACCTTCATCGCGTTCTGGTCCGGCTTCAAACCGGCTGCCCACACCGCCCCGTCGCCGCGGGCGTGGTCGATGATGCCGTCGGCAGCCAGTGCCTGCAGACCCGAACCGAGTCGCTGGCCGACGTGCTTGGCGCGATCCACGAGTTGCTCACGCTCCATGATCTCGAGGTTCTTCAGTCCCGCCGCGCAGACGCTGGCGTGGCCGCTGTATGTGTAGCCGTGGCGGAGGATGAAGGACGGGTCGTTCTCCAGCGCGTCGAGGGGTGTGCGCCCGACGAACACGCCGCCGAGCGGCTGGTAGCCGGAGGTGACTGCTTTGGCAAACGTCATCAGGTCGGGGATGACGCCGTAGTGCTGCGCGCCGAACCAGGTGCCGAGACGGCCGAAGCCGGTGATCACCTCGTCGAAGATGAGGTACGCGCCATGCTGATCGCACAGCTTGCGCAAGCCCTCGAGGTAGTTCTCGGTCGGCGGGAACACGCCACCAGCACCCTGCACGGGCTCGGTGATGACGGCCGCGACCTCGGCGCTGCGTTCCTTCATCAACGTCGCGAGAGTCTCGATGTCGTCGCTCGGCACCTGCACGACGTCGGCCAGGAGCGTGCCGTAGCCGACCTTGTTCGGGGCGATGCCCTGCGCGCTGGTCCCGCCG
>JANNZY010000025.1:0-43670 GCA_031410915.1 Actinomycetes bacterium
GTATTTCGGGGCCAACCCGGACAGCCCGCACTACCTGACTCCTGTGTACTTCGACGCCGGAGTGCTGCAGAAGTACTACGACGATCACGAGCGTTACGAGGTTCGCCAGTCTCCGGCTGCCGCTCGGTCAGACGGACCACGAGTTCGACGCGCAGCTGGTCAATCTCGCGAAGCTGTTCGTCGACTCGCTCAACGAAGCGGAACTCACCAAGGTCGTCGGCAAGGGCGACCAAGGGGAAAAGGGCATCAACAAGTTCGAGCGCTACCTGAAGGCGATCGGAGTATCTGACCCGCCGGCGATCGCCAAGGTGCTGAGAAACGTCCAGGGCCTTCGATCACGTGGCGCGGCACACCGCAAGGGCCAGGACTTTGATATCGCCGCGGCTGGGCTCGATCCGAAGGACCTTCGGTCCAGCTTCGGCACGCTCCTTGAACAGTGCATCGAAGCGCTGACAGCGCTCCTCGACCTCGTGGGTGGGATATCCGAACCGTGAGTCGCTGGGGCGCCGCAGCAGAGAGTCGGGTTGCGTTTGTGTCGTTTGTGGTCGATACTTGGTCCTATGAGTGTGACGAGAGCCGAAGTGTTCGATCTGGCGGAGCGCGACCGCGTCGTCGTCGCGTCGCTCGACTCGGACCGGTCGTCGGTGAGTGTTCGGGTGGGTGACGAGACGGTCGTTCTTCCCGAGGACGCGAACCGTGCAGTGCGGTCGTTGCTGCGCGATCTGGCGACAGGAGTCCCCGTCCACGTCATCCCCGCCGATGCGGAACTGACGACGCAGCAGGCGGCCGATCTGCTCGGGCTCTCGCGGACCTACGTCGTTCGGTTGATCGACCAGGGTTCGCTGCCGGCTCACATGGCCGGCACCCATCGTCGACTGCTGGCGAGTGATGTGCTCGCCTACCGCGAGCATCGAGCATCCAAGCTCGCCGCTCTGGGGGAGTTGACCGAGGCCGACGAGGAACTCGGGCTGAGCTACTGACCGTGGCGCCGGTCTACGTTCTGGATGCCTGCGTTCTCTATCCGGTCGTCATTCGCGATCTGCTGCTCACGCTTGCGACCCTCGATGCGTTCGAGCCGCGCTGGACGGAAGCGATCCTCGACGAGATGACGCGCAACGTGATCGCCGACCACCCCACCATTGACCCCGCGCGATTCGAGGCGGGCTCCGTCGGCGCAATGCGGCGGGCGTTCCCCGCCGCATCTGTCGAGGGATACGAGCACCTCCTCGGTGACATGGACAACCACCCGAAGGACCGGCATGTCGCGGCGGCCGCACTCCACATCGGCGCGGCGGCGGTGGTGACCTACAACGTGCGCGACTTCGACAGCGAGTTGCTCCGTCAGCGCGGCATCGCCATCATCACGCCACCGCAACTGGTCGGACAACTCGTCGACGACGATCCCAGCGTGGTGGCCCTTGCGGTGTGGTCGATGGCCGCGCGCAAGAAGCTGCCACCGATGTCGCCTGCGGACGTCGTCGCGGCGATCGTCCGCCAGCAAGGCTTCGGAGCGCTCGAAGATCCGCTACATGATGTCGTCGATTGATGCTCGCGATGCCACGACGAGGACGGCCCTACGAGCGATCTTTGAGTGAGGCGTGTCGCTCGGTCGAAGTGGGCCGAAACTTGCCAAATCCCTAGTTTTCGACCTAGAAGCGTGTGGAAACGGTGACACGGGGCGGAATCGCCGACTCGCGAAACGCCAGGTCACGAGCACACCACAACACCGCGTCACACCCAGAAAACCCGGGACGCTGAACCACACGATCTTCGAAGGGACCAGCGAGATCCAGCAGCTCGTGTTCGCTCGGGCCATATCTGGGCTCCGGATCGAGTAGTTCCGACTGGTAGCCAGCTGGCGCTCTTGATTGCGCTCGCCGTGCAGAGAGTGGGTCTCTCGATGTCTGTGTGAGACCCTCGACGTATCGTCAGCCGGCATGGCGATCATGCTCGAAGAGCGCCCGATGAGCGCGGTACCGCGACCGAATTGGAGATCTGCATGAGCGCCGCCGTTGGGGCGCGCCCCGCCCGGACACGCGTCGTTTGGGCGTGACCGAGGGGCACGACGGCCAGTACGACCTCCGCCGCTGGTCGGCAACAGTCGCGATCGGCCAGGGCCAAGACGTGCGAACTGTCGCCGGCCGCCTCGGCCACTCCAACCCTGCGATGACCCTCCGCATCTATGCCCAAGCCTTTGCCGCCGCCGACCAAGCCGTCGCCGCCGGCCTCGGCGAGATCCTGAAGGGAGCTTCGAAGTGACGTGGCTCCTCCCGCCGACGGACGCGTTTGTGGATGAATCGATCCGCGGTCAGAGCTACCTGATGGCGTGCGTGATGTTGGCGGCGCGCGACATCGCGTCCACTCGCGCCGCGATTGCTGATCTTTCGATTGCTCACCGGCGCGTCCACTTTCACAACGAATCACCGAAGCGACGTGCGGCACTGGTGATGTCGTTCGCCGATCTGCCGATCTCGGCACACGTTGTGGTCTGCCGCCGCGGGCACGGCGTGACGGAGTTCAACGCCCGGGCTGCATGTCTGACCTGGATCGTCGAGCTGCTGCAACGCGTCGAGGTTGCTCGAGTCGTGAGCGAGAGCCGTCAGGACGACCGGTCCGACGTGGGCATTCTCGACAGAGTGCGCAAAACCCGGTTCCCAACCCCATGTAGTTCGATCTGACGGTGGGATTCGACGCCTGGCCGACACAGCGGTGGACGGGACGCCGATAGCTCGGCTACAACCGCGGATCGACTGGTTCGGACTCGAGGGCGAGGACGCCGAAGATGCACTCATGCACTCGGTGGAGGGGTTCATTGCGGACGAAGCGTTCGAGGGCTTCGATGCCGAGGCAGAACTCGCGGATGGCGAGGTTGCGCTTGTGGCCGAGGCCACGCTCGCGCGGGCGCGAGAGCGGCTCGGGTGAGGTGTACTCGGCGCCGTAGATGATGCGCAGGTACTCCGGGCCGCGGCACTTGATGCCGGGCTGGACGATGCTGCGCTTGAACGGCACGACGACATCGACGGGCTTGACCACCATGCCCTCGCCGCCAGCGACGGTGAGTCTTCCCACCACGCGATCGCAGCAGCCTCAGACTCGGCGTTATTGAGGTCGACGGCGATCGTGCGGGCCCGCGATTCCGAATGGCAGCTCCTTCTCGTGCACACGTTCGGGGTTCTTGTGGAGGAGGAATCCGAGGTCGGTGGCAGGGGAGGCAGACGACGTGATCGTCAGCAGCATTGATGATCCACTGAGACGTTGGCCTGCTCCGACATAAGGCCAGCGTGGAACGTCATCCTGTTTGGCCGGGCCCGAGTTGTGCGTAGCCTGCGTCGCTCCATGTGCGCAGGTGGGCGGAAACCTGTGGCTCCGTTCACACCAGGAGGGCGAGGTCCCGCCGGACGTACCGCAGGTGCGCCCATTCCTCCTCCAGGATCACGCGCACGCAGTCACCAACGGTGGGATGCCAGTCCCCGCCGCCCCATGGGTTGTCGCGCTCTTCGGCGAGCAACTCTGGCGTGGCTGTGGACAAAAAGTCGGTCACCAGCTGCTGGCGCTCGGCGCGCACCTCGAGGATGTCCTCGAACGCCGGCGCGTCGGACTGGAAGATCGACATGTCGAAGCCCATCTCGGCCGCACCAGAGAAGATCATGCCGATCTCGTGGAATGGCTGCACCATCCCCATGATTCCGCCGCGAAGCCAGGCGTCGGTCGCCAGCACGAGGTGACGCAGGGTCTGCGCCAGCGACCACTCCTCGTCGATGTGGGCGTCGACCAGTGCCCGGGGCGTGCTCGTCACCGTCGTCTCCCACGCCGCCTGCACCGCCATCCAACCGTCCCGCAGACCTTCGGGCGTCTGCGCCTTCTGCAGCTCGCGGCCGGGGAACTGCCGGTTGAGCTCAGCGTCCACGAACGGCACCACGTCGACACCGTTGACGATGAGGCTGCCGAAGAACAGGTCATGGCTGTCGATGTCGAGCCCGCCCACCTCGACGCTGCGCATCGTCACCCCGCTGACGTCGCAGGATCGAAGCGTCGCGCCTCGAAAGCTCGTCCTGACAACCGTCGCGCCCTCAAACCCCTGGGTACCGGAATGGATCGTCATTCCTGCATTCTGCCAGTCGACAGTGACGGTCTCGGGCGCCCTTGGAGCTGTCGGCTACCCGCTTCGGGGCGGCAATTCCCTGCGCGCACTCGATCCGGCGGTACGTGGCAGTTATGGACGGATTGCATTTCGACCGGCGCAGCGGCCTACTTGCCCCGCCAGCACGACCACGTCGCCGTCGCCGCCCAGCTCGAACCGCGGCGGCGCCCGAGTTGAACCGGCATGATCCGGCAGGATGTCAGGGTGACACTGACCGGGTATCTCGCGGCGGTCGAACTCGAGCACGAGCTGCGCGACGAGATGTCGGCGGCCGGGGTGCGTGTCAGCAGGCGACCGCACGAGCGTTTGGTGCTGAGCACCGACGAGCCGATCGAGTCGGCGTGGGCTGCGAACATCTGGCGCAACGTCGAGCAGATCCCGATCACGTCCATCGGCCATGCCGCGAAGGAGCTCCGCGAGCGTCAACGGAACTGGGCGATGTATGCGCCGCTGCACCACGGCCGGGCCAAGCTCATCGCCGAGAAGTTGCCCCACGTGTCTGCCAAACCGGTCGAGATCGGAGGCGTCGTGCCCGGCGGGCAGCTCGGTTCGTGGACGCTGCTCGAGCCCGATCTGATGCTCGCCTCGACCGATTGCGCGAGTCCGTTTCCGAACGGCGAGGCTCGGCTCGTCGAAGATCGAGACGGCCCGCCGAGTCGCGCCTACCTCAAGTTGTTCGAGGCGTTCGTCCGCCAGCGACGCTGGCCGGCGGCGGGTGAGACGTGTCTCGACCTCGGTGCCAGTCCCGGCGGGTGGACATGGCTGCTCGCCCAATCCGGCGCGTCGGTGGTCGCGGTCGACAAAGCGCCGCTGGCCGATCACGTCGCCAGGATGGGCAACGTGCAGTGGCAAGAGGGATCGGCCTTCGCCCTCGACCCACGCAGGCACGCACCGGTGGACTGGTTGTGCAGCGACATCATCTGCTACCCCGAGCGCCTGCTCGGTCTGGTGCAGCGCTGGGTCGACGCAGGCACGGCTCGCAACATGGTGTGCACGATCAAGTTCCAAGGTCCCACCGACCACGCCATCGTCCGCGAGTTCGCCTCCATACCCGACGCCGAAGTGACACACCTGCACCACAACAAGCACGAGCTCACCTTCACGCGCCTGCTGAACGATTGATCCAGAGCGGCTCAGGACATCGGACATCGCTGTCACGAGCCTGTATTCGTCGTCGGCGCGCTCAGCATCGACGTCTTGACCACGACGCGCTCCACGGACCAGTGTTGACAGCGTGGCGTCCGAGGCTGGGCGGAGGCTGGGAGGATGACGCCGGTGTCGAAGCCGGGCGGGCCGGCCGTCGCGGAGGCGGACGTGGCGATGGTGAGGCGGCGGTCGATCACGGCGTTGCGTCCCCCAATCGGCCGGCATCGCCGAGTCGGCCGAGATCTGACCGCGGCGTCAGATGCAGATGCAGACCTTGTTGCCGTCGGGATCGGCGAGGACGGTGAAGGTCGGCGCCGTGTCGACCACCGCGCCGCCGGCGGCGACGGCCGCATCGATGTAGCGCTGGGCTTGATCTTTCGGTACCCGGATGTCGAGGTGGAAACGTTGGCGGGGCTCGTCCGACCCGCTCTCCTGGAACCACATCGTGGGCGCCGCGGCGCTGCCGTTGCGGACCTCGTCGGCCGAGCGCGGGTTCTCCTGGTAGCCGAGCGCACCCAGCCAGAACGGCTTGATCGCGGCGAAGTCGGGCGTATCCAGCGCGAGCTCGACGACGGCCACCGACGCCGGGTCGGCGCTGACACCCATTCCGGCGGCGAGCTCGGAGATGCGCCGAGCGAGGGTCACATCGCGCTCAGTCACGCCGAACGCGTCGTGGCTGGACAACTTGATGTTGACCAGCGGATAGCGCAGATCGATGTCCGGGTGGTGGTCGGCGCTCTCGGCTGCCTCACCGATCGCGTTGACCAGCCGCAGGCCGGCCGCGAAGTTCTTCGTCGCGAAGCGGGTGTGCAGCGCCGAACCGAGCAAACGCCAATCGGCCAGGTCTGCTGCATCGATCTGGTCCGCGGTCAAGGTCGTCGTGTCGCTCATGGCCCTTAGCTTCTCAGGAGTTGTGGACAGTTGCGGTCCACAAGTCAGAAGTCCCTGCGGTGATGGGTGGTCTCGGTGGAAAACTAGGGTTGTGGGCATCAGCGGGGGAGCGACTCCTGGAGGCGGGGCACCGCCGGGGCCAGTGGGCCTTCCTTTCGCGCCTCCCGTGCTGGCGGCTCCCGGGATGGCGACCCCGACGGCACCGCTGTTGCCGCCACCCACACGGGCACCGTTTGCCGCAGACGCGGCCCCTGACGCGATGCGGCCGGACACGGGGCCCGGGTCGCTGAAGGTACGCCCGGCGAAGGGCGACGAGGATTCGCGACGGGTTGAGTCGGTTCGAGCGTCGTCGACTGCTGTGCCCGCCAAGGCGAAGGGTGACTCCAAGGGCCTCACGTCTGCAGCGATCGTCGTCTTCACGGCACTCGCGATCGTCGGCGCGCTGATCCCGTTCGTTGTGGTGCACTCCGAGCGAGATGATGCCATCCGCGCCGGGTTCGATCAGGGCCAGCCGATCCTCCGCTCGATCGCGCTCGCGATCGCGGCAATCGTTGCCTGGTTCCTCTGGCGTCGCCGGTGGCGCATCGTTGACACGCCCACCGTCGAAGTGGCGGGCGTGCACCCGGGCGTGTGCGAGATGACCGCCCGTGTTCGCACCAGCGCTCCGGTGACGGCGTGGGCGACATCGACGCCGTGCATCGCCTACACGTCGACCATGACCGTGAAGCAGGGAAAGAGCACACGGACCCTGTGGGAGCGCACCGAGATCGCTGCCGACGCGTGGCTCGACGACGGTACGGGATCGGTGCGGATCGACGTCGAGCAGATCGCCAGGTCGAAGCGGCAGCTGCACCGGGCCGGGCTCGGCTCGGGACGGACGTTCACGGAGATGGCGCTCGTCGACGGCGACGAGTTGTACGTGCTGGCGACGGTTCGCCTGGACACCGACGGCCAGCTGATCGTGCGCAAGAGCGCCCGCGACGACGAACCCGGCGGGAGCCGGTTGAAGAAGGTGTTCCACGCCCGGTTCGGGAGCGAGGAGCGCGCCCGCACGTACACGTTGCTCGGCGCGCTGATCTCGTCGATCGTCGCCGTGACGGTCGCCGTGTCCCTCGTCGTGCTGTCGTCGTGGTCGCGCACATATCGGGGCAGCGACGGCAAGTCGCACACCCAGGTTCGACTCGTGCCGCGAGTGATGTCGCCGCTGGTGACCGGTGCCATCAGCGTTGCGATCATCCTCGGCGTGCTGCTGGTGGCCTACCTGATCCGGTGGTGGAACCGGTTCGTCGCGTTGCGCAACCAGGTCAACTACGCGTCGTCGTTCATCGACACGGCCGTCCAACAGCGCCACGACCTCATCGGACAGTTGCTCCCCGGCGTGACCGCCGCGACGAGCCACGAGACGATGTCGGTCGGTGCTCGGCTTCGCGCCGATGCGCCGCAACGGGCGATGGTGGTCGCTCGCATCGAGCAGTATCCGCAACTCACGACCGACGCCGTCTTCGGACAGTTGTTCGACCAACTCGTGCATTGCGAGAACCGTGTGGCTGCGGCACGGCGCTACTACAACGACGCGGTCACGCTCTGTTGCGACCGCGCATCACAGTTCCCCGCCGTCCTCGTCGCGCGCCTCGTGTTCCCGTCAGGCCTTCCACAGGTCTTGGATTTCGACATCGACGAGATGTCGCCCCCGAGCCCCGTCCAGCTCTGAACGATCAACGGTCCCGTCCGCATCGAGCTCGTTCGGCCTCGCCGACGCGGAGTCGACGAACGACGCAACTCCGATATCGTCGCGGTACCGGACGACCCCGATCGAGAGGGCTGATGCCACGCCTCCGCCAGGTATCCCGTAGTAACACCGACGACACCCTCGTGCTGGCGATGTACGACCAACTACTCGACCACCGCGACGACCCGATCGTCGAGATCGCCTCCCCCGAGGGCCAGACCGCACGTGAAATCGGTGCCACTCTCTCCGGAGGCGAGACCGGATGACGATGACCCTGCCGCGCACGATCGAGATCGTCGAGGTCGGCCCGCGCGACGGGCTGCAGGACGAAGACGTCGTCGCCACCGACGTCAAGATCGCCTACGCCGAGGCGTTGATCGCTGCCGGCGTGCGGCGGATCGAGGTCGCCAGCTTCGTCAACCCGAAGCGGGTGCCGCAGATGGCCGACAGCGAAGACGTCGTGCGTCGACTCCGCACCCACGCCGACAGTGGTGTGCGCTTGATCGGGCTCGTGCTCAACGAACGTGGGCTCGACCGCGCGCTGGAGACCGCACTCGCCGAGATCAACATCGTGGTCGTCGTCTCGGACACGTTCAGCAACGCCAACCAGGGCATGGACAGCGCCGCCGCGCTGGCAATGGCCCGCACGGTGGTCGGTCGCGCCACGGCTGCCGGGCTGCGCACCGGGGTCACGCTGTCCGCCGCGTTCGGCTGCCCCTACGAAGGCGACGTGCCCGCCGACCGCGTGCTGGGCATCGCCCGCGAGGTCGCGATGATGGGCGCGCACGAGGTGTCGTTGGCCGACACGATCGGCGTCGCCGTGCCCAACCAGACCGAGGATCTCGTCGCCGCGGTGCTGGCCGAGACGGCCCTGCCCGTGCGCGTCCACCTGCACGACTCGTTCGGCACGGGCCTGGCCAACGCGGTCGCAGCCCTCGCCGGTGGTGCGACGGCATTGGACTCCAGCACCGGTGGGCTCGGCGGTTGCCCGTTCGCGCCGGGCGCGTCAGGCAACGTGGCCACCGAGAACCTGGTGCGGATGCTGGACCGGATGGGCGTGTACACCGGCATCGGCCTCGCCGCGATCAACGACGCAGCGCGGGCCATCCGCGAGGAGATCGGCGCGCACCCGACCTGCGCGTGATCAGCATGACAGGTCGACGAGGCCGACAAGTGCCCAACCCGCCGGCGTGTGGCGGCCCGCCGCCAGTTGGTCGAGATGTGGGTGCTGTCAGGCGGCGAGGAGGCGGATCGCGTCGTCGCGGAGGTGGTCGAGGGCCCGGTTGACGAGGCGGCGGGCGGCTTCGGCGGTCACGCCGAGATGTTCGCCGACGTCGCGGAAGCTCTTCTTCTCGCCATCGAGAAGGCCGAAGCGAGCCTCGATCGCGTAACGCGCCCGGTGATCCAACGTGCCCAACACTTCGTCCAGCAGGGCTGCATCGACACCTGCGATCACGACGTCTTCGGGGTTGCCGCCCTCGGTCGGGATCAGGTCACCGAACGTCGCGTCACCGTCGTCGCCGACGGTCTTGTCCAACGAGACCGGGGTGGTGAGGCGGTGCAGGCTGGCGTTCGTGGTGTCCAACGCGTCGCCGTCGCCGCTCACCTGGCGCAGCGCGGCACGGAGCCCTGCCGAGCGGTCGCCCGGGATGCGGATTAAGCTGGCCTTGTAGTCCAGCGCGCGGCCGATCGACTGACGGATCCAGAAGGTGGCATAGGTCGAGAACTTGAAGCCGCGTCGCCAGTCGAACTTGTCGACTGCGTGCTCGAGGCCGAGGTTGCCCTCCTGGATCAGGTCGCCGAGATCCATGCCTTGCGGGAGTGGGTAGCGGCGGGCGATGCTGACGACGAGGCGCAGGTTGGCCCGGATGAACCGGTCTTTTGCAGCCGCGGCGTCCTTGACAGCTAGCTTCAGCGCAGTGCTGCGCTCGCCGTTGGCGAGGCGCTCGGCCGCGTCGCGGCCGGCCTCGATGGCACGAGAGAGCTCTCGCTCTTCCTCGGCGTTGAGCAGGGGGACCCTGCCGATTTCGTTCAGGTACATTCCGATGGAGTCGCTCATTGTGACCTCTACAACGGGGGAGTACCCCAACTTCTTCCCCGACCTGACGTGGCCGAAGTCACTTCGGCACGGATTTTCGTTGCTACGGATACAGAGCGCGGATGTCGGCGACCGGCGCATGCGCGGACGGGTCGGGACACGGGTCGTCGATGGGACCGCCGACCGCCCAGGGCAGCGGGCACGGCCGGCCCTCGAGATGGGCGATCGTGCGCGAGATGAAGTCGGCCGCAGCGCGCGCGCCGTCACGGGTGAGATGGATGCCGTCGTCGGTCAGCCAGGCGGTGGAGGAGGCGGTGTAGCCGAACCAGTCGGCGAGCGTGACGTCGGGAAACTGCCCGGATGCGACTTTGGCGCGCAGCGTCTCGTTGTTCTTGACGAACGCTTCGTTCGCAGTGGCGCCGCTTGGCGCGGTGTAGCCGACGCCCTCACGGTACGTCAGCCAGACAACATGGCGTGCACCGCGGCTTCGGGCTGCGGCGACGACCTTGTCGAAGCTGTCCGGGAACGACGTCCACCATTCGTCGTAGCCGGCCATGATGACGACGATGTCGAACGTGTCGGTGCGGGCGTCGATGGCCTCCACCGCGTTGGGCGGGACGGGGTCGATGCCGCACGACTTGATCCCGAGCGTGCGACATGACTGCGCGTCGAACACGCTCTCGAAACCCCGCAACGCGTCGAAGGTGTTGTAGCGCAACACGGCGAGCAGCGTGGAGTCGCCGATCAATAGCGCGCGCAGGGGCGTCGCCGTCGGGACCACCACGGTCATCGGCGGACTGCCGCTGCTGATGATGATCGGGGCGGTGGTGCGGGGCGGAACCGGGATGCCGGGGCGGGTCACCGCGCCGCTGTCGCCGCTCGTGCAGGCCGGCACGACAGCCGCTGTGGCAGCGAACGCGACCAGTAGGCGAACCCGACGGCGCACGCCGTCAGCCCGGGAACGTTGCCGCAAGCGCGTCGGCGATCAGCCGGGCTCGCTGGCGATAGCCGTCGACGGAGTAGTGGATGCGGTCGGCGCCGAACCAGCCCGGATTCATCACCGCGTTCCAGTCGTAGATGCGCAGATTCGGGTAGCTCGGCGCAGCTGTGCCGAGTGCGTTGTTCCAGAGCTGCATGTTGGCGTTCGACCACGGGTCGCCCGGCGCGACCGCAGTGCGGACGTTGACCCACATGACCGGGTCGTCACCGATCACAGCCATCATCTTGTCGATCCGGTCGCGGCGGCCGGGGCCCGAACCCGCCGCGATGTTCGCGGTGTCCGTCGTGCCGAGGGCGAGCACCCAGCAGCCCTCGAAGCCGGTGGCCTTGATGCCGGCGGCGACGTCGCGAGCATTGATCTGGCCGGCCAGAGTCTCGACGATCGAGCGCGCTCCGGAGATCTGCAGACGCGGATCGGTGACACCGACGCGGCGGTACTGGGCATCGATGCGGTCCGCCGGGTCGGCCAGGTACGAGGGTGAGATCATGCCGACCGACGTCGAGTCGCCGATGTGGACGACGGATCTGCACGACGTGGTCGGCATGGCGGGCCTCGGTGGGCGCGTGTCGAGCAGGCGTGCGGGCGTCACGGCGAACAGTTCGTCAGGAGCGGTCACCGAGAAGGCACCCTGCAGGTCCACGGCGAGGTGGACGGCGACCTGGTTGAAGATGCAGAAGCTGCCGTTGGCATCGAGTGCAACAACGGCGAGGTTCGAGGTCGCGGCGATGATCGGATGGTTGCCGCTGGACCGGGTCTGCGGCCGGGGCGCGAGCGCCGAGCAGCGGTCAGCGGTGACGTAGCCCTCCTCGCTGGACTCCGTCATCGCGATGTTGACGAGTGCTGCGGCGGTTCCTGCCGGCAGTCCGGAGTCGATGCGGGTGATCGAGCCCGCCGCCGGTCGCCCGGTCGGCGAGAGCCGGGTGTCGGCCAGGCGAACCGGACCGGCCGCCATGAACCCGAGACCTCTCGACTGGTCGGATGTGAACGAGCCCTGCACGTCGACGACGATGTGGACCGCGGACAAGTTGTAGATGCAGAACGAGCCATCGGGGTCCAGCGGTACGACCGACAGGTTGGAGACTGCGGTGCCGAGCCCGTGGTTGCCGTTGGAGTGGGTCTGCGGCCCTGCGGTGAGCGCCGAGCATCGATCCGCGGTCACGAATCCGCTCGCCAGCCCGGCGACCATTGCGATGTTGACGAGCGCTGCGGACGCACCGGATGGAGCGCCGGACGCGACGGTGGTGATCGATCCGCCTGCCGGGCGCGATGTCGTACGCGTGTCGAGGACGCGGGTTGGTGCCGCGGGCACGAAGCGCAGGCCGTCGGGTGCGGCGGGCGCGAATCGGGCCTGCACGTCCACGACGAGCTCGACCTGGCTCTGGTTGGCGATGCAGAACCGCCCGTCGGTGTCGACGGGCACGACCGCCAGCGCAGCGGTTGCTGCGCGCACGCCGTGATTGCCGGTCGACTTCGTCTGCGGACCCGGCGTGAGCGTCGAGCAGCGGTCGGCCGTGATGTAGCCGGGGTTGCGGCCGTCGACCATCGTCAGGTTGACGAGCGCCGCCGATGTGCCCGTCGCCAGACCGGTCGTCACCGGGGTCACCGAGCCCGCAGCCACTTCGGGCACCGGCGATGCCGCCGTCGACGTCATTGCGATCAGTGTCATCGCGATCGCGCCAGCGATCGCGCCCGTCATCCGCATCATGACAGCCACCCTAGGTTGCCGCGCTTGCAGAAGTTTGCAGCACTTGGGGCCGCAGAGCGGCCCCGAGAGCTGCGCGAACTGGGTGGGACGGGGCGGCCGGTCAGATGACGACGACGGTGGTGCCGATGTCGGCGAAAGCCCACAGGAACTTGGCGTCGTTGTTGGCCTGGCGCTGGCAGCCGCCGGACAGCCGGGTGCCGAGCTCGTCCTCGGTCTGGTACGCCGACCCGTCGTTGACGTGGGTGGGGATGCCGTGGAAGCCGATGTTGCCGATGTCGGTCTTCAGGTACCTGATCATCAGCGGCAGGTAGGCCTTGCCGTTCCACGCCGTGGAGACCTCGGACTTGCTGTACACCTGATGCGTGCCGGGTGTCTCGTTGCTGTACTTGCTGCCCGAGACGAGCCACGATCGGATGACCGAGCCGTCGGCAGCGACCGCCCACACCCGCTGGCCGGCGCGGTCGTAGACGACGCGCTTGCCGGAGCCGGAGTTCTCGGGCAGCGGCGGGATGTCGGCACCGATGCTGGACACCGTCGACAGCGCGAAGCCGAGTGAGTCCTTCGTGCCCGGTGCAGGTTTGGGGGTGTGCACGACGAGCGAGGCCTCGTCCGGCCAGATGCCGAGCGAGATCGCTGACTCTCGTCCGACGACGCCATCGACGAAGAGGTTGCGATCCGTCTGCAGCGCGCGCACGGCGGCGTCGGTCGCGGCATCGAACGTACCGGTGACGGCACCGCTGTAGAAGCCGGCGTTGGCGAGCGCGGTCTGCAGGCAGCTGACGGCGGTGCCCGATGCGCCGGCGCGGACGGACTGAACCGTGAGGACGCAGGTCGCGGCCGAGGTCAGATCCGAACCGTCGAGATCTTGGCCTTCGGTGGCGGCATCAGCGGCGGCGGCCGCCGAGTCGACGGAAGCAGTGGGGTCCGCACCGGCCACGGTGATGGGGGTGGTTGCGTTGGGGTCGGCGACGACCACGGAGCCGGCCGTGGCGGTCGGGTCCGACACCGGCGTGGTGGCGGCCGTCGTGCGCGACGATGCCGAGGTCTTCTTCGTGCCACCCTGGGCAAAGGCGATCAGACCACCGAGGACCAGTGAGGCGGCAACGACCGCGACGATGGCACCCTGACGGGTCTGCATGTGGGGGGCGGGACGTGTGGGTTCGCGTTCGTTCATGTGTGGAGATGGCGCCGCGGGGGACGAGCCACGGGACAGCCTACCGAATCAGTTGCGCCGGCAAGGGTCAATGACCGATGTAGGACGCGCGGGGGCGGAAGCGCAGCGGGGCCTCGCCGTACTCCTCGATCGCGTGGGCCAGCCAACCGGCGATGCGGGCGATGGACATAATCGCCTCACCGCCATCGGACGGCATGCCTGCGACCAGGCCCAGTGCGGCGAGGGCGAAGTCCACGTTGGGCGGATGGTCGATGCACTTGGCCACTTCCTCGTGGACATCGTCGACGATCATCATCGCACGTGTGTGCCCGGTGGCCCGTCGCAACAGGTCGAGCAGCACGACGGCTCGGGGATCGGCATCGACGTAGACACGGTGGCCGAAGCCGGGGAGACGCCGCCCCGAAGCAAGCACGTTGGAGACAGCTCGCGCCGCGCCGACCTGGGACGCGTCGTCCATCATCTGCCGGCAGAGCTTGCTCGCGCCACCGTGCAGCGAGCCGCTGAGCGTGCCGAGTCCGGCGGTCACGGCAGCGGCGGGGTGGGCGCGGGTGGACGCCGCGACGCGGACCGCGAGGGTGGAGGCCGCGAGCTCGTGGTCGGCCATCAACACGAGCGCGGCGTTCACGACGGCGAGCAGTCCTGGCGGTGGCCGGCGCGGCGACAGCTTCGTCCACAGTCGCCCGGCGATCGTGGCCCGGATCTGCCGGCCGTCGCTGTCGGGCAGGGTGAGCCGCGGTGCGCGCCCATCGCCGGCGAAGGGCAGTGAATCGACCAAGGTGGCGACGAGGTGGCGGCCGACTGCGGCGACATCGGCGGGAGCGGTGCACTCGGTCCACGATGTGCCAATCGTTGCCCAGCCAGCTGCGAGACGGATCGAGTCACCGAGCGCGACCGGTGACGTCGTGAGGTGATCGACAGGTGCGATGGAGCCGCGCCAGACATGATGTTCGTCCGGAAGTGCGCCGAGCCACAGCAGTTCGGCGACGTGCTCGAACGTGCGCGAGCGCGCCAGCTGGCGTGCCGGCAGGCCCCGGTAGCGCACGCCCTGCCCCGTCAGCGACGTGAGGCGGGTCTCGATCAGCAGGTTCAGCGATGCGCTGCGGGTGCTCTGTCGCGGCCGGCCGCGCCGGGCCAGTTCCTCGATCGCGCGGGTGTCGAACACACTGCTGCGGCCATCGGGTCCGGCGTGTCGTTCGAGGAGTCCGCGACTGACGTAGGCGTAGAGCGTCTCCACCTTCACGCCCAGCCGGCGAGCCGCTTCGGTGGTCGTCATCGTGGCGATGACTGGATGATAATCAACGTTGACGATGGTTTCGAGCGGGCACACGCTGGCTTCATGGCAACCATCGATTCGATCATGACAGCGCCGCCGGTGACGGCTGGACCCGACGACACACTCGACGACGTGATGCGCCGGATGCACGACCGGCGGGTCGGCTCGGTGCTGATCACCAAGGGAGCCGACCTCGTCGGCATCGTCACCGAGCGCGACGTGTTGCGGCTCGGCATCGGTACCTCAGCCAGCACGCCGATCGGCGACGTGATGACCACGCCCGTCGACGCCGTCGATCGCTCGGCCTCGCTGCAAGACGCGCTGGCGACGATGCGCGAGCGCGGCTACCGGCACATGCCCGTCACATCGGCCGGGGACGTGCTCGGCGTGGTGTCGTTGCGCGATCTCATGCGCGTCGCCCAGATCGGCCCGGCCGAGGTACCCCGGGGTTTGAAGGGTGTGGTGGTGGCCGACACCGAGGTCGGCGACGTGCGCGGCGCAGAGGGCTTCTACCACTACCGCCAGTACTCGGCGGTCGACTTGGCCGAGCAGCGCCCGCTGGAGGACGTCTGGCGATTGATGATCGACGGCGCGCTGCCGGTCACCCGAGCCGAGCGCGATCAGTTCCTGTCCGAGGTCCGCCCGCTGCGGTCGATCCCAGATGTCGTGCGCAGTGTGCTGCCCGCGATAGCTCGCGCCAGCGAGCCGCTCGAAGGTCTCCGAACTGCGCTCTCGCTCGCCGCCGCTGATCACGGCATGCGCCCGAACATCGACATCGATGCCCGGCAGCGTCGCGCCGACGCGCTGTTCCTGGGCGCGGTCACGCCAGCGCTGCTTTGCGCCTTGCACCGGCTGCGCCACGGCGACGAGCCGGTCGAGGCCCGCGACGACCTCGGCTATGCGGCGAACTACCTCTGGATGCTGACGGGTCGTGAGCCCCCGCCCCAGCACGCCCGCGCCGTCGAGCAGTATCTGATCTCGACGATCGATGACGGGTTCAACGCGTCCACGTTCACGGGTCGGGTGGTGGCCAGCACCGGGGCCGACCTCGGCGCATGCGTGACCGCTGCGATCGGCGCGCTGAGTGGTCCTCTTCACGGCGGGGCACCGAGCCGCGCCCTCGCGCTGCTGGACGAGATCGGCACAGCTGATCGCATCGACGCGGTCGTGCGGCCGATGATCGTCGACGGCGACAAGATCATGGGTTTCGGCCATGCCGTCTATCGCACCGACGACCCGCGCTCGACGATGCTGCGCGCAGTCGCCCGTACGATCGCCGATGGCCCGCAGCAGACGGCGTTCGTCGCGCTCGCCGAGCAGGTCGAGGCACACGTGCTGACGTTGCTGGACGAGCTCAAGCCGGGCCGCGAGATCCACACCAACGTCGAGTTCTACGCCGGCGTGACGATGGAGATGAGCGGCATCCCGCGCTCGATGTTCACGCCGACGTTCGCGTCGAGCCGAGTCATCGGATGGTGCGCGAACATCTTGGAACAGGCTGCGGACAACAAGATCATTCGACCGAGCGCGCGTTACATCGGCGCGCCGCCGCCTCAGCCGGTGCCGGCGATCGGCTGATCTGTGGCCGGCACCACGAGCCGGTAGCCGACGTTGCGCTCGGTCTCGATCATCGGCCGCAGTGGGCCCTCGCCGAGCTGCTTGCGCACCTTGCTGGCCAAGATGCGCCAGCTGTTGCGGTCGTCGTCCTGCTCGTGCGGGCCCCCGAGAGCCTTGGCGAGCGTGGCGTAGGTGAGCAGCTTGCCCGGGTTTCGGATCAGCGCGACCAGGAACGAGAACTGCCGGGCCTGGAGTTCGAGGATCGTGCCGCCGACGCTCACTTGATGAGCGGCGACGTCGACCTGCACATCGCCCGCCTCGAGCAGTTCGTCGTCGACGATCGCTGCGGTCTCCGCCCCGTGGCGCAGCGCAACCCGGATCCGGGCGGCGAGCACCGAGACACTGAAGGGCTTGACGATGTAGTCGTCCGCCCCGATGTCGAGTGCCTTGACGATGCGGTCCTCGTGCGAGTCCGCGGTGACGACGATGATCGGGCATGCCACGAGGATGCGCAAATGGCGACAGAGCACGAGGCCGTCGACGTCGGGTAGCCCGAGATCGAGGATCACGACGTCGGGCTTCAGCAGTCCGGCGAGGTGCAGGGCCTCACGGCCCGAACCCGCGACCTCGACCCCGTAGCCGCGCTGTCCCAGCGCGGCGTGCAGGAACGTCTGCTGCGCATGATCATCCTCGATCAGGATGATCTGTGGCAGTCGCGTCATGGATCGAGAGGGTGAAGGCGATGTGGGCTCCGCCATGGGTCGAGCTGTCACTGATGTCGAGCGTACCCCCGTGTGCTTCGACGATCGCCTTGCACACCGTCAGCCCGAGACCGCTCGAACCGCTCTCCGATGTGAACGGTTGGTACAGCGACAGCCGCGCGAGTTGCGAGAAGCCCGGGCCGTCGTCGTCAACCGCGAGACGCACGCCGCCCGGCGCGATGTGTGCCGAGACCACGACTCGTGACGTGGACGGCGCGTGCCGCAGCGCGTTCTCGACGAGGTTCGTCAAGACCTGGTCGATCTGCACCGGGTCGGCCGAGACCTCCGGAAGGTCATCATCGAGCTCGACGACGATGGACTGCACACCGCTTCGGTTCAGCCGGGCGACGCATCGTCGTACGAGTTCGTCGACGGCGGTTCGCTCGACGTCTGGCTCGAGCGCGCCGGCCAGCAACCGCCCGAGGCTGAGCAGGTTGTCGACGATGCGTGTCATCCGGCCGGTCTCGTCGACGATCACGCCAAGCAGCACGTCGCGCGATGCTGCGTCGTAGTCGCGTTGCTCGCGCAAGTCCGTGGCGACGCCACGGATGGTGTGCAGCGGGTTGCGCAGATCGTGCGAGACGCTGCGCAGCAACAACATCCGTTCGTGACCGATGAGCTCGGCGCGGTTGGCGATCGACCGCCTGCTGACCAGCACACTGACCGCCAGCGCGACGGCCGCGAACGTGATGATGATCACCACGTCCTGGGTCAGACCGATGCGAATCTCACCGATCGGCTCCAGGAACACCAAGCTGTACACGCCCGCAGCCACAAGCGCGACCGGTAGGCCGATGCGCCAGTCGGCGATCACGCTGGCCGCCGTGATCGGCACCAGGAGCAACATCGCAGACACGGTCGACGGCACCGCGTCGAGCAGTGCGAAGGCGAGCGTGATCGCAGCGACACCACCGAAGCCGCTGATCGCGGCGAGGGCACGAGTGCGCCGGCCCTTCTGCTCCACGTCGGCATTGTGTCACGCCGCCGTTGCGGCACCACCGAGACGTTGTGTTGACGCCATCTGGACGAACCGGAAACGGTTTGGAAACAACGAGGCAAGACAGCGCACAGCAGAACTGGGGTTTCATGTGCCTGTAAACACGCCGTTCACACAACCGACACGGCTCAGAAACTGCGCCTTCGTACGTTGCAGCCGTCCAGGTGGACTCAATTGGGAGGAACTCAGTGAACCAACTCACGCTCGGAGCGAGACTGCGAGACCGAGAGCGGCAACGCTTCTTCGTCACATATTTCGCCGGCAAGATGCTCGGTCTGGTGGCCGCGTTCGCGGTCATCTACTTCGTCGGGCCGATCGTCGTCGGAACGGTGGCCAGCGCCAAGGCCGCCGACGAAGTGCAGGACCAGATCACCAGTGTCGTCAACGGCACGAACACCGCGTGGGTGCTCGTCGCCGCGTTCTTGGTGTTCTTCATGCAGGCCGGGTTCATGATGCTCGAGGCCGGCTTCGCCCGGACTCGTGAGGTCGTGAACATCCTGCAGGAGTGCATCGTCGACACATGCCTCTGCGCGATCTTGTTCTGGGCGTTCGGCTTCGCGTTCATGTTCGGCTTCGGCAACAGCTTCATCGGCCACGAGTTCTTCTTCCTCAACGGTGCCGAGGCGACATACACGTACCACGGCTCGTTCGACACGGGAATTGCCTTCATGGCGTTCTTCCTGTTCCAGTTCGCGTTCGCCGACACGTGCTCCACGATCACGTCGGGTGCCATGGTGGGGCGTACCGGGTTCAAGGGCGACCTGCTCTACAGCATCGGTGTCAGCGGCTTCATCTACCCGATTCTCGGCCACTGGGTGTGGGGTCCGGGCGGCTGGCTGGCCCAGGTCCGCAACGGCGTCATCCTTCGTGACTTCGCCGGCTCGACCGTCGTCCACACGATGGGCGGCATGATCGCCCTCGCCGGTGCAATCGTCCTCGGGCCGCGGCTCGGTCGCAAGTTCAAGCGTGACGGAGGCGGTCTTCCACCGGGTCACGACCTGACGGTTGCCGCCATCGGCGGCGTCATCCTGTGGTTCGGCTGGTACGGGTTCAACCCGGGCAGCACGCTCTCCGCGATCGACGCCGCCGGCATCGGTCGAGTCGCCACCAACACCACGCTCGCAGCCGCAGCGGGAGGTCTGTCGGCGATGGCCATCGTCTACCACCGGGTCAAGAAGTGGGACATGGGCATCACCATCAACGGCTTCCTCGGCGGCCTGGTGTCCATCACCGCTCCGTGCTACTGGGTGAACTCATTCGGGGCGATCGTCATCGGTTTCGTCGGGGGCATCGTGGTCGTGTTCGGCATCGATTTCATCGAGTGGCTGCGCATCGACGACCCGATCGGGGCCGTCGCAGTGCACGGCTTCGCCGGCATGTGGGGCACGTGGAGTCTGGGCCTGTTCGCGACGGGTCAGTGGAACGACGTCAAGGGGTTGTTCTGGGGTGGCGGCGGCAAGCAGCTCTTCGCTCAGATCTGGGGCAACCTGCTGATCGGCGCGCTCGCCTTCGGTGGTGCGTACGTGCTGATGCGACTCGTCAAGATGACTGGCACACTGCGTGTGTCCGAGGAGGGCGAGTTGGAAGGTATCGACATCCACGAACACGGCTCACCGGCGTACCACCCCGAGGCCGCCTACATGGGGAAGGGGTTGTAAGTCATGCTCGAACTGATCACTGCCATCATCAAGCCGCACAAGCTGGACGACGTGAAGGAGGCACTCCTCGCCAACGGCGTCGAGGGGATGACCGTCACCGAGGTGCGTGGCTTCGGCCGCCAGCGCGGCAAGACCGAGAACTTCCGTGGCTCGGAGTACCAGATCGACTTCCTGCCGAAGGTGAAGATCGAAGTCATCGTCGCCAGCGAGGCCGCCGACAAGATCGTCGGCGTCATCGCCGATGCCGCCCGCACCGGCAAGATCGGGGACGGCAAGGTGTGGCGCCTCAGCGTCGCGTCGTTGCTGCGGGTGCGCACCGGTGAGATGGACGTCGAAGCGATCTGACGCAACGGTCGTGTGACGAGAGGCGATCAGCGCAGTCCGGCAACGGCTGCGTCGGTCGCCTCTCGCTCGCGCGACCGAGACAGCTGGCTCAATGGCCGGCGGAGCCGGTGATGAGCGCGGCCAGACGGGTGAGGGCGTCGAGGTCGTGCACGTCCTCGTCGAGCAGTGGGACGCGGGCCACCGGCACGTTCGGCGCGAGCGCGAGCAGATCGTCGATGACGCCTGCCTCCGACACGGCAAGGACGCCGAGGTCGTGATGGAACGCGATCAGGTCGGCGAGCGGCCCGGTGGTGATGGTGGTGGACAGCGGTGCAGGCGTCGGGTGGACCATGTTGACGATGAGTGCGTCGAGGCCGAAGCCGCGGTCCGTTAAGGACGTGACGACGTGGCCGGACTCGGACGCAGCCTCTTCGCGCGGGCTGGAGACGACGATGAACGCCGTCGAATCCGAACGCAGCAGTTCGACGACCTCGGCGGCGCGCTGGCGGATGCCGTGCTCCATGCCCGACAGCGAGCGGAAGAACTCGATCGTGTCCTCGACCAACTTCGGGCCGGCGAGCTTGCGCACGATCCACAAGAACGCGGAGGTGCCGGCGTTGGCGACCTTGGCGAACGAGCGCGACGGCATCGTGAGCGCGCGGTAGATCGGGTGGCCGAGGAAGCGCATCAGCCGGTCGGGTGCCTCGAGCAGATCGATCGCGTCGCGCGATGCGGCGTGTCGACGATGATCAGGTCGTAGCCGCCGTGGGTGTGCAATTGGTGCAGCCGCTCGATCGCCATGTAGTCCTGCGCTCCGGCCAGGGATCCGGCGATGCTGCGGTACACCGTGTTGTCGAGGATCTTCTGCGCTCGCGCCGCGTCGCCGGCACGCTCCAGGATCATCCGGTCGAACGTCCTTTCGGCATCCAGCATCAGCGCCGACAGCCGGCCGCCATTCAGGCCCGCGCCGATCACTTCGTGCGGCTCGTCATCATGGGCGCGGATGTCGATGCCCAGTGCGTCGGCGAGGCGGCGTGCCGGGTCGACGGTGACGACGATGGTGTTGCGTCCGGCCTGCGCTGCGGCGATGCCGATGGCTGCGGCCGACGACGTCTTGCCGACACCGCCCGGGCCGCACGTGACGATCAGCTGCGCGCTGCTGACGATTCCGGCAAACGAGTCTGCGTTCACGACACCGTCGCCGATGCTTCCAGCTCGTCGGCCATGATCTCCAGCTCCTCCTGCCCGAAGCGTGCCGTTGCGAAGCGGCGCAGCGTGACGAGCGGGAGTGGCAGCACGTCGCGCAGCCGGTCGAGTTGCTCGTTCTGGATGCGCAGCCGCGAACGCCCGAACGCAGCGGCCGCGTCGAGCGCGGCACAGTCAGCCGCGGACAGCCGCTTTCCGGCAGCGGTCGACGCGACGGGCGTCGGGTCGAGGACTCGTTCGCCGATCTGCCAGCAGGCGTTGACCACGAGTGGTGCGAGCGAGACGCGGAGGCGGTCCTCGATGTCGTAGGCCAGCTCGATCACCTCGTTCACCGGTGTCACCTCGGGCAGCGTGACGAGCAGACCCTGACAGCGGGTGCGGTCGGCCAGCATCGCCGCGACCTCGTCGGCCTGGGTGCGCACCGGCCCACTGGCGACCACCTCCTGCAGCGCGCTGGCTGCCCGGAGGAACGCTGCGGCGTGGCCGGCGGGCGGGCAGTCGACGACGATCAGGTCGGCGGCCTGCACGCGGGCCAGCTCCTTGATCTTGCCGAGCACGAGCAGGTGCTCGAGACCAGGCGTGGCTGCGGCGACCGCTGGCAGCGACGCCGACGTGGCCGCCTTGCGCATCATCGCGTTGACGCCACGGAGCTCCAGATAGTCGTTGAACGCCTGCGCCGGTGGGATCGTGCGGCCACGGACTCGGCCGCGTCCGACAGTGCGGAGCACCTGGTCGCGGCCCGTCAGTGGCTGGCCGCCGAGCAGCGGGCCGAGTCCGGGCCGCCCGTCGACGGAGATCACGAGGACGTCCGCGCCATGCCGGGCAGCGGCGAGCGCCAGCGCGGCCGCGACAGTGCTGGAACCAACCCCGCCCTTGCCGGCCACCATGACGACGCGCGAGTCGGTGATCCAGCTCGTTTCCACCGCGTGAGGGTATCTGCACGCTGTGTCACCATGGCGATCATGATCGTGGATGCGGCCCTCGTGGCCAGGTTGGAGGCGTCGTCGGCGGAGTCCAATGCGGCGACATCGGAGACGTTCGGGGCCGTCGAGCGGATCGGGGACGGGTTCATGGTTGCGCTCGGCCCAGGCCGCTACATCAACCGCACCTTGGGGGCAGGCCTGGGTGACCTGACGTCGGCCGACATGGACCGGATGGCGCATTTCTACCGCGAGCACGGCGTCCCCGCGGCAATCGAGGTGACGTCGTGGACGCCGCGGGCGATGATCGAGATGCTCGGCGAGCGCGGCTATCGAGGCGTGTGGTTCCGCAACGTGTACCTCCGCGCGCCGGACACGGATGGGCTGCCGACGCCATCACCCGAAGTCGACATCCGGCGCGTCGACGAATCGATGCTGCCCGACTGGCTCGAGACCCTGTCCGTCGGTAACGAGATCGTCAGGGACGAGTCGCGAGCGATCAGCGACGAGTTCGCCCGGTCACGCGTGTCGATCGCCGACAGCGACACGTTCCTCGCCTTCCTCGATGGCCGTCCGGCCGGTTGCGGCTCTCTGGAGCGGCGCGGCGGCATCGGCTGGACAGGCGGTGCGGCAACACAGCCGTGGTGCCGTGGCCGGGGCACGCAGACGGCGTTGCTCGTGCACCGCATCGGCCTGGCCGGCGGTCTCGGCTGCGACTTCGTCGCGGCGACGGCACTGCCCGACGGCACCTCGGCGCGCAACCTGATGCGGCTCGGCTTCCAGCTCGTCTACACCCAACTCGTGATGGCCCAGCCAGAGGTACTGTCCGGGCATGGCTGAACGACTGCTGGTACGCGACCTGTCGGCAACGTCGTTCCAGGCCGATGCACGGACCGCCGATCTGCCCGGGCGGGCACGCATCGTGGTCATCGGTGCGGGCATCGTCGGGTCGAGCGTTGCGTACCACCTTGCCCATCTCGGCGAGGAGGTGGTGGTTCTGGAGCGCGCCAGCGTTGCGTCGGGTACGAGCTGGCATGCCGCAGGCCTCGTCGTGCGCGGCCGTGCCACCCACGCCTTCACCGAGCTCGCGTCGTACGGCGTCGACCTGTACGGACGGCTGCCGGCCGAGACCGAGGTCGACGTGAACCTGACACAGTGTGGCTCGTTGACGCTGGCACGAACGCCCGGTCGCGTCGACGAACTGCGGACCATGGCCGCGATCGGCCGCCACCACGACGTGCCGAACGCGATGATCGAACCGTCCCGCGTGCCCGAGCTGTTCCCGCTGGCCGTCGCCGACGGGCTCGTCGGTGGGCTCTTCCAACCGGACGACGGCCATGTCAATCCCGGTCTCGCCACACTCGCGCTGGCGACGGGTGCACACGGCGCCGGCGCGTCGTTCCGTGAGGATGTGTGCGTCACCGCGATCCGCACTGCTGTCGGCCGTGTCACCGGCGTCGTCACCGATCGCGGTGTCGTCGAATGCGAGCGGGTGGTGCTGGCGACCGGGTTGTGGACCCGTGACCTCGCTGCCGCATGTGGGGCGAGCGTGCCGCTCTACCCGGCGGCACACGTGCACGTTCGCAGCAACCCCGTCGATGGGCTGAGCCCGATGCTGCCCGTGATCCGCGACCTCGACGCGTCGTTCTACGTCCGCCACGTGGATGGCTGCCTGCTCGTCGGCGCGTTCGAGCCCGACGGCAAGCCGCTCGATCCGGCAGCGCTGCCGCCCGACTTCGCGTTCGGCGAGTTGCCGCCCGACTGGGATCACTTCGCGCCAGTCCGCGCACTTGCCGAACAGCGTGTGCCGGTGCTGCGCGACGTCGGCTTCGATCGCTTCCTGAACGCGCCGGAAAGCTTCACCCCGGACGCCAACTTCTGCCTCGGCGAGACGGCCGAGGTCGAAGGTCTGTTCGTGGCCGCCGGCTTCAACAGCCAGGGCATCATCTACGCGCCGGGTGCAGGACGCGCGTTGGCTGAATGGATCGTGGCCGGCGCGCCGACGTTCGACTCGTCGGCGGTCGACGTGCAGCGATTCCAGCGCCAGCAGTCCAATCGCCGGTACCTGCACGAGCGAACCCGTGAGGGACTCGGCCGCCTGTACGCGATGCACTGGCCCCACCTGCAGCCGCACACAGCGCGCAACGTGCGCCGCACTCCGCTGCACGATCGAGTCGCCGCGGCCGGAGCGTGCTTCGGTGAGATGAACGGGTACGAGCGGGCGAACTGGTACGCCCCGGCCGGTGTCGAGCCGTCATACGAGTACAGCTATGGCCGCCAGAACTGGTTCGAGCACAGCGCAGCCGAGCACCATGCGGCACGCAACGACGTCGCGCTGTTCGACCTGTCCACGTTCACGAAGGTCGAAGTCGGCGGGCCTGAAGCGCTGCGTTTGGTGCAATGGGTGGCAACACAGAACATGGATGTCGCCGTCGGCCGTGCCGTGTACACGCTGTTCCTCAATCGACTCGGCGGCATCGAGCTGGATGGCACGGTGACCCGTCTTGCGGGGGACCGCTTCCTGGTCGTGACTCCGACCTCGGCGCACGCCAAGACACTGGCTGTCTTGCGCCGTACCGCGGCCATGATGTCGGCCACGGTGACCGACCTCACACCGTCGATGGCGACACTCGCCGTGATGGGCCCGCGCAGTCGCGAGTTGATCGAGCGGATCAGCCCCGACGACGTGTCCAAGCAGTCACTGCCGTGGGGCCGTGCCCGCGAGATCGAGGTCGGCAACGGGTTCGCGCTGTGCCTGCGGGTCAGCTTCGTCGGCGAGCTCGGCTTCGAGCTCTACCCGACCGCGGACCAAGCCGTCGATGTCCACGACGCGATTGTGCAAGCGGGTGCGGACCTCGGCCTTCGTCACGCCGGCTACCACGCGCTCGACTCGCTGCGCTGCGAGAAGGGCTACCGCCACCTCGGCCACGACATCGGCCCCACCGACGACCCGTTCGCGGCGTCGCTCGCCCACACCGTTGCGCTGGGCAAGCCCGGTGGTTTCGTCGGCCTGGAGGCGATCGCCGAGCGCGCCGACATCGCGCCAGGGCAGCGGCAAGTGTTCGTGCGTCTGCTCGATCCTGAGCCAATTTTGTTGCACGGCGAGTCGATCATCCACGGCTCGGTGATCGTCGGGCGGATGACATCCGGCGCGTACGGGCACACGATCGGTGCCGCATGCGGCTTGGGCAACGTGGTCGGTGACCTGCCCGCCGGCGCCGATTACGTCGTCGACTGCGCCGGACAGCGGGTGCCCGCCGAGATCAGCGACACACCCTTCTACGACCCGACCAACACCCGCCTGCGTTCCTGAACGAGGTCGTGAGTCAGTCCTGAGCGGCCTGATAGGCGGCGAGTTGCGTGCGGACCAGGCCGATCAGTGACCCCTGGGCGATGTCGATGTCCACCGTGTGCAGGCCCCAGTTCGGCGTGCCGTCGCCCGGGATGTCGTCGGCACGCGGGTCGGCGGGATCGCCGTTCACGGTGACAGCGAGGTAGTTGTAACCGCCGGCCACGCGGCACTCGGTTGTGATGAGACCGGGCACACCGACCCGGTCGGTCGTGATCGCTCTGCGGACAGCGGCATCGGCGCTGACCCAGTCGCCGTTGATGAACACGCTGTCGGGCTGACCCGCGCCGCCGCCGAGCGCAGCCGGGTTCGTGCATGCCGACTCGGTGCCCTCGGCCGGTCGTCCGAACAGCGCGCCGGCACGCGGTGGGTCGTCGGCGCGGAAGCTCTGGTACGTGATCACGCACCCGACCTGGTCGGCCGTCCGGCACAGCGGCATGTTCTGCGTGTCGCCACCGACGTCTTGGCCCGGGGCGACCTGGAACGACGTACCGGCGATCATCGCGGACAGCACCACCGCACGCTGGCCTGGGTCCGGGTCGATCTCCTCGCGCAGCAGACGGGTGACGTGGAAGCTGCCCTGCGAATGGGACAGGATCACCACCGGCCGGCCGCCGTTGTCGTTGGCCATGTACGAACGCCATGCATCGAGCACGTCGGCGTACGCCATCGCCCAACCGGTCGCGAATTCGCCGTCGACCGAGCCGAACAGACCGCCGAGCGTCACGGATCGGTACACCGGCACGTAGAGCCGGCAGACCTGGTTGAATCGTGCCGCCTGGACACGCGTCACACCGACCTCGTTGTCGGGAACCAGGTCGCTGTTGAACGACTGATCGCCACTGATGGTGGGGTAGACGTAGAAGCAGTCGGCGCCAGGCTCGGGCGCCACCGTGTACGGCTCGGGCGTCGTCGAGCCGTCGGCGGCGACTTCGGTCAGCGGATACGAGTCGTCGCAGACGTCGAGCAGGTCGGGGCGGCAGATCCAGTTCTCGGCCGGGTCGGCGTACAGCGCGCTGACGTACAGCGGCTCGCCCGGCAGGTCGTCCGACGACGGCACCATCCCCGGATCCACCGGCCCGGCCGGATCCGACGAAGGGACCGGCGTGCTGTCCGGCGCCGAGCCGGCTGACGACTCCGGCGACGCTGCCGTCGTGGTCGTCTCGACCGTGGTCACCGCCTGTTCGGACGTCGTGGCGGTCGCCGCCGACGAGTCCGGCGACGCGTTGTCGCTGGAACATCCGGCGGCGATCACGGCCGTGACGAGGAGACCGATGAGGGAGGGACGCATGACCGCCAGCGTAAACCGCGTCCGCTCTCGCCACATCTGGGAACATGGGCCATCCCCGAAGGACGGATGTGAGCAAGGTGAGCGATCAACTGGATACCAAGACCGGCTGGCTGAGCCCGGATCAGATGGAGACCATCCGCGCCAACGTGCCGCTCGTGTACGTCGACGCCGTGCCCGTGCGTGTCGACTCGCTGGGCAACGTCACCGAGATCGGCATGCTGCTGCGCGTCCACGCCGACGGCTCGATCAGCCGGATGGTGGTCAGCGGCCGGGTGCTGTTCGGCGAGCGCATCCGCAACGCGCTGATCCGCCACCTGGAGAAAGACCTCGGTCCTGTCGCCCTGCCGCGTGTGCCCACCGAGCCCGCACCGTTCACAGTGATCGAGTACTTCCCCGACCCCAACGTGAGCGGCTTCCACGATCCCCGCCACCACGCAGTGAGCTTGGCCTACGTCGTGCCCGTCGATGGCGATTGCACACCGACGCAGGAGGCGCTGGATCTGGCCTGGTTCACACCGGCGGAAGCGGTCAGCGACAATGTCCGTCACCAGATGACGGCCGGCCACGACCGCCTGATCCGGCTTGCACTGGCCCACGTCGGCCAGTTGCCGTGACAGCCGCCCGGCGGCTGCGGGTCTAGCGCCGGCGTGGTTTGCGGCGCGGACCCGTGACCGGCGCCCGCGGTTCGAGCGGCGGAGCGTTGACCGTGGTCGATTCGTCGATCGGAACTGTGATGCCGTCCGCGTCCACGTCGACGGGCTCGCTGGCCGCTTCCTGCACCTGCACCGATTCGGGCTTCTTCTTCTCCTGCAGGATCTTGTCGAGGCCCAGCATTCCGGCGGCCAAGAACATGCCGCCCCGGCCATACATCCGCTTCGCCGACGCCACGACATCGGGGTTGTCGATCTCGATCGGTGGGAGCGCCTCGCCGGACTCGTCAGTCACGCCGGGCACCTTACCGTGATCGAACAATTTGCATTCCCACACTTCGTGCAGGTATCGCGCCCACGGGGCGAACAAGCGAACTAACCTCATGACGTGCCAGAGGGGGAGACCATCCACCGCACAGCCACGGCGCTTCGCACGGCGCTGATCGGCAAGCCGACCATCAGCTTCGCGGCGCAGCGACTCGTCGGCCCCACTCCCACCATCGGCCGCACCATCGAGAGCGTCGTCAGCCATGGCAAGCACCTCGAGATCACGTGGGACGACGGCCTCACTCTGCACACGCACATGCGCCTTCTGGGCACCTGGCACCTGTATCGCAACGGCGAGCGTTGGCGCAAGCGCACCGACCAGATGCGGGTCGCGATCGAAGTCGAGGACTGGGTCGCGGTGTGCTTCAGTGCACCCGTCGTCGAGACCTTCCGTCAGTTCGATCGCAACCGCCATCCCGGCTTCGGCCGCTTCGGGCCCGATCTGTGCGATCCACGCGCCGACCTGCACGCGTGCGTCGAGCGGATTCTGCACTACGTCGAGCCGGAGATGCCGATCGCGGAAGTGCTGCTCGACCAGCATGTCGCGAGTGGCCTCGGCAACGTGTACCGCAGCGAGGTGCTCTGGGCGTGCGAGCTCAGCCCGTTTGCCGCGGTCGGCCAGTTGAACGAGCGCGACGCCCGCCAGATCGTCAATGCCGCAGCACGCATGCTGCGTGCCAACATCACCGACACCCGTCGCGTCTCCGTGCCCGGTGTGACCACGGCGACTGCCGTCTACGGGCGCAACGGCCAGCGGTGCGAACGCTGCGGCGACACCGTCGAGGTCAAGCGCATCGGAGAGATGAACCGCCTGCTGTACTGGTGCCAGGGCTGCCAGGCCCGCGGCGATCGCCGCGTCGCACCGACACCGCCGAAGGGCCTCGAACGGCCGATGGATCCACACCCGGCAGCCGTGAAGTACCTGTCCGATCTGCCCTGGAACCGCCAGCAGGACGACACCCCCGGCCTCGGCCACCACGGCCACCACGGCCACGCCGACACCGCCTGACCCGACCTGACTCTGCGACGTGAGGCCTGGGCGAGGGTGTGGTGTGTCATTGGTGTATGTCACGCACGAACATCGACATCGACGACGCAGCGTGTGAGGCGATCATGAGCCGCTATCGGCTGGCGTCGAAGCAACCTTGCGCTACGCCGACTCGCCGATGATCCGCTCGACCTGGACGCAGCCCAGCGATCTATCGGATCTATCGACGCAACGGTGAAACGGTTCGCAAACTCGTCGCCTGCCTGATCGCCGCCGTTGCCATTCGAGCCGACCTCCCGCTGCTCCACGCCGATGCCGACTTCACCGCGATCGCTCGCCATGCGCGACTCACCAGCCATCGCGCCTCATCGCGCTGACTCCGCTGATCCGCGGGTGGCAGGATGCAGAGCGTGTCGATCGTTGACCCGAAGTTCCTCAGCCAGATCCGCTACCGCTGCATCGGTCCAACCCGCGGAGGGCGGGTGGTCGCCGTCGCGGCCGACCCCACGCGGAGGTCGGTGTTCTACTTCGGCGCGGTCGCCGGCGGCGTGTGGAAGAGCGACGATGCCGGGCAGTACTGGGAGAACGTGACCGACGGGTTCCTGACCAGCGCGTCGATCGGTGCACTCGCCGTTGCCCCGTCGGACGGCAACGTCCTCTACGCCGGCACCGGTGAGGCCACGATCCGCATCGATGTCACCCACGGCGACGGCATGTACAAGTCGACCGACGCCGGCCGGACGTGGCGCCACATCGGGCTGCCTGAATCACGCCACATCGGCGAGATCCGCGTCCATCCCGACGACCCGGACTGCGTGTACGTCGCTGTGCTCGGCCACTCATCGAAGGACAACCCAGAGCGCGGGCTGTACCGATCGCGCGACGGCGGTGAGACATGGCAGCTCGTGCTGCACGTCAGCGAGCGAGCCGGCGCGGTCGACGTCTCGTTGGATCCGAACAACCCACGCATCGTCTTCGCCACGATCTGGCAGGCCCGCCGCACGTTCTGGTCGATCGACAGCGGCGGACCGGACTCCGGCCTGTGGCGGTCGCGCGACGGCGGCGATACGTGGGAGGAGATCAGCGATCGGCCCGGTCTGCCGGCGGGCACCCTCGGCAAGATCGGTGTGTCGGTGTCGCCGGCGCGCTCGGGCCGCGTCTTCGCGATGGTCGAGGCCGAGGGTCGCACTCGTGGTCTGTACCGATCCGACGATGTCGGCGAGACGTGGGAGAAGGTCTGCTCGAACCCCGACCTCGGTTGGCGGCCGTGGTACTACCACCACGTCATCGCCCACCCGACGAACGCCGACGAGGTGTTCGTGTTCAACATGAAGGCGTGGCGTTCGATCGACGGTGGCAAGACGTTCGAGGAGTTCCACACGCCGCACGGTGACAACCACGCGCTGTGGATCGACCCGACGGATCCGGACCGGATGATCGGCTGCGATGACGGCGGCGCGTGGGTGTCGCTGAACGCCGGCAAGTCCTGGTCGACGATCTACAACCAGCCGACAGCGCAGTTCTACCACGTGGCCTGCGACGACCAGTTTCCGTATGTGGTGTACGGCTCGCAGCAGGACAACTCGAGCATCGCCGTGCCCAGCCAGACCGGTCTTGGCGCGATCAACTGGTCCAACTGCTACCCGCCGGGCACGGCCGAGAGCGGGTACGTGGCACCGAAGCCGGGCGATCCGAACATCGTCTTCGTCGGCGCGATCGGTAGCTCGCCCGGCGGTGGCGACGCCTTGCAGCGCTACGACCATCGCACCAAGCAGATCCAACTCGTCAACGTGTGGCCAGAGGCGTACCACGACGGCGCGACGGCCGAGGTGCGCTTCCAGTGGACGTACCCGATCGTGTTCTCGCCGCACGACAGCAACGTGCTCTACGCGGCGGGCAACAAGGTCTTCCGCACAACCGACGAAGGCCACAGCTGGCAGGCCATCAGTCCCGACCTGACCTACGCCGACCCGGAAACGCTCGGCGTCTCCGGACCGCTGACGATGGACACCGCTGGCGCGGAGATGTACGCCACGGTGTTCTCGCTGATGGTGTCGGCACACGACACCGGTGTGCTGATGGCCGGGTCCGATGACGGACTCGTGCACGTGACTCGAGACGACGGCGGTACGTGGACCAACGTCACCCCGCCTGATCTACCGAAGTTCTCACAGGTGACGATGATCGCCGAGTCACCGCACGCCGCCGGCACCGCGTACATGACCGCGGCCCGCCACAAGAACGGCGACTATGCGCCGTACGTGTTTCGCACGGACGACCTCGGAGCGACGTGGACGCGCATCGATGCCGGTCTGCCTGCGAACGAGTTCTGTCGTGTGATCCGTGAGGACCCGAACCGGCGCGGCCTGCTCTACGTCGGCACGGAGATGGGAGTGCACGTGTCCTTCGACGACGGCGAGCACTGGCAGCCGTTGCAGTGCAACCTGCCCGTCTCGCCCGTGTACGACCTGGTCGTGAAGGACACCGACCTGGTGGTGGCGACGCACGGCCGCTCGTTCTGGATCCTGGACGACCTGACACCGCTGCACCAGATGGCCGACGACCTGTTCGCCGCGACCAACCATCTCCTGCGGCCGCGCAACGTGGTGCGGACGCCGCCGCACATCTCGGCCGCGTGGAGTGGCTCGCCGGGCGGCAAGAACTACCACGTCACGAGCGGGCAGAACGCGACGTTCTACGTCGAGGAGCTGGACACCGGCCACGTCCGCACGCGTGTCATCGACGCCGGTGACGACCTGGAGCGCGGGGTGCGGATCATGTACTTCCTCGGCGAGGCGGCGGTGGGCTCGGCGACGCTGACCATCCACGACAGCACCGGCAACCTGGTGGACACGTTCCCGAGCACGATCCCGGCCGAGAAGAAGGATCGCCACGGCCTCTACATCACGGCCGTGGCCGGGATGAACTCGTTCCAGTGGCCGATGACGTACCCGAGTGGCGTGAAGATGGTCGACACCGAATACCACAAGCGCCCCGGTGGCCCGCTTGCCCAGCCCGGCGAGTACCGGGCGACGCTCACCGTCGGTGACTGGTCGATGTCGCAGACGTTCGAGCTGGTGAAGGACCCGCGGGTCGCGACGACCGACGCCGACCTCGCTGAACAGTTCGATCTGCTGATCACGATCCGCGACACGCTGTCCGACATCGCCACCGGGGTGAACACGATCCGCTCGTTGAAGCGCCAGCTGGTCGAGTGGACGGCGCGATTGGCCGACGACGAACGGGCTGCCCCGGTGATCGCCGCGGCCACTCCGCTGCGCGACAAGCTGGCCGCGATCGAGAACGAACTCGTCCAGGTCGAGCTGACCTCCGACGGCGACAGCCTCAACTACCGCGAGCAACTCTTCGAGAAGCTCAGCGCGCTCCCGGCAGTGGTCAGCAGCGCCGACGCCCGCCCGACCGAGCAGTCCTACGCCGTCTACGCCAAGCTCGCCGGCCAGGCCACCGACCAGCTGTCACGGCTGCAGACCCTCGTCGACACCGACCTCGCGTCGCTCAACGCCGCCCTCATCGCCCACGGAGTGAGCATCATCGGCACGTGACCGCGGTGCTGCGCCGCGCTACAGGCGCACAACAGTGATGGGAACCGACCCGGCAACGGCGCGCATGTCGTCCGGATCGCTCGAGATCACGGAGATCGGGTTTCCAGCGAGCCGGCAGATCGTCGCGCCGATGTGCGCGCCGGCCACTGAGATCTGGTGGCCAAGCGTTGCTCGGGTCGACGCGGCGACGTCGCATGGGCCGACTGTACCACTGCATCGTGGTACAGATCAGCGTCGCTGTGGCGGGCTCGTCGGTCAGTTGCGGCCTTCGGCGTTGATGGCCTCGGCGTCGTCGAGGATCTGCGGGTAGGGATAGTCGAGTCCCATCAACTGGCGGAGTTGCGGGGTGGCCCGGTCGATGACCTCGGCGCGAACGCCGTGCACCTGGTCCTCCATCGGTTTGACGAACTTGGCGAGGTACTGGATGAGCAGCGCGGTGCGCTCGGACTCGCTGCGGTTCGGCATCGCACAGTGCCACACCATGCCGTTGAAGATGACGACATCGCCGGCCCGGCCGGTCATGCGCTGCGCGCTCGAACGGAACAGCTCCTCGTCGTCGGGGTAGCGCAGATCACCCTGCGAGCACGGCACGAACGCAGTCGCGCCGTTCAGTTCGGTGAAGTCGTGGAGCAGAACCGTTGCCTGGCAGTTGAGCGGGAAGCTGCTGTTGATGTTCGTCGGGAACGACCCGCGCTTGTACAGATCCCAGTACGGGTAGTCGATGTGCGGCTCCTGGCCGGGACCGCCGGCGAGGATGCGGTTGGCGGCCACTGAGCCCATGATGAACCCGTCGCCGAGGAACGCACCGACGACCCGCATCACCTCCGGCTGCTGCACCATGCGTTCGAACACGTCGCCCTTGTTGAGCAGGTTCCAGACCCGACGCTGCAGGCTGATCTGGTCCTGGTGCGCCCCGTGGAAATGGGTGACCTTGGACGCCTCGCGCTCGCTGTGCTCGACGATGATGCGGTTCGCCTCGGCGACATCCGCCGGCGAGAACGCCTGCTCGATGAACACTGCGCCGGCACCACGCAACAGAGCATCGACGAGCTCGGGAAGACGGTTGGCGACCTCGGTCGGCGCGACCCGGATGATGGACGATGTCGTCGTGGACATGTCGCAACAATAGCGCATAGTAGAGCGCTCTACTACAGTCCGACACTTCGGTGCCGCCCGGACGAGACGCCGTCGGTCAACGTGGCGGCTCGAGACAGTCTGACCGGATCCTCGACGATTTCCGCGACTGCCTCTGCTGCAGCGACCGGAAGACCGAAGCTCAGCAGACGACCGCCGAAGGCGATCGAGCACAGCGCGAACCACCCCCAACCCAAGAGAAGTCCGGCGAGGACATCGGTGAACCAGTGGACGCCGAGGAAGACTCGGGTCCCGGCGACCATCGCTGCGAGACCGGCCGCCAGCCCTGCGGCCACGATCTTCGTCCGCTTCGAGCGTCCCCGGGTGGACACGAGCGCGACGGCGGCAAGCGTCGCAGCGGCAGCCGTCGAGTGGCCCGACGGGAACGATGTGCCGGCGAAGCCCGTCAGGCGGGCGTAGTCCGGGCGAGCCCGCTCGACAACGATCTTGATCAGGTTCGACAGCGCGAACTGGCCCGCGACCACGAGTGTCATGAACAGTGGGAGCGCGCGAGTCGGCCGCCGACGGTACTCGAGCACTGTCGCGACGGCGGCGATCCCGATCACCCCGGCGGTGCCGCCCAATTGGCTGATCCATCGCAGTGCGTTGGTGGAGAGCACGGACGAGTGGTCGGCACCATAGCGGGCGAGGCGTGAGTCCAGCACCTGCAGGCCGAATTCGGCGCGGATCATTGCCAGCACGACGCCGACCCCCACCGCACCGACCGCCACGACGATGCTGGCGACGGTCAGCGCGACGCCGGTCTCGGTGGTGGGATCGAATCGCCGACGGAAGTGAACTGCGATTCCGGGGTGCTTGCGCACCTCATGGACGATCGTCTCGCCCGCAACACGCGGTGCCTCGATCGCGGGCCAACGCCTGGCCAAAAGCGACACGGTACCTGCGACGGCCGCGCCTGCTCCGAACACCAACAACACGACCATGAACACGGTTTACCCGTGCCGGTTGGTGGGTAGACACGCCCTATGTCGGAGCCTGCTGTGGTCGCTCCGGCGGAGGTCGACTCGGCCTCCTGCCCACCTCATTCCGACGCATCGCCGAGCGCCTGCGAGGTCGCGCGGTCTCTCGCGATCGGGCTGACGACGATGATCGGGGCGCTGACTTTGATCGGCATCGCGCTGACGTCGATGGGGCCGTTGTCGGCCGTGCGTGAGTGGGACGAATCGATCAGTCGACGGGCGGTCGTGAGCCGAACCCGCGCCCGCGTCGACGCGGCGCGTTTCATCTCCGAGCTGGGCGACACGAGGCCGATCCTCTTGCTGCTCGCGGTCACGACGGTGGTAGTTCTCGTGACTCGACAGTGGCGCGCACTCGTCTTCGTACCGCTCGCGATGCTCGCCGAGATCAGCACCTTCGTGGCCGTGAACTACGCCGTCGGGCGACCTCGTCCGACCGTCGACAAGATCGGCCCGATCCCCTCCACGTCCAGCTTCCCGTCCGGGCACATCGCTGCAACCCTGGTGTGTTGGGTGGCACCGGCAATCTTGCTCTACTCGTTCGGGCACCGCCGGATCGGGCAAGCACTCGCCGCCGCAGGCGCGCTAGCTGCGGTGGCGATGGGCTGGGCGCGCGTCTACCTCGGAATGCACCACGTGCTCGATGTCGTGCTCGGCCTCATGATGGGCTCCGGCGCGATCGCCATCGCGATTCGCGCCACCGCACTACCCTTCGTCCCGCCGCACGGGATCGGCGCGACCGGCGCTCAGACGGCGGCACCGGCGCGTTCGCCGTCGATGACGGCGGCGTGAGCCCGGCGGGGAGCGACGCAGTCTCCCACGCGTTGAACCGTGACTCCTGCCGCCTTCAGATCGTTGTACAGCCACTCGACCGGGTTCGCCGGCACGGCCAACACCACCCAATCCGGGGTGCGGGTCACGTTGGCACCGGTCGGGTGATGGAGCAGGTTCAGTGTCGTGCCGTCGAAGCCCATCGGCACGAGGTCGGTCGTCTGCACGATGCCCTTCGAGCCGGCACGGATCCACCAGTTCTCCATGTCGAGCGTGATGCCGAGATCCTGGCCGACGACCATCCCGTTCGTGATCACCTCGATGTCGCAGCCGCGATCGGCCAGCAGTTCGGCCACGGAGGTGGCGTGGTGAAAGCCGATCTCGTCGATGACGACGACGGATCCAAACGGCTCGGACGATCCGTCGAGCACGGCACGGACGTCGGCCACGTTGGGCACGTCGCCGCCGACCCACCATGGACGCTGCGCCTCGGCACCGGTTGCGACGATGACGTGATCGGGCTTGTGCTCCTCGACGAACCCTGCCCACACGCCGACGCCGTACTCGATGTTCACGCCGACGCGGCGACACTCGGTCAACTGGTTGCGGATCATGTCGCCGAGCTCGGCCCGGTTCGGCACCGACGCGGCCAGGCGCACCTGCCCGCCGGCCTGGGCCTGCTGTTCGTAGACCGTGACGGCGTGGCCGGCGCGACGGGCGGAGATCGCGGCCTGCAACCCAGCCGGCCCGGCACCCACGACCATCACCTTCTTCGGCTTCGACCCGATGCGCGCTGGTCGGGCCGCGTACTCCGCCTCGCGCCCGGTGCGCGGGTTCTCGATGCAACCGAGCCAGCGGTTGAGGCCCATCCGACCGACGCACTCCTGGTTGCAGCTGAGGCAGAGTCGCGTCTCGTCGGTCGCCCCGGCGCGCGCCTTCGCCGCGAACTCTGCGTCCGCGATCTGGCCGCGCACGATCCCGACGAGATCGCAGTGGCCCTCGGCCAGCGCCCGCTCGGCCTGCAACGGATCCTTGAACCGCCCGACGCCGACGACGGGCAGGTCGACGGCTTTGCGGATCGCGCTCGGGATGAACATCGCGTACCCGGGCGGGATGTGCATGCTCGCCTCGATCATGAACAGGCTGGCAGTGGCGACACCGATCGACGTGTTGATGTAGTCGACCTGACCGGTGGCCTCGACGAGCCGTGCGATCTCGACCGCATCGTCGATCATCGTTCCGCCCTCGATCAACTCGTCACCGCAGATGCGCACACCGAGCGCAAGGCGATTCCCGACCACACCGCGGACGGCGGCGACGATCTCGACGAGCAGTCGGGCGCGGTTGACGAGCGACCCTCCGTAGGCGTCCGTGCGCTTGTTGGTCGCGGGGGACAGGAACCCGCGCACGATGGACGAGTGGCTGCACTGCAGCTCGATGCCGTCGAATCCGCCCTCGGCGCAGTGCTCGGCCACGAGCGCGTAGCCGGCGACGATCTCGTCGATCTCGGCATGGGTGACGGCTTTGGGCACCTCACGGAACAGCGGGTCGGCCACGGGCGACGGGGCCCACACCGGTAGACGGCTGAACATGCTGCTGGCCTGGCCGCCGTTGTGGTTGATCTGGGCGAAGACCGGCACTCGATGGCGGTGAACCGCGTCGGTGATCGCCCGGTAGCCCGGGATGACGTCGCGGTGGAAGCCGTGGATCAGCTTCTCGTACGGCCAGTCGGTGGGATGGGTGGAGTGCTCCTCGGTGATGATCAGTCCGGTACCACCGGCGGCGCGAGCCGCGTAGTAGGCGGCGTGCTGCTCGGTCGGCTTGCCGTCGCGCGCATAGTTCGTCAGGTGCGCGCTGAAGACGATTCGGTTGCGGGCCGTGACCGGACCCAGTTGCAGCGGTGTCCAGAGGTAGCGGTAGGTCACGCCGGTGCCTCGTCCTCCGGATCGAGCAGCCGGCCCGGGTCCACACTCAACAAGCCGGCCTCGATGACCATCGTCGTCAGCCGCTTGCCGACACCACGCACGGTCAGCGCGGCGTCGTCGCCAATCGACTCGTACGGCCCGAATGCGGCGCGGTCCGTGGCCCGCTCGATCGCATCCCGCTGCTGTGTGCCCGCCTCGGTGAACGAGCCGTCGTCGTTGACGAGGCCGCGTGCCGCCATGGCCTCGATGCCGGCCTGCCATTCGTCGTCGCTCCAGGCGCGGGTGGCCTTCAACACCCCCGAACCGACGTCACCTGCGGCCGCGTGGGAGATCAGCGCCTCCAACCCGGTCAGCCCCTCCAGTGTCAGCGCGGCGATGTGGCCGTCGCCACGGAACTCGCGCAGCAGAGTCTGCGCGTGCCACAGCGCGAGGTGCGGTTCCTCCGGCCACGGCAACGCGGCATGCGCAGCGAACAGCGGCCGCCCCTCCGGACGTTCGGCGGCCCACATCGCGGCGCGTTGCAACAGCCCCACCGCCTCGGCGAGCTCGACCGACTCCAGCACCTCGTCGCCGAACGCTCGTCGCAACGACGAGTCGACGGCGTTGAGCCGGGCCGTCAGCATCGCCGCGGGGGAGCTGAGCGACCAGGCGTTTTCCATGCTGCGGCGCACGAGGCCGGGATGGAAGTTGTAGAACGTTGCGACCACGACGTCGGCGGGCACCGCCCCCATGGCGGCGACGCGTGACGCGAAGTATCCGGCGCGCGGCTTGACGATGCCGACGGCGGCGTACGCCGGCGGCGCGTCCGGGGTGAAGTAGATCATCCCGTGCACGGCTTCCATGCTGCGCCAGGTCTTCCTCGCTGTCGTCGCGTCCATGTGGCGAACCGTACGCGATCACTGCGTATCGTGACGCACCATGGACAACCTCGGGGGCAAGGTCGCCGTCGTCACGGGAGCGGGCAGTGGCATCGGCAAGGCAATGGCAGAGCGGTTCGTGGCCGAGGGGATGCGGGTCGTGCTCGCTGACCTCGACGAGGTGCGGCTGCGCAACGTGGAGTCGCAACTCACCGAGTCGGGCGGTGACGTGTTCCCGGTCGCGGTGGACACTGCGCTCGAGGACTCGGTGCAGTCGCTGACGCAGAAGGCACTCGATCGATACGGCGCGATCCACGTCATGTGCAACAACGCCGGCGTGGTCGGCACGGGCGATCCGTGGTCCGGGCCGATGAGCGTGTGGGAATGGGTGGTCGGCATCAACCTGTACGGCGTCGTCCATGGCATTCGAGCCGTGCTGCCGATCATGCAGGAGCAGGGCGAGGGCCACATCGTCAACACCGCCTCGATGGCCGGATTGTTGGCGATGCCCGGTGCCGCCCCGTACAACGTCACCAAGCACGGCGTGGTCGCGCTCAGCGAGGGTCTGTTCATCGAACTGAAGAGCGTCGGGTCGCCTGTCGGCGTCTCGGTGCTCTGCCCCGGGTTCGTGCGCACCGAGTTGATGGAGAAGATGACGTGGGCCGACCGCCTCGGCCAGCAGCCGGTGGCCACCACCAATCCGATCGGGCAGATGATGGATCAGGCGCTGAAGGACGGGGTCGAGAATGGAATCTCGCCGACCGACGTTGCAGGCCGTGTCGTCGACGCGATCAGGGCCGAGCAGTTCTGGATCCTGACCCATCCCGAGTTCGGCGACATCGCCCTCGAACGCTTCCGCAAAGCAGTCGCACAAGAGAACCCGATGTGACCCATCAGCATTCGAAACCGAAGGAGACACTATGTCCGAACTCGACATGACCGAAGTCGAGCGTGAGGAGTTCCTGGCCGGCGTGCACGTCGGCATCCTCTCCATCGCCCGCCAGGACAAGGGCCCGTTGGCCGTGCCGATCTGGTACCAGTACGAGAACGGCGTCGTCCTGATCGGCATGGGTGGCAACTCGTTGAAGGCGAAGCTGCTGCGCGCTGCGGGAAGAGCGACGCTGACCGCACAGCAAGAGGAGCCGCCCTACAAGTACGTGAGCGTCGAGGGCCCGATCCAGATCGCGCAGGACCAGCGCGACGACTTCGTGATGGCGTCGCGGTATCTGGGACCCGAACTGGGCCGCTGGTACGCGGACAACAACCCGTCGACGCAGGAGTCGGTTCTTGTCACGCTGACACCACAGCGGTGGATCACCGCCGACTTTGCCAAGTTGCAGGCGTGACCCAGGCGGGCATCGATTGGCTCGACGAGCTGCGGCTGGAGCCGGCACCCCCGTTCCTCGGGATGGGGACACGTGCGCTGCGGCTCGACGACTGGCTGATCGTCGACGACGACCGCGACGCGGACGTCGCCTATAAACGTGAGCTGCTCGATCGCGTCCGCCCTGTCGTGTTCGCATCGATCCCCGGTTCCGAGCGCGCAGCCGGAGAGTTGCGCGACTTGATGCGGACATGGCTCGCCGGTCACGGCGTCAGTGACCTGCCGCCACCGATCGACGATCACCCACTCGTCGATGCCGCGTTGCTCGTCCAAGAGGACCTGGCCGTGCTGGAGCGCATCGACGGCGAGTGGACCATCACGTCCGGAGCGGTCTGCTTCCCGACGCACTGGACCATCGCCGACAAGATCGGCCTGCCGCTCGCCGCGGTGCACGGGCCGGTCGCGCACTACGCGGACGAGCTGCGCGACAAGGTCGATCGATTCCACGATCGGCTCGCGGTCGAGCGGCCTGCGTGGCGGCGTAACTGGGTGGTCGTGCCGACGGCCGAGCTCCACCTGCCGGAATATCGCGAAGACCGCGAGATCGTCGGACGCGTCGAGGAGGACGGCTCACCGATGTGGCTGCGCAGCGAGCGCCAGACCCTGCGCCGGCTGCCCCAGACGGATGCGATCGTGTTCACGATCAGGGTCCAACGCGCTCCCCTCGGGGTGCTGAGCGAGCGGCCCGACCTGGCCGCCAAGATGCTCGCGACGACCCAGTCGTGGGACGAGGCGAAGAAGGCCTACACCTCCACCGGGGGTGCCTTCGCCGGGCTCACCGCCTGGCTCGGCGAAGTTGTCCAGCGCAGCGCAAAAGACAGCTGAGGCGAATACAGTCGCGACATGCGTGTCGTGCTCGATCTGGATCGTTGTCAGGGTCACAACCGGTGCTACGCGCTGGCGCCGGAGATCTTCGATGTCGACGATCTCGGCATGGCGGTGTTGCTGAACGACGGCGTCGTCCCGCCCGGGCTGGAGGACAAGGCGTCGTTGGCCATTGCCAACTGCCCCGAATATGCGATCTCGCTGGCGACCGAGCACGAGGGGGCATCGTGACGTCCATCTACGGACCGGTCACTGATTGGGCGACCGATTTCGACCACGCCGAGCCGGAGTACAACGCCCACGCCCACGAGGTGTGGGCCGAGCTGCGCGATCGCTGCCCTGTCGCGCACACCGATCGCTACAACGGCGCGTGGTTGCCCGTGACCCACGAGCTCGTGTCGCAGATCGCCTACGACACGGAGCACTTCACGTCACGGTCGGTCGTGGTCTCGCCGTTCCGACCGCTGGCGCAGGCACCGATCGGCAACGCGCCGCCCATCTCCAGCGACCCGCCGTTCCACCACGATGCCCGCCGCATCCTGCTGCCGGCCTTCTCGCCGAAGGTGATCGCCGCGTGGGAGAAGGACATCCGCGAGTTGTGCAAGCAGCTGCTGCGCGACATGGGCGACGGCAGCGAGGTGGATGCCGCGGTGCAATACGCCCAGCACATCCCGGTCAATGTGATCGCGCTGATGCTCGGTTTTCCCACCGAGGACGCCGACATCTTCCGTGGATTCGTGCACGACATCCTCGAAGGCATCAACGTGCAGCCCGAGCAGCGGATGCAGGCATTCGAACGGCTCGATCGTTACATCGACCAGCAGGTCCAAGAGCACATCGCGCATCCTCGCGACGATCTGACGACCTTCCTGCTCAACGCGTCCATCTTCGATCAGCCGCTGAGCCACGAGCATGTGCGCGGCTCCATCGTGCTGCTGTTGCTCGCCGGCATCGACACGACCTGGAGCGCGATTGGTTCGAGCCTGCTGCACCTCGCCACACATGCCGACGATCGCCGCCGTCTGGCCGAGGATCCTTCGCTGATCCCGACCGCGATCGAAGAGTTCCTGCGGGCCTATGCACCGGTGACGATGGCTCGCCTCGTCAAAGAAGACGTCGAGTTCGCCGGCTGCCCGATGAAGGTCGACGACTGGGTACTGCTGCCGTTCCCGGCGGCCAACGTGGATCCCGCGGCGTTCGATCGAGCCGACGAGGTGCTGATCGATCGTGCCGAGAACCGCCATCTTGCCTTCGGCCTGGGCATCCACCGCTGTCTCGGCAGCAACCTGGCCCGGCTGGAACTGAAGGTGGCCGTGGAAGAGTTCCTGGCCCATTTCGCCGACTTCGAACTCGCCATCGACGGCGAGGTCGAATGGAGCCGCGGCCAGATCCGCGGCCCTCGCATCCTCCCGATGCGCGTCACCCACTGAACCCTGTGGCACCCCTCCCGTAGACTGGCGCAGCCATGTCGTTGTTCGATCAGGAAGCCGTCGCCCCGGGGGCCGAGCCGGATCGGCTGCAGGGGCTCAACCCCGATCAACTCGATGCCGTCGTGCACATCAATGGCCCGCTGCTTGTCGTCGCCGGGGCGGGCTCGGGTAAGACCCGGGTGCTCACACATCGCATCGCTCACCTGATCGAGCGCGAGGGCGTGCATCCCCAACGGATACTCGCGATCACGTTCACCAACAAAGCTGCCGGCGAGATGAAAGAACGAGTCGCCGATCTCATCGGGCCGGTCGCGAAGAAGATGTGGATCAGCACGTTCCACGCCGCGTGTGTTCGAATCCTGCGCGCCAACGGCGAGGCGCTCGGCTATCCGCGCAGCTTCAGCATTTACGACCAGGCCGACGCGCAACGGCTGACCGGCTACGTCATCCGCGACCAGAACCTGGACGCAAAGCGGTTCACACCGCGGGGCGTGCACAACGTGATCAGCAAGTGGAAGAACGAGCTGCTGTTCCCCAGCGACGCGCTCGTCACGGCCGCCACGCCGATGGACCGCAAGCACGCCGAGATCTACGTCGAGTACCAGCAGCGCCTGCTGAAGGCCGGGGCGATGGACTTCGACGACCTGCTCACCAACGTCGTGATGCTGTTCCGTCATCACGGCGAGATCCTGCAGAACTACCGCGAACGCTTCCAGCACATCCTGATCGACGAGTACCAGGACACCAACACCGCCCAGAACGAGATCGTCGTCATGCTCGCCGGCGAGCACCAGAACATCATGGTCGTTGGCGACACAGATCAAAGTATTTTCCGATTTCGCGGTGCAGATTTTCGCAACATCTTGCAGTTCGAAAATGCGTTCCCGGACGTCACCACGATCGTGCTCAACCAGAACTACCGCAGCACGCAGATCATCCTCGACGCCGCGAATGCAGTCATCGCCAACAACCCGACACGCAAGGCAAAGAACCTGTGGAGCGAGCTCGGACGTGGTGAAGGCATCGTTCGCTATCACGCCGACGACGAGGGCGACGAGGCCACATGGGTGGCGCGGACCATGCAGGACGCGCACGACAACCACGCGATGATGTGGAAAGAGATCGCCGTCTTCTACCGCACCAACGCGCAGAGCCGCATCGTGGAAGAAGCGATGATGCGCTTCGGCATCCCGTACAAGGTCGTCGGTGGCACCCGCTTCTACGACCGGCGCGAGGTGAAGGACGCGATGGCGTACCTGCGCGCGGTGGCCAACCCCACCGACGAGGTCAGCATCAAGCGCATCCTCAACGTGCCCAAACGCGGTGTCGGCGATCAGAGCGTTGCCAAGCTCGATGCCTGGGCCCGTGACACGGGGGACGGTTTCATGGACGCGCTGCGCCACGCCGACGACGCCGGGCTGTCCAGCGCCACATCGCGTGCGGTCGGCAACTTCGTCGCGCTGCTGGACTCGCTGGCGCACATGCTCGACGGCTCACCGGCCGACGTGTTGCAGGCTGCGCTGGACCAGAGTGGCTACACGGCGGAGCTGGAAGCAGAGAGCTCGGTCGAGGCGGCCGGCCGGCTGGAGAACCTCGGCGAGCTGATCGGCTCGGCTCGCGAGTTCGTCCGTGTCGACGAGTTCCTCGAACAGGTGGCGCTGGTGGCCGACACCGACGAT
>JANNZY010000026.1:0-12731 GCA_031410915.1 Actinomycetes bacterium
ATCTGCTGAAACCAGATCGGCGGGCCGATGCGCAGCGGGTCGACGAGATCGCCGCCACGCTCGCGGTAGCCGAGCACCGCGGCCCAGAACGGGCGGATGAGCGCTGCGTCCATGGTGTCGATGGCGATCTCCACGTTCTGCGCGGTGGACGCCTCGACGGACGCGCCGGCTGCGGCGGCGAGCGCCGAGATCTGCCGCGCGACATCTGCGTCGAGCGTCGTCAGCCCGCCCGTCGCGTGGGTGGTCAGCGCGACACGGACCCGGTCGGGGTAGCGCAGATTCACATCGGGATGATGTTGGGCGACCTCGGCGACCTCCGCGATGGCGGCCACGAGCGCCGCTGCGGCCGGGAACGACCCACACCGGAAATCGCTCTGGATCGCGCCGAGCACGAACCGCCAGTCGGCCACACCGTCCAGCGCATCGAACTCCTCAGCCGTCAACCCCGTGTACTCCATCCCGCCAGTACACCAGACCGACGTCAACGCCGTGGTGCAAGGTCAGTGGTCGTAGGGGCGTCGGGGTTGAGGACTGGCGGCCCAGAGGCGTTCACGATCGACCTCCACGAATGCTTCCGCACCGACGGATGAGCTTCAGCGGTCGCCGGCGATCTTTCGCCAGACGGGGCGGGGGGTAGCGCGGAGAAACGCGAAGAGGGGGCCGAGGAGGCGGGGGACGTGGACGATCTGGCTGCGCGGCTTGGTGAGGACGTGCGCGACGGCGGCGGCGACGACGTCGGGGGTGGTCGAGAACGGTGCCTTCTGCAGGCCTGTCGTCATCTTGCTGGTGACGAACCCGGGGCGGATCAGGTGGACCTTGACACCGCTCGATGCCACCGCATCGGCGAGACCCTGGGTGAAGGCGTCCAGGCCGGCCTTGGCCGAGCCGTACACGTAGTTGCTCGGTCGGGCCCGCAGCCCGGCGACCGAGGACAGCACCACGATCGCGCCGCTGCCCTGGGCGACGAGCCGGTGCGCAGACTCGGTCAGTGCAGCGGCCGGGCCGGCGAAGTTGGACGTGACCAGCGCGTCGACCGCGGCCGGGCTGGCGGTGATGCCGGCTCCATGGCCGAGGCTGCCGACGGCGCAGAGCACGAGATCGATCGTGCCGAGGGCAGTGACCGTCCTGTCGAGCAGACGCGCATGTCCGGTGACATCGAGCGCGTCCCACGCCTCGATTGCGACGTCTGCGACCGGCAACGGATCGGCATCGAGCCGGACCCGCAACGCATCTGGGTCGCGGACAGCGAGCACGACCTTCGACAATCCCTGGCCAGCCAGTGCCCGGATGGTGGCGAGGGCGATGTCACTGTTGCCGCCGAGGACGAGTGCTGTGCGAGGCATGGTCACGATTGTGGCGTGACCACCGCCCGTCCGCGCAGTGTGCCGCGATGCAACGCGTCGTAGGCGTCAGTGACCCGCTCGAGCGGGAACAGATCGGAGTCGCTGCGGATCAGGCCCTGCTCGGCCAGCTTGACGACCTCGTGCGCGTCGGACACGCTGCTGCCCTGGAAGTTGAGCACCTCGCCGTCTCGCGGCAATCCGCCGTACCACGGGCGTTTGAACGTGCCGCTGCCGGATCCGATGACCGCGTACGTGCCGTACGGCCGGGTCGCGCCGACGCCGACGGAGATCGTGTGATCGACACCGACGAAGTCGAGCACTGCCGTCGCGCCCTCGCCGTTCGTGACCCGTTGCAGTTCGGCCGCCGTGTCGCGGTCAACACCCGTGACGGTGTGGTGAGCGCCGAGTTCGCTGACGTACGCGAGACGATCCGGGTTGGCGTCGACCGCGATGACGGTGGTCGGGCTGAGCACGCGCAGCAACTGGACGGCAAACGCGCCGAGCCCTCCAGCGCCGATGACGACGGCGGTCGAGCCGGGCGTCAGCTTGTGCAGCACCTTCTTCACGGCGTGGTACGAGGTCGCGCCGGCGTCGGTCATCGGCGCGGCGTTGCGCGGATCCAGCGTCCCGATCGGCACCACGCTGCGCGGCGCGTCGGCGACGACGTAGTGGGCCAGTCCGCCGTCGCGCCCGTAGCCGCGGCCCTTCAGGCCGTGTGGGCACGCGCTGTCGTGCCCGCGCAGGCACAGCGCGCACGTGCCGCACGACGCCGGCGAGACGAGCGCAACGGCTTGCCCGACGTCGAATCCGGTCACGCCCGAGCCGAGCGAGGCGATCCAGCCGCCGATCTCGTGGCCGAGCGTGAACGGCATGCGCCAGTCGATCATCTCGCCGATCTCGCCCGGCATCTGCATCATCGTCAGATCGCTGTGGCACAGCCCGTTGCCGGCCACCTGCACGAGCACCTGTCCCGGCCCCGGGGTGGGCACGTCGACCTCGACCAGCCGTGGCGGCTCTTGCCAGGCAAGCAGCCGGTACGCAAGCATCGTGGACGGCAGAGTCACTGGTGCACCATCATCGGGCCGCCGGCCAGTCGGTCGTGCGCAGCGCGGCGTCGGTGCCGCCGTCCATCACGATGACGCTGCCGACGAAGAAGCCGGCGATCGGCGACAGCAGGTACCCGAGCAGAGCGGCGATCTCGGGTGGCGAGCCGGCTCGCCCGATCGGCACGGGGTACAGGTCGCCGAGCGAGAGCACGAACTCGACGCCACCGCCACCCGTCATCGGCGTGGCGATCAATCCCGGCGCGATCGCGTTGAGGCGGATGCTCGCGCCGATCCAGTCGGTAGACACGGCGTTGCGGCGCACCCAGTGAGCGAGCGCGAGCTTCGACGCCGGGTATCCGCACATCGGCGCGCGGGCCGCTGCGGCGCGGGCCGCGTCCTCATCGCCGGTGAGGCACGCGTCGACCGCGTCGAGCGGGATGCCCTGCTGGGTCGTGGTGCTGTTCGAGCTGACCGCGACCGCACTTGCGTCGGTGCCCCGTGCCAGCAGCGGGCGCAGCCCGTTCAGCGCAGCGATTGCGCCGAAGTAGTTGATCGAGATGACCGCTTCCTCGTTCGTGCCGTTGGACGCGACTCCCGCTGCGGCCACGAGCCCGTCGAGGACGCCGTTGCTCGCCGCGGTCACGCCGGCGATCATCGCGTCGCGCCCCGCGACGGTGGCCACGTCGGCGATCACGTCGGCATCGCGCACGTCGACGCCGATGACCCGGTGCCCCCCTGCTTCGAGCAGCGCCCGGGTGGCAACGCCCATGCCGCCGGACGATCCCGTGATCGCGATGTTGCCCATCAGGCGGGTGTCAATTCGATGTGCGCCGACTTGACGCCGTAGACGAAGGCGTTCGGCATCTCCTCGACCGAGTCGGGCACGATGTGGAACGAATCGACGCGACGGACGAACTCCTCGAAGAACGTTCGAATCTCCAAGCGGGCGAGGGCCGCGCCGAGACAGAAGTGAGTGCCGAACCCGAACGCGATGTGGTGGTTCGGAGTGCGCATCACGTCGAACTTCTCCGGGTCGGTGAAGTGCGACGGGTCGCGGTTCGCCGATGAGTACATCAACAGCACCTGGTTGCCGTGCGGGATCGTGGTTCCGTGCAGTTCGTAGTCGGTGTTCGCGACCCGGCACATGTTGTGGATCGGCGTCACGTAGCGGATGAACTCCTCGACGGCCACGCCCATGTCGACACCGGCCTTGAGCGCCGCCCATTGCTCGGGGTGACGATCGAGCAGCAACAGCGACCGAGCGATGACGGTGCGGGTCGTCTCGGCGCCTCCGTCGAGCAGCAAGAGTGCATCGGAGATCGCCTCCTGCTGGCCGAACTGCTGGCCCTCGATGACCGCCGTGGTGTACATCGTCATCAGGTCGTCCATCGGGCACGTCTTCTTGTGCTCGTACAGCTCGCCGGCCGCCATCGCGAACTCGATCGCGGCGTCGAACCCGTCCTGGGCGAAGTAACGCGGTCCGCCGCCGAGCGCGATCGTGCGCTCCGACCAGTCGCGCAGTTTCGGCCAGGCAGCGTCCTCGAAGCCGAGCAGGCGGCCGATCATCAGTGCCGGCAGCGGCGAGGCGAGGTCGGCGATGATCTCGGCCGTGTCGCCGGCCAGCGCCCGGTCAAGCAACCCGGTCACGACCGTGCGGATTTCGGGGCCCTTGTCGGCGACCGCCTTCGGCGTGAAGCGCCGCGCGACCAGCGCCCGTCGCTGGGCGTGGAACGGATCGTCGAGACCGATGATCGCCGGATCCGCCGGCAGGTTCGGCCGGTAGCCGCCCTTGATCTGGTCGCTATTGATGAACACATCCTTGCGCCGCTCGATCTCGACGATGTCGTCATAGCGGGCGATGCCCCACAACTCGTTGGTCGAATCCCAGTGCACTGGATCGTTGTCGCGCAACCACGCGTAGGTCGTGTACGGGTCGTTGATGTAGAAGTCGCCATCGAGGAGATCGATCGAGCCCATCGCGCGACAGTATCTGACGCGTCGTCAGATCACGGACGGGGCGGAGCGACCGTGCCCGCCAGACCGCCCGTGAACTCGGCGATCACCATCGAATCCGGCCCGAAGGCGAGATCCCAGCACGGGCGCGAGTTGGCCACCGGGTTACGCGGTCGCCACCAGCGCACCGCCAGGTTCCACTGGTCCGCGACCGTGACCGCCACACCTCGCGAGCGCATCGCAGTCCACGTGGAACGCGACGCCTCCAGGTAGCGGGCGAGCTGGTGCAGTTTGGCGGAGATGATCGACAGGTTGAGCGGGTCACCGGGCAGATACTCACCGATCGCCGCGGACAGGCCGACCTCGAACTCCAGTTCGAGCACGTACGCGTTGATCTCCCACAGCTGCGACTCGAGGCCCTGATCGGCGAGGCCGTTGACCGGATCGAGGTACAGATCAGCGGCGGCCAGCGCGCCGCCACGGCAGTACGACGACGCCGTGCCCGGCGGGGCGTAAAGGTTGATGCGGGCGCGAACGTCGCCAAGGATCACAGACTGCGACGGACCGAGCCGTGGTGCGAGGTAGCCGGTCGACGCGCTGGACACGAGGCACCCGGCCTGCAGCACGTGGATGGTCTCGTGGTACGCGGTCGCCAGCCAGGCGGAGAACAAGAGCGCGGAGCGCGACGCCGGAGAGTGCTCGCTGTATTGGCTCGCCATCCAGTCGTTGAAGTCGGTGCGTGAACCGACGTACGCAGCGAGTGGGCCGCTGTTCCACATGAACGTCGCGGCCAGGTACTGAACGGTGGCCAGGTCCACCGCGCGCCAGTCGATCGGCGCCAGGAGCGTTGCCAGGCCGGGGTTGACATCGATGCGCGTGTCGAACCCGAAGCCGCCGTAGTTCGTGCACGTCGACCGCGACGCAAGCAGCGGGGGCGGTATCACCGGGGGAGCGGGCGGCGGAGGCGCGACGAGCGGCACGCCCGGCGACGGTGCAACCGTGGCGCCCACGAAGTAGCCGCTGACGTCGGCGATGAGTTGGGTACCGGACTGGGAGAACAGCGACACGCGGCCCTGGATGCCGAGCGGCACGAGCGCGAGGTTGGCCCGCGTCGCGCCCGGGCCGTCGAGGTTGAGGTTGGATGCGTTCGGCAGCACAGTCGCCGCCGGGTACGCGGTCACGTAACCGGCGCCGGCCGCCTCGGTGCCGGTGATGTTGAGGATGGCCGCGCCGACTCCGGGGCCGGGCACGTCACCGATGCCGGCGACGGGGATGTCGCGCCGCTGCGACGGCCAGAACCGACCGACCGGCTGGCCGTTGCGCGAGTCGAGAACGCGCTGCGGGGTGACCGGTACGAACAACCCGGTCGTCGTGTTCGCGCCGAAGCCGTTCGTGAAGTAGCCGGCCACGTCAGCCACGAGGTGAGTGCCGGCCTGGCTGTAGAAGCTGACCGTGCCGTGCCGGCCGATCGGCACGATCACCAGGTTCGGCACCGTCGACCCGGTGTCGGGGGCGTTGAGTACCGATGCCTGCGGACGTGTTCGCCCCGTCGGCCAGACGGTGACGTAGCCCGCCGCTGCGGTCTCGGTCGCTGTCACGTTGAGCACGACGGCAGCAGCGCCGCGGGTGGGCACCCCGCCGCGCCCGGCCAACTGCACCTCGATCGTCTGGTCCGGGCCGAGTGGACCCGGCGCGCCCGTGCCATCGCGTGTGTCCAGCACTCGCGTCGGAGCGAGCGTGACGAGCCGCCCGGACGTCGCCGCCGACGCTGCCACCCAGTAGCCGGCGACATCGGCGATCAGATGACCGCCCGCCTGGGTGAACAGCGAGACGACACCCGATGGTGGCATTGTCACGATGACGAGGTTCGGAACCGTCTGGCCGGCGGCGGTGGCGTTGATGTTGGACGCCGTCGGCTGCGCGTCTCCGGCCGGCCACGCGGTCACGTAGCCGGCCGCGGCGGTGTCGGTCACGGTCAGGTTGAAGGCGACGGCCGTGACACCGCTGCCCGGCACACCGCCCACGCCACCGACCTGGACGGTGATGGCCGAGCCGGGTGCGAGTGGACCGGCGGTGCCGCCCGTGCCGTTGCGGGTGTCGAGCACGCGCGCCGGCGCGAGCGCGACGAAGCGCGAACTCTGCCCGACAGCGCGCCGGAGCGGTCGCGCGGCGACAGTGGCATCGGTCTGGTCGGGCAGTGAGGCCAGCGACACCGAAAGCGCGCACACTCCGGCCAGCGACGTTCGACCGAGACGACCGAGACGACCGAACATGCCTCAGTGTCGCGCGTTCAGCCGCTTGAACATCGACCGCTGGCTCTTTGCCAGTGCGGTGAACTCGGCGTAGAGCGGCGCGTACGCAGCGCCGGCGGCCACCGATGGCTGGAACACGCGGGCGGGCGGGGTGCGCGACGCCACGTCGTCCAGTGCGATGTGGCCGAGGTGCAGCGCCGCGAACCACGCCGCGCCGCGCACGTTCACGTTCATCGGATCGGCGACTTGATGGATTGGGCGGCCGATCACGTCGGCGTGGATCTGGCACCACAGATCGGACACGGCACCACCACCGAGGATTCGCAACGATTCGAGTGGCCGGCCGGCGTAGGAATCGACGACCTCCAGCAACCAGCGCGCGTTGTAGGCAACGCCTTCGAGCACGGCTCGGATCAGGTGCGCCCGTGTGGTCGACAACGACATGTTGATGAAGCTGGCGCGCAGGTTGGAATCGGCCACGGGGGACCGCTCGCCCTTGAGCCACGGGGTGAAGATCACGCCGCCGCTTCCGGCCGGAACGGCGGCCGCCTCAGCTGTCATGGCGTCGTAGTCGGCATCGCCGAGGACGCTGTCGCGCAGCCATCGCAGCGTCGCTCCACCGGTCTCGTGGTTGTTGGCGATCAGGTACGAACCGGCGCGCAGCCCGGGGACCGATGTCATCTGGTGCACGATGTCGGTCTTCTTGAACGGCACCGGCGCGGACACCCACGCCGTGGTCGAGATCGCGATGTGCCCGGCGAAATCGGCCACGGCGCCGGCACCGATCGCGGCGGTGTGCAGGTCGGGAACGCCGCACACGACCGGCACGTCTGCCGGCAGGCCGAGGACGGCGGCGATGTCGGGGCACACCACACCCAGAGTCGTACCGGTGGCCAGCAACGGTGGCAACTTCGTGGCATCACGCCGCGCGAGACGCACGAGCGTCGGGTGGTAGCGGAGTGCGGCATCAGGTCGGTTGTCGGTGAGCCATGCCGCCGTCATCGACGCCGGCGTGGCGGCGGCGCGCCCGGTGAGGCGCAGGCCGATGAAGTCGACGGGCTCCAGGAACGTTGCCGCGGCACCGTAGACGTCGGGTCGCCGGTGCTGCAGCCAGTGCACGTGGCCGGTCGGGTCGGCACCGCTCGGCGAGGGCAACCCGCCGGACAGGCGCAACCAGCGCAGCGCCTTCGCCGCCCCATAGCCCGCAACCTTCACCGGCGAGCCAACGATGGACCGCGACCACTGCCCACCGCGATGATCGGACCAGACGATGCATGGTCCCACCGCCCGTCCGTGGCCGTCGACAGGCACCGTCGAGCCCCACTGCCCCGTGATGCCGACACCGGCGCACCGCGACGCAGCGGCGTCATCAGTGGTCGAGGTCGTGGCGAGCACGTCGCAGATCGCGTCAGATGTGTGCGACCACCACTCGTCGGTGTCCTGCTCGGTGCCACCGTCGTCGGTCTGCACCGATTCGATGGAACGAAATGCAGACGCCAGCACACGGCCGTCCTCGTGAACGGTCGCGACCTTCACACCGCCCGTCCCGAGGTCGACCGCGAGATACCACCGAGGTCGCCCATCTCCCATCAGAGGACGATGTTGCCATACATCTCGCCGAGCGGGTCGCTGATCAGCTCCAGCCGCACACCATCGGGGTCGGCGAAGTAAATCGACGAGCCGTCGATGTGCGCGTACTCGATGCCCGCCTCGTCGAGCTTGCCCTTCAAATGCTGCCACCGCTCGGGTGCGACGGAAATTGCCAGGTGATGCAGACCACCGAGCACCTCCCTGTAGGGGCCGAGGTCGAGACCGGGCATGTCGAAGAAGGCGAGCCCGTTGCCGTTGCCGATGTCGAAGAAGAAATGCGTCGAGCCCTGGTAGTCACGGTTCTCGAACATGTCGGTCAACGGGAACTCGAGCAGGTCTTGGTAGAAGCGGGTGGTGGTCTCGACGTCGGACGAGAGTAGCGCGATGTGATGCACGCCACGCGCCGAGGACGCTGGACGGTCAGCCTTCGGGCGCAGGTGCGCGGCCCGGATGGTGTCGCGCTCGGCGGTGTAGTACTCACGGGATTCCATGTCCCGATTCAACCACTCAATCCGGGTCGGGCTCGTCCGCCAGCGCCGGCACCCAGTGCGCGCCGTTGATGTGGCTGCCGCCGTCGACGAACAGCGTGTTGCCGGTCAGGTAGTGGGCGTCGTCGCTGGCGAGGAACAGCGCGACCGGCGCTATGTCGCGCTCGGGGTCGCCGAGGTAGCCCATCGGATTCGCCGCGTCGGCGGTGGACACGAGCTCCGGGTTGCGCGCTGCGACAGCGCGGAACGCAGCGCTCTTGGCTGCCGGACAGATGACGTTGACGACGATGCCGTACGGTGCCCACTCGCGCGCTGCTGTGCGTGACAGCGACCGCAGCGCCTCCTTCGCGGCGTTGTACTCGGCCGTGCCGATGTGGGCGTTGACACCGTTGAGCGAGCAGAGGTTGATGATGTTGCCGCGACCCTGGGCCTTCATCATCGGCATCGCGGCCTGCATCGCCCAGAACGGGCCGTAGAAGCCGACGCCGAAGCCACGCTCGAACGCCGAATCCTTCTTGAACTCGACCCGGCTCAGCGACCCGCCGCCCCACGCGTTGTTGACGAGGACATCCACCGTGCCCCATCGGTCTTTCGCGGCCTGGACCATGCCGACGACGTGATCCTTCTTCGACACGTCGGTCTGTTGCGCGAAGGCGTCGGAACCGAACTCGTCGCGCAGCGTCGCGGCGACGCGCTCGCCGGCGTCGGCGTTCAGCTCCGCCACCAGCACTCGAGCGCCCTCCGCGGCGAACCGTCGGGCGATGCCCTCGCCGATGCCGTCGCCGGCCCCGGTGATGATCGCGACGCGATCCTGCAAACGTGCCATGTCCAACCCCCGTCGTAGCCAACCGCTCTGGTGCGCAGTCGAGTGCCGATGCTACGCAGACCGAGTCAAGCCGGGGAGACCTGAGCGACCCGCGCTCCGCGACGCAGCGGCGTGGAGCTGGCCAGCAGGAGTCCAGCGAGCAGGAAGAGCGGCAGGACCACGGTTGCCCAGCCGAGGCCGACCATGTCCGAGATCGCGCCGAGCAGCAGCGGTCCGAACGTGACGCCGCATCCGGAGGCCAACGCTGCGGCACGGCCGAGTGCCGCTGTGTCGTGGTGCAGTTCGAACAGGCGCGTGATGGATGCCGGGTAGATCGAGGCCAGCGACAGGCCGAGGGTGGTCAGGCCGATGACACGCACGGCGAGACCGGGGCCGAGCAGGAACGGCACGAGCGAGACCAACGATCCGAGGAACGAAACCCGGATCACCTGATTCATGTCGAAGCGGCGCAGGATGTGCGACAGCGAGATGCGACCCGCCGCCATGCCGACGAAGAAGCCCACGGTGAGCAGCGCGGCAATGCCCTTCGATGCGTGTCCCTGCTCGCGCATGATCGACGCCGCCCACGTGACCGTGCCGAGCTCGACCAGGACGCCGCACACCATCAGCAACCAGCGGCGGGCGAACAGCGGCACGGCGAGGATCGTGGCCAGCCCGGTGGGTTCGACTGCCGGCGCTTGAGCGACTTTGCTGCGCCCGGCGACCAGGAACATGAATGAGGCGATCAGCAACACCGGCGCAAGGTAGGCGAACCGCCAGGAGATGTCGACGGCAGCGGCACCACTGATCGCGATCGGCAGCAGCGTCGCCGAGAGCATCGGGAATGCGTTCAGCGTGGACATCGCCTGCGTCGCGGTGGACGGCTGCTGGGCAAACACGATCGACGGCACCACGATCACGAACAGCGCCGCGCCGAGACCGCCGACGGTCGCGCCCGCGAGGGTGAGTGGAGTTGTGCGCCCGAGGCCGAACAACACACCGCCCGCCGTCATCCCGGCGAATCCAATCACCACAACAGCGCGGTTGGAGAACGCTTGGAACAAACGCGTGCCGAACGATGAGAACAGAATCAGGCTGATGCCGAACATCGCGCCGTGCATCGCCGCGAGCGACGACGACATGCTCACTTCGTCGCGCAGCGACGGCAGCACCGCGCCGAATCCGAGGCCCCAAGCGAGCAGGGCATAGCCGAACCCGATGCCCAGTGTCAGTCGATCCCAACGCACGGATGACGACAGTACGCACTTCCGGGGCCTTCGCCTGGCAGCTGGGGCGTGTTCCGCGCTGCGAGCAGTGTCATTTCTGTCACGTCGCTCTTGACCGGTATTGAAAGGAAGTCTGTGAGTCTGCCGATACGGTGTGCCGTTGCAGTGCCCGCCAACCCGGCGGCCTGCGGTCGAGTGCAGCGCCGGCGGCGCCAAGTTTCGTCCCTTTCGAGTGGACCGTGATGCATCAACGGCCACCGAAACCGAAGGAATCGAAACGTGAACACCGCACCCCCGTCCTCTGGCGCGTCGCACCGTAACAGCAGCGGCAACAACCGTCGCCGCCGTCCCCGCGGCCAGAACCCGGCCTCCCGCATCGACGCGCAGTCATCGTCTGGATCGCAACCGCAGACGCACTCGTCACGATCGGCTGCATTCGACAGCGCGGCGGTCGCGGCTCCCCAGACGTCCGCTCCGGCCGTCACCGATTTTGCCGAGCTCGGCGTGCCGGCGGCGATCATCACCGCACTCGGTCGCACCGACGTCACGAGCGCGTTCCCGATCCAGTCGGCCACGTTGCCCGACTCGCTCGCCGGTCGCGACGTGCTCGGCCGCGGCAAGACCGGTAGCGGCAAGACCATCGCGTTCGCGATCCCGACCGTCGTGCGTCTCGCCGCCGGCGAGCGGCGTGAGCCCAAGCGCCCCCGTGCGCTGATCCTGGTCCCGACGCGAGAGCTCGCCAACCAGGTCGCCGAAACCCTGCAGCCGCTTGCCGCGGCGATGCAGCAACGAGTCTCCACCGTGTTCGGTGGCGTGGGTCAAGGCCCGCAGGTCACTGCGTTGCGCAATGGAGTCGACATCCTCGTCGCCTGCCCGGGTCGCCTCGAAGACCTCATCCAGCAGGGCCACTGCCGACTCGACCGCGTCGAGGTGACCGTGCTCGACGAAGCCGATCACATGGCCGACCTCGGGTTCCTGCCGGCCGTCAAGCGCCTGCTCGACCAGACGCCCGAGCGTGGCCAGCGGCTGCTGTTCTCAGCGACGCTCGACAACGGCATCGACGTGCTCGTGCGCCGCTACCTCAGCAATCCGGTCGTCCACTCGGTCGATCCCGAGGTCGGTCAGGTCTCGACGATGACCCACCACGTCCTCGCCGTCTCCGCTGCCGACAAGCCACACATCGTGCGCGAGCTGGCGTCGGGTCTCGATCGGGCACTGCTCTTCACCCGGACCAAGCACGGTGCGAAGAAGCTCGCCAAGCAGTTGACGATGGCAGGCATCCCCGCGGTCGAGATGCACGGCAACTTGTCACAGAACGCGCGTGAGCGCAACCTCGACGAGTTCACCGCCGGAACGACCCGGGTGCTGGTCGCGACCGACATCGCCGCGCGCGGCATCCACGTCGACGACATCGCGCTGGTCGTGCACGTGGATCCGCCGGCCGAGCACAAGGCATACCTCCATCGCTCCGGGCGAACGGCTCGCGCCGGTGCGGAGGGCATCGTCGTCACGCTGATGACCCCCGATCAGGTCGCCGACGTTCGGTCGCTGGCCAAGGCCGCCAAGATCGAGCCGATCATCACCCGTGTCGAGCCGGGCCACGCCCGTCTCGGCGAGCTCGCCGGTCCCGCCGCGCCGCACGTCACGCCCGCCCCGGTACGCTCCGTAGAACGCCCGGCCGGTCGCAGCACCGCCCGCCCTGCAACTCGCAACAGCTCGCCCGCCTCACGCGGCCGGCGCAGCAGCAACCCAGGTGGTGGGGGCGGCAACCGCAGCCGCTCGCGCTGAGACACCCGCCGCTCGGAGCGGCTCGACTGAACACGTCGGCGAGAACGACCTCGCGGATGATTGGTACCGTGCGCCCATGAGTGACGCACCATCAACGCCCAAGACCCTCGGTCTCGGCCCGGAACTGCACGAGTACATGGTCGGTCACGGCTCTCCGCCCGACGCCGTGCTGGAGCGGCTCGCGACTGACACCCGGGCCATGGGCCGCATCGCCCAGATGCAGATCGCACCCGAGCAGGG
>JANNZY010000027.1:0-37586 GCA_031410915.1 Actinomycetes bacterium
CACCCGCCGGCCAGAGTGACGACAGAACAAACCCAGCGCACGCTCGGATCCCTCGGCCACTCACCCGCCGGCCCGAGTGACGACAGAACAAACCCAGCGCACGCTCGGATCCTTCGGCCACTCACCCGCCGGCCGAGAGACGACAGAACAAACCCAGCGCACGCTCGGATCCCTCGGCCACTCACCCGCCGGCCCGAGTGACGACAGAACAAACCCAGCGCACGCTCGGATCCTTCGGCCAAATCGGCGCGCGTCAGCGGTGATGGGTGGCGAGGCCACCGGCCAACACGAAGCGGTCGGTCGGGTCGTAGAGAACGATGCTCTGGCCGTTGGCGATACGGCGTTGGGCGTCGAGCCACTGCACGTCCACGGTCTGCGCATCGGCCGCGATCGTGACCCGGGCCGGCTTCGGCTCGCCGTGCGCGCTGCATTGCACGAGCACAGTGTGCAGCGTGGCAACGGATGCGGGTGATTGCACCCACGTCATCTCGCTGACGTGCTGGCCGACGACGAACAACTCGCGCTCGTCGCCGACGGTGACGACGGCGTTGGGCACATCGACGTCGACCACGTACTGCTTCGGCCCACCGCCGGGCAGGCCGATGCCGCGACGCTGGCCGAGCGTGATCATCTCCACCGCCGGCACCGTGCCGACCGTCGCGCCGGCAGTGTCGACCACGGTGGCCGGACGGAACGGGATGCGCGTCCCGAGGAACGTTGTGCGCCCGCCGGTGGACGTGATGAAGCAGACGTCCTGGCTGTCCGGCTTGGTGGCCGTGCGCAGGCCGAGGCGGGCCGCGTGCTCGCGGACTGTCGTCTTCGTCATCGACCCCACGGGGAACATCGTGCGGGCCAACTCGTGCTGGTCGATCATGTGCACGACGTAGCTCTGGTCCTTGTCGCGGTCGAAGCCGCGCTCGAGCTGCAACGTGCCCGTCTCGTCCTCGGTGACTCGGGCGTGGTGTCCGGTGGCGACCGCGTCGAAGCCGAGCAGCTCGGCACGCTCACTGAGCCGGGCGAACTTGACGTGGCGGTTGCACTCGATGCAGGGGTTCGGCGTGATGCCCTCGCGGTGCGCGTCGACGTACGGATCGACGACGTGGCGGTGAAAGTCCTCGGTGAAGTTGAAGACGAGATGGTCGATGCCGAGTTGCTGCGCGACGCGTCGTGCGTCATCGACATCGGACACACTGCAGCAACCGGTGTCGCTCTCGCCACCCCACAGTCGCATCGTGATACCGACGACGTCGTGGCCCTGCTCGACGAGCAACGCGGCGGCGACGGACGAATCCACGCCGCCGCTCATCGCGATCATCACCTTCTGTCGCGGCATCTTCATCGCCGACCGCCACGCAGACGACGCACCGCGGGCACGAGCACGGCAAGGGCGCGGTCGACGTCATCGGGCGTGGTCGTCGCGCCAAGGCTCATCCGCAGCGCGCCGAGTGAGTAGCGCTTGTCAACCCCCATTGCGGCAAGCACGTGCGACGGCTCCATCGCGCCGCTCGCGCACGCCGACGCCGCGGACGCGCAGACGTCGGCTTCGTCGAGCAGGTACAGCAACGCCTCGCTCTCCACGTCGGCAATGCACACGTGTGCCGAGCCGGCCACCTTTGCGTCGCGCGGCACCGTCTCGATCACGTCCGGCAACTCGGCCAGCAAGGTGTCGACGAGGCGGTCACGCATCTCGCGGATGCGCAACGTGTCGGCCACCCGCTCCTGGTCGGTGATGCGCATCGCTTCCGCCATCGCGACGATGCCGGCCACGTTGTGCGTGCCGCTGCGCCGATCGCGCTCTTGCCCGCCGCCCTGCAGCAGCGGCTCGAACACTGCGCCGCGCGCGATCAGCACGCCCACGCCTTTCGGGCCGCCGAACTTGTGCGCCGAGAAAGCCATCAGCTGCGCGTGCGGCGACAGCTCGCGCAGATCCAGCCAGCTGACCGCTTGCACGGCGTCGGTGTGCACCACTGCGCGTGGCGAGCGCTCGCGGACGAGCGCAGCCACATCGGCCAGCGGGTTGATCGCGCCGACCTCGTTGTTGACCGCCATCACGGACACGACCGACACATCGTCGTCCAGCGCGTCCGCGAGCGACTCGAGGTCGATGCGGCCCTGCGGATCGACGCCCACGATGCGGCCACCCGAGTGCTCGATGGTGTGCAAGACGGCGTGGTGCTCGGCGGCGGAGCAGACCGCTGTGCCGCCGTGGCGTCGCAACGTGCCGAGGATCGCGGCGTTGTCGCTCTCGGTGCCACACCCGGTGAAGATGACGTCGCCGGGTTCGCAGCCGACGATGTCGGCGACCACGTCGCGCGACTCGTCGACGACTTGGCGGATGGACCGCGCGAACCGGTGCGAGCCGCTCGGGTTGGCGAAGCGCTCGGACAGGAATGGCAACATCGCCTCGACCGCTTCCGGTCGCATCGGCGTCGTGGCCGCGTGGTCGAGGTACGTCACGTTCACCCCGTCAGGGTATTGTGAAAGCGGCGTCAACGACGACGCCGTGGGCTGACCTTGGGGGGTCACGATGTCGAGCACCGTTCGCATTCGATCCGTCGTCGCCGTTCTGGCTCTGGCATCGACGGTCGCTGTCGCCGCAGCTCCGTCGTCAGCCAGCGCCGATGGCGCGGGTAACGGAGCACCGTGGGTGGTCAGCCTCGGCGACTCCTACATCTCCGGTGAGGCCGGGCGCTGGGCGGGCAACACGAACGGCAACTCGAGCGCAACCGACGCGCTCGGTTCCACGGCGTACTACGACAACGCGACCAACACGGGCGAACAGATCGAGCGCTGCCACCGCAGCAAGGCGGCCGAGATCGCCATCGGCGGCAGCGTCAACAGCCTGAACCTGGCGTGCTCGGGAGCGAAGACCGCGACCGACGCGGGCGGGCAGTACTTCAAGCCCGGCATCGACTTCTACAGCGATGCCAACGGGCGCAAGGGTCAGGCGCTGATGTTGCAGGAGTTTGCGGCGTCGCACAACGTGACGATGATCCAGCTGTCGATCGGCGGTAACGACTACAACTTCGCCTCCATCGTGCAGACGTGCGTGACCGACTTCTTGCTCTCGCCGTCGTGGTGGCCGAACTACTGCTACGACGACAGCTCGGTGTCCAGCAACTTCACGACCGCGAACATCAACGCCAAGACGTCGCTCATCACTGCGGCGATCACCAATGTCAAGACCGCGATGGCCAATGCCGGCTACGCGCCGTCTCAGTTCACAGTCGTCGTGCAGACCTACCCGTCGCCGCTGCCCAACGGCTCGGGCATCCGCTACTCGCAGAGCGGCTACACCCGGCAGAGCACCGGCGGCTGCGGCTTCTGGAACAAGGACGCCGACTGGGCCAACAGCACCGCACTCGTCAAGATCAACAACTCGGTCAAGGCCGCTGCGGCCGCCGCGAACGGTTCCGGCAACGTCAAGGTGATGGACATCGCCGGCGCGTTCAACGGCCGCCGGCTCTGCGAGAGCACCGTCGGTTTGTTGGAAGAGCGCGGCCTCGGCTCGTGGACCCAGGCCGGGGCGGTCGACAACTCGGAATGGATCGAGCAGATCCGCACGGTGTCCACCGTCTTCGGGCCGTACTACGTGCAGGAGTCGTTGCACCCCAACTACTGGGGCGAGAAGGCACTGCGCAACTGCGTCCGCCAGGCGTACAACAACGGTGCCCCAATCGGTGGCACATGCACGCGAGGCACCGGCCTCAACGGCAACGGTGAGCCGAACATGACGCTGTCGTAGCGATCACCGCTGCCAGAACGCGCGCCGTTGGTAGCGCGCGATCACGCACAGCAGGAACGTCTCCGGGTGCACCTGCTGCGGCCGTTCGTGACGCAGGGCGCGTTCGGTGCGCGTCGCCAGGTCCAGCGCGACGGCGTAGCGCGCCGGCGGCGTCAGCTCGTTGATGCGCATCAGGAACGCGCGCACCACCGTGTACTGATCGACGGTGAACGCCGTCGGATCGATCGACGCGGCGTAGGACTCGAAGCCCGGTGGTACCGGGAACCAGATGCCGGCCGGTAGCGCGGTGCGGTTCGGATCGCGGATCACCACCGTCCCGGCAAGCAGATCACCGATCCGCTGGCGGCTCGGTGTGCCGAGCACGAAGAAGAACCCGACAAGTCCCCCCGGAGGAACCCACTTGTCGACCAGCCCACCCATCGAGCGCAGCGCAGCGTGGCGGAACCGGATCGGCGCGCCCTCGACCGTGACCACACGCAACCCCATCGCAGCCTTGCCGACCGTGCGACCGCGCGACACCATCTCCGACACCAGCGGATACAGGAAGATCACCGCGAACAGCGCGACGCTCACGAGCACGATCTGCACCTGGCTGCTGATACCGCCGGCCGATGAACCGCCGAACAGGATCAGCAGCACGATCAACAGGTACAGCGCAGCCTGGCACAGCGCGTCGATGAAGCCGGAGAACAACCGCGACGCGATGCCCGCGGTCTCCAGCTCGAGTACGACTGCCTCGGGCGTGATGATGCCGTCGGCGATCTCGCTCATGCGCGAACTACCCTAAGCCAGACATGGACATCGACGCCTTCGTCGTGCGCAACCAGGGTGCCTGGTTCCGGCTCGGCCAGCTGACCGACCAGGCCCGCAAGCCACGCACGCTGGATGCCGATCAGCTCGACGAGCTCGTCCACCTGTACCAACGCACGAGCGCGCACCTCGCCGACGCACGCGTCACCTACGCCGGCGACCAGGCACTGGTCAGCCGGCTGACGTTGCTGGTCACCGACGCGCACACCGTGCTCTACAGCCAGCGTGACGTCGAACTCCGTCGAAGCCTGCGCGAGTTCGCGACGGTCACGTTTCCCGCTGCGGTGTGGCGCATCCGCTGGTTCGTGCTCGCGTCTGTCGTGTTGACGGCCATTCCGTGGGCGGTGTTCAACATCTGGCTCGCGGTCTCGCCGCGCGCCGTCAACACCACCGGCCCCGCCGCGGTCCGCGATCAGTACATCCACGGCGACTTCGTCGACTACTACCGTTCCGACTCGGCGTCGGCGTTCGCCAACCAGGTCTTCTGGAACAACGTGCGCGTCGCGGTCCTCGCCTTCGCGCTCGGCATCCTGCTCTGCGTCGGTACTGCGCTGCTGCTGGCCTACAACGGTGCCAGTGTCGGCATCGCCGGCGGGCTCTTCACCAATGTCGGCGAATGGCAGAAGTTCTGGGGGCTGATCCTGCCCCATGGCCTGCTCGAGCTGTCCGCGGTCATCGTCGCCGGCGCGGCCGGGCTGCGCATCGGTTGGACGGTGATCGACCCCGGAGACCGCCCGCGGACGCTCGCACTGGGCGAGGAGGGCCGGCGCGCCGGCACGGTTCTGATGGGCCTGGTGGTCGCCTTCCTGCTGGCGGCGATGATCGAGGGGTTCGTCACCGGCCGGCCGTGGCCGACCTCGGTGCGGCTCGGCATCGGCATCGCCGCGTTCGTGCTGTTCTGGGGCTGGACCATTGCGTTCGGTCTCCAACAATCCCGCGCCGATCGCGCCGGCACCCGCCGCCTCCGCCGCGCTCGCATCGCCGCCCGCCACTCGTCCGTATGACCCCAATGGAGTCAGAGGCGGCCGCTGGCTTTGAGCTCGAGGTATTGGTCGACGAGCCGGGTTGCCAATTGGCCGGGGGGCGCGTCGATGACGACGGCTCCTGCTGCGGCGAGGCGGGCGGAGCTGCGCCGGCGTTGTTGCAGCGCGGCGATGGCGGCGGCGCGGCGGAACGCATCCGACGCCGCATCGTGGACGCCGCCGCGGGCCCACTCGTCGACGAGCGGGTCCTGCACCGCGGCGACCACGACGAGGTGGCGGCGGGCCAGGACGGGTAGTGCGGGCAGGATCGCCTCTTCGACCGCGGACTCGACGAGGTCGGTGAGCACGACGTACAGCGAACGCCGCCGGAAGCGGGCCGTCGCGTACGTGAACGCGGGCAAGTAGGCGCTCTCGCTCAGCTCGGGTTCGAGCAGGTACATCGCCTCGGCGACGCGCGACTGCTGCGAGCGGGCCTGGCTCGCGGCCACGACGGTGCGGACCTGTCGATCGAACGTGAGCATGCCGACCTTGTCGCCGAGATGCGTGGCCACTTGCGTCAGCCCCAGCGCGGCGTCCATCGCGTGCTCGACGCGCGGCACAGCGGTGTCGTTCGAGCCGTCGACACCACGCCCGACCGCGCCCGCCATGATGCGGCCGTTGTCGAGCAGGATGATGACCGACTGATTGCGCTCGGCGCGATACTGGCGCACGATCGGCCGCTGCGACCGAGCCGTCGCGGCCCAGTCGATGCGCCGCGAATCGTCGCCGGGGCGGAACTCGCGCAACTGATCGAAGTCGGTGCCGGTGCCGCGCACGCGGAGCGTGCGGATGCCGACGTCGATGATGCGCGGCTGGCGCATCCGCCGCTGCAGCTCGTCCCTGCTCGGGAACGCGGGCAGCACGCGCAGCGTGGACGGCACCGATCGCGTGCGATGGCGCGTCGACAGCCGCAACGGCGTGGCGACGCGCACGGTCACGTCCTCGAGTGGGAATCGGCCGCGCCGGCTCGGCCACAACTCGGTCGTCGCTGCGTGGCGCGACCTGGCACCGAGGCGCACGCTGACCGATCGACGCGTCGCGCGCAGGCTCGGCCACAGCGCGTCGGTGACGGTGACCTTCGCCGCAGTACGAGCAAGGTTCTCCACGATCCATGTCAGCGTCGTCGTCTCGCCGAGCGTGATGCTGTCCGGGTGCTGGCGGACGACGTTGATCTTGGCCGGTGCTACGCCGGCCAGCGCGTCGGCGATCAGCAACAACACAAGCGCGCCCTCGAGCAACCAGAGCACCTTCCAGTCATCACCCGACCAGAAGAAGAACCCGAACGCGGACACTGCCATCAGCAGCGCGAAGCGACCGGACGGGACGGGCATCAGCGCGGCGTGGGGACGGTGGCCAGGATGCCGTCGAGGATGCTGTCGGCCAGCGCGCCCTCCAGCTCGAGCTCGGGCTTGACCATGATGCGGTGGCGCAGGCACGGCTTGGACACGGCCTTGACCTCGTCCGGCGTGACGAAGGTACGGCCGCTGAGCCACGCCCACGCCTTCGCCGCGTGCAGCAGCCACGTCGCGCCGCGCGGCGACACTCCGAGCAGCAGCGACGGCGACTCGCGCGTCGCCCGACACAGCGACACGATGTAGGCGAGAACGCTCGGGTCGACACGGATCGCGTTGATCTCGGCGCGTCCGTTGGCCAGATCGCGCGCCGTCGCCACGGGGCGGATACCGGCGCCGCGCACGTCGTGCGGGTTGAGCCCTTCGTCGTGGCGGGCCAGCATGCGCTGTTCCTGCTCCGCACTCGGGTAGGGCACCTGCAGCTTGAACAGAAAGCGGTCCAGCTGCGCCTCGGGCAGCGGGTAGGTGCCCTCGTACTCGATCGGGTTCTGCGTCGCGATGACCAGGAACGGATCGGGCAACGGACGGGTCGTGCCGTCGATCGAAACCTGACGCTCCTCCATCGCCTCCAACAGCGCGGCTTGCGTCTTGGGTGGCGTGCGGTTGATCTCGTCGGCGAGCAGCAGGTTCGTGAACACCGGACCCTCGCGAAAGCGGAACCCGGCCGACTGCCCGGGCACGAGCTCGTAGATGCTCTGCCCGATGACATCTGCCGGCATCAGGTCGGGCGTGAACTGCACGCGATTGAACTGCATGTCGAACGCCGCGGCGAGACTCTTCGCAAGCAGAGTCTTGGCCACCCCGGGGACACCCTCCAGCAACACGTGGCCGTTGACGAGCAGCGCGGCGATGATGCCGGTGAGGATGCCGTCCTGGCCGACCACCACCTTGGCGACCTCGTCGCGCACGGCGAGGACGGCCTGGCGGGGCGACGCGACGCTGTCGGATTGGGTCGGTGCGGGAAGATCCGTCATGTCACACACTTTCTGGGATCGAGGCGAGCGTCGACTCGCGGACGCGGTCGATGCGAGTGGCGAGATTGGTGAGTTGTTCGGGCGAGGACACCTCGGCCACGAGCACGGCCTTGATCTCGGCCGCATCGACAGCGGTGCGCCGGCCGACGAGCGAGCTGAGCTGATCGATGGAGGCGTCCGGCGGCATGCGGTAGTGGGCGATGAGCTGACGGTAGAGCTCGCCGCGCAGCAGCCAGCCGGCGCGATCGAAGTGGTGGGCGCGCTGCATCAAGTTGCCCGTCGCGAGCACGAGCTCGTTGCCGGCGATCGGTGTCGGCTGCGGCTCGCGCACAGCCCGACCGGGACGCACGCCGCGGGCGATGCAGAAGACCACGAACGCGAGCGCCAATTGGGCGATGGCCATCCAGATGCCCGGCCGGACGAGGTCGAGCAGCTTCTCGTCGCCGCTGCCGATGTCCTGCGGCGCGGGCTTGGCGTCGATGCCGAGCATCACCCGCACCGTCACGCCGGGGTGCGGCGCGAGCAGTGACGTGACGAGCCCGGCGTTGTCCGCGAAGCGTAGGTAGCGATTGGTGACGATGCGATTGTCGCCGAAGCCGACCACCAGCCCGTCGCCGAGCCGGCGGACGACGACGAACGCGTGGTCGTCACGTGTGAAGCAGCGGTCCTCGTCCGGACCGACCGGGAACAGCCGGCCGCGAGGGGTGAAGATGCCACGCAACGGCTCCAGCGCTGCGACCGTGCAGTCGCCGCGCAACACATTGGCCTCGCTCTCGGCGTCTTCGAACGAGAAGTCGGAGGTGGAATCGCTCGGCTCCAAGTCGATGGCGCCGCCATCGGTGCCCGGCCCGCCGTGCAGCGTGCTGTCCGGGTCGGCAACGACGGCGATGCCGCCGGCTTCGACGAATTCGAGCAGGTCTCGCCGCTGGCTCGAGTTCAGCGAGTCGGAGATCACGAACACACGCTCGTCCGCGCCGGGATCGGGTGCGCGTGATGTGATCGACACGGACGCGCCGTAGTCCTCGAGCAGCAGCACCGCGCCGTTCGCGCCGTCCGCCGCGCTGGACCGCGGATCGAACGGCTCGACACCGGGACGCGACCGCAACACCAACACCATCGCGACGGCGATGCCGACCACGATCAGCGCCGTCGCTGCCGCGCGCCCACCGCCACCGCCCTTGCCGCCAGAGGCGCTCGCCGATCGGGTCGGGCTCATCGTGCAGACCTCGCCGCCGCATCGGCGAGCACGGCGCGGTCCAACTCGCGGAAACGATCATCATCGGCCGCGTCGACCGCGACCTGGCCGTACCACGCGTCGTCGAACAGGTCGGCCGCCTCACGGAAGAACGGCAAAGCGTTCGGCGCGCTCGCCCGCAACTGCCGGCGCTCCTCGCCGGTCGTGCGCCCGGGAATCTCGTCGATCAGGCCACGGCGAGCCAGGTCTCCGACGAGCGCGCGGTATCGGCAGCGCAGCGCGTCGCGGAACCGTCCCGCCGCACGGTGCTCGTCAGCTTCCTCGCGCCAGCCGCGCGGCTCGCGCGAGCGGTCGATGATGACGGTTCCGATCAGAGCGTCGTCGTCGGGGTCGGCCTCGTCCTCGCCCTCGCCCTCATCGGAGCTGGACCGGCTGCCAGCCCGCTCGGCGACGTAGCGATACGCCACGAACCCGATGCCGAGCAACACCGCGATGAGCAAACCCCACAGCAACAAGTTGAGCAACCCACCCGCGGCACCGCCCGATCCGCCGTTGGAGGTGTTGAGCTGGGGGGGCTTCGGCGGGCTGCAGACATCGCTGGACTCGACGAGCTTGCACGCATCCTCGCGCACGGCATCGGGGTCCTGGTCGGTCGGCCCGAGCGGATCGCCGACTCCCGCGGCAAGGATGGCGAGGCGCAGCGCGGCGACGATCATGCCGCCGGCCCGAAGGCGCGGTCAGCATCGAGGACGAGGTCCATGCCCTCGCGCGACATGCGCACCTCGACGTAGACGAACGCCGTCGCGGCGGCCACGAGCGGGATGCTGATCAGCCGCCCGACCTGGCCGGCAACGCCCTCGATCAACCAGCCGAACCGGCCGAACGCGACCAGCCCCGTCGCCTGCATCAGGCGAGGCAGGTAGGCAATGCCGTACTGGACCACGAGTCCGATCACGACCGAGCAGAACGCGAAGCCGTACAGCGAGCCGAAGTCGGTGCGCGCCAGGCGGATGGAGCGTCGGATCGCGGCGAACGGGCCGAGGCGTTCGATCACGATCACCGGCGACACCACCAACGTGAACGTCACGAGCACCAGCACGGCCGGTATGCCGAACACGATCAACGTCACGACACCGCCACCGCGGACGCGCGACAGCGCGAGACCGGCGAGTGGCAGCCAGCAGTGACCGAACACCCAGGCGACGAACATCGCGGGCAGGCGCGGCACCATCGCCCGATAGCCGACCCGGATCGACACCGACGCGCCCATCTGGCGCCGCACCACGAGAGTGGCCACGTACCCGCCGACCAGACAGGCGGCCAGGTTGTTGAGCAGCAATCCGATCGCCAGGACGAGATCTTCGATGCCGGTCGCGGCGCGCTGACCACCGACCAGTTCGGGCACCGACACGACCGAACCCTTCAGCGACTGGTAGCGATCGAACGAGAGCGTCGTCGCGACCAGCGTCAGGATCACGCCCGGGAGGATGATCAGCGCGCTGCCCATCACCACCTCGCGGGCATGACGTTGCACCACGACGCCGGCATTGTCGAGCGACGCGATGACCGGGCGCTGCTGGCGACGCAACGGCCGACGGGAAACCGCCGTTTTCGTCGGCGCGCTCACGGCGCGAGGGCGGGACCCTGTGGTGGGTGCTGACTCGATCCCCGCCCAGGCACTCACCGGGCCATTCTGTCCGATTCGTCCCGGCGATGCGGCGCGTTACGGTGCCAGCAATGCACGGGTATCGCGACACGAGCTACGGGGATGCGTTCGCAGACGTCTACGACTCCTGGTACGCGGGCATCAGCGACGTCGCTGCGACTGTGGCGACACTCGCCGAACTCGCATCGCCGGTGTCGGGTCCGATCGTCGAACTCGGCGTCGGCACGGGGCGGATCGCGATCCCGCTCGCCGAGCGAGTGCACCCGACGGTGGTGATCGGCATCGACACCAGCGAGGCGATGCTCGCCGTGATGGCCACCAAGCCCGCCACCGTGCGGGTGGCCACCATCGTCGGCGACATGATCGACGCGCTTCCCGACACCCCGCTCGCCATCGTGTTCGTCGCCTACAACACGTTCTTCAACCTGCCCACTGCGTCGCGCCAGCAACAGTGCTTCGACGCGGTCGCGTCACGCCTCGCGTCCGGCGGCTGCTTCGTCATCGAGGCCTTCGTGCCCGAGCAGCCACCCCGCCACGGCAGCCACCTCGAGGTCCGCTCGCTGGCCGCCGATCGAGTGGTGCTCAGCGTCAGCGTGCACGACGGCGACGGCCAGACCGCGGAAGGCCAGTTCGTCGAGTTCACCGAGGCCGGCGGCGTGCGCTTGCGCCCATGGAGCATCTGCTACGCCGACCCGGAGCAACTCGACACGATGGCTGCGGCGGCCGGTTTCGGCCTCCGCGACCGGTGGTCGGACTTCACGAAGCGACGGTTCGACGCCGACAGCACCCACCACGTCAGCGTCTACGAACGACTTTCAACACCCTGAGCAGGGGCGTTCGCGCCATGCGCGGGATGTGACCGAACGAACGCCAGAAATTCGAGCCTCGTCCACACCTCGCGCCACCGATCGTCGTATCCTGGCCTGACAGTGTCACAGATGCGTTTGAATCCTCTTACCGGGCGGTGGGTCACAATCGTGGCGGAGCGGGCTGCACGGCCAACGGACTTCGCGCCTCGCGCGCCCGAGGTCGAAGCAGATCCCAGCCGACCCTGCCCGTTCTGTCCGGGCAACGAGGAAAAGACCTTGCCCGCACTGGAGCAGGTCGACGACGGTGGCAGCTGGCGGTTACGGGTCATCCCCAACCTGTATCCCGCGTTCGACGGCGACGAGCCGTTCGCCGTGCATCACCTCGGACCCGTGCACGTGATGGCCGAGGCCAGCGGCATCCACGAGGTGTTCGTCTACACGCCCGACCACGACGGCGGTCTGCACCTGGCCGACGATGCCAAGGTGGCCGAGATCATGCAAGCGCTGAAGCGCCGGCTGGTGGACCACGCTGGCACGCCAAACATCCGCTACACCCAAGCAATCATCAACCACGGTCGCGAGGCCGGCGCATCGCTCTCGCACCCGCACGGCCAACTCCTCGGTTTGCCCATCGTGCCCGGTGAGATCCTGGAGGAAGAGCGTGCGTTCGCCCGCTTTGAAAGCGCTTGCATCTTGTGCGCCACGGTTGAGGCCGAGCTGACCGACGGCAAGCGCGTCGTGTTCGCCAACGACGACGTGCTCTGCCTGTCGCCGTTCTGGGCCGGTAGCCCGTTCGAGCTGCTCATCATCCCCCGCCGCCACGACAACCATCTGCAAGATGCCGACGACGACACGCTTTCGGCGATGGGCCGGGCCATGCGCGACGCGATCATCAATCTGCAAGAAGCGTTCGGGGACGTGTCCTACAACCTCGTGTTCCACACCGCGCCGCACTCGCACACCGGCGAGTTCCACTGGCACGTGCACCTGTTCCCGAAGCTCGTCACCACCGCCGGTTTCGAGCGTGGTACGGGCGTGCAGCTCAACATCGTCCCGCCCGAGCGCGCGGCCGAAAAGTTGCGCCGGGTATCCGTCCACCATTGATGGCGCTGCAGTGAGCACCATCACGGTCTCGATCGAGATCGACGCGCCACCGGCGCGGGTCTGGGAGATCGTCGAGCCCGTCGAGCGTCATGTCGACTGGATGCACGACGCCGTCGCGATCCGGTTCGAGACCGAGCAGACCCGCGGCACCGGCACCCGGTTCATCTGCGACACCAAGGTCGGCCCGATCAAGCTGGCCGACCGGATGGAGATCACGGCCTGGGTGCCCGAGCAGACGATGGGCGTTCGCCACGCCGGCCTCGTCACGGGTGAGGGCGCGTTCACGCTGACGCCCATCGATCTCGGCCGGCGTACCCGGTTCACATGGTCCGAGACGCTGCACTTCCCGTGGTGGCTCGGTGGTCGCCTCGGTGAGCTCATCGGCGGCAACGTCGTGATGAAGGCCATCTGGCGCAAGAACCTGCGCAACCTGGAACGCCTCGTCGAAGGCTGACGACCTCAGCCGTTGATCGACCGCAGCGCGGCAGTGACACCTGCGGCAACCAGGATCACGATGACCACCGGGGCCTTGCGCCAGGCGGCGATCACTGCTGCAGTCACTCCTGCCAGTCGGGCATCGACGTGCATGTGCTGGCCGATCGAGAACGTGTCCTTCACCACGATGGCTGCGATCAGCGCGGCGGGCACGAGCGCCAGGCAGCGATCCACGGCCGGAGGGATCGTGCGGCCGCCGATGACGACCATCCCGAGCACCTTGAACAGGTACGCGCCGGCAGCCAGACCGAGCACGAGTCCCCACGTCATGCCGGCAGCCCCGCTTCGTGCTCGACGCCTGCGTCGGAGTCGTCGGGATCGGGCGGCATGCCGACGATGATGCCCATCGACGCGCACAGGATCGGCACACCGATGGGCAGCACCGGGATCGTGGCCGCACAGAGCGCGGCGCCGATGAAGGCGGCCCGACGGCCGCGTCGCGTGTGCAGGTGTGGGAACAGCATCGCCACGAACGCGGCCGGCAACGCTGCGTCGAGCCCGAACGTCGACGGGTCGACGGCATCACCGACGAGCGCGCCGATCAGCGTGCCGATGTTCCAGAAGACGTAGATCGACGCGCCGGTGGACCAGAACGCGATGCGCTGCAGTCGCGGGTCGGCCTGCGCAGTCGCCATTGCTGTCGACTCGTCGATCGTCAGTTGCGCGGCGACGAGCCGGGTGCCGAGGCGGCCCTTGATCCGAGGTGACATCGTCAGTCCGAACACCGCATTGCGCGCAGCCAGCAGCAGTGCGCCACCGAGTGCCGACCCGATCGACCCACCATCGCGCACGACCGACACCGCACTGAACTGTGAGGCCCCGGTGAACACGAGCAGCGACATGACGCACGTCTGCGCGACGGTGGCGCCGGCGGCGACCGCAGCCACGCCGAACGAGATCGCGAAGACACCCACGGCGATGCCGAGCGTGATGCACGTCGTCAGCACCCCGCGCACTTCCCCCGAACTCATCGAGGTGGAACCTACCGAGATCAGCTCGAGGACGCGTCGTGCTTTCGGGCCAGGATCAGCACGCCGAGGGGTGGTAGATCCACCAGGATCGACGCCGGCTGGCCCTGCCACGTCATCGCTGTCGTGGCCGAGATCGACGCGTTCTCGCCGCGATACCCACTCCCGCCGAACCGATGTCCGTCGGTGTCCACGACCACGGTCCACTCGCCCGCGTGGGGTGCACCGACGCGGTAGCCATTGCGCGGGCTGGGCGTGAAGTTGGCGATGCAGACAACGTCGTCGTCGCCCCCATGGCGGCTGAAGGCGTAGATCGAGTGCTGCGCGTCGTCCGCGTCGAGCCAGCGGAAGCTGCCCGGCGATGTGTCACCGGACCACATCGCCGGATGAACGGTTGACGCGCCGTTGAGGGCCCTCAGCAGTTCGTGCACGCCGCGGTGGGGCGCATGGTCGAGCAGGTGCCACGGCAGGCCCTGCGTCTCGCTCCACTCCGTCCATGGTGCGAGTTCGCCACCCATGAACAGCAGCGGCGCCCCTGGCAATGCCCACATCCATGCGTACAACGAGCGCAGGGTCGCGAATCGCTGCCAATCGTCGCCGGGCATCTTGCCGAGCAGGCTGCCCTTGCCGTGAACGACCTCGTCATGGCTGAGCGGCAGCACGTAGCGCTCGCCGAACGCGTAGAGCAGACCGAACGTCAGATCGCGATGGTGGAACTGGCGGTACAGCGGATCGCGCTGGAAGTAGTCGAGCGTGTCGTGCATCCAACCCATGTTCCACTTGTGCGTGAAGCCGAGGCCGCCGTCGTGCACCGGATGCGTGACCCGCGGCCATGCCGTGGATTCCTCGGCGATGGTCAGCGCACCGGGCACCTCGGCCCCGATGACGGTGTTGACCTCCTGCAGCAACGAGATCGCGCCCAGGTTCTCGCGGCCACCGTGGCGGTTCGGCACCCACTGCCCTGGCTCGCGGCTGTAGTCCAGGTAGAGCATCGAGGCGACGGCGTCGACCCGGAGCCCGTCGATGTGGAACTCGTGCAACCAGTACAGCGCGTTGGCGGTGAGGAAGTTGCGCACCTCGAGCCGCTCGTAGTTGAACACGAGCGTGCCCCAGTCGGGATGCTCGCCCTGGCGCGGGTCCTCGTGCTCGTACAACGCTGTGCCGTCGAAGCGGGCCAGCGCCCACTCGTCCTTCGGGAAGTGCGCCGGCACCCAATCCAAGATGACGCCGACGTTGCGGCTGTGCAGGATGTCGACGAACTCGCGGAACTGGTCGGGCGTGCCGAAGCGAGCCGTCGGCGCGTAGTAGCCGGTGACCTGATAACCCCACGAACCACCGAAGGGGTGCTCGGCAACGGGGAGCAACTCGACGTGCGTGAAACCCAACGCGCTGACGTGATCGGCGAGCTGGTGGGCGATGGCGGTGTACGTCTCCACCCCGTGGCGCCACGAACCGAGGTGGACCTCGTAGATCCGCAATGGTGAGTCGGGATGGTTGCTCCGCTTGGCCACCCACTCGGCATCGGTCCAGCGGTGCTGGCTCGGTGCGGCGACGACGCTGGAGTTCTCCGGCGGGCACTCGCTCTGCTGGGCCAGCGGGTCGGCCTTCAGGATCGTGCGACCCTGGCGGTCCACGACCGCGTACTTGTAGCTGTGACCGGGACGCGCCTCTGGAACGACTGCGCTCCAGATGCCCGATGATTCGACGGCACCCATGGGCGTGCCGTCACCCCACGCGTTCCACGCGCCGACGACATAGATCTGCTGCGCGTTCGGCGCCCACACGGTGAAGCGCACACCCTGCTCAGCGGTGGCACCGGCGAGGTGGGCACCGAGCAGCTGCCACAGCCGCCGGTGACGGCCCTCGTTGAAGAGGTGGAGATCGAGCTGTCCGGGAGCCGTCGTCATCAGCTTCCCACCTTACGCCTAGAAACGCTACGGTCGGTCCCCGTGCGCGTGTTGATGCTCTCGTGGGAGTACCCACCGCTCGTCATCGGCGGCATCGCTGCCCACGTCGACGGGCTGGCGCGAGCTCTCGTGCGCGGTGGCCACGAAGTCGTGGTCTGCAGCCTGCATCATCCGGACGCGCCCGACGACGCCGTCGTCGAAGGCGTGCGCATCCTGCGCGCGAACATCGATCTGCCGTGGTTGCCCGACGACAACCTCGTCGCCCGGATGGCGTCGGCCAACCACCAGCTGACCCAACTCGCGGTGCAGCTCGGCGATTGGGTGCCGGACGTCGTGCATGCCCACGACTGGCTCGTCGCATGGGCTGGCGACACGCTCGCCCGTCTGCTCGGCAAGCCGCTGGTGGCCACGATCCACGCCACCGAGCGTGGCCGTCATGGCGGCCACGTCCCGCCGGGCATGCCCGCGGCGATCAACTCGATCGAGTGGTGGCTCACCTACGAGGCCGTGCAGGTCATCTGCTGCTCGAGGTTCATGACTCGCGAGGTGACGTCCGGTTTCGAGCTGCCCTTGGAGAAGGTCCACCTCGTGCCGAACGGCGTCGACCTGCAGGACTGGGCACCGCACCCGTCGTCGGCCACGCTCACGCCGAACGACGCGTCCGGGCCGACCCATCGGCCCCCGCTCGGACCGCTCGTGCTCGCCTGGGGTCGAGTCCAGTACGAGAAGGGCTTCCAGATCCTGGCGCAGGCCATCGGCGATCTTCGCCAGCGCGTCCCCGGCATCCGCTGTGTCATCGCCGGCCGGGGCTCGTACCTGCCCGAGCTGCAGTCGCAGATCGACATCGAGGGACTGAGCGACGTGGTCCACCTGGCCGGATTCGTGTCCGACGCCGACCTGCGCGAACTGCTGCACGACGCCGCCTGCAGCGTCATCCCGTCGCTCTACGAGCCGTTCGGCATCGTTGCGCTGGAGGCCATGGCCGCCGGCGCGCCGACCATCGTCGCCCACACCGGTGGGCTGGCCGAGATCGTCGAGGGCACCGGTGCGGGCCTGCTGTTCGAGCCAGGCAACCACCGTGAGCTGGCCGACCGGATCGAGGAGGTGCTGACCGATCGCGAGCTCGGCGGCCAGCTGCGCACCACCGCGGCAACTCTGCTGTCGGGCATGTACACGTGGGACGCGATCGCGAAGACGACATCCAGCGTTTACAAGCTGGCGGTTTCGTAGCTTCGCTGCTCCAACTACCCTCGGGCCACATGCGTAGCGTTCGCCAGTTCAGCGTCGACCCCGCCGTGCCCGAGTCCCTCGCCGGACTCAACCGGCTGGCGAACAACCTCCACTGGTGTTGGGATCGCGAGCTGCAGCAGCTCTTCGCCGGCTTGCACCCCGATGCCTGGGAGCAGAGCGGCCACCAGCCGCTGGCGATGCTCGGCAAGATCTCGCCCGCCGAGTGGGCCGACCTCGCCAAGGATGCCGATGTCGTCACCGCTGTCTCCGACGCTGTCGTGCGTCTCGACGCGGCGCTCACGTCGCCGCGCTGGTTCCAGACCAAGGGCGACTCGCCGCTGCAGCTGGTCGCCTACTTCTCGCCCGAGTTCGGCATCAGCGAGACGGTGCCGCAGTACAGCGGCGGTCTCGGCGTGCTGGCCGGCGACCATCTGAAAGCGTCGTCAGACCTCGGCATCCCGCTCGTCGCGATCGGCCTGCTCTACGCCGAGGGCTACTTCCGCCAGAGCCTCGACGCCGACGGCTGGCAACAGGAGCGCTATCCGAGCCTGGAACCGGCGGCGATGGCGCTCACCAACACCGGCAAGCAGGTGACGCTGGATCTCGCCGGCGACACCGTCACGGTCACGATCTGGCGCAGCGACGTCGGGCGCATCCCGCTCTACCTGCTCGACGCACCGGGCATCACCGACCGTCTCTACGGCGGCGACGTCGAGCACCGGCTGCGCCAGGAGATGGTGCTCGGCATTGCCGGCGTGAAGGCACTGCGTGCGCTCGGCATCGAGCCGCAGGTGTTTCACACCAACGAAGGCCACGCCGGCTTCCTCGCCTTCGAGCGGATCTGCGAGTACGTCTCGCAGGGGCTCACGTTCGACGAAGCCGTCGAGGCGTCTCGCGCCGGCGGCGTGTTCACGACGCACACACCGGTCCCGGCCGGCATCGACCGCTTCCCACGCGAGTTGATGGAGAAGTACTTCTCCGGCCTCGCCGGCGATCTCGGCATCTCGTTCGACCGGCTGATGTCCATCGGCCACCGCGACGACGAGCCCGACGAGACCCGATTCAACATGGCCGTGATGGGCCTGCGCCTGGCAGCACGGGCCAACGGTGTCGCCAAGCTGCACGGCGCGGTCAGCCGCGAGATGTTCAACGGGCTGTGGCCCGGCGTGCCGGTCGACGAGGTGCCGATCGGGTCGATCACGAACGGCATCCATGCCCACAGCTGGATCTCACCGGAGATCGACCAGCTGTTCCGCGACGGCATCCATGGCGTGTGGGACGGTGCCGACGACGACTCGTGGCAGCGGGCCTACAAGCTGGATCCGGGTCGCGTCTGGGCCGCCCGCCGCGCCGGCCGCGCCCGCCTCGTCGAGTTCGTCCAGGAACGGATGGGCGACAACATCGGTGACCCCGACGTGTTGACCATCGGCTTCGCCCGCCGCTTCGCGACCTACAAGCGGGCCACGCTGCTGCTCTCCAAGCCCGACCGGTTGCGCAAGCTGTTGCTGCACCCGACCCGCCCGATTCAGTTCGTCTTCGCCGGCAAGGCCCACCCCGCCGACCAGCCGGGCAAGGAGATGATCCAGGCCATCGAGCGCTTCGCCCGCGAAGAAGACGTGCGGCACCGCTTCGTGTTCCTGCCCGACTACGACATCGCCGTGGCCCGCATGATGTACCACGGCTGCGACGTGTGGCTGAACAACCCGCGCCGTCCGCAAGAAGCGTGCGGCACGAGCGGCATGAAAGCCGCGCTGAACGGCGCGCTCAACGCCAGCATCCGCGACGGCTGGTGGGACGAATGGAGCGACGGCGGCGAGAACGGCTGGGACATCCTGTCCGTCGACGACGATCCCGACGGCCGCCGCCGCGACGAGCGCGAGGCCACCAGCCTGTTCGGTCTGCTCGAGCAGGAGATCGTGCCGCTGTTCTACGACACCCACGATCGCGCCGACGGCATCCCCGACGGCTGGGTCGACAAGACGCTGCACAACTGGGCGTCGCTCGGGCCCAAGATCACCGCGTCGCGCATGGTTCGCGATTACGTCACCAAGTTGTACGAGCCTGCCGCGGCCCACGCAGCGGCGGTCAACGGCAGCGGCGCGTCCGGCGCGCGAGGGCTTGCCCTCTGGAAGCAGCGCGTCCACGCGGCGTGGAGCGGCGTGCGGATCACGTCGCTGGAGACCGACACCACCCCTGGTCGCGCCGGCGAGACGCGGCCGGTGCAGGCCACCGTCGAACTCGCCGGGTTGAGCGTCCCGGACGTCACGGTGCAGGTGCTGCATGGCCCGATCGACCTGCAGGGCAACCTCGAGCTGGATCCGGCCGTCCTGACGTTGACCGCCGATGCCGAAGGCGTGTGGTCGGGCATGTACGAGATCCGCCAATCCGGTGCCTACGGCCTCACCGCGCGGGTCATGCCGACCAGTCCGTTCCTGGCCAACCCGTTCGAGCTCGGCTGCATCGCCTGGGCCGAGTAGCCCCCGAACTCTCGGGATCAGCGGCCGGTGAACTCGGCTTTGCCGGGGCCGTTCTGCAGGAAGCTCTCGACGCCGATCTGGCTGTCCTCGGACTCGAACGCCTCTGCGAACAAGCGCTGCTCGAGCACGAGTCCGTTGGCGAGCGAGGTCTGCAGGCCCTCGTCGATCGCCCGCTTGGTCAGGCCCTGCGACACGAGCGCGCCCTTGGCGACTTCGGCTGCCAGCGCCAGCGCCCTGGCGTGCAACTCCTCGCCGGGAACGACCTCGTCGGCGAGGCCGATGCGCAGCGCCTCGTCGGCTTTCACCTGACGGCCGGTGATGCACAACTCCTTGGCCCGGCTCGGCCCGACCGCTCGCGCCAGCCGTTGCGTGCCACCGCCGCCGGGGATGATGCCGAGCAGGATCTCCGGTTGGCCGAACACAGCGCGCTCACCGACGATGCGGTAATCGCACGCCAGGGCCAGCTCGCACCCGCCACCGAGCGCGTACCCACTGACTGCGGCGATGACGAACCGCGGCAGGGCAGCCAACGCGTCGAGCGACGAGTGGAACCCGGCGGTGATGCCGACGGCCTCGGACGGGCCACCGAACTGGCTGATGTCGGCCCCGGCTGCGAAGATCCGGTCGCCGCCGGTGACCACGACCGCACCGGGCAGATCGGCCGCCAACTCGGCGACCACCTCGCCGAGTCGCGCAAGCACCTCCTGCGACAGCGCGTTGACCTTCGGGTTGTTCAGCGTGATGACCGCCACCCCGTCGTCACGGCGGTCCAGCAGCACCAGCTCAGCATTCGTTGCACCGTCACTCATCCCGCCGACCCTAGCCACTCCCCGATCAGCCCGATCAGCCCGATCACCCCGCCCCGACCACCGAGCCAGGACCATCGACGCCGCGAACGGCCGAACAGACCAAGACACACCTCGGATCCAACTGCCGCACCGCAGAGCTGCACGATCCCTGCCGAAGAATCCGTGGCGCCGGTTGATCGCTTCTGCCACGAGGAGGCGCACTGCCGCTGGACTCAGATTCTGCGTGCGTCGACTCACCGGCCGAAGAGTCGGAGCCACCGCTCGGATCTCGCCTCCAGCGACTTCCGTGAACGCTTGGGGTTCACGGCGAAATTTCCGGAAGGCACCGGACCGGAGCACACACGCCGGCATGAGCCTCAAGCGCACCACACCGATGCAGGCCGTCAACCGACTCTTCGTCGCGCAACACGGCGTCGTGACAACGCGTCAGTCTCGACGAGCGGGGGTCACACTTCACCGAGAACGTGGGTTGATTCACCGAGGGTGCTGGCTCAGCCCGTCGCCCGGCTTCATTGCCCTCGCCGGCATTCCTGTCACCTGGATACAGACCGTCTCGATGGCAAGCCTGCTCCCGGGTGCGCTGATCTGCGGACCGACGGCCGCTCGAGTTCACGATCTTGACGGCTACAGGGATCGTCCCGAGATCGAAGTGCTCGTTCCCCATGGGGCGCGACCACGAAGGATCGAGAATGTGGTCGTGCGGTCGTCCAGGCGACTGAGCCAACGCGATCGACACGTCGTCGACGGCATTGCGGTGACGACGGTGCCCGTGACGCTGGTGCACCTTGCCGCCCGGGGCGACGATGTCGGGCAGCCACTCGACGGCGCGCTGCGCTCGGGCGCGTCGCCTCGTTGGCTGCGTCAAGAATTCGAGCGCTGGCGAGAGCTTCGCGTGCCTGCCGCAGACACCGTGATCGCGCTGCTGGATGATCGAGTCAGCCAACGACTGCCGCTCAGCTGGTTCCAGCGCTTGGCGAAGCGCTTGCTCGCTGATGCTGGCACCCCGATGGTCGACGAGTGGCCGGTGCGCGACGCGGCCGGTCGACTCGTGGCAACGCTGGATCTCGCCATTGTCGAGCTGCGCGTCGGCGTCGAGTGCCAGAGTTGGGCCCACCACGGCTCGCCCTCGGCCCAGCGTGCGGACAACACCCGCAAGCGCAAGCTGCGTGCGCTCGGTTGGGAAATCGTCGAGGTCTGGTGGAGTGACCTCGATCGGCTCGACGAGGTCGTCACCGACTTACACATCGCCGTGCGGCGAGCTCAACGCCATATCGATGCCTGATTGCAACGGGATCTGGACAGACCCCGTCGATCGAACCATGCCAGCTCCGCTCGGATCCTTCGGCCACGCCGGCGGGCAGATACTCACTGGCAGACGGAAGCAAGCACACCCTCGGATCCTTCGGCCAACCGCCATGGCAGAGGGAAGCAAGCACATGCTCGGATCCTTCGGCCACGCGCCTCAGCCTTGACGGCCACCCTATGCGTTGACGCTCTTCAGCATTTCGTCGGCGGCGGACCACGGGTCGCGCTGGCGGTGCAGAACCTCGTCCTGCAGCTCGTCCCAGCGGTCGCCGCCACAGATCTCCTTGGCCCGCTGCTCGAGGCGGCGAGCGACGATGTCGCGCATCTCCTCGCGCAGACGGAACTCGCGTCGCGTGGCCAGCACACCGTTGGCGGTGATCGCGTCGCGGTGGGCGAGCACGGCGTCCCACAGCTCGACCACGCCCGTGCCGTTGGTGGCGACTGCGGTCAGGATCGGTGGCCGCCAGGCGTCGGCGGCGAGATCGCTGAGATCCAGCATCTGCTCCAGGTCACGCTTGGTCTCGGCCGAACCCTTGCGGTCGGCCTTGTTGATCACGAAGATGTCGGCGATCTCCATCAGCCCGGCCTTGTTGGCCTGCACCGAGTCGCCCCAGCCGGGGTTGAGGACCACGACCGTGGTGTCGGCCTTGCCGGCGATCTCGACCTCGACCTGGCCCACCCCCACCGTCTCGACGAGGACCCAGTGGCGGCCGACGGCGTCGAGCAGGCGAACCGCCTCGGGCGTCGACAACGACAACCCACCGAGGTGGCCACGCGTCGCGATCGAGCGGATGAACACACCGGGATCGGTGGCGTGGTCCTGCATCCGCACCCGGTCGCCCAGGATCGCGCCTCCGGTGAACGGCGACGACGGATCAATGGCCAAGACCGCGACCTCGCTGCCGAGCGAGCGCAGGTGCCCGATCACGGCCGACGTCAGCGTGCTCTTGCCCGCGCCGGGGGCCCCCGTGAGCCCGACCGTGTACGCGTTGCCGCCGAGCGGGTACGACAAGCGGCCGATCGTGCGCGCATCGGCCTCGCCACGCTCGATCAACGACAGCAGGCGCGCCAGCGCCGCCCGATCACCGGTGCGTGCGCTGGCGAACAACTCCTCGACGGGTTGGTTGCGGCGACCCAAGCGTCAGACCGCCACGACCTCGGTGACGCCGTCGACCCGGTCACGCATGATGCGCTCGATCCCGGCCTTCAACGTCTGCGAGCTGACGGGACACGTACCGCACGCGCCGACGAGGCTGACCGACACGATGCCGGTGATCTCGTCCACGTCTTTGAGCTCGATGTCACCACCGTCGGCTTGCAGCGCGGGACGGATGACTTCGATGCATTCTTCGACTTGTGCTCGCATGTGTTGGACCTCGGAGACCATTGAACCAGGTGGATCGTTAGGATCCCGAACGTGACAACAATTCCCCGGGTCGCGTCCATTCCCCCTGTGACGCACGCCCGATGATCGTCGCCGTGCTCGCCCACCAGGGCGGATGGGACGAAGCGCTCTTCGTCGCGCTCCCGATGCTTGGTGTCGTCGGACTGCTCTGGCTCGCCCGTCGCCGTGCCGACCGGATCGCACTGCAGCGGCATCTCGCCGCCGAGGACGTCACCGACGAATGATGTCGGCTCCGAGCCCGGCCAGCCGTCCGACGATGTCGTCGTAACCACGATCGATGTGGTGGATGCCGGTGATGACCGTCTCGCCGGCCGCAGCCAGTCCAGCGACGACCAGCGCCGCCCCGGCGCGGATGTCGGGTGCGCGTACCGGAGCGCCCGACAGCGTGTCGACGCCCCGCACGACGGCGTGGTGGCCATCGGTGCTGATCTGAGCACCGAGGCGCTGCAGTTCCTCGACGTAGCGGAAGCGGCCGGGATACAGGTTCTCGGTCACGATGCCGACCCCGTCGGCGACAGCGAGCATCGTCACGATCAGCGGCTTGTAGTCGGTGGCGATACCCGGATAGGGCAACGTCGCAACGTCGATCGCGGTCATCCGCGTCGGCGACCAGACCGACATGCCGTCGTGTTCGGGCGAGATCCGCAGGCCCATGTCGGCGAACCGCTTGAGCACCATCTCCATGTGGTCGGGACGGGCGTTGCGCAGGCGGATCTCGCCACCGGTGACCGCCGCCGCGGCGATGTAGGTCGCGGCCTGGATGCGGTCGGGGACCACTTCGTGGGTGACCGGGCGCAGGCTGTCGCGCTCGACACCGTGCACGACCAACGTCGACGAGCCGATCCCCTCGATGTCGGCACCCATCGCAACCAGGAAGTTGCACAGGTCGCTGATCTCGGGCTCACGGGCCGCGTTGTCGATGACCGTCGTTCCCTTGGCGAACACCGCGGCAGTGAGGATGTTCTCAGTCGCGCCGACGCTGGGGAAATCGAACGTGATGTCCGCGCCGAAGAGCTGATCGCAGTGCGCCTCGACGTAGCCGTGGGCGATCTCGAACGTCGCGCCCATCGCCTCCAGGCCGCTCATGTGCATGTCGATCGGGCGGCTGCCGAAGTCGTCGCCACCGGGTAGCGACAGCTTGACCCGGCCACAACGGGTGAGCAGCGGGCCGAGCACGTTGATCGATGCCCGGATGCGTTCGACCAGGTCGTACGGCGCAACGGGAGTCAGGTCGCCGTGGTTGGTCAGCAGCAGCGTGCGGTCCTGCGTCGGATGCCAGGCAGACGTCACACCGATCGCGGCGAGCAGGTCGCCCATGATCGCGACATCGGCGATGTCGGGCACGTTCGTCAACGTGGTGACCCCGTTCGTCATCAACGTCGTGGCCATCAGTTTGAGCACCGAGTTCTTCGCGCCGGGGACACGCACCTCGCCGTGCAGCGGCCCGTTCCGACGCACGACGATCTGCTCGGCCGTTGCATCCATGGGCGTCAGTATGCTCCGTTCGTGGTCGCGCCGAGACGCATCGTGCGAGATCTCGCTGTCACCAGGGACGACACCAAGCCCATCGCTGCCCGCACCCCGCGCGACGACTTCGTGCGCGAAGAAGCGGTGCAGGATGGCGACGGCGTGACCAAATTCCGCCAGGCCGACGGTCCGTTCAGCGAGTACGAGAGGCGCGTCGAACGCGTCGACGGTCACGACCGAGAGACGATCGACTACCGGCTGTCCATCCCCTGGTTCGGCTGGCTCTTCGCCTGGCCGGTGCACCGGGCGCTGAAGAACCGGCCCGCTCGCGCCGATGGTGTGCAGCCGTGGTGGGCCCCGCCCGATCGGTTGGACCCACGCCAGGCGCTTCTGCTCGGCCTGCTCGCCGCAGCGGCGATGACCGGCGCGTTCACGAACACGCTATTCACCCAGACCGTCAACTACGCGGCCAAGGACTTCGACATCGGCAAGTTCGGCCAGGGGGTCGGCGGCGTCGTCGTGCGCATCGGCGTGATCTTCGCGATGCCGATCGCGTTCTTCGCCGATCGTGTCGGGCGGCGGCGAATGATCGTGCTCGCCGCCTTCCTGGCGCCGGTCGTGTCCTCGCTCGGCGCCCTCGCACCGACGTTCCCGGTCCTGGTCGGCACACAAGCGCTCGGCCGTCCGATGGGCCTCGCCCTCGACCTGCTCATCGCTGTCGCGGCTGCGGAGGAGATGCCGCGCAACAGCCGCGCGTATGCGGTCAGCGTCTTGGCCATGGCGAGCGGTCTCGGCGCGGGCATCGCCGTGATGGGTCTACCGTTCGCCGACCTCGGATCAGCGGGTTGGCGCATCGTCTACGTCCTTGCCCTGATCTGGCTCGTCGTCGCGTTCGACCTGCGCCGCCGCCTGCCCGAGACACGCCGCTTCGAACGCCCGCACGTCATCGCGCCACGGCTGAACAAACTGCGTTTCGCGCAACTCTCGTCGGTCGCGTTCTTGACGAACCTGTTTGTCGCTCCCGCGTCGTTCTTCCAGAACCGCTACCTCGACGAAGTGCGCGACCTGTCCGCCGGCGAGGTCAGCATCTTCACGTTCGCCACCGCAACTCCCGCCGCGCTCGGATTCGTGGTCGGCGGCAAGATCGCCGACCTGCGCGGCCGGCGACAACTCGTGGTTGTTGCGCTGCCGCTGGCCACCGCATTCAGCATCTGGTCGTTCAGCTCGGCCGGGGTCGGGCTCTGGCTCGGCGCGTTCGGTGCCGGGTTCGTCGGCGGGATCGCCTACCCGGCCATCGCCGTGTACCGCACCGAGCTGTTCCCGACCGGCAACCGCGGGCGCGCTGCGGGCCTGCTGACTGCGTCAGCGCTGGTCGGTGGCTCCGCCGGTCTGCTGCTGGTCGGCCAGCTGCTCGACGCTGGCTGGAGCTATGGGCATGCCATGGCGCTGATGGCCCTCGGCGAGATCGTGGCCGTCTCGATCATCGTCTTGCGCTATCCGGAGACAGCGCACAAAGACCTCGACGAGCTCAACCCCGAACCCTCAGAACGTGGCGGCCAGCCAGTCGCCGACCGCAGCGGCGATCGCCGCGTCTGAGCCCTTCAGATCGTGGCCCTTGCCATCCAGCCACACGTGCGTGACCGGCCCGGGAATGGTGGCGGTCCACGGCTCCAGCTCACCACTGCCGCCGAACGTGTCACGTGTGCCCTGGATGAACAGGCACGGCACGTGGATGCGGGCGAGGTGTTCGACGCGCAACTTCTCCGGCTTGCCCGGAGGATGCAGCGGGTAGGAGATCAGCACGAGCCCGGCCGCGGGCAGCGCCGGGCCGATCTCGTCGCCACCGGCAACGGCCATCGAACACATGCGACCGCCCATCGATCGGCCGCCGAGCACGAGCGCGGCGGACTTGCCCATGGCTGCTGCTTGCTCGCGCACGGTCTCCAGCAGCACGGGCGGACGGTCCGGTGCACGCCGGCCGGCCTGACGATACGGAAAGTCGGCGCGACGCACCGGCAGCGGTGCCAGCGTCTGCTCGATGCGCACGAGCGACGGGTTGTTGCTGTCCGAACCTGCGCCAGGAAACAGCAAGACACCCTTGAGGTTCCTCGTCGGCTTCATGCCAGCAGGATCCGGCGCGCTTCGTGCAGGTCGCCGATCGCCCTGCCGGCCGTGAACTCGTCGCCACCGTGGTCTGGGTGCACCAGCCGCAGCGCCTCGCGGTAGCGGGACATGACGTCCTTCTTGCCGACCTTGGTTGTCCCGAGCGGGAACCCGAACAGCTCCAGCGCCCACGCCCGCGGGTCGGCCATCGCCGCAAGCGATGTGACCGTGCCGCCGGCCAGGTGGGCGATGAACGACGGCCCGATCGGGCCCTTCCAACGCATCGCCTTGCTGATGACCGGCACGAGCAGATGGCGCGACGCGGCAGCGAGGCGTTCGACGGCATAGATCGCGCCGAGCACCTGGGCCAGGCCGGTGCCGTTGTTGTCGAACGCGAAGTGCACGTTCTCGCCCTCGCCCTCCATCCGGTGGCGGCTGACGGCCAGCCCGTGACGATCGATCTGGTAGCGATGACGCAGGCGAGGCTGCACGACACGGTCGCCACGCTCGATCTGGTAGAGCAGGCGGTGGATGTCGGCGACGAGATCGTCGTCGACGTCGTCGAGGTGATGGGCCACGACGGCACCGAGCAGCAGGCCACCGAACCCCGGCGCGGGCTCGGCGGGCAGGATCAAACTGCCGAGCGACAGGCGGCGAGTCGGTGTGCCGGCACGCGAGTGCCACACCTCGAGTTCGGCGAGCAGCATGGCTCAGACCGTAACGGCCAGCGGCGCGATCAGATCAATGGACGCAGGAGATCGTGGAGGTCTTCTGCCACTGGCTTCGCGTCGTCGAGCTCGCCGTCGCTGCCCTCGACCAAGGTGTCGGCCAGGTGCTCGGCCAGCTCGCAGCTGCGCCGCCAGACGCGCAGCTCGACACCCCGTGGCGGGCGGTTGGGGTCGGCGATCTTCAACGCATCGAGCAACCGCTCGAGTCCGTCCGCGTCGCGCGGATCCTTGCGCAACCGCTCGCCGGCGAGGAAGAAGCTGTTGAGGCTCTCGAACGGCAAGTCGTCGCCGTCCTCGCCGTCGTTGATGACCGGGATGACGTCGCCGGACTCGACCTCGTCGAGGATCGCGTCGACTGCCGATTCGTCCTCGGTCGGCACGAGTAGCACGAGTTCTTCCCAGCGGAACGGGATGTTGCTGGCCGACAGCGTGTCGCCGACGAGCGAGCGTTCGAGCTCGTCCCAATCGGCCAGGTCGTACTCGGTCAGCGTGGTGTCGTCGGTGATCTCGCGAGCAACGACATCGCGATCGATATCGCCATCGCCATCCTCGCCTTCGCCGTAGTCGGGCACACCCTTGCCGATGGCCTCCAGGCGCTGCTCGACGTCGGCGAACACGGCGTCGGCGGCCACCTCGAACTCGGCGGGCACGACCAGCTCGGTACCGTCCCACGCGTGGGGGATCTCGGACTCGGCCAGGGCCGATGTCAGCTCGGCCTGCTGATCGAAGTCCCACTCGCCGAGGTCGTAGAACACACGCGGCGTGTCTTCGTCGCGCAGGTCGATCTCGGGGCCGGAATCGGCCGACTGACCGGAGCCCCGGAGCGGGGAACCGGAGGTGTCTGAGGTCTGGCTCACGCCGCGACCCTACCTGGGCGCGACGTGATTGGCGATGAAGTCGCCGATGCGCAGGTACTCGTCGAGCTGGTTGATCGGCTGTCGGAAGCCGTGGCCCTCACCCTCGTAGACGCACAACTCGACGATGCCACCGGCCTCGGCGATGCGCTGCGCGAACGTGCGGCTCTGGCTGACCGGCACGACCGGATCATCGGCACCGTGGAAGATCAGCAACGGTGTGCGGATCTTCTCGGCGAAGTGCACCGGTGATCGATCGTGGTGCGCACCGGGGGCGTCGTGATCGGCCGGGAGCGGTCCGACCAACGAATGCGTGTAGTGCCGCTCGAAGCGGTGGCTGCGCTCGGCCAGGTCGAACAGATCGGTGACCGGATACGACACCACGGCTGCGGCAGCCACATCGGGCGCTGCGGCCAACACGCCGAGGACCGTGAACCCACCCGCCGAGCCGCCCATCAGCACCGTGCTCGCCGGCGCCCCCCAGCCGTTGGTGCGTGCGTGGCGGAGTGTGTCGATGATGTCGGCCACGTCCAACTCGCCCCAGCGGCCACGCATCATCTGCTGGTACTCGCGACCGTGGCCGGTGGAGCCACGGTGATCGGGCACGAGCACGTTCCACCCGCGCGAACGCCAGTAGGCGAAGCGTGGGTTGAACGTGACCTGCCACTGGTCGGTCGGGCCGCCGTGCAGCCAACAGAGCATGCGCTCGGTGGGCTCGTCGGCGCGGTACAGCCGCGCGAACACCGTGGCGCCGTCGCGCGCCTTGATCTCGACGAGCTCCGGTTCGACCAGCGACTCGGCCTCCCACCCACTGACCGGACCGATGTCGATGACCGTGCGCTCCCACGAATCCGTGTCGTAGACGACGATCTGGTTCGGCGTGCGCGCGCCGGAACGCAGCGCGGCCAGGCGCGAGCCGTGCCAGGACAGTTGGCCGTGCACGCCGCGCGCAACCTGGTCGACCTGACGGGTGCGCACGTCGACGACGCACAGGCGGCCGAAGCCGTATTCGTTGCGGGTGAACGCGATGCGGCCACCGTCGGGGCAGACAGCGTATGTCCGCTGGCCGAGACCCCACGTCGGGTCGGCATGCTCGAACGGCTCGTCGACGAGTGGTGCGTCGCCGAGCCACAGGTTGTTCCACCCCGTGTCGTCGCGAACGAACAGCTGGCGACCGTCGGCCATCACGCGCGCCTGCTGAATGGAGCCACTGCCGACCACCGACGAGGACGCGTTGCCGTCGAGCGCGACACATTGCACGCGGGCTGCGTCCCACGCCATGTCGGGCACGTTCCAGGCCTGCCACTGCGCGCTGGAGCCACATGGCGTGACGAACGGATCGAAGCAGAAGTCGGCGCTGCCGTCGTCGAGGCGACGCGCCGCCGGCACCTCGCCGCCGTTCGTGACACCAACCATGCTCTGCAGCCAGACCTCCTGCTGGTCAATGACGTAGACGACAAACGATCCATCGTGGGTCACCATCGGTGCCTGCGCGGTGCGTTCCGGACCGTTGTCCGTCAGGCGCCGCACCTGGCCGCCGGGCACCGGCTGCAGCCACAGGTTGCCGTCGCCGCCGGCGTACACGACAGCCTGCGAGTCAGGCGTCCAGCACCAGCAGCCACCACCGAAGCCGCGGCCCGGACGCGGTGTCGGATACGCGGTCAATTGCCGTGGCGCGGTGCCGTCCAGCCGGCTGAGCACCAACGCCGCGCCGCCCGACACGGACATCGCATACACGAGCCGGCGGCCGTCCGGCGACAGGCGCGGCTCGGTGAGATCGCGCCCGCCGATGCACCGCTCGGCGGAGATCTTCGTTGTCGCCGGGATCACGTCGAGCAAATGTATCGGGACGCGTAAATCGTTTGTATCCGATCGCAAGCCTGTGGCATCGTTGCACCGGCTTCGCCCGAAGCCGCCGAGCGAAAGGAGTCCGCCATGTCGAATCGCACCATCAACACGATGACCGCCGCCCGTGGCGTCGACCGTTTGCTCGCGTTCAGCCGCCGCGGCTGACACCCTCAGCACTTGTCGCGGTGCTCGCCCATCGGCGCGCGCCAATCCTCCCCAGCAACAACCCTGAAAGGACCCGTCATGTACGGATACAGCAACCCAGCCCTGATCACGCAGCTCGTTCGAGACCACCAGGATCGCCTCCGCATCCAGGCTGGCCACTCGCACACGTTCCGTGAGAAGCGGCGATTGCGCGTGCAACAGCGCATTCATTAGGAACGAGCGCCTTCGGGCGCTCGTTCTGCTTTTTCGGCCCCGACTACAGTGTTCCGATGTCCGTGATCCAACAGCCTGACCGCAACCTCGCGCTCGAACTCGTCCGCGTCACCGAATCGGCGGCGCTGGCGGCGTCACGCTGGGTCGGTCGCGGCGACAAGAACGGCGCCGACGGGGCCGCCGTCGAGGCGATGCGCACGGTCTTGTCGTCGGTGCAGATGGACGGCGTCGTCGTCATCGGTGAGGGCGAGAAGGACGAAGCGCCGATGTTGTTCAACGGCGAGAAGATCGGCGACGGTACCCCGCCGAAGACAGACATCGCGGTGGACCCGATCGACGGCACCACGCTCGCCGCACAGGGCCGTGACAACGCGATCGCGGTCATCGCCGTCAGCGAGCGGGGAACGATGTTCAACCCCGGACCCTGCTTCTACATGGAGAAGATCGCCGTCGGCCCCGAGGCCGCCGGCGCGATCGACATCACCGCCACCGCGACGCAGAACCTGCGCTGGATCGCCAAGGCCAAGCGCACAACGGTGCGCGACCTGACCGTGATGATCCTCGATCGTCCCCGTCATGCGGCACTGATCGAAGAGGTGCGCTCCACCGGTGCCCGCATCCGCCTCATTGGCGACGGCGACATCTTCGGAGCAATCGCGACCTGCTGGCCCGACGCCGGCGTCGATGTGCTCTTCGGCATCGGTGGCACACCCGAGGGCGTCACCGCCGCAGCCGCGCTGCGCTGCATGGGTGGCGAGATCCAGGGCCGGCTCTATCCCCGCAACGACGAGGAGAAGGCTGCTGCGGTCGCCGAGGGCTACGACATCGGCCGCGTCCTCACGACGCAAGATCTCGTCCAGGGCGACAACTGCTTCTTCGCTGCGACGGGCATCACCAACGGCGCGTTGCTGCGCGGCGTTCGCTACGACTACGCCGGCGCGCACACCGAGTCACTCGTGATGCGCTCGCAGTCCGGCACCGTCCGCCTGATCCAAGCCCACCACAAGATTGACAAACTGAAGACCTTTGCCAGCGTCGACTACGAATAGACGCGCGTCAAATCGCCCTGCAACGCACAACATCAGCCAGCGTCTGAGTCTGATCAGCTCATGCTGACCATCGAACAGTGAAGAGTTCGTGCGCTCCGACCATGAGCCGCTGTTGTTGACCTCCGGGTGACTGCAACGCGATCGTCTGCGAAAGGGTGGTGTCGTTCAGTCCGAAGACGCCAATGGAGCCGTCGGGATTTGAAAACGCCACCACGGGAACATCTGTGGACGACGTCGAGTCGATGACGATTGCACCGGCGGCGGCCGCACGGGACAGGTGCGCAAGTGTGTAGAACTCCGGCGTGGCCGTGATCGCGCCGCTGACGGAGTCGATTGTCAGGAGCCCCCGACAGTTCGAGCACCCGCCGGGCAGCTTTGGGCCACTCGAACTGTCTAGGACCAAGTTCCACATCAGCAGCCCCGTCGATCCTGCGCGGATACTGTCAGCGACCAGGTTGCGGGCATCCCAGCGGAATGTGCCTTCCCAGGAATCGTTCGTTCCGGTGCACTCGGTGACGACCGTCGGCACGGATAGGCCCGCCATCTGGTTGGGTGTCCCGCCGTAGCAGTGAAACGCAGCCTTCGCAAAGGCACCCGGCGCAAGTCGCAGCACGTTGTCGACTCGAGATCGGTCCGCCCAGTTGTGGTCGACGGCCCACAATTCGACTCCATCCGATCGCAGGGAAGCACCGATTTTCAGCGCAACAGTCGACATCTGATCATCCGTCATCGTCATCGACGGATACGGTGCCGAGTAGCCGGGTTCGTTCGTGATCGTGATGGCCCGAAGTGGAACACCAGCGGCGACGAGCCATCGGGATTGGGCTAAGAGTAGGTCGGCGTATTGGCCCTCGTCTCTCGTGGCCAGGGCGCCACCCGCAATTGACCCCGAGGTTTTCATGGACGGGGGCGCGGACCACGGTGTTGCGATGACCCCGAGGTCCATCCGTCGAGCCTCTATCGACGAGACCACTTCAACGGCCCTTCTTGCCGGCGTTGGCGGGGCCGCCTGCTGGAGTTGGGCGTCCCACGACCAGGTCCACCACTGTGTTGAGAAGTCAGTCGCCGACAACGGCAATCGAAGCAGATTCAGTCGCGCACCGAAATCGGCCATCGGGCTGAACAACAGATCAACCGCGTCCGGTCGATCTTGCATGAGTATCACTGAGGAGTCGGTCAACGCAGCTCCGACTCCCTGCCAGACTTGATGGCGATCTCCGGGGAAGATAGCGACCGATCTCGTTGCCAGCGACGTCGACGGAGCGAGTGATGCCAGCCTCCGGGTCAGGTCGAAGGGTGAAGTGACCCACGCAGCCCAGTTCGACATCGGCTGCGGAGTTGTGGTTGGGGACGTGGTCGAGGCAGCGGCGGTCGTGGTCGGTGACGACGTGACCGGCACTGCGGTCGAAGTCGACACGACGAGTGACGTGGCGGTCGTTGTGGTCCCTGCGGCACCGAAGGTGGTGCTGGTCATTGGGCCCGGAGAAGGAGTTGGCGATGATGCGACAGATGATGTCGTTGTCGAATCCGCCGCCGGACTCGCGCGAGGGGTGTAGCCGTTGACGTCGGCGATGAGATCGGCGTCGGCACTGGTGAAGATGCACACCGCACCGTTGCCACCGACTCTGCCAAGGACGGCATTGGCGACCGTATCGCCAGCGCGAAAGTTGATGCTCGAGGCCAACGGTCGCGCTGTTCCGCACGGGTACACCGTGACAAACCCGTCCGTCGCCGGAGCGATCACCGCCACGTTCAACCACACCGCGGACGCATCGATCGGCACCCCTCCGCGTCCAGTCACGATGAGCTCAAGAACACTGCCGGCGCGACGCACACCGACCCCCTCAAAGAAACCGTCGATCGTGCCAGCCCCCGGCACCGAACGAGTCTCCAACACACGCACCGGTTCCACACTCACCAGCCCGGTCGCAGAGGACAAAGATGCAGACGTCGTATTCGGAGCAACCGCGGAAGCCAACGTGATTGCCCCGAGCACGAAGACGCCGACCAGAGTCATCGAGCCGACGCGAGACCTCACGTCAGATCCTCATATCGCTTGCAGCCGACCTTCGTAGTTGGACCACCTGCCTGATGCTGGCTAGTCGTAGTAACACGCTGCTCGCGGGCCGGGTTCGACAAAGAGGTTGACAGTGCTCCAGCCAACTGAGTAGATGGCAACTCCCGCCTTTCGCGAGAGACAGAGGTACGGATCTTGGTTCGTCCCGTTCGGGATGAGAAAGCGCTGGCCGCTCGCATCGATGTAGTAGCGCCAACCGTCCGGACCAAGGAGAATCACGCGGCACTTGTAGGAGTCGCCTTCGGGGAAGGCATCCGTGTGACTTGGACTGAGATTGTCGTACATCGAAAGACCGCGAATGTTCCGGGCACAAGTGAACGTCCCGCCGTTCGGAACCCAATGCTTCACAAGCGCAGAATCAACGTAGTAGACGGTTCCGTCGGTTCTACGAATGAGGGTGTTCGCCGCCTGAGTGACAGCGCACGACTGATTCGCTCCCGTCGGGATCGCGTCAGCCTGGTCTTGCGAGATGTTCCAGACCCCTTTACCATTCCACTGCGTCAAGCAGAGGTAGGTGCCCCCATTGGGGATCCAGTGCTTGACACCGCCAGTGTCGACGTACCATGAGGTCCCGCCGACGGTGATTACCCAGTCGTTCGCCTCAAACACCGTGCACGACTGATTGGCTCCTGTCGGGATCGCGTCAGCCTGGTCCTGGGAAATGTTCCATACTCCCTTGCTCTTCCAGGCCGTCAAGCACAGAAACGTTCCCCCGTTTGGAATCGGATGCTTCACGCCACCCGTATCGACGTACCACGACGACTGTCCGACCTTGACCACCAAGTCGTTTGCCTCCGTCACAGTGCATGACTGGTTTGCTCCCGTCGGGATCGCATCGGCCTGGTCCTGAGAGATGTTCACGACCGATTTGCCCTTCCACGCCGTGAGACAGAGGAACGTACCGCCGTTCGGAATTGGATGCTTCACGCCACCGGTATCCACGTACCAAGATGCCAGGCCTACCTTGACCACTCGATCGTTGACCTCGGTCACGGAGCACGATTGGCTCGTTCCTGTGGTGAACAAATTCGCCTGAGTCTGCGTGACTGCGACCACCGACTTGCCCTTCCAGGCCGTCAGGCAGAGGTAAGTGCCTCCGTTCGGGACCGGATGCTTGATCAGGTCGTTGCCGACGTACCAGGACGTTCCGTCGGCGAGACGCAGTACGCGATCTGCGGGACAGAACGTGAGATCGGTCGCTGACGTGAGATCATCGATGTAGTACCGAGGCACAGGAGTGACCACCTGATGGCCGGCGTTCACAACGCATTGATAGATGCCGCCGTCTTTGATCCAGCTTCGGGTCCAGTCCGGGTTGATCAGGTACGAGTCACCGTTCGGGTGCGCAATGACGTTGCCCGGTTGCGCTCTGACACACGCTGCCGCCTCGTACGGAGTGAGTGCTTCAACCCATGCCTTCGGAACAACGTATGCCCACGAGCCACGCTGGGCCTCAATGCACTGGAACGTGCCGCCGTCGGGGACTGCATGACGCCCGCCGCGCAGATCGACGTAATACGACGCGCCACCCTCAGCTCGAACCACCTTGCCACGAGCGGCGACCGCATCCCAGCACGAGAGCCGATAGTCGCCAGCCGACGCGAGGTCAAGCACGTAGTAGTGGGGCGCCTGAATGATGGGGTGCCCGTTGGCACGCAGACACTCGTAGGTGCCGCCGTCGGGGATCGGCTGCTTCCGGAAGTCGGACGTCATGAGGTACGTGTCGATCGCCCCGCGGTTAACGAGAACGTCGCCAGGGTTGGCACGCACGCACTCGGCTGGTTCGTACGGCGTGAGCGCCTCGACCCAGGCCCTCGGTACGATGTACCCCCACGCGCCTCGCTGCGCCTCGATGCACTGGTACGTTCCGCCGTCGGGAATTGCGTGGCGGCCCCCGCGCAAGTCGACGTAATACGACGCACCGCCATCAACTCGGACAACCTTACCGCGGGCCGCAGCAGCGTCCCAACAAGACAGGCGGTACTCAGCGGCAGTTGCAAGGTCCAACACGTAGTACTTGGGAGCTGGAACGATTCGAGCACCGCCGGCCTTAAGGCATTCGTAGGTGCCTCCATCCGGAATTGGTCGCCTGCGGAAGTCTGGGGAGAGCAGGTAGGTGTCAACCCCACCCTTGGTTGCGATGACGTCACCCGAGTTTGCCCGGACACATTCGGCATCCTCGTACAGCGTGAGTGCATCGACCAGCGCCTGCGTTGATTCAACGACCGCCTTGCCTTGTCCGTTGATGCACTCGAACACGCCACCGTCCGGAATTCGGTGCCGACCGCCGCGAAGATCGACGTACCACGTTGAGACTCCGACCTTTGCGATCGTCCCGAACAGGGCAACGACTTCGGGACTCGGTTCGACGACAGACATCGCCAGTTGTCGGGTGACGCCACGGCCCGCCGCATCTGTCGCGGTAACGGTGACCGCGTACGAGCCCGCCTGCGTCGGTGAGCCTTCGATATTGCTGCCGTGCACGGCGACACCTGGAGGCAAACCCGTCGCGCTCCAACTGATAGGTGGCGCATCGGCCGTGCCCTGCAGCGACACAAAAAACGGCTGCCCGCGGAGCCCGTTGCCAAGAACCGTAGTGGTGATGGACGGTGGAGGCACGGTGCCACAGGCGCGGACTCCGATCGTGACCTTCGCAAACGTTACTGCCGCCAAACGGAACGAAAGGCTAAGGAACCACTTGCCGATCTCCGCGTCGACAGCGACCCGATATCCGAGAGACAATTCGCACCGATAGGTGCCCCCATCACGGGTGACTGCTGCGATGACCTCGGGACCGACGGAAACGGTCACACCTACCACACCCCAAACGAGCGCCGTGAGCGCGGGGCCAAAGAACAAGCTTGCCTCGCCAGTTGGCCGCAGCACATCGCTGATCTCGAGTGGGGAGTTCTCCGTAACCCGTCTGAAGATGAAGTCACCCTTGCCGTTCTTGTACTCGAATCCAGCTTCGAGCCCGTATTCGCCACCGATTGACATCTTCAAACCATCCATCTGGGCTGCGATTTCGATGAGATGCCGGGCGGAGAAGGCCACAGGAACTGGGCCGACCATCACCGTCCAGCCGACGACACTCGGGCTCTCGTTCTTGCATGAAACGGACCCGCCCAATGTCGCCTTCGCAGCCGCACTCAGCGTTAGCTTCAGGACCACCTTCGCGTAGACGCCACCGCTGGCACCCCAATCGAGGACGATGTCGGCACCAACCTTCAGTGACACGTCCAGATTCAATTCACCGAGACCGCCGCTGCACTTGAACCCTGCAATCGAATTCAGCGGGACAGCCTCACCGCGACGGAACGACGGTGCCGCGAGACCAGCCTGGGCTGCGTCGGGGCTACTTGGGAGCGTGACCGGTGTCAGATCACCCGAGTAAGACAAGTGCCCAGTTGGAAAGGCATCCTCAAGCATCGCTGGCTCGGTAACGACGGAAGTGTCGCCGGCGACGGTTGTCGTGGTTCCGATGACTCGCCCGAGGGAGCCGAAAGGGGACAATAAGGACGGAGAGACCGCCATGAAGCTGCCCACAGGCGGCGCGTCGGCAGTGCCGTCCACCACGACCGTCGACGTTCCATCAACGTTGCGGATCGCGCCTGCGACTACATCGCTGCTCGGAACCACGACTGTCGAGTCCGGGACCGGTATGGATAAGCCACCGACGGAATTCGGGAACCAGCCGTTGACGTCGACCACAAGATCCGTGTCAGCCAACGTGTACAAACACACCTTGCCGCCATCGCCCAGCTTGGCCACCACGGCATTCGGCACCACCGCACCCGCCGCGAAGTTCA